>OW818634.1:0-895742 GCA_942492765.1 uncultured bacterium
ATTGGTAGACACACAGTGTTCAGAACGCTGCGGGAGCGATCCCATGGGGGTTCAAATCCCCCTCCGGGCACATATTTAAATATTCAGGTCGCTTAGCTCAGCTGGTTAGAGCACTGCATTCACATTGCAGGGGTCAGCGGTTCGAATCCACTAGCGACCACCGGCGAGCTTTGGAAAAGCACTTTTGAGAGTGCTTTTTTCTTGAAAATATGGTAATATAGCTTTATAAATTAAGCTATAATCGTATGTCTAGCGAGAAGAACGTCCGCAAGGGCGAGTCGCCCATAACTCCGCTTATTCTCAATCGCTGGTCGCCGCGCGCCTTAAGCGGCGAGAAACTGAGCGACGAAGAATTATTATCTTTGTTCGAGGCAGCTAAATGGGCGCCGTCAGCTTTCAATAATCAGCCGTGGCGCTTCATCTATGTTAAGAACGGCACGCCGGCCTGGGATAAAGTATTTTTGGCTCTAGCTAACGGCAATAAGATATGGACGGCTAAAGCCGCTGTCTTAGTCTTGGTCGTTAGCCGCAGTAATTTCGAATATAATGACCGCCCCAATCCGACTGCCAGTTTTGATTGCGGGTCGGCTTGGCAAAGCCTGGCGCTTGAAGCTTCGGCTAGAGGCCTGGTAGCGCACGCGATGAGCGGCTTTGATTATGACGCGGTCCGGGCTAATTTCAATATCCCGGAAGACTATAAGCCGGAAGTGGTCATCGCTCTCGGGCATCACGGCAATAAAGACGATCTGCCTGAAGATTTACGAGCGATAGAATTCCCGTCAGACAGGAAAAAGGTCCAAGAGATAATCAGCGAGGGGGAATTCAAATGGTAGAGAATATTATATGTCAGGACAGATCATAAAAATCAAGCCGGCCGACCTGGAAAGAGCCGTCATCCGCGGTTTCGGGCGTTCCGCCTGGGATGCGAGCCAGAAGACTCCTCTCAGGGGGCGGGTACAGCTGAGCCAGAAAAAGAGAGAACCTAAGTACAAGAATCGTTTTCATGAATTGGAGCAATAATAAAAATTATGAGCATTGAAATGCCAGGCATAAAGATAGTCGGCAAGATAGATCTGGGCCGTTTTGGGAAATCTGTGGATCGTTTCGACAGGGTCCCGGCGCCGGAAACATATATCCCGGGATTGAAGATCCGCCTGGAGTCTTTAGCCGGACGCCTTAATTCTGAATATGGAGATTTAGTCGACAAGAATGGCCAGATCAAGATGGCGGGCGCCGAGGCCGCGTCTGATTGCGATTTGATTTCAGTTAAAGAAAAAGCTTGGGCCGAAGAATCAGGAAAGAGTCTCGAGGCCATGGCCGCGGCTAAAGAGAAGAATCCGGCCAACGTCGCAGAAATAGCTACGACCTTATTATTCGATAAGGTCTTGAGCGACGATTTCATCATCGTCCGCGCTTCAGCTCATGATGATTATGAGAACGGCGCCGATCAATTGATCGTCGATAAGCGGACAGGGGCGGTCATCTGCGGTCTTGATGATGTCATCGGCCATAATGGCGATGATGGCGGCGAGAAGAAAAAGAAGAAGATAGACGATAAGATGAAGAGCGGCGGGGCTAGGATAAGATATGGCGTCGCCATGAATGACTCTCAGCTTGAGAGGAAAAGTTTGCGCCATGTCCCGATTTTTTATTTCAGCTTGAGCAAGCCGGAGCTGAACAGCCTTTTGGAATCCTTAGTTTCTGGCAGCTCTGATATTTCTGTTGCGGAGAAGGCGGTTTACGAAAAGCTCGTTTCTTCTTTGCTCAGCCAGGCTGGAGAATATGGAGCTGATGTCAGCCTCCATCCGGAGTTAAAAGATAATCTGCGCAGCCTCGCTCCTTCCTTGGAAAAGATGCAGGCCCATATCCGCCCTAATTAAAATACTATGAACCCGATCACCTTATACAACACTCTCTCTAAGAAGAAAGAAGAATTCAAGCCCCTGCATCGCAATGAAGCCGGCGTCTATACTTGCGGGCCGACAGTTTATAATTATGCCCATATCGGCAATCTGCGCACTTATCTCTTTGAAGACTTTTTAGTGCGCGCCTTGAAGTATGACGGCTATCGGATCAAGCGCGTCATGAATATTACTGACGTCGGCCATCTGACCGGAGATATGGACATGGGGGAAGACAAGATGGAGCGCGGCGCAGCTCGAGAGGGGAAGAGCGCTTGGGATATCGCTGATTTTTATCTAGCGGCTTTCAAGAAAGACATGGCCGCTCTCAATATTTTAGAGCCGGATATATGGTGTAAGGCGACGGAAAATATTCCCGAGCAGATAAAGATGATTAAAACTCTGGAGACTAAAGGCTATGCCTATAAGACGAGCGACGGCATCTATTTCGATACTGCGAAGATCAAGGACTATAATAAGCTGAGCCATCTGCCTTTGTCAGAGCTGAAAGAGGGCGCGCGCGTGGAAGCGAACGCCGAGAAGAAGAATCCGACCGATTTCGCCTTATGGAAATTCTCGTCTAGCGGCGCCAAGCGCCAGATGGAATGGAAGTCTCCTTGGGGCGTCGGTTTTCCGGGCTGGCATATCGAATGCTCGGCCATGAGTTTGAAATATCTGGGGACACAATTAGATATTCATTGCGGCGGCATGGACCATATCAATATTCATCATACGAACGAGATTGCTCAGTCAGAGGCCGCGACCGGCAAGAAATTTTTTAATTATTGGCTGCACGGCGCCTTCCTGAATATTACTGGCGGCAAGAAGATGGCTAAGAGCGCCGATAATTTCTTGACCATTCAGAACGCTTTAGTGAATAAGGGCTTAGACCCGCTCGCCTATCGTTTCGCTGCCTTGCAGGTTAATTACCGCAAGCCCATGGAATATAGCGAAGCTAGCCTGTCTCAAGCTGCTGACGGCTTGAAGAGCCTGTATAATCAATTTAAGGCTTTGGGCACAGTTACGGGTGCGGTCGATCAGGATTTCAAGGAGAAGTTCTTAGCGGCTATCAATGACGATCTGAATATGCCGAAAGCCTTGGCCGTCGTCTCCTCAGTCCTGAAAGCTAAGATCAGCGCCGCTGATAAGCGCGCGACTATCTTGGATTTCGACAAGGTCCTCGGGCTTAGCCTAGAGAAAGCCGGAGAAAAGACAGAAGAAGAATTGAAGCTGGGAGATCTGTCGAAGTCGATGCAGGATCTAGTGCTTAGGCGCCAGTCCGCCCGCGAAACTAAGGAATGGGAGTTAGCCGATAATCTCCGGAAGCGCATTGAGGAGAACGGCTATATCATGGAAGACGCTAAGGACGGATACAGATTAAGCCGGAAAAAATAAATGCCTATTAATTTTTGGAAAAAATTGCAGAAGCGCCGCCAACCTATCTTGGCTCTCGCGCCTTTAGCCGGTTTTACGGATTCGGCTTTCCGCCAAGTATGTAAGAAATACGGGGCGGATATTTTGTATAGCGAGATGGCTTCGGCAACCGCGCTTTTTTATAATGCGAAGCAAGCCGATAGGGATAATGCGACTTTGGAACTATTGAAATTCAAGCGGCTGAAAGAGAAATATTATGTCGTCCAGCTCTTCGGAGCGGATTCGGATCATTTTGCTGTCGCCGTTAAGATCATCACTGAGAAGATCAAGCCGGACGGCATAGATATCAATTTCGGCTGCCCCGTGCCTAAAGTAGTGAAGCAAGGAGCTGGCTGTGGCTTGATGAAAGACCTGAAGAGAGCGCGCGCCGTCATCGCAGCGACCTTAGCGAATACTGACCTGCCGGTATCGATCAAGATCCGCGCGAAGTCCGGCAATATTGATGCGCTAGAATTCTTAAAGAACATCCCCGACTTGCCGGTAGCCGCTGTCATGATCCATGGCCGGACGCACGCGCAAGGATTTGCCGGGGAGCCGGATTGGAAAATTATTAAAGAAGCGAGGAAATATTTCCAGGGCGTTATCTTGGCGAACGGAGGAATCAATGATTTGGCCGGCGCTAAGAAGGTCTTGAGGGCGAGCGGCGCCGACGGTCTTGGACTGGCGCGCGGCATCTTAGGAAGACCTTGGTTATTCAAAGAAATAAAAAAAGATAAGATCATTGATCTGAAACCGCAAGCGATATCCAAGATCATTCTTGATCATGCGACGCTGACTAGTAAGCTGAAAGGGAAGAACGGCTTGATCGAATTGCGCAAGCATCTGGTCTGGTATGTCGCCGGCTTGCCTGGAGCAGCGAAGATCAGGGAGCGCTTAGTGAAGATAGAGAGCTTAAAAGATGTTAAAGATATACTTTCTAGCTTGTGCGCTAACTGTTGAAAACTTTTAGACATTTTTGACAAATTATTTTTATTTAAAAAGCCGCTTGTTGATAAGTGGCTTTTTGTTTAGTTTTTTAGCTTATTTTAATGAAAAGCCCGGTGTTGACCCTAGGGGCTTCGTGGTGTATAATAATACTTGTAAGGTGAATTGTGGGGAGACGTGGTGAAATAGCTCGCTCCTCATTTATCAAACCGCTATGTTTATCGGCGAATACAATCATAATCTGGATGATAAAGGACGCTTAGCCATTCCGGCTAAGTTTCGCGCTATCCTGAAAAAGGGCGCGGTCGTCACCAAGGGTTTGGATAATTGCTTATTCTTGTATTCGAAGGAGCAATTCGAGAAAATCGCCGCTAAGTTCGCGGCTCTACCGATCAGTCAGGCTCCAGCTCGGGCTTTTTCCCGCCATATGCTCGCCGGCGCCATGGATGTCGAATTCGATAATCAAGGCCGGATAACCTTGCCGGAATACTTACGCAAGTTTTCAGGACTGAAGAAGAGTATTATCGTCGCCGGTTTATATAATCATTTAGAAATCTGGGATGAGAGCGCTTGGAATAAATATAAGAGCGAATCAGAAAAGAATAGCAACGCGATCGCTGAAGAACTGGGAGACTTAGGGATATAAAGGGCGGTTAACGAATATCAATATGGATTACAGTCATAAGCCGGTCATGTTGAGAGAAGTCCTGAAATTCCTGAACCCGCTGCCTGGACAGAGGTTCGTCGATTGCACTTTGGGCGGAGCCGGCTATACCTTGGCTCTGGCGGAAAAAATCGGCGAGAATGGAAAGGTCATGGCGATAGATCTGGATAGCTTGGCGCTAGAGAATGCCGCCAAAGAGATTGCTAGCAGGAAATTGAAGAATATAAAGTTAGTCCAAGGTAATTTTAAAAATCTGGAAACGCTAGTCAAAGAGAATTTCCGCAGTCCGGAAAAGCTCGACGGCATCGTCATGGATCTAGGACTCTCGTCAGCTCAGCTTGATGATGAGAGCCGCGGCTTCTCCTTCAAGGGCGCCCGCCCCCTGGATATGGCTTTCGGTCCGATCAATGAAAGATCGACGGCTGAAATCGTGAACTACTACCCGCTGCTTGAGTTGACTAGGATATTCAGAGAATACGGAGAAGAGCGCGAAGCTTATCGGATCGCTAAGGCGATAGTCGAAGGCCGACGCGCTAAGAAGATAGAAACGACCGCTGATCTAGTCGCCCTGGTAGAGAAGGCTGTCCCGCCTCGATTCCGTTCCCGCATCCATCCCGCGACAAAGATCTTTCAAGCTCTGAGGATGGAGACCAATGAAGAATTAGCGGCTTTGTCTGAGGCTTTATCGGCTGCCGCGAAGATGCTGAAATCGGGAGGGAAGCTAGTCGTCGTTTCTTTCCATAGCGGCGAAGATAGGATAGTCAAGAGATATTTGAAAGATACGCCCGGCTGGAAGATACTGACCAAGCGCCCGGAAGTGCCGCAAGAGGATGAGATCGAGGAGAATCCCCGCGCCCGCAGCGCCAAGCTCCGCGCCGCGGCCATAATCTAGATAATTTTTAAATTAATATAAGATTTCCCCGGTTTTAAGCTGGGAGGCTGATAAAATTCTTATGACCAAGATAGCCACTAATTACGCCAGTCAGAGAGCTACCTGCACGAACAGCAGATTTAATCTGAAATATTTCAATGTCTGCCTGTTTGCCGGCTTGGCCGCCCTCGGCGTCATGTATCTTATAAATATCAGCGACCTGACTGTCCAGGGTTTCGCGTTGCGCGACCTTAAATCTCAGGCCGCCGCTTTAGCCAGTGAGAAGATGGCCAGCGAAGAAGCCGTTAATGCGGCGCAATCTTATTATTCTTTGAACGAACGCACCGGCAGCCTCAATATGGTGGCTATCGGCGACGTCGAATATCTTACTTCCAATAGCCTGGCTGTCGCTAAAAAATAAATCATAACCTGCATCCTATGTGGCGTAATTCTCTGAACAATTCCCGGCCGGACAAGATCAGGATCAACAGTAATCGCTGGCGTTCAGTCGTAGCGATTATTTTTTTGTTTTCCGGCGCCCTCGTCTATAAGCTATTCAACGTGCAGATCAGGCAATGTGATCTTTATACGGCGATGGCCGCTAACCAGCAGCAAGTTTCAAGCCAGCTTAAGCCGGAGAGAGGAAAAATCTATTTTACTGAAAAGGTTAACGGTCAGGAAAAGCTCTATCCGGTCGCGACTAATAAGGACTTAGCTGTCCTGTTCGCCGTTCCTAAAGATGTCGCTAATCCTAAAGATTTGGCGGAAAAGATGTATGAGTTCTTCGATAGGCCTCGCCTAGAAGAAGAAATGAAAGATTCTGCCAGCGGCACGGAGCCGATCGCCACTTCGACTAAGGAGTCTATCATAGCTGCTTACTTGAAACGCTTAGATAAGCCGGGCGACGTCTATGAGCCGCTCGAAGGCAAGAAGATCGACACGGATAAGCTCTTATCTCTCTTCGCTTATCTAGGCAGCGCTACTTCCACCCCCCTGACGGCTGCTAATCTAGAATTGAAGAACGGCAAAGTCTTGATAAAAGCAACTCCTGGTTCCGTCGCCTCGACGACGGCCACGCAATTGAAGATACCTGGACTGAGCTTTGATTTGCAGAGCTTCCGGTATTATCCGGAAAACGAGATTGCTGCGCACGTTTTGGGGTTCGTCAGTTATTCTAATGATGAAGGCAACGGCAAATATGGATTGGAAGAATTTTTTAATGATGAATTGTTCGGAAAATACGGTTCTCTCAAATCGGAAAAAGGCGGGCAGGGCAGCGTCATCATCGTTAATGATCGCGAATACGTGCCGCCGGTGGCTGGATCTGATCTAGTCTTAACGCTTGATCGCAACGTGGAGTTCACTGCCTGCGAGAAGCTTAAGGAAGCGGTTAAGAAGCATGGCGCCGATGGCGGCTCAGTTATCGTCATCAATCCTAAGACCGGAGCAATCATCGCGATGTGTTCGCTTCCAGATTTCAACCCGAATAATTACAAGGATGTTTCCGACATCAGCGTCTATAATAATCCGGCCCTATTCAATCAGTATGAGCCGGGTTCGGTTTTCAAGACCGTAACCATGTCCATCGCTATCGATCAAGGAAAAGTCTCTCCGGCGACGACCTATAAGGATGAGGGGCAGATCATGATCAACGGCTGGCCTAAGCCGATCAGGAATTCCGATTTTTCCACTAAAGGAGCCCATGGCATCGTCGATATGAATTTTGTCTTGGAAAATTCTTTGAATACCGGCGCGATCTTCGCGATGCGCCAAGCCGGACCTAAGGTCTTCGCCAGTTACGTTAAGGATTACGGTTTCGGTGAAAAGACCGGCATTGAACTGGAAGGGGAAGCGGCTGGCAGCATCGGCAATCTCTTATCCAGCAAGGTCAGGGAGATCGATGCGGCCACTACCTCTTTCGGCCAAGGCCTTTCCGTTACGCCGTTGCAGATGGTCATGTCTTATCAAGCTATCGCCAATAAAGGCGTCATGATGAAGCCTTATATAGTCCAGGCGATCATCAGGGATGGCAAGCGGGAAGAGATGATCCCGAAGCAGCTGCGCCAAGTCATCAGCTCTAAGACGGCGGCGACTATCTCCGCCATGCTCGTTAATGTCGTCGAGAATGGCCACTCTAAGCGCGCTTATATCGACGGTTATTATATCGGCGGCAAGACCGGCACGGCTCAGGTGGCTGTCAATGGCGGATATAGCACTGACAAGTATATCCATACTTTCATCGGCATCGCTCCGATTGACGAACCGGCCTTTGTCATGCTAACTAAGATAGATGCTCCGAGGGATGTCGAGTTCGCCGAAGGGTCGGCTTTGCCTCTTTGGACAGAGATAGCTGATTTCATGCTGAAGTATTACCAGGTCCCGAAAACTAGAAAATAATATGAGAAAGATATTAGAGATAAAATTGCGGCTGCTGGCCAGATTGATACTGAAGAAGTATCAGCCTCTTGTAATCGGCATCACCGGCTCTGTCGGCAAGACGAGCGCTAAGGAGGCGATCTTCGCAGTCTTGAAGGATCGGGAAGCGGTCGCCATGAGCCAGAAAAATTATAATAATGAGATCGGCCTGCCTCTTACTATCATCGGCGCTGAATCAGCCGGTCGTAGCCTTTTCGGCTGGATCAGGATATTTTTCAAAGCCGCCGGACTCATCTTATTTAAAGATAAGAAATATCCGCGCGTGCTGATCTTAGAGATGGGCGTCGATCGTCCGGGCGACATGGCTTATCTCACCGCTATCGCTCCGCCCAATATCGGCATCATCACCGCCATCAGCTATTCGCATTTAGAGTATTTTGGCAGCCTCGTGAATATTAAGAAAGAAAAGCAAGTCTTGATTGAGAATCTTGATAATAAAGGCCTGGCCATACTTAATTATGATAATGAATCGGCTCGAGAGATGGCCGGCGCCAGCAAGGCGAAGGTTCTGACCTATGGATTGAAGGCCGGGGCCGATCTGCAGGCCCAAGATATCGTCTATAATTTCACCAAAGGCAATTATGAATTATCTGGCCTTAATTTCAAGATGAACCATCAAGGCTCGATCGTGCCGGTCTTCATGGATAATGTCATGTCAGAAACCGTCTTGTATGCGGCTTTAGCCGCTGCTGCCGTCGGCTTGTATTTCGGAATGAACCTGGTCGAGATTGCAGCGGCTTTGAAAGATTTTTCTCTGCCGCACGGGCGTATGAATATCTTACCGGGCATCAAGCATACTTTCATCATCGATGATACCTATAATTCTTCTCCGGAAGCGACCGAGAGCGCTTTGGATATTCTCAGTCGCATCAAGATCGATCCGTCCGCCTCAAAATATGCAGTCCTAGGCGACATGCTGGAGATCGGGCATTATACGGTCGAGGGACACCAGCTAGCGGGGAAGAAAGTCGTGAGCGGCGGCATTGATTATTTGGTTGCCGTCGGCGAAAAGTCCCGCGATTCTGTCAGGGCAGCGATAGCGGACGGCCTGAGCGAGGATAATGTCTTCCATTTCGATCAAGCCCTCGAAGCCGGCGCGTTCTTGCAGGAAAGACTCAAGGCCGGCGATGTCGTTTTGGTCAAAGGATCGCAAGGCATGCGCATGGAAAGAACGGTCAAGGAGATCATGGCTGAACCGGAGCGCGCGCGCGAATTATTAGTGCGCCAAGGAGCGGAATGGACAGAATAATCTTTTGGAAAATATAAAAGCCTCGATTTTATTCGAGGCTTTTTTTGATCAAGTTGCTTGATCGGGTTATTCTTTAGGATTATTTACCCAAACTTTTCTTATCCTATCGCAATAACATTTATCGATAGCCGCTCTAGTGCTGCCATCGGTTATTCGCGCTAGTTCTCTCATTTCTCCGTCAGAAAGATAGCCCGGGTCTTCTTGGTTGCGGCAGGATATCCTGTTGCCCAAGAATTTAGAATATAAGACTGCCAGAAAAGGAGTTATGATCAAACTGCCTTTGCCATGGACATCAACCATCATGATGTAGAGGTCTCTGCCTATCTCATAATATTTTTTCTGCCATTCAACCTCTCTTCTCATATCTTCTTGCCGGTTGCCTGTTGGTATTGGAGATTCCAGCCTGTATAGAAGCCAGCCGAGGTAATTGCAGATTTCCGGTCCTTCAAGGATATCAGAGAGCTTGAAATTATTCCTGCTATTGCTGTAGCGGCGGATTATTTTTTCAGCTTCTTCGATATCTTGAGTTTTGAGAATCTTGTTCAAGACACTGCTTAATGTTTCCATTTTTTAGATTTTTAAATTGAGGTTTAAGCTTCTAATTTTTCTGATGAAGGAATGACAAATTTTTTTTTGGAATCCCGTTTGCCTTTCCAGAAAGGAAAAAAATAAGCGAGCAAGCCGGCGCTTAGGCTGAGTAGCAGGAATTGGCGATAGCCTAGACTCATCCACAGGCTGACGCCGAGGAGTAGGCTCATGCCGATCACGACTATAAATTTCAGCCGCGTTCCTTTTCTATTCCTCCTGTCGCTCAGGACTACAATGATAGGATAATTATGGTTAGCGATCATGACAAATAAGCTGAAGAAAGCGACCATTAAGGTGATGGTGACGCTATTTTGGATATTCGGCACCATCCACGGCATGAGAAAAGCGATTCCTATGCTCGTATAGATTATGGCGACTAAAGCGAGGCTCACTTGTCCGCAATTTCTGAAGACATTTCGGGTCTTTAGTCCGGCGAAGAACAGAGCTATGAATAAAGCGATATTCTCCCAAGGGAAGCGCGTCCTTGATTTTTCGGTCAAGTCAGCTTTCATTTCATGGGTCGCGCGATCATAATAGATCGTGGTTTCGATCGTCCTGACGGTGCTCAGCGTCAGCCAGGAGTTATAACCGCCGCGATAGATTTTCTTGGAAACTTTCTTTTGTCCGCTCTTCCAGATATGGTAAGCATCGACAGAAAGGACTTTTCCAAAAGCAGCCAGAGTCTCTTTGACGAGCGGGTCGATAGATCTGATAGTGTCTTTGATGATATAGACATCATCGAATTCGCTATTATCTATCTCGTAGAAATGAACAGCGCCGAAACCTTCCTTGTAGTAGATGAAAGATATTTCCTGCGCGCTGGCTGGCCGGCCCTCTTCTATGACTAGGAATTGGCCGTCGCGGCTGATGATGGCTCCTTGCGGGGCGTATAGGTCTGCGGCCTGGCCAAGGCAAGCCATTAGGACTAAGCCTGAAAAAATCATGATTTTTCTCATTATTTCCTGGTTTTTATTTAGTGAATATTTGAATGTTAAGTTACGTAAATTCCTATAAGTTTATAGTTTTTCTTGATTTTTGTCAACGGCTTGATATACTGAAACCATGTCTATATTAATACTTGGAGGGGGCGGAAATCTCGGCTCCCAACTAACTAAATTATTTTCGGCCGACTATGAGACGGTGTCTTTGGATCGGGAAGACTTGGACGTGCTTGATTCTGCCGCTTTAGGCGCCAAGGTCCGAGAACTTAAGCCGGAACTCATTATCAATACCGTCGCCTATAACGCGGTTGATAAGTGCGAGGATAAGGACGGCTTTGCCGCCGCCTTTAAGCTTAATGTCGCTCTGCCGGAAAATCTGGCCGAGCTGGCTTTGGAAATCGGAGCGACCTTGATCCATTATTCTTCTGATTATGTCTTCAGCGGCACGGAACAGAAGCAGTCTTTTGATGAGGAAGATACGCCTAATCCGGTCAATAAGTATGGAGAGAGTAAATTCCAGGGCGAAAGGGAGGTCTTGCGCCGCGCTAGCCTAGGCTTGAACTATTATCTGATCAGGACTTCGAAGCTGTTCGGACCGTCCGGAAGCAGCCCCAGCGCTAAACCCAGCTTTTTTGACATCATGCTGAATCTGGCTCAAGATAAGAAAGAGCTGACGGTCGTAAACGAGGAATTGAGCTGCTTCACCTATACTCCTGATCTGGCGGCCGCGACTAAGCGCCTTTGGGAACTGGAAGTGCCGTTCGGAATATATCATCTGATGAACGAAGGTCCGGTAACCTGGTACGAAGCAGCCATAGAATTATTCCGCCAGAAGAAGATGAAGGTGGCCCTGCGCGCCGTCCGCAGCGAGAATCTGCTCCGCGCCGCGCGCCGTCCGAAATATTCCGTGCTCGTAAATACTAAGGTCCATAAGCTGCGGAATTGGAAGGATGCTCTCAGGGAGTATCTGGAAACTGAAAAATAAAGCTATTAAATAATTCAATCATATAAAATTATGCGAGGCATCATCCTTTCCGGCGGTTCCGGCACTAGGCTCAAACCGCTCACCAAGATCACTTCTAAGCAATTGCTCCCGATCTATAATCGGCCGATGATCTATTATCCGTTAAATACGCTCATCAAGGCGGGCATCAAGGAGATTTTGATCATCGTCGCCCCGGAACGCGCCGGCGATTATCTTAATCTGCTCGGCTCCGGCAAGGAGTTCGGCGTCAAGTTCACTTATGAGATCCAGGATCATCCCGAAGGCTTGGCCCAAGCCTTCATCATCGGCGAGAACTTCATCGATCAGGAAGATGTGGTGATGATTCTCGGCGATAATATTTTCGAGGACGATATCTCCGAAGCCGTGAAGAGCTTCAAGGGAGGAGCAAAAGTCTTTGCCAAGAAAGTTCCGGATCCGGAGCGTTTCGGCGTCGTCAAATTCGATGAGAACATGAAAGCTGAAAAGATCGTGGAGAAGCCTCAGGAGTATCTTAGCGACTATGCCGTCACCGGTTTGTATATCTATGATCAGCGCGTCATCAAGATCGCTAAAGAGATGAAGCCGTCTCCTCGCGGCGAGTTGGAAATAACCGATGTCAATAATTGGTTTCTGGAGAAAGGGGAACTGGAAGTCGCGACTATCGAAGGAGAATGGCTGGATGCTGGAACTTTCGATAGCCTGCTCAAGGCGCAGAATTTTGCTAAGGAAAAATTAGCCGATAAGATGGTCATATAAACAAATTATGAAGCTGGCTGTCGGTTTCCTAACTTATAACGAAGCGACCGCTAAGTATTTAGGCGATTTTTTGTCGAGCCTGGAAACGGCTCTAAGCTTTCTGAAGCCGGATGATTACCGGGTCTATGCCTTCGACAATAGCGATAAAGGCCGGTCTGAAAACAGCCAGATCCTGCAGCGGCATGAAAACATCGCTTACTTCTGCCAAGGCCATAATCTGGGCTTTGCCCGAGCTTATAATATCCTGATTAAGGAAGCGATTAAGGATCGCGCCGATTATTTTCTGGTCATCAACCCGGATACGCTGATCGAGCCGGAAGCGATCGAGAGGCTGATGAGCGCCTTAAATGCCGATGGTTCGCTCGGTTCAGTCGCGCCGAAATTACTGCGCTGGGATTTTGCTGGTCAGAAGAAGACGAACTTGATAGATTCGCTCGGATTAGTCTTGAAACCAGGCTTGAAATTCATCGACCTAGGACAAGGAGATGAAGATGATGGGAAAAACACCGCCCACGCCATATTGGGTCCGTCGGGAGCGGCCGGCTTATTCCGTCTCAGCGCTTTGAGAAAAGTCGCAGAAAGCCGCCAGGGCGGCAGTGAGCAGTATTATGATGAACGCTTCTTCATGTATAAGGAAGACTGCGATCTAGCTTATCGCCTCTTTCTGAACGGTTATTCTTCGCGGTTGATACCAGAAGCTATAATCTATCACGACCGGACGGCCGCCGTTTCCGGCCGAGGAGTAGGAGATTTTTGGCGCGACCGGCAAACGAAAAGCCGTCAGATAAGGGCTTGGTCTTTTCGAAATCAGCATCTCATATTCTTAAAACACTGGAAAAAACAGAACCTTGTCAATAAAGTTATTGCAGGTTTTAAAATTTTAGTTTTATTTACTTTTTCGCTTATATTAGAGCAATTTCTCTTAAAAGAGTATTTCTGTGTTTTGAGGCTTTCGCGGGGGTTGACTAATACAAAATAATGTGATAAATTAGGGGAGAAATAAATATCACTGTCGGTTTATTTTTTTTATATGGAAAATATGGAAAACTTATTAGAAAAAATGATTAAGGATAAGAAATCCGAAGAGCTGACCCGCTTAGACGCGATTAGCATCGTCGATTCCTTGTTCTCAGAACTGCTTGACCGGGAAAAGGATATCCTGTCCCGCCGCTTCGGATTGAAGGGCGACAAGGGCGAAACTTTGGAAAAGATCGGCAGCCTTCATAAATTGACTAGAGAGCGCGTCCGCCAAATCGAGGCGGCCAGCATCAAGAAGATCAAGAAGCTGGAAAAGCTAGAAGAATCGATCTCTTCTCTGAAAGAAGTCGTCGAGAGCTTGCTTACCGAGCATGGCGGATTGATCAGACGCGATTATCTCTTGGATATCCTGACCGTCATTTCGCTTGAGCTTAACGGCTCGACTGAAGCCGGCGCTGATACTGAAGCTAACCGTCAGTCTTATCGCAACCATTTTAATTTTTTGATCTCTAAGCTCATGAGCGACGACTTGGAGCTCGTCGGAGACTCTGAGCAGTTCAACCCTTCTTTCAAGAAAAAGAATACGGAAGTCGGCCACCTGGAAGAGCTCGCCTCTGACTTATTGAAGAAAGTCGACGGCTTGAAGAAGACTTTTACGACCGAAGAGCTCCTGGATCTCCTCAAGAAATTGGAAGCTTACAATAAGCATACTACCAAGCTGACCGGCAGCTCTGCCGATATCACCAGCGTCTTTAAGAGCCAGGTTTTCCCTGATAAGGCCGAAGTCATCAATAGCAATAAGATCTTATATTCTCTCATGCAGGCTTTGAAGAACCTGGAGCAGAATAAATACGGAGAATGGGGTATCGCCGATTGGGGCGAAGTCAAGCCTAAGACCGTCAACGATAAGATCTATCTGATCCTGAAGCATGCCGGAGCTCCTCTGCATTTCACCGAGATCGCCAAGAAGATCAATGAGATGAAATTCGATAAGAAGACCGCGAATGCCGCGACTGTCCACAATGAACTGATTCTTGATGACCGCTACGTGCTTGTCAACCGCGGAACTTACGGCCTCAAGGAATGGCAGAAATAAGGCGCCTCGAACCGCTAGCAATCAACTATAAAATGAAACCCGTTTTTACTGAAAACGGGTTTTATTTTTTATTTTATATATGGTAAAATGTCTCCATAATCTCCTGATATGGATATAGTGATAAATACAAGCAGACTGGAACAATTCTTAAGCTTGCCTCCGGACGAGATGCTTTGGGTTTTTATGGGTAATTTCGGCTGGCTGATCGTCGCCATCGTCTTCCTTTACGGAATGCGGGAGGTTTATCTTTTCTGGTTGAGGAACGAATGGGAAAAGAACCATAAGAGCCTGCTTCTGGCTGTCGATATCCCGAAAGGCAATGAACAATCTCCGAAGGCGGTCGAAAATATGTTCACCTATCTCGGCGGCGCCCATGGCTCGATCAATTTTTTTGAGAAATGGTTCGAAGGCAAATTTCAGAAAGCTTTCAGTTTCGAGATAGTTAGTCTTGAGGGTTATACGCAATTCCTTATCCGTACGCCCTTGGAATACCGTAATCTCGTGGAATCGGCGGTCTACTCGCAATATCCCGACGCCGAAATCTCCGAAGTCGATGATTATGTGAGTGACGTGCCTCATAAAGTGCCGGACGAAGAATATGATCTCTGGGGGACGGAATTCATCCAGGCTAACGCCTGGCCTTATCCGATAAAATGTTATCAGGAATTCGAGCATCAGATGGGACCGAGCGAGACTCAGTTCAAGGATCCGATGGCGAGCTTGATGGATCTCTGCGGCTCTTTGCGCCAAGGAGAATATTTTTGGTTTCAGATCATCGTCATCCCGACGGGCTTCAGCTGGGTCAAGGATTCGGAGAAGGAGATCAATAGGATCTTAGGCAGGAAAGAGAAGGCTAAGCCAGGACTGGCCGCGAAAGGCGTCGTCGCGCTCGGCGAAGCGAGCGAGATATTCTATCCGATCTGGGGCGATATCGGACCGGCCAAGGAAGAGAAGGCCAAGTCCATGATGGAATTATCTCCGGGCGAGAAGCGCAAGGTCGAGGGCATCCAGCTTAAGGCCGGCAAGCTCGGTTTCGAAGCCAAGATCAGGGCTGTTTATATCGCTAAGAAAGAAGTCATGAATAAGGCGAAAGTCGCTAACGGCTTAGTCGGGTATATGAAGCAATTCTCATCCTTAGATCTGAATAATCTTAAGCCGGACGTAGACATGACTTTCACGAAGACGGTTTATTTTTTTACCGCGCCGCGCCTGTTAGAGAAGAAACGCAAGATTCTGCGTGCCTATATAAATCGGTCGGATAATCGAGGCCGGAGGCCGGGCTTATACAATATCGAAGAACTGGCGACTCTCTGGCATTTTCCAGTTGAAGCTAATGTCAAGGCGGCCATGATCCAGAAGGCGCCGGGACGGAAAGCTGACGCGCCGGCATCGCTGCCGATCGCTGAAGATAGGGCGGTCGAGATTCCGGATATTTTTAACGAACCCTTCGCTGCTAAATCGGCTGCAGCCGCATCGGGAATGGCCGTGTCATTTTCGGCTGAGACTGCTAAAGATTTGACCGAGAAGAAGGCGACGCCGCCGGCTAATCTGCCCTTCGTTTAATCATAACTCCCATGAAAATAGGCATTGATGCCCGCTTCTATGGCCCGATAGGGAAAGGTCTGGGCCGCTATACGCAAGAGGTGGTCGATAATATCATCAAGATAACGAGCACCGCCGAAGGTGAATCTTTCGAATACGTCATCTTCTTGAGTCCCGGAAATTTCGATGAATTCGATTCTGGGCGTCTGGGCATCAAGAAAATCAAGCTTGATTGTCCTTGGTATGGCTGGAAAGAGCAGATCTTGATGCCGTTTTATCTCTGGCGCGAAAAGCTGGATTTGATTCATTTTCCCCATTTCAATGTGCCGATACTCACGCCGGGGAAATTCGTCGTGACTATCCATGATCTGATCTTGACCCATTTTCCGACCGTGCGGGCGACGACGCGCAGTCATTTTTTGTATTATCTTAAGAATTTCGCTTATCGTCTCGTCATCTTTTCCGCGCTGCGCCGCGCCCAGAAAGTCATCACCGTTTCTGAATTCACCAAGAAAGATATAGTCGATAAATTTGGTATCAAGCCGGAAAAGATCATAGTCACCTATGAAGGCGTCGCTAATCTGGCTAAAGGGCGCGATTCCTTATTCGTTTCCAAGCTCGATAGCCAAGAGATATTGGCGCAATACCATATTCCGCAGAATTTCTTGCTCTATGTCGGCAATGCTTATCCGCACAAGAACCTGGAGATATTGCTTCGGGTCTTCGGCCGCTTGCATGCCGAGCGCCATGATCTGCGCTTGGTGCTAGTCGGTAAGCCGGATTATTTTTATGAACGGGTCAAGGAGACGGCTCGAGCCCTGAACTTATGGCAGAAAGAGAATATCAATAGTCCGGTGATATTTCCCGGCTATGTCCCGGACGCGCAGCTAGAAATATTATACGCGGAGGCGCGCGCTTATGTTTTCCCCTCGCTCTATGAAGGCTTCGGCTTGCCGCCCCTAGAGGCCATGGCTAAAGGCTGTCCGGTTCTTAGCTCTGATCGAGCTTCGCTGCCGGAAATTCTCGGAGCGGCCGCTGCTTATTTCGATCCGGAAGATGAAGAAGATATGGCCGCCAAGATAAAGGAAGTGCTGAGCGACGAGAAACTGCGCGCTGAGCTGATTGAACAGGGGTTGAAACAGGCGAAGAAATATAATTGGTGGGAGTGCGCTCGCGAGACCCTGGATGTCTATCGAGCCGCGCTGAAAAAATAAGAATTTTTCAATGGCTAATGACCAGAAGATACAAACGAATAACCCGGGCCTAGAGAGAGAGCGCTTCTCTAATTTTGTCGTAGATTTGCGCCGGATAGAGAAGCGGGCGGAAGCTGAAATCAAGAAAGAGGCCAAGATCAGCGCTGACAAGGGAATGGAGATATTCAAGAAAGAGAT
Organism: uncultured bacterium; assembly: GCA_942492765.1. Lineage (GTDB taxonomy): Bacteria > Patescibacteriota > Patescibacteriia > Patescibacteriales > UBA12465 > UBA12465. The sequence goes on from OW818634.1 coordinate 17,757, forward strand.
GAAAGTCGCCAAGAAAAGATTCCAGATGATTCCGAACCTCTTGGCGCCCAGGAAGAGATATTCTTTTGCGCCCGCCCTAAGGAGCTTTTTCTCCGGTTGGCGCCTCTTTGCTTCCGACTGGCGTTTTTTCAAGAGTCGCCAGCCTGCTTGGATTGCGGAACTCGAAGCGCGCAAAGCGGCTTGGCAGAAGAATCTGCGCCTTAAGATCGGGCGCCTTAAGAGCGTAGCCCGAGATGGCGTTGCCAAAGACCGCCTGATAGCGATCGACAAAGCGGAAGCGCCCTGGTATCGCTCCGTCTTATATTTCTCCCTGATCCTCATCCTGATAATCTTGCCTTTCAAGATATTATCTGCGCTCGATATCCTTGATTTTCAGAGCTTAGAAAACAGGATAATCAGCCGTTCTGAATTAGCCGTGAGCAGCTTGATGGCTGCGGCTGATTCCGTGTCCAAACTGGATATGAAAAGCGCTGATTCTGATTTTCAAGCGGCTGGAGCTAATTTTCTAGAAGCGCAGAATGATCTCAATAAGATCAATGATTCTATTTTGGCGCTCGCCTCTTTTTCGAGCGACCCCAAGATCAGACTGGCGGCGGAAAGCAAGAAGTTCTTAGCGGCGGGAGCGGCCGCCGCGTCTTTAGGTAGTAATCTAGTGCTCGCGACTGACAGCCTCTTCGCCGGCGATAAGGATGATTTCCGGTCTTCATTAGATAATTTTCTGGCTTATGGAAATTTAGCCGTGGCCGATGCCAAATCTTTGAAGAAGTCTATAGCCAAGATAAATCCGGATAATCTCCCGGAAGCTTATCGGGCTAAGTTCGAATCTCTCAGCCAGCAGGCCGCTCTCTTATCGGATAATCTCGATAATTTCGTTTCTGCCGGCGCTAAGCTCAAGGAAGTTTTGGGATTAAGCCGAGATAAGAGATATTTATTAGTCTTTCAGAATAACGCGGAGATGCGCGCGAGCGGCGGCTTCTTGGGCAGTTATGCGCTCGTCGATATCAGGGGCGGTCGGATCAGCAATCTAGAAGTTCCCGGCGGCGGATCATATGATACTGAAGGCGGCATGAAAGTCCGGGTCGTCGCGCCTGAACCGCTTTGGCTAGTCAATCCTCTTTGGCATTTTTGGGATGCAAATTGGTGGCCGGACTGGCCGACAACAGCGAAGAATCTCACCTGGTTCTATGAGAAGAGCGGCGGTCCGAGCGTAGACGGCGTTATCGGCGTCACGCCGACAGTGGTCGAGCGCTTATTGGAAATCACCGGTCCGATCGATCTGCAGCAGGAATACGGCTTGACGATAGACAAGGATAATTTTTGGGAAACCGTCCAAAAGATTACTGAACAGAAGAACCTGGCTAAGACTCATCCGGAGGCCATCGTTGATATTCCGGCAACTTCGACAGCAGTGAAATCCGCCATCCCCTTAGAGCAGGACTTGGATAATAACGCCGGCAATAAGCCGAAGAAGATCATCGGCGACCTGCTGGCGAAGATATTGGAGACTCTGCCGCAGAAATTGGATCGGGATAATCTGATTAAGATAATCACCGTCTTCGAGGAGAATATGTCTGAGAAGCAGGTTTTGTTCTATTTTAGCGACCCGGCGCTTCAATCCGAATTCGCGAGCCGCAATTGGGCCGGAATCGTGCGTCCGACCGATAAGGATTATCTGATGGTCGTCAATACGAATATCGCCGGTCAGAAATCGGATCGCTTGATGAGCGAGAAGATAGACTTGGCGAGCGAAGCTGGAACTGATGGTAGCGTCATCAATACTGTTACTATCACTCGGACCCATAACGGGCTGAAGAACGAAGCGCTGACCGGGGTGCGTAACGTCGATTGGATGCGCATCTATGTGCCGCAAGGCAGCGAACTTATCAGCGCGACTGGCTTTATCGCGCCAGACGCCAGGTATCTGCAAGAGAAGCCGGAGGCTGACTGGGAAAGGACGCCGCTCCTAGATAATGAAGCGGCGGCAAAGACGGATAGCGCGACCGGCGTAAAGATTTATCAAGAGAATGGCAAGACTGTCTTCGCCAACTGGCTGATGGTCGATCCGGGGCAGACTGCGAGCGTAGTCATCAGCTATCGCCTGCCTTTCAATATCTTAAGCAAGAAAGCTGATGATAGCTGGCTGAAACGCTTGAATGGCTGGCTGGATGGGAATGCGCCTGACTTATTGCCTTATTCTCTCTTAGTGCAGAAGCAGCCAGGATCGCGTCCGAGCGAATTCACGAGCCGCCTGCGCTTGCCCGAAAATATAGGAGTCTTCTGGCGTTTCCCTGAAAACTTGGCTGGAAATAGCGGCTGGGAAATAAGCGCGCCCCTTGATGCTGACAAGTATTATTCGCTCCTCTTAGAAAAAAAATAAATAAATTTTAATACATATAGTATGCCTGAAGAGAAAAAAATAAAAAGAATCTTGAAGGTCGGCCGGGATGAAGAGTCCAGTCTGTCTTCATTCGTCGAAAGACCCGTGCCGACAGAGAAAGAGGTCGCCACTTTCGAACGTGTCGTTGGACGCGAAGTGCGTGAAGCCGAAATAGACTCCAACCTCTCGGAAATATATCGCGATAAGAAAGGCGGGAAAGTCGACGTCAAGAGGATGAGTATCAAGAAGCGTCCGAATTTTTTCGTTAGGCTCCTGAAGAAGCTGATTCTCCTCGGCCTGCTCGGCGCGGCCGCTTATTTCGCTTATTCGTATTGGCTATCTAACGGCAATGACGTGAATGGCCTGGATTTCAAGATCGCCGCTCCGGAAAATATCCTGGCCGGAGAAGAATTCTCGTATAAGGTGACTTATCATAATCCGACTAAATATATCCTGTCGCACGCGCGCCTGGAGATCCAGTATCCAGAAAATTTCGTCTTTAGCTCGGCTTCCGTCTCTCCTAATAGCGGCAATTATGGCTGGGATATCGCTGATATGGATCCGGGCGCGACCGGGTCGCTAACAATAGTCGGCCGCCTTATTAATCAGCCGGATTCCGCCAATGTCGTTGTCGGCTACCTCAGCTATCTCCCCGGCACATTATCCAGCCAATTCAAGAAAGAAGCTTCCGCTTCGACTATCGTCAGCGGCTTAGGCTTCAATGTCGACCTTAATTATTCCAATACGGCTTTCATCAATCAAGACAATGAGATTTCTCTTGTCTTATCCGATGTCCAAGATAATTATCTCGGCGATTTTAATATTTCTTTCACTCTACCAGTGGAAGCGAATGCTTCAGTAGTCAGCGCTAGCGGCAGCCAAGCGACGACGACCGCCTCTTCTACTATTCCCGCCGGCACTTCGACAAAAATAATCGTCTCTAAATCCGGCGGTGCCAGCTGGCAGATCGGGAATCTCTTGCAAGCTTCCGGCCGCCAAGAAGTGCCTTTGACCTATAAGATCAAGCAGAAGTCGGATAATCTGGAGATAAAAGTAAGGCTAGAGAAGAAATTGGAGAACGGCGAGTCCTTCATCTTCTGGGAAAAATCATTCAAGCCGGAATTGATTTCTAGCGATCTGAACCTGACCATGATCTTAAACGGCTCAAAGAGCGACGGCGCTCTGACTTTCGGCCAGCCGCTGCATTATTCGCTCGCCTATTCTAACCGCGGCAGCGCTTCTTATAAGGATGTCGTGATCATGGCGGCGCTGGGTAGCGAATTCTTGAATTGGAATTCTCTTGTCGACGAGAAGAAGGGCGAAGTCAGGAATAATACCATCATCTGGACTAAGAACGAGATCCCCGGATTGGCTGAAGTCAAGCCGGGCGACGAAGGCACTATCGATTTCAGCCTTAACTTATCCGCTTTCAAGGATAGCGACCAAGGCAAGGATATGAGCGTGGTCTCTTACGGGCAATACAGCATGAATAATAAGGCAGTCAAGAATGACGAGAATAAGAGCAATACTATCACTAGCAAGATCAATAGCGACTTGTCGCTGAGCGAAACCATCCTTTATTTCAATAGCGATAATATGCCGGTCGGTTCCGGCCCCTTGCCGCCTAAGGTCGGAGAGAAGACTAGCGTCAAGGTTTACTGGACGGTGAAGAATAATCTTCATGAGCTTACCGACGCGCGCGTAGCCCTGGTCTTGCCGAGTTATGTGGCCTGGGATAATAATAACAGCACGAATGTCGGCAATATCTATTATGATAATGCGACGCGCCAAGTGATCTGGGAAATCGGCCGCTTGCCGGTCTCGGTTTATCGCGTGGACGCGGAGTTCGGAATCAGCCTGACGCCGTCAGAGAGCGACCGCAATAAGATATTGGTCTTATCTCCGGGCGCGACCGTTAGCGCGACCGATACGGAAACCAAGGAGACTATCGTCAAGAAGGCTGATCCTAAGACAACTAAATTAGAAGACGATGACATCGCCGGCTTGAATAATTCCGGGCGGGTAGAATAATAAATTATGTTCAAGATAACTAAGACATCGAAATCAGGACTCCGCCGCGGTCTCCTGAAAACTGCCCATGGCTCGCTCAGCACGCCTTTTTATATGCCGGATGCGACGCGCGGCTTTGTTAAGCTGACCGACAACGCAGCGGTAGCGCGCACTAAGACGAAGGCGCTCGTAGTCAATACTTTCCATCTTTATCTCCAACCGGGATTAAAAGTGATCGAGAAGGCCGGCGGTATCCATAAATTCATGGATTGGTCCGGGCCGCTCTTATCAGATTCCGGCGGCTTCCAAGTCTTTTCGCTTATTCACAAGAATAAACAGATGGGTAAGATTACGGATGATAAAGTTATTTTCCGTTCTCCTTTGGATGGCTCTAAGCATGAGCTCACTCCGGAAAAATCCATCCAGATCCAATTCGCTCTCGGCACGGATATGATCGTCTGTCTTGATGATTGCCCGCCGAATGATTTTTCCCGTCCTGATTTAGAGAAAGCTGTCGAGCGCACTATCGCTTGGGCGAAACGCTGCAAGATAGAATTTGCCAAGCAAGTCAAGAAAAGAAAGCTGAGCGGCGTGAAGCGTCCGCTTCTTTTCGCGGTCATCCAGGGCGGCGCGGAAATAGACTTGCGCGCCCATTGCGCCGAGGAATTAGTGAAGATCGGCTTTGACGGCTACGGCTTCGGCGCGCGTCCAGTCGATAAGGAAGGGAAGTTCTTGGGCGAAGTCTTGGCGGCGACTGCTGATTTCATACCGACCGGCGCTTTGCGTTTCGCCCTCGGCATCGGCACGCCAGAAGATATCTATCGCTGCGCCCTGATGGGCTGGGATATGTTCGATTGCGTCATTCCGACGCGAGAAGGCCGGCATGGAAAATTATTCTTAGCGAAGAAATTCCCTAAATACGAGAATATCAATATCAACAATGCTAGATTCGCGACCGATTTCAGGCCGATCAATAAGAATAGCCGCTTGCCGGAGATTAAGCGCAATTCTCGTGCCTATCTCCATCATCTCTTCCGCCTGAACGAGCCGCTAGGTCACAAGCTCGCCAGCCTCAATAATCTCGAATTCTATCAGAAGTTTATCGATGATTTATCTGAAATCAAGGGAAAGAAATAGCCAGGCATTGGCAAAATCCTGATTTTCCCTTATACTACCTTAGTAATTATTAATTCTAAAGCTATGATGATGACCAAAATTATCGCCACTATCGGGCCGAAATCCGAAGCTCCGGACAAGCTTTTAGCGCTAATTGAAGCCGGCGTCGATATTATCCGCATAAATTTTTCTCATGCTACCTATGAGCAGTATAAGCGGATCAAGAAATTAATCGACGACTTCAACAAGACATCGGAGCGCAAAATCAGAATACTGTTGGATCTTCAGGGTCCGCGTATCCGCGTCGGCCAGATGCCGGAAGGGGGCATTATTCTGAAAGATGGCGAAAAATATGATTTTACCTATTCGAAGCTGCCTTATAAGAAGGGCGGCGTGATTCCGATTGATAATGCGGACCTCTGCCGTGACATTAAGAAGAATCAGCCGCTGTATCTTTGCAATGGCGAGATTGAACTGATCGTCAAAGAGGTTAAGGGTAAAGTCATCAAGGCCGAAGTTTTGCACGGCGGCTTGCTCAGTTCGCGCAAGGGCATCAATGTGCCGCATACTAATATGAAGAAGGGCGGCCTGACTCCTAAGGATATCCAGGATCTGAAGTTCGGCTTGAAAGCCGGGACTGATTTTGTCGGCCTGTCTTTCGTCCAGACTGCAAGCGATGTCTTGAAATTGCGCCGTCTTATCGGCAAGTATAAGGAGGTGAAGATTGTTTCTAAGATTGAGCGCGCTATCGCTCTTAAGAATATCGATAAGATCATCATCGCTTCCGATATCATCATGATCGCGCGCGGCGATCTCGGTATCGAGACCCCGATCGAAGAGTTGCCGATAGTCCAAAAGAATCTTATCCGTCACGCTCATTGGCATCAGACTCCGGCGATTATCGCGACTCAAGTCATGACCTCCATGATTAAGAATCAGTCTCCGACTCGCGCCGAAATTTCTGATATCGCTAACGCGGTCCTCGATGGCGGCGATATCATCATGCTTTCTGACGAAACGGCTGTCGGTGATCATGGCTTAGCGGCCGTCAAGATGCTGAGGAAAGTGATAGTGAGGACAGAGCGCTATATCAATCGCGACTGTATCGTCTGCTAATCAATAAAAATATGAAAATCAAAGACATCAAAGCCTTAGAAATATTAGATTCTCGCGGGAATCCGACCGTTTCGGCGACCGTAATCCTAGATAACGGCGTCACGGGAACAGCTATGGTTCCGAGCGGCGCTTCGACCGGCAGCCATGAGGCGGTCGAGTTGCGCGATGGCGACAAGAATCGCTATAACGGTCTCGGCGTCCTGACTGCCGTCAAGAATATTGAAGCCAAGATCAAGCCAGCGCTCGTCGGGCACGATCCAGAAGATCAGGCAGGCTTGGATAATATCATGATCAAGCTGGATGGCACTGAGAATAAGGCGAAACTGGGCGCGAATGCGATTCTGGCAGTCTCTCTGGCGGCGGCGCGCGCGGCGGCTAACGGCTTGAATAAACCCTTATATGAATATCTGACTAAATTCAATCCCGATTTTAGCGGCCAATATGAGATGCCAGTGCCGATGATGAATGTGCTTAATGGCGGCAAGCATGCGAATTGGGCGACCGATATCCAGGAATATATGATTCTGCCGATAGGCGCCAAGACTATCGCCGGCGCGATTCGGATTTGTGCGGAGATATATCAAGCGCTTAAGAAAGTCTTGAAGGATCGCGGCTATAATATCACGGTTGGCGACGAAGGCGGCTTTGCTCCGGCAGTCGCGAGCAACGAAGAGACTTTCATCTTATTGGCGGACGCGGTGCGCGCAGCCGGATATTCCGTGGGCGAAGATGTCGTCTTCGGCATCGATGCGGCGGCGACCGAATTCTATTCTGACGGCGCCTATGACCTGAAGAAAGAAGGGAAGACTCTCAGCGGCTCCGAACTCATCGATTTTTATAGCGACCTGCAGACCAAATATCCGATTCATTCTTTCGAGGACGTCTTTGCGGAAGATGATTGGGCGTCATTTAAGGAATTCACTGCGGCTAATAAGAATCTAGTCCAGGTCGTCGGTGACGATCTTTATGTGACGAACGTAAAAAGATTAGAAAAGGGCATCGCGGATAAATCTTCTAACTCTATCCTGATAAAGCTCAACCAGATCGGAACTTTGACGGAAACGGTCGAAGCGGTCCTGTTAGCCCGCCAGCATAATATGACCTCAGTCATCTCGCATCGCAGCGGCGAGACTGAAGATGCTTTCATCGCCGATCTCGTCGTCGCTCTCGGCGCCGGACAGATCAAGACCGGCGCGCCGGCGCGCAGTGAGCGGACAGCCAAGTACAATCGTTTGCTGGAAATCGAGGCGGAACTAGGAAAGAAGGCAGTTTACGCACGCTTCCCGTTCGCCGGAAAATAAGCCTGTTAATATTCAGCCGCCCCTTTTCGGGCGGCTTAAAATTATATGATGCAATTTATCTTTTTCGGAGTCTCTATCATAGTTCTCCTATTGGGGCACACTCTCTTGTGGTATGTCCTGGTAAAATTCTTTCATCTCATTTCTCTACAATCACAGATTAGCGTCGCGCTCATCATCCTCTTTCTCTTATTCAGCGCTATCTTATCCTCTTATCTCATCCATAAATGGGATAATCTTTTCACGCGCTGGTATTATATGTTTTCCGGCTTCTGGATCGGACTGTTCGTCAATCTGCTCTTAGTGGCTATATTCATATTAGCGCTGAAGTTCGCAGCCGCTTATCTAGGCTGGCCGATTCCTGAAGCCGTTCTGAAGATAGGCTTGTTCGCGCTCAGTCTATTGATTTCTATTATCGGCGTCTATCGCGCTGTCGCGCCGCATGTCGTCGAATACGAAGTGAAGATCAAAGATCTCCCGGATGCTTGGGACGGCAAGGTTATAGTCCAGATTTCCGACGTCCATCTCGGCCCGGTCTATCGCCAGAATTCCTTCTATCGCCTCTTGGCAAAAGTGAATGGCCTGAAGCCCGAAGCCGTCTTCATCACCGGCGACCTGTTCGACGGCATGGAATCTGATTTTTCCTGGCTGAATCATCCGCTTAATCGCCTTGAAGCGCCGAAAGGAGTCTATTACGGTTTTGGTAATCATGACCTCTATCTCGGTTTTGACCGCGTCGTCAATCTCCTGAAAGGCAATAATATTTCTATTCTTGATAACCGTTTAGAAACCGTGGACGGTCTTCAGTTCATCGGCATAAATTATTCCTTTGATAATGATTTCAACCTAGAGAAATCTATTCTAGACCAGTCGGGCTATAGCGAAAAATTGCCCAGCATCCTGCTATTTCACGCGCCGAAGAACGTGCCGCTCGCGAAAAGCGCCGGTATCGACTTGCAATTATCCGGCCATACTCATGACGGCCAGATCTGGCCTTTCAATTTCGTCGCCAAGTGGGCGCATCAGGGCTATGGCTATGGCTTATTTACGGAAGGTGATTTCAATCTAGTCGTTTCTAGCGGCGCCGGCTCTTGGGGGCCGCCGATGCGCACGGCCGCTCGGAGCGAAGTCGTCAAGATAATCCTTAAGAAAAAATAATCCCGATTAGAGATTAATAAACAGAAATTATATGAATCTAGAAAAATTGAACGACATCCTGAAGGACGAGCCGAAGTTCCGCTATGTCCAGATAAATAAGGCGCTCTGGCAGGATCACATCTCTTCCTGGGAAGAAGCGTCCAGCTTGCCTAAGGCGCTGCGCGAAACCTTGGCAGCCGCCTGTCCTTTAGAGATAAAGGCTGAGCTTTTCAAATCATCGGGCGGACCGAAGAGCTTAAAAGCCCTGATCACTTTAGAAGATGGAGAAGTGATCGAGACCGTGCTTATCCGCCAGAAAGAAGCGCGCAATACGGTTTGCGTCTCGTCTCAGGTCGGTTGTCCTTTGGGCTGCGCTTTCTGCGCGACCGGAATGAATGGTTTCAGCCGCAGCCTGACGGCTGAAGAGATCATCATGCAGGTTTCATATTGGGCGCGTTATCTGAAGCAAGAGGGCAAGAGCGAGAAGATCGATAATCTAGTCTTCATGGGCATGGGTGAACCGTTCTTGAATTATAATGAGTTCATCAAAGCCGTGAAGTTCTTGAATAATCCGGAGACTTTCAATATCGGCGCCCGCCGCATTTCTGTCTCGACTGCCGGCATCACTGAAGGCATCAAGCGCCTAGCTGGCGAGCAATTGCAGATCAATCTGGCGATATCGCTTCACGCCGCTTTCGATTCCTTGCGCCAATCGCTAATGCCGATTGCCAAGAAATATTCGCTCCATGATATTTTTCGCGCCGTCGATAATTATATCACCAAGACCGGCCGCCGCGTCATGTTCGAGTACCTGATGATCAAGAAGACGAACGATTCTGATAAGGATGCGCTGGAATTAGCCGCGCTCATGAAGAAGCCTTTGTATATGGTCAATCTCATCCCCTATAACGCCACGGGAAAATTCAAGCCGTCTGACCGCGAACGCGTCGATGCTTTCAAGAAGATTCTGGAAGATAACGGCGTGCCGGCGACTGTCCGTTTAAGTTTCGGCTCTGGCATCGATGCCGCCTGCGGCCAGCTGAAAGGGAAGATGAAGAAGAGATCGTAAGATAAGAGCATGGAAAATATATGAGTAAATTTTTTATTAAGCTTGATCGCATCGCCGCCTGGGTATTAATGATGGTCATAATTATTTATGCTATCAGCGGCTATGGTATGACCAGGGGGCTGATTGACCGCGATCTCGCGCGCGTTTTGCATCTGTCTTGGCTCGGCGGCGTCGGCATTGTTGCTTTTATTATCCATACCGCTTGCGGTTTTTTCCGATTCTTTTGCCGTAAATGCATCTGGAATATCTGGACAAAATGTTTTCTGGTTGCCTTTTACGTCTTATTCGCCGGATTTTTCCTTTACGTTCACTTTTTCTATACCCCGTCTTATGATGTTTTGTCAGCATCGAATAATCAAGCCGCGGCGGTTTCCACAAATTCAAGTTTAGTCGCGCCGACAGAAACCAAGGTTTTTACGGCTGCAAGCTTAGCTTATTATGACGGTTTGGATGGCCGGCCGGATTATGCCGCTGTCAGCGGCGTCGTCTATGACGTTTCTTCGGCTTTTAGGAATGGCGATCACCATGGCTATTCCGCGGGCGTGGATCTGACTGATCTTTTTTATACGCAGCATCAGTCCCAGCTTCTTAGCCGCTACCCGATCGTCGGCGCTTATCAGAAATGAAGCCAGACTTTCCTTACATAATAAAGACAGTTCGCCGCTCCCGCCATCTGCGTTTAGCCGTGCATCATGATGGCCGAATCGTCGTTACCAAGCCATATCTCGTCAGCAAGGCCTCGGCTGAGGCTTTCCTGCTTTCTAAGATCGGTTGGGTCGAGGCGGCTTTAGAACGCTTTAAGAAGATGCCGGCGCCCTTGGCGCGGCCGCATGATCATGAGGATTATTTGAAGAATAAGCAGGCAGCGCATGTCTTCGTTCTCAGGCGCTTGGAGCATTTCAATCAGATATATGATTTTAAATACAGCAAGATCAGCATTCGTGATCAGAAGACGCGCTGGGGTAGTTGTTCGAAGAGCGGCCATCTTAATTTCAGTTATCGCCTGTTAGAGCTGTCGCCGGCCGCCGCTGATTATATCATTGTCCACGAGCTCTGTCATCTGAAAGAATTCAATCATTCGGCGCGTTTCTGGGCGCTGGTCGCTAAGACCGTTCCAGATTATGAAGAGCGGCGGAAAGAGTTGAGAGGGAGAGTTATTTAAGTTGACACTTTCTCTCTTTTTTGTTAAATTAATTTGAACATTTTGTTCGCTATTTTGCACGTTAATAATTAAACAAATGTAGTATTAACCTAAAAACCGATTAGTCATGAGCTTTAATGAAAAATTACGTCAGAAATGGAGCGAAGGTAAATTTCTTTGCTTAGGTTTGGATAGTGACCGCCGCAAACTCCCAAAAGGTTTATCGCGTAACGATGAGCCCTCCAAGGTTCTAGAGTTTAATCAAGCGATTATCAATAATACGCACGATATTGTTGCTGCGTATAAGCCAAACTTCGCATTTTATGAAGATTTGGGGCATGATGGTATTTTTATTCTGCAAGAAACTATTAAGCACATTCGCAGAGTCAACGATACCATCCCGATTATTCTTGATTTTAAGCGAGGAGATATCGGTAATACTAATTTAGGTTCTATCAACCTAGCTTTTAATGAGTGGGATGTAGACGCAGTAACCGTATCGCCTTATATGGGACGAGAATCATTGGCTCCTTTTCTCGCTAATCCAGATAAAGGGATAATTGTTATCTGCAAAACTTCTAATCCTGGTTCTGGGGAATTTCAGGATTTACGCACGCCCGAAGGCTTAATTTATGAAGTAGTGGCAAAAAATGTTTCTCATCAGTGGAATGACAAGAATAATTGTGCCCTAGTCGTCGGCGCTACTTATCCTGAAGAGCTTCGAAAAGTACGCAATATTTCTGGAAATATGACGATATTGATTCCAGGAATCGGTAAGCAGGGCGGTGATTTAAAAGCTAGTGTTGCCGCTGGTCTAAACGCTAAGAACAATGGAATTATCATCAACTCTTCGCGAGAAATTTTATTTGCATCCAATGATGATGACTTTGCTCAAAGAGCTCGAGTTATAGCTTTTGAAACTGATGCTAAAATCAGACAAGCTGTGGCCGAAGTCAAGATTGAAAGACAACGGGATGTTATGGCTATAATGGAAAGAACCGGAGCGATGGTCACTAATAGTCATATTGTTTATACTTCTGGTAAACATGGCCGGGAATATATCAATAAAGATGCCGTTTATCCCCACGGAGATTTTATTTCTGACTTATGCCAAAGAATCGCTGCTTATTTCGTTGATGATGATATCCAAGTGGTGGTTGGTCCGGCGACCGGAGGCATCGTTCTTTCTCAATGGGTAGCAAAGTATCTAAGTGCATCAAGCTCTCACAAGGTATTGTCGGTTTATGCGGAAAAAGAAGGCGATTCTTTCGTTATCAAACGTGGTTACGAAAAGTTTATTCCTTATTATCGCGTTCTCGTGGTGGAGGATGTATTAAATACTGGCGGTTCCGCCGGGAAAGTAATTGATGCTGTCAGGAAACTCAAAGGAGAGGTTATTGGTTTGGGTGTTTTATGTAACCGCGGCGGAGTTAAAGCAGAACAGTTTAATTTAGGAGAACTTTATGCTTTAACAAATCTAGATATGGAATCTTGGGAAGAAAAAAATTGCCCTTTATGTAAGGACAATATCCCTATAAATACCCAGGTTGGCAAAGGGCGAGAATATTTAGCAAATGGAAATAGGTAATTTGTAGATGCTAATGAAAGTAAAAGGCTGTCCTTAAAGACGGCCTTTTTTATTGGCATCGCCCCGTCTTTATAGCTCCATATCCTTTTTCTTGCTATAATATCCTTATAATTAATTTATTATAATATTATGTTTACTTTGCCTAAATTGCCTTATGAGCTAGCCGCCTTAGAGCCGCACATGTCGGCTAAGACTTTAGAATTCCATTACGGCAAGCATCATCAGGCCTATATCGATAATCTCAATAAACTAATTACCGGGACAGACTTGGAAAAAGAAACTTTGGAAAATATTATCATGGTTGTCGCGAACAATCCGGAGAAAGCGAGCATCTTTAATAACGCCGCTCAAGCTTATAACCATGATTTTTTCTGGAAAGGCTTGCGCCCGGCCGACGGCATGATCGAGCCGGCGCCGGTTTTGCTGGAAGCCATCAATAAAAGCTTCGGTTCTCTGGGAAATTTTTATGGCGAGTTCAAGACGGCTGCGACCGGAGTATTCGGCAGCGGCTGGGTCTGGCTAGTCAAGGACGGAGAGGTCTTGAAAATTATGAAGACCGCCAATGCTGATACGCCCCTAGCTCATAATCTCCGCCCGCTTTGGTCTCTCGATGTCTGGGAGCACGCGTATTATCTCGACTATCAGAATCGTCGCGCTGATTTTATCGAAGCGGTTCTGCGCAATCTCGTCAATTGGGAATTCGTCGCTGCTAATTTGTAGTCATTGATAACTTTCTCGATATATTATGTATAAGAATCCTTATGCCAAGCTGAAGCCGTCCAGCCGCCGACCCTATACCGAAATATACCTTATCCGCCATTGCCATCCTGATTATGCTCAGGAGAAGAAAGTGGGCGAATATAACATGCCTTTATCAAGGGCCGGCTTGAAGCAGCGGAAATATTTGACTGAAAAATTGTTGACCCTGAAGATCGATAAGGTTTACGCGAGTAGTTTAGTGCGGGCTCAGGAAACCGCCGCGCTCTACTTGGAAAAGACCGGCAAGAAATTGAATATTGATGAAAGGCTTGATGAGATCGATTGGAAAGACTGGTACCGCCTCAAGTATTTCAATATGACGGAAAAGACGAGGAGCAAGAAGCTGAAGCGCCATCAGACCCTAGATAGGGAACTGGACAAGCTCCAGACTGTCGCTCGCCGCGCGGTCTCCGATTTGTTCCATAGTAATCGCGGCCAGAAGCTGGCAATCTTCTCGCACGGAAATTTCATCCGCGCCCTCTTGACTGGGATATTGAACGCCGATGTCATCGGCTTCCTGTCTCTGGAAATATTCCAGTCGTCAGTCAGTAAGATCGTTATCGATCGCGACGGCTATATCAAGATCAGCTTCATCAATGACGCCGATCATCTGCCATCGCCGCCGACCGAAGACTTGTATATAACTTTAGCTGATTAAGAAACCATTATGAAGATTCTCGCATCATCAAGAGCGCTCAGGCTTATCTCCGGCCTATTCCTGGCTAGCCTTATTTTTTCGGGCATCGCCCTGGAAGCCGCCCCGGCCGTGGCCGCGACTAATCTTAACGGCCGCATCTTGCTTCAAGTCGAAGCTCATGGCGAAGCCTGGTATGTCAATCCGGTTAACGGTTATCGTTATTATCTCGGCCGGCCTGATGACGCCTTCAACGTCATGCGTTCGCTCGGCTTAGGCATAACGAATGCCGACACGGCTAATTTTAAGGTTAATGGCGCACCTTTGCGTCTTTCGGGTCGCATCTTGCTCCAAGTCCAGGATAAGGGGCAGGCTTATTACGTGAATCCGCTCAATCGGAAATTATATTATCTCGGCCGGCCGACTGACGCCTTTAACGTCATGCGCTCGCTCGGCCTGGGTATCACGAATGCCGATCTGATAAAGATCAGGATAGCCTCGGTCGGCGGAACTAGCACGAACGCGTCGACGACTAGCGCCAGCCTCGATACTCCGCTAGCTTTCAATTTCAAATATAAGACTAATAGCTATACCGTCAATCAGAATTTTTCTTCGGTCCTTTATAATTCCTACAAGTCTTCGACAAAAGTTTATTCTTATTCCGGGGCGGCTGTTTCAGACGCGTCTTTGCGGGAATCCTTCTACGGCTTATTTTTTAACGTTAAAGCTGGAGACACTTCTCTCAGTGATCTGATTTATAAGTTGAAGGCGACCGCGCTTAGCAATAATTGGACGGATGACGAGACTTTGGAATTTACGCTCGCCCTCGTGCAGTTTATCCCTTATGATAGCGCCAAATTAGCAGCCGGTAATAACCGCAACAATAATCCCTACTATCCTTACGAGACGCTCTACCTAGATAAAGGGGTCTGCTCTGACAAGACTTTCCTGGCTGTCGCCTTATTGCGTAAATTAGGTTATGGTGCAGCCATCCTTGATTTTCCGACAGCGAACCATAGCGCGGTCGGCATCGCTTGCCCGACTGATCAATCTTTGAACGGCACCGGATATTGCTATGGCGAGACTACGAATTATTTTCCGCTCGGCGTCGTGCCGCCTAGCCTCAGCTCCGGCCAAGCGCAAGCTGGCACCGATGAGTTCACTGGCCTTTTTGACGCGACCCATCTTGGAGCCATAGAAATATATCAGAAGACAAGCGGTAAGCTTTATTACGGAGTGGCCGCGACGCGCGCGAAAGTCGCATTCCTAAAGGCGGCTAAAGATTATTTGAATTCCCAGAGCCCGATTCTGGATGCTCAAGACGCAGCCCTGAAGACTCAGGAAGCGGAAGTCAGCGCCCTCAAGTCCCAGATGGATGCTTATTATGATAGCGGCCAGATATCTCAATATAACGCCTTAGTGGCGACTTATAATGATATGGTCAATAAGTATAATACGGACCTGGGCGCTTATAAGGCGCTAGTGAGCGATTATAATCAGAAGGTGAGCGATTTTAATAAGTCGGTCAAAGATTTCTATCAAAAATAGGCTAATATTAATAAAATAATATAGAAATTTTCGTTCCAATTCAGACTTGACAATAGTCTTTATTTGAGATATCTTTAAAGCGGAGGTTTTGTGCCTTCGGCCGCAAGCGCGGCCTTTATTAATTATCATGCTCCTATCGGCCTCGCGGCCATTATTTTTCTTCCCCTGCAGACACAGGGGCGAAGGGAGCAGATGTAACGGGCTACGGCCCTAAAAAAGAAAAAATATGTCTAACCTACCAAAGATCGAGGACATGCTTAAAGCTGGCATGCACTTCGGCCATCGGACTAACCGCTGGCACCCGAAGATGAAGCAATTCATCTTTACTTCTAAGAACGGCGTCTACATTATCGATCTGAAGAAGACGCAGGAAAAATTAGGAGAAGCTTTAGAATTTATGACCAAGCTCGTCGCCGAGGGCAAGAGCATCTTGTTCGTCGGCACCAAGAGCCAGGTTTCCGCGCCTCTTAAGAAGATGGCGGAAGAGACAGGTCAGTCTTATGTCGTCGGCAAATGGCTTGGCGGCTATCTGACTAATTTTCCGATCGTCAAGAAATCAGTCAAGAAATATTTGGATTTGATCGAGAAGAGAGAAACAGGGAAACTCGATAAATATACCAAGAAGGAACGCTTGAATTTTGATCGCGAGATCAAGAAGCTGGAAGTTCGCGTCGGCGGCTTAGCCGCTCTCTCCAAGCTTCCGGACGCTCTGTTCGTCTGGGACATCAAGGAAGAAGAAACGGCCGTCAAGGAAGCGCAGCAGAAGAATATCCCGATCATCGCTATCTGCGACACTAATGTCAATCCGGAACAGGCCAATTATCCGATTCCGGCCAATGACGATTCCACCAAGACCATTAAATTATTATTGGAAGCGATTAAGAGCGCTATCTTGGAAGGAAAGAAGAGCCTCAAGTAAATAAAGTTATAAATCATAAATAAGATCGCGATTTCAATCGTGATCCCCTTAACAATATGGAACTCATCAAACAATTACGCGAAATGACCGGCGCTGGCATGGTTGACTGCAAGAAGGCGCTCGATGAAGCGGGTAATGATATCAATAAGGCCGTCGAGATCCTGCGCAAGAAAGGCATCTCCAAGGCAGCTAAGCGCACCGATCGCGAAGCGAACGAAGGCGTCGTCAAAGTCGCTGTGAATGACGCGAAGACCGAGGCTTATATCCTGCAACTTAGTTCCGAAACTGATTTTGTTTCTCGCAATGAGAAATTCCAGTCTTTAGCTGACGAGATCATGAACGTTATCAAAGCGGCTAAGCCGGCTACCTTAGAGGCTCTTTTGGCTGCGCCTATCAACGGTGCGACCGTTGAAGAGCATATCGGCTCCCTGAGCGGCACTATCGGCGAAAAGATGAGCGTCAAGCGCTTCGATATCATCAGTGGCGCTTCTGTTGCTTCTTATTCTCATCTCGGCGGACGCATCGGTGTTGTCGTCGCTATGGATCAGGCCGGGAAAGAAGATTTAGCGGCTGACATCGCGATGCATATCGCGGCGGCTAATCCTAAATATATCCTGCCGTCTGAAGTCGCGGCCGAAGAGATGGCGAAAGAGAAAGAGATCTATAAGGAATTATTGATCAAGGAAGGCAAGCCGGAAAATATGGTTGATAAGATCGTTGAAGGCAAGATGGGCAAATATTATTCCGAGGTCTGCCTGATCGAACAGGAATATATCAAGGACGATAAGAAGAAGATCAAGGATATCTGCGGCGGAGCCAATGTCGTGAAGTTTATCCGCTACTCTCTCTAAATTCAAGCTAATTCAGATTAAGCCCCTCTTGCCAGGGGCTTAATGCTATTTAACCATCAATCCCATGTTAATAGCTCAAGTACAATTCGCTCCTTGGGACAAAGTCTATAATTTTTCTACCGGCGGACAAGAGCTTTCCTCCGGAGATTATGTCATCGTGAAAACCGAGCTTGGCACCGAGCTTGGAAAAGTCGTCAAGCTGTTCAAGGATGACGAGGCCGGGAAAGAAGGCCGCGAGATCAAGCCGGTTCTGCGTAAAGCAGACTATGACGATATCGCTAAGCTCCCCAGCCCGGAAAGGAAAGAAGAGGTCATGGATTTCTGCCGCGAGATGATCGCTAGGCATGATTTGCCTATGAAGCTAGTCGATGTTCATTTCGCTTATGACAATAACCGCTATAATTTCGCCTTTATCTCGGATAGCCGAGTCGATTTTCGCGAACTCGTGAAAGATTTGGCTGGACGCTTCAGCGCTAATATACGCCTGACTCAGATCGGCACGCGCGACGAAGCTAAGATCACCGGCGACTGCGGTCCTTGCGGCCGCGGACTCTGTTGTCGCGGCTTCTTGGATGAGTTCTCCTCGATCACTTCAGAAATGGCCGAAGCCCAGCAGGTCGTGCATCGCGGCAGCGAAAGGATTTCCGGCATGTGCGGCCGCCTGATGTGCTGCCTAGCTTATGAATATGAAGGTTATAAAGAGATGGCCGGCCAGTTGCCGCCTATTGGCACTAAAGTGAATGTCGATGGCGCGCGCGGCGTCATTATCGGCCACCATATCTTGAAGCAGACCGTCGATGTCCGCATCGCCGGCGAGAAAGAGGGCGACCGAGATACGATAATTTCTGTCGACATCAACCGGCACAAGAAGAAGGACTGCAAGGACTGCAAATAAATAATTCTTGTAGGCGCTGGAACGTTTGTGATACAATCAAACCATTAGGATTAATTTTCATAATTAACTATATGTTTGTAAAAAAACGTATTTCCTCTGTTAAAAAACTAGCAATTTTATTGTTGGTTTTTTTGTTTTTGGGGCAGAATGTGACTTTAGTGTTGGCCGCTGAAGGTGTCGAGGCCGGAAGTGTGCCCGCGTCCGAAACACCGGCTAGTGATAATATCACTCCGATGCCCGCGTCCGATATCCATGCTGGCGCTGTTGATGCCACAAGTAAATTGGTGGCAGATGAGGCCGCTATAATTGATTCTATAAGTACGGAAAAGACAGACAGCACTGTTGATGCTACGCCTACTGTTGATTCTGATAAAAAAGCCTCTTCTGCCAAGAGTTCTGATAACTTGATGAGTACCATGAGCTCTGGTACCGAGCCTGGAGAAACTTCTCCTGATGAAACTAAAAAAACCGCGGATGCTAAATTGCGCGTGGAAACTGATTCCGTAACTGGCGGTTTTATTTACACTTATCCCGTAACTGTTCCGCCCGGAAGAAATGGCCTCCAGCCAGATTTAAAACTTATATATAATAATCAACAAGAAGAGAACAACGCCAATGCCTTCGGTTATGGTTGGTCAGTAAATATTCCTTACATTGAAAGAATAAATAGAAAAGGTGTAGAAACCTTATTTACTCAATCTTTTTTTAATTCCAGTTTGACCGGCGAGTTAATAAGAGTCGGCACCTCAACCTCCTATGGCTCCAAAGTAGATAATGGAGAATTTTTAAAATATCAGCTGATCGATAATTCTTATTGGCAAGTAACGGATAAAAAGGGTTTTCAATATATATTCGGTTCATCGATTGATGCTAGACAAGACAATCCGGCCAGTTCAACGCAGATATTCAAATGGATGCTTGAAAAAGTAATAGATCCTAATAATAACTATGTTTCATATAGTTATTATAAGGATAACGGGCAAATTTATCCTGATACTATAAAATATACCGGTTATAATACAACTGACGGTATATTTGAAGTTGATTTTTCTAGGGAATCCAGAAATGACGCCGCTACTTCAACTAATACTGGTTTTTTTGTTAAAACAGCTTATCGCATTAATCAGATTCAAGCTAAAATAAATGGCACCTGGGTTAATCAATATCAACTAGGTTATCAAAATGGCGATAATGGAGTAAGATCGCTATTGTATTCAATCACAGGAAGCGGACGCGATGAACGGGGTAATACTACTAGTTTACCAGCCGATAGTTTTAATTATCAGACAAAAACAAAGAACTGGAGCCAAAATACCAATATAAGCATCCCCGTTTCTTTTTTGGATGCCAATGGTTATGATAATGGTGTTCGCTTGGCGGACGTTAATGGCGACGGATTAATGGATATTATCCAATCCCGCTTAAACAATTTTCCATATTCTGCCTCAAGCGCAGTCTATCTTAATAATGGAGATGGAACTGGCTGGCAGCAGGACACTAACTGGGTTCTTCCGTCCGTGTATTTTGCGAGTGTTTATGTTAATGATACTGGCGTACGTGTCGCTGATGTTAATGGTGATGGTTTGGCTGATATCCTTGGACCTTCCGGTGTTTATATCAATAATGGAACTGGCTGGCAGCAGGATACCAATATAAGTATCCCTGTTTCTTTTTTAGATAGTAATAGCTATGATAATGGCGTTCGTTTAGTAGACGTTAATGGCGATGGATTAGTAGATATTATTCATGCCCGCCTGAATAATTTTCCATATCCAGCTTCGAGCGCAGTCTATCTTAATAATGGAGATGGAACTGGCTGGCAGCAGGACACTAATTGGGTTCTTCCGTCCGTGTATTTTGCGAGTGTTTACACTATTGATACTGGCGTACGTGTCGCTGATGTTAATGGTGATGGTTTGGCTGACATCTTCGGCCCCTCGGGCGCAGTATATATTAATAAGGGCGACGGAACTGGTTGGCGACAGGATGCTAGTATGACCCTTCCCACTTCATTTTTAGATGCTAATGGGCGTGACACCGGCGTGCGCGTAACTGATGTGAATGGTGATGGATTGGCGGATATCCTTGAGGCTCGCATAAATAATTTTCCATACTCAGCTTCAAGCGTAGTTTATATTAACAAAGGAGACGGAACGGGTTGGCAGCAAGATGCCAATTGGAGCCTTCCTCCTGTTTATTTTGCTAGCGTTTATGTTAATGATACTGGCGTACGTATTAATGATATTAATGGAGATAATCTGGTAGATATTTTTGGTCCCTCGGGTTCAGTTTATCTAGCTAATCCTAAAAAAGCGGACTCCTTGTCAATAATAAATAATAATAAAGGTGCCAAGGTTTCTGTGGTATATAAAAATACTCCTGAATATTTAAGCGCTACCAGCACTTTATTAAATCCAAAATTGCCGATAAATCTGCAGACTGCCTATCAGATCGGCGTCGATGACGGGCAGGGGAACGTGGCGACCTCGACTTATTCGTATGTTGGTGGCGAATATTATTACAATAACGCCTATGATAAAAAATTTGCTGGTTTCAATAATACAACGAAAACAGATTCCACCGGAAATGTTACGAAAAATTATTATCATCAAGGAAGCGCTAATAGTACTACTACGGGGGAATACGCTGATCATATTTCTAAATCCGGTAAGGCCTATCGGACGGAAAATTATGATAATGCTAGCAACCTATATTCCAAGACTATTAATAAATGGGATCGGTCTGATCTAGGCGATGGACGAAATTTTGTTAAGTTAGTTCAGTCCATTGACTCTACATACGACGGTGATTCAACACATAAGGACAAGGCGAAAACTTTTGCTCATGATAACGCTAACGGCAATAAGACTCAGGAAACTAATTGGGGTGAGGTAGCCGGAAGCGACGACGGCACGTTCTCAGATACCGGAGCCGACCTGGCTTCAACCACGATAACTTATGCGGCCAGCACTACTCCTTATATTGTAGGCCTGCCCTCGCAAGAAACGACCTATGACCAGAATTCAAACTTAGTTAAAGACACTAAATACTATTACGACAATTTATCTTTCGGCAATGTTGATAAAGGCAATCTAACCAAACAGGAAAACTGGAAATCCGGTTCAATTTATGTTAATTCTCAGAAAACTTACAATAGCTACGGTCTAGTGACTCAGGTCCGGGATCCGCGTGGTAAGAATACGAACTATACTTATGATGCTTATAACCTCTATGTCGCTACCTCGACTAATCCGTTAAGCCAGTCAACTCAGTATTATTATGACTATTCTAACGGCCAGCCCAAGAAGACCATTGATCCTAACTACAGAGTATTTGAAACGGTTTTTGATGGGCTTGATCGCGTTATTCAGGAGAATCAACCCGATATCGCTAATCCGACCGCTACGACTACTAAGGCGATTTACCAATACACGGATAGCAGCTTGCCTCGGTGCGTTAAAAAGACTAGCTACTTAAGCAGCGCTATCAGTAACGACGCCTATACTTATCTAGACGGCCTGGATCGCACGATCCAGCAGAGAAATCAGGCGGAGGATAATAATAATTTCAGTGTTAAGGATTCTGCTTATGATAAGAATGGTTTGTTAGCTAAAGAATCTTTGCCATATTTTTCTACCGGCGCTTCTTCGACGGCAGCGACAGCTACTTCTTCTCTATACTCTTTTTATCTCTATGATTCGCTCAATAGAATAAAATCAGCCGCTAATACACTTGGTACGACGACTTACGCTTATAGTGATTGGAAGACGACGATAACCGATCCCTTGAATCATGCCAAAGATTTGTATAAAGACGCTTACAATAATCTGGTTAAAGTCGATGAACATAACAGTGGGAACACCTATAGTACTAATTATGAGTATAACCTATTAGGAAATCTGACGAAGATTACCGACGCCTTGAGCAATATCCGTAACTTTAATTATGACGGCTTAGGCAGATTGCTCAAGTCTGAAGATCTGCATGTTTCCACGGATACGACTTATGGCTCAAGTACGCTGGCCTATGACGACTCCGGCAATCTGACGACCAAGATCAATCCGAATAATCAGACGGTAAACTATACTTACGACGATATTAATCGCCCTCTGTCCGAAGATTATACCGGCCAAAGCGGCACTGAGGTAACTTACGGTTATGATAATTGCACCGATGGCGTCGGACGCTTATGCGCAGCGACCACGACGGCAGTAATAACTAATTACACCTATAATGCCCTTGGTTTAGTTAAGACCGAAGAGAAGACGATCGGCACTAGCACTTTAACGACGCAATATGATTATGACCGCCAAGGCAATGTTTCTTTATTGACTTATCCCGACAATGGTTTAGTAAAATATGATTATAATCATGCCGGATTGCTGGAAAAAGTTGCTAAAAAAGAAAATGGTGAGCAGGATTATGTTGATGTGATTTCCAACTTAGATTATGATCCTGCTGGCCATATATTTTATTCTTTAGCTGGAAATGGCGCTCAGACCTACGCCTATTATGATCCGAATCAGCTGTATCGGTTGGAACATAAATTTACTTTATTGCCTGATTACGGCTATGACGGGTCAGGCATAAGAACCCTGACGGCTCCCCAGGTTAACACTCTGAGCAGTTTGGCTCCAGCTTCTGATGCGGCGCGCAAATTCAATAACGCCATGAGCAAATTGGCAGCCTCCGTGAAATCGCAAAAAATGAAGAAATCATCCGGAGCGGCTGCTTTCGCGCAAATGAACCAGCCGACCGGCGTTAAGACGTTGCTTTGGAATAATCCTCCGAATCAATCTACCAATATGCTGACGGAGGGCTTATGGCTGACGGAAACCATGACCAATAATGATAGCTTTGAGAGCGGCCTGGATAATTGGAATTCTTATAGTCCAAACGGAGGCACATTTACCGCCGATTGTTCAGTAGCTTATTCCGGTAGCTGTTCAGCTAAGACGGTCGTAGCTACATCAAGTCCTAATTGGTGGGATTCTTTCATATCCCAGCAGCTGCGCCTAGATGCCGGCGTCAATTATACTTTGAAATTCAAGGCTAAAGCGGCGACCTCGACGAGCATTATGATGTCAGTCAGTCAGGACCATGACCCCTATTATAATTTAGGTTTGGAAAAGTACATAAATATAGGCACAACCTGGAAGACTTATTCTTATTCGTTTACTTCAACCGCGACTGATTTGATGGCCCGGGTAATGTTCGGTTTCGGCGAACATGCTTCCAGTTACTGGATGGATGATGTTCAGTTAATCCCTGATAATCTGAATCTGCTTAGAAATAATAGTTTTGAGAATGATTTCTATAACGGCTGGAATTTCTGGAGCTATGGCGGCGATCAGCAAAGCACTAATGCCATCACTTGCGCTACCAGCACGGAAGGGGATTGTTCGGATTTTTCTGACATTCATCAGGCCGGAGAAAGCTGGCAGGTGCAATTGCATCAACTGATAGCAGCCACTTCCACCAATACCTATGTTCTGACTTTCTATGCCAAAGCTACCTCTAGCCGCGTTATTCACCCAGCGATAGTTATGAACCATGACCCGTGGAGCGATTTAACGCCTTGGAAGGATATTGCGATTACTACTTCTTGGGCTAAATATTCCGTGGAACTGACGCCGTCAGCGACCGATGCTAACGCTCGCTTGATGTTCTATCTCGGCGACTATGCCCCCGGAGTTTATATAGATAATGTCCATCTATGGGTTAAACAGAATACTAAATTAACGACGAGTCAGCCAAATTTCTCCGCTATCTATGCCGATAACGATACGAGCGATACGGCTCCGTATTATCAGCTGCAATTGATAGAAAAACGAGGCAGTTTCTCTACGCCTTTATGGGATTCTGGTAAGACAGCTATGACCTCCACGGCTGTCGGCAACCGCACTCCGAATATTACCTATGGCGGCCCAGCTATTTCGGCCTGGGACGGTAAGATTTATTATTGGCGCCTCAAGCTCTGGGATAACTCTGACGCCGAAGGACCATGGACCAATGGCCGCGACTATTTCCAGATGTATGGCAATGCGGTTCAAGATCTTAATTATCATTATGATGCGGTCGGAAATATCACTCAAATTCAAGACAAATCCTATACCAATGCTGCTAAGGTAATGGATTATACCTATGATGACCTGAATCGGTTAATTACCGCCTCTAGCACTATCGCTGACAATAATCAGAACTATCGCCAGACCTACTCCTATAACGCTATCGGTAATCTCCTCAATAAGAGCGATATTGGCGATTATACTTATAATGGCTATCAAGGCGCCAATTACGCCAACCCTCACGCCGCTACGACGATAAACGGCACTGCTTCTACCTATGATAATGCCGGCAATCTGACGAGCGACGGAATCTGGACTAACGCCTGGAACTATAATAATTGGCTCACTAGTTCCACTAACGGCACGACTACAGTCATATATGCCTACGACCAGTCTGGAAACAGAGTAAGCTATTCCGCTAATAACGCCACGACCACGACAGCTAATAAATACTACCAGACAACGGGAGCCACTAGCACTAAGTATATCTACGCCGGTAATAGTTTCGTCGCTACCCTAGAAAAGACGGCTAACGGCACGGATACCTATTATAACCATAACGATCATCTGAGCGGCAGCAATGTCATTTCTAATGCTTCTAGCACTCTAGTAGAGCTCCTTGATTATTATCCATACGGAGGTATAAGATTAGACGAAAAGCAAGGAACCTTTAATGAGAAGAAGAAGTTTACAGGGCATGAGTATGATGCTGATACCGGCCTTAACTATATGGGGGCGAGATATCAGGATGGGAATATAGGAAGGTTCGTGAGTGAGGATCCGTTGGTAAATGATTTAGGCATAAATAATGAGGAGTTCAAAAATAGGCATCAGAAAACTTTAAATGAAGTTTTGATAGATCCTCAGAGTTTAAATAGTTATTCCTATGCTCTTAATAATCCATTGAAGTATGTTGATCCGACTGGAAAAAGTGCCACGCTTTATGTTAGACCGGGTGGTTTAATAACTGGTATTTCAGCTTCTTTAAGCCTAAATCCGCTAAATTGGATGGGGCATGCTACGATTAATGTCAACGGCCAATATTATGGGTTTGCTCCCACGTCAAAAGATCCAATTAGTGATGTTCAAAATTATAGTCAAAGCACATTTGAATCTGATTATAAAGGGAATCTTTTTGAGAGTTTTGGTTTGAACACTACCCCAGAACAAGATCAGAAGATCGTTGATTACTATAAGAGTTTTGATGGCAAACAAAAAGAAGGCGGGGCTAATGAGTATGATGTGCAGACTAATAATACCTGTGTAACTAAAGCGCGGGGTGCCTTAGAGTCTGCCGGAGTCACTCAAGGCTCGAAGATATTGAGCATCCCAAGTATTACCCCCAATATGCTGGCTAATCAATTTAAGGCATATAATATAATTGAAAAAGTCTCCAATTTTATTAATGGCGGTGGCAATAATTTGGTAAATAGTATTAATCAAGGAAGGGTTGTTGATTCAAAGAATAAAAAATAAATATATGAAAAGAAAAATAAAAATTGTAATCATTGTAGGAGTCGTAATAATTTCAGTCACAGTAGCTTGGGTTATTTACCAGGCTAATAATACCGATTATCAATTAAATAAATTATCAAACGGAACTCCAAACCAAAAAGCCAGAGCCGCAGATTTTTTGACCAAAAAGAAGGTTTATGAAGCCATCCCTTTGATGATTGAAAATATCAGCAACAACGAGGTCGCTAATATCTACGGGAAGGCCCCAGCTAATATATACTGTGTTATATTTTATGATTTAGAAGAATTGGTGAATAATAATTTTGGTTTTTGTTCTAATGAAGTTATTAATAATGATAAGTCAAAGCAGGCCATAATTGATAAATGGCAAAATTGGTACAAAAATGAATATCCGCAATGGTTAAAAGAACACCAACAAAATTGATGTTTATTGTCCATTAAGCAATGCTACCTCTGCCTATGATAACGCCGGCAATCTGACGAATGATGGAATCTGGACCAATAGCTGGAACTATAATAATTGGCTAACCAACTCCACAATGATACGACTATGGTCAGAGAGCGCCCCCCTCTGTTGTCCTAAAAGCTGCTTTTAGCGGCTTTTATTTTAACCTTTTTTCTAAATATGCTATAATTCAGGCATAAATAATTAATCATAATTTTATGAAAAAGATAAATATCGCCATCAACGGTTTCGGCCGCATTGGCCGCGCCGCTTTAAAAGTTATCTGGATGCGCTTTCCGAATATGCATGTCGTCGCCATCAATGATCTGACCGATGCCGCGACCCTGGCGCATCTCCTAGCCCATGATTCTTGCTATGGTTCGACTAATCAGAAAATATCGGCTACCAAGGACACTATCGTCGTGAACGGCCATAAGATTCCGGTTTTAGCTGTCAAAGAGCCGAGCGAACTCCCTTGGGAAGAATTGAAAGTCGATATCGTCTTGGAATGCACCGGACGCTTCACTAATAAAGAGGCTCTGAGCGCGCATCTTAAGGCTGGCGCTAAGAAAGTGATCTTGTCTGCTCCGGCGAAGAAGGGCGGCATCAAAGTGATAGTGCCGGGTGTGAATATGGATAAGGTGACGAAGAAGGATGACATCCTTTCCTGCGCGTCATGCACGACTAATTGCTTAGCCCCGTCCACTAAAGTCATTAAGGATAATTTCGGCATCAAGAAAGCGCTCATGACGACCGTCCATTCCTATACGGCTGATCAGAATCTAGTCGACGGACCGCATAAGGACTTAAGAAGAGCGCGCGCGGCCGCGATCAATATTATCCCGACGACTACCGGCGCGGCCATATCTACGACCGAAACTATCCCGTCTCTTGAAGGCAAGTTCGACGGCTTAGCTGTCCGCGTTCCGACTCCAGTCGGGTCGTTATGCGATACGGTCTATCTATTAGGGAAGAAGACGACGGTCGAAAAAGTTAATAAGGCTTTCATGAAAGCGGCTAACGGCAAGATGCGCGGCATCATTGAAGCTTCTAATGATGAGTTAGTCTCGACTGATATCATCGGCAATTCCCATAGCTCGATCATCGATATGAAGAACACGAGAATCGTCGATGGCGATTTGCTCAAAGTCATTTCCTGGTACGATAACGAATGGGGCTATTCCAACCGTTTCGTGGAATTAGCCGATTATGTGAAGAAGTTTATAAAATAATGTCTAACATGCAATCATATGAGATTAGAAAATAAAGTCGCTATCGTTACCGGCGCCGCCAGCGGCATCGGTCTAGCCATCGCTAATCTTTTCGTGGCCGAAGGGGCGAAAGTCGTCTATTCGGACGTGAATGCTCCGGATTTGAAATTGGATGCGGCTCAGGCTATGTTCGTAAAATGCGATGTCGCTAATTCCGCTGATGTCGATGCGCTCGTCAAAGCGGCGGTAGATAAATTCGGCCGCTTGGATATCATGGTCAATAATGCCGGTATTGGCGGATTGGGCGGCATCCTCGATGTAACAGATGCGAACTGGGAAAAGACTCTGAAGATAAATCTGTTCGGCGTCATGTATGGCGCTCGGGCGGCCAGTAACGCTATGAAAGCAGCGGGCATCAAGGGCAGCATCATTAATATGAGCTCTATCCTCGGGTCTGTCGGTCTAGCTTCAACTATCGCCTATTCCTCGACTAAGGGCGGGGTAGTGCAATTGACGCATGCCGGCGCCTTGGATTTAGCGCCTTTAGGAATCAGGATGAACGCTATCGCTCCGGGATTTATCGTCACGAATATGACTAAAGCGGTTCTAGCTGATGATAATTTTAACGCTATGGTCAAGATGAATACGCCCTTGGGTCATGTTGGAGAACCGAATGATATCGCTTATGCGGCTCTATACTTAGCGAGCGATGAAGCTAAGTACGTGACCGGCACCGTCGTCTATGTTGATGGCGGCTGGACAGCAAGGTAATAAATATTTTCATGCCTAGAATAGATATCCTAAAAAAGATTGCTGACGCCGGCCTAGTCGGCCGTGGCGGCGCTTCATTCCCGACAGCCCAGAAATGGGCGGCGGTTAAGACTGCTCTGAAGACGAAGAAGCTCGGCTATATTATAGTTAATGGCGCTGAAGGCGAACCGGGCGTGAAGAAAGATGGCTATATCATCGCGAATTATCCTGAAGAAGTCTTAAATGGCGTTTATGCGGCGGACCAATTCCTGGGATCAGCTAAGATAAAGAAAATCTATTTTTTCCTTAACCGCGAATATTATCAGAAATATGGTCCCGGGCTGAAGAAAGTTTTGGCGGCTAAAAAATATCAGGCGCTCGGGAAGAAGCTGGAATTCCTATTGAAGCCGGAGACTCTGACTTATATCTGCGGCGAAGAAACTACGCTCCTTAATCTGATTGAAGGGAAGCGGCTTCAGCCGCGCCTGAAACCACCTTACCCGACCGCGAGCGGCCTGCATAATCATCCGACGCTGATTAATAATACGGAAACTTTTTATAATGTCGGCCGATTGGCGCGGGATAAATATGAAGAAGATCGTTTTTATACTGTCACCGGCGGAGTCAAGCATCCGGGAGTCCATAGATTGCCGATTAATTTGACTATAGAAGAAGTCTTGAAGCGGACCGATAATTATCCGGCCTGGCCCTTCTTTATCCAAACTGGCGGCGAAGCCAGCGGCGAGGTCTTTAATTCTGACCAGCTCGATAGGCCGGTTGAAGGCATGGGCTCGATCATGGTTTATCATGCCGAAGATACGGACAGGCGGAAGCTGCTCAGATATTGGCTGAAGTTCTATCATGAGCAAAGCTGCGGCCAATGCGTCCCTTGCCGTGAAGGCACTTATCGCTTATGGGAACTTATTAATAAGAAAGAAATCGATTATAAGCTATTCTGGGATATAGTCTTGAGCCTCGAAGAGACGAGCTTCTGCGCTCTCGGTTCTTCGCTACCCCTGCCTATCAAGAGTTATTTCAATAATATAGTAAAAATATCTAAAAAATAATTTTAATCTTATGGACAAAGAAAAAAGGGTCAAGCTGACGCCGGTCTTCGACACTTTCGAGGTCGCGCTGAAGACCTGGTGGAAGAATCTCAAGAAGATAGTGCTCGTCTATCTCTGGGGTTTGCTATACGCTCTCATCCCGATGGCGGTCATCGCTATCCTCTTGAGCGTTAATTATTGGCTCGGCGATAGCGTCGGCCTCGGTTTCCGAGTCGCGACGGTCATTATCTCTGCTCTCGGCTTCTTTGCTGCGCTGTATTTCTGCATCCGCGCTTATATAGGCATCTTTTTGCTGGTCAAGAACGATTACGCTGGCAACGAGAAGAAGCTATTTATGGAGACAAGCCAGTATTTCTGGCCCTATGTCGGACTAGTCGTCTTGACCTCTATCTTCGTGCTCCTCTGGGCCTTACTCTTGATCATCCCTGGAATCATCTACTCAGTTCTTTATAGTTTCGCTTGCTATGCTTTATTCTTTGAAGACAAGAGAGGCATGGCTGCTATCCGCCGCAGCGTCCAGCTGGTGTCTGGTTATTTCTGGCCGGTTTTCGGACGTTTCATTTTCGTTGGCGTCATCGTCTGGGTTTTTTCCCTCCTGATATCTATCCCGCTATCATTCTCCGAAGAACACACCCTGTTTAGCTCGATCTGGGGCGCCATCGTCCAAGTAGCTAGCTTCTTGGTCGGTCCGGTAGTACTCATTTATACCTATAGCATCTATCAGGAATTAGTAAAAATAAAAAAATAATGAATCTAAGAATAAACAATAAGATAGTCGCGGCTAAAACTGGCCAGACTATTCTGGAAATCGCGCGCGAGCACGGAATCAAGATTCCGTCTTTGTGCTACCATCCTGATCTGGATATCAAGGCGAATTGCCGCGTCTGCGTCGTCGAGATCAAGGGCCGCGATAAGCTTGTGACCGCTTGTTCAACGGCAGCGGCCGCCGGAATGGACATATTGACTGACAGTCCGCGAGTGAAGAAAGCGCGCGCTATCAATCTCGAATTAGTCCTCTCCGAACATACTAAGAAATGCACTACCTGTATCTCTTTTCCGGATTGCGAATTATTAAGATTGGCGCGCGTCTATAAAGTCAGATCGGATCGCTTGAAGAATCGTAAATCAGGCCGCAAGACTTATCGTTTCGCTAATGCGGTCGAGATCGACGGCGAGCAGTGCATTGATTGCGATAATTGCGTTTCCGCCTGCCATAACCAGGGCATTGATTATTTGAAGATGGCTGGTGTCGGCGCGGCGCAAGAGATCGTGCCGAATAAGGAAAATAAGAGCGCCTGTATCTATTGCGGCCAATGCGCCTTGCATTGTCCGGCCGCCTCCGCCCAGGAACAGAGCGCTTGGCCGGCGGTAGAGAAGGCGATCAAGGATAAGAAGAAGATCGTCGTCGCTCAATTCGCTCCGGCCGTCCGAGTCAGCCTAGGCGAAGAATTCGGCTTGCCTTACGGGACTAATTGTGAAGGCTTGATTTATACGGCTTTGAAGAAATTAGGTTTTAATAGCGTTGTTGATGTTAATTTCGGCGCCGACATCACGACCATGACCGAAGCGGAAGAGCTATTAGAGCGCATGCGTGATAAGAAGGCGGTCTGGCCGATGATGAGCTCTTGCTGTCCGTCCTGGGTCGCTTACGCTGAATACTACCATCCGGAATTATTGCCCCATCTGACGATGGCGCGCTCGCCTCAGATTCATCTCGCCGGCGCCGTCAAGACTTATTGGGCCGAGAAGAAAGGGATTGATCCAAAGAACATCGTGCTTGTCTCTATCATGCCTTGCACTGCCAAGAAATACGAAGTGGCGCGGCCGGAATTAAGTCTGAATGGCCGCCCGCTTGTTGATTATGTCCTGACGACGCGGGAACTGGCCTATATGATCAAGAATAATGGCATTGATTTCAAGAAATTAAAACCGTCTGACGGCGATAAGCTCTTTAATCATGGCAGCGGCGCGGCAGCTATCTATGGCGCCTCGGGCGGCGTCATGGAATCGGCTCTTAGAAGTGCGGCTTCACTGGCTTGCCAGAGCCGGGCCGGAATCAAGTCCAAGAAGAAGCCAATCTGTAACGAACGCCTGGAGTTTAAGGACGTTCGCGGCCTAGCCGGTTTCAAAGAGGCGACCGTCGAGGTGGCGGGCCAACGTTTTAAAGTCGGCGTCGTCAATGGCATGGCTAATTTCTCCAAGGTCTTACCAAAAATCAAACAATATCATTGTATAGAAGTAATGGCTTGCCCGGGCGGCTGCTTAGGGGGCGGTGGCCAACCCATCCCGACGACTGACGCGATCAGGCAAAAACGCTTAGAAGGTTTGTATAATATTGATAAGGGCCGGACAATTAGGCGGGCGCACGAGAATAAGGCTATGGTCGAGTATTATGATTGGGCCAAGAAGCGCGGCTTGACTGCTAAGGTTCTTCATACTAAATTTAAGAAGACGAACGGCTCGATCCTGACGGCCGTCAAGAATTAATCTTTACCATGAATATTCCCGCCTACATCAAGGATATAGTTAAAGCTTTACAGGTCTCGGGTTACGAGGCCTATATTGTGGGTGGCTGCGTGCGGGACGTCCTAATGAATAAGGAGCCTAAGGATTGGGACATTACAACCAATGCCTTGCCGGAAGAGATCCTGAAAGTATTTACGGCCGCGAAATATGAGAATGTCTTCGGTACGGTCTTATTGCCGATACGCACTGAACCGGAAGAAGGGGCGAGCAAGGGAGAATTGCAAGATGTCGTCGAGATCACGACTTATCGGAGCGAACAAGGTTATTCCGATCGCCGGCATCCGGATATCGTCCGTTTCGAGAAAGAATTAGATAAGGATCTGGAGCGCCGCGATTTCACTATCAATGCCTTGGCGCTGAACCCGAATGAGCCGGATAAGATCATCGACCTGTTCGGCGGCGAGAAAGACATCAAGAAGAAGA
The DNA here is from genome assembly GCA_942492765.1 of uncultured bacterium. Lineage (GTDB taxonomy): Bacteria > Patescibacteriota > Patescibacteriia > Patescibacteriales > UBA12465 > UBA12465. Next base: position 50,181 of record OW818634.1, read on the forward strand.
TCATCCGCGCCGTCGGCCAGCCCGAAGATCGTTTTAAGGAAGACGCCCTGCGCATGATGCGCGCGATTCGTTTCAGCGCTCAGCTAAGCTTTGAATTAGAGCCGAAGACACAGCGGGGAATAACGAAATTAGCCGGCAGCTTGAAATTCGTATCGGGAGAAAGGATACGCGATGAACTCGTGAAGATCTTAGCATCCGACCGTCCAGCTGAAGGGATCATGCTGCTCCATGATTGCAAGCTCTTGCAATATATTCTGCCGGAACTAGAAGCTGGCGTCGGCGTCAAACAGGATCGCCATCATACGACTTCAGTCTTCGTTCATAACGTCGCCTCCTTGAAGCATTGTCCGAGTAAGGAGTGGCCGGTGCGCTTAGCTGCCCTATTTCATGATATCGCCAAACCGAAGACGCGCCAGATCATCAAAGGCATCGCCACTTTCTATAATCATGAATACTTGGGCGCGAAGATGACTGAGAAGATCATGAATCGCCTGAAATTCTCGACGGAAGACCGGACGCGGGTAGTCAATCTGGTCAAGAATCACATGTTCTATTATAATGTCGGAGAGGTGACAGCCGCTTCAGTCCGCCGCTTGATCGTTAAAGTCGGCCGAGAGAATCTCAAGGACTTGATAGCCCTGCGCGTCGCCGACCGTCTCGGTTCGGGCACGCCCAAAGCCATGCCCTATAAGCTGCGTCATTTGGAGTATATGCTCGAGAAAGTCCAGAATGATCCAGTTTCCGTAAAGATGCTCAAGATCAATGGCGATGGCTTGATGCGCCTCCTGAACATCCCGCCCGGGCCGAAGATAGGCGCGATCCTCGACGTATTATTAGGCGAAGTCTTGGAAAATCCGGAATTAAATACCGCAGACAGCCTAGAAGCTCAGGCGCGAGCCTTATCAGATATGGATTTAGAGCAGCTCAGGGCTAAAGCTAAGGAGATGATAGAAGAGAAGCGCCAGGAAGAAGATAGGGAGATCAAGAAACATTATAAAGTTTAATAAAAATATGAGTATGAAAAAAATCATGTTCGCGGCCATGCTGCTTGTCGCCGCGTTAAGCGTTTCCGCTTGCACGAGCAGCGATAATGGTACGGTAGACAGTTATGATAATATTAATAATTCAGCGGCGAAAGGCGACGCTTTAAACGGAGGCGCCAGCGATTCGTCCGCGCCGGCCACTAGTACTGCCGTCGCCCCGGCTTCGACCGAGGAAACGGCCGCGCCGGTAAATAATACCAATATGAATACCTTAGAAGGCCAGGAAGACTTGTTCGCGCAATATTCCCAAGCCCTGATCAAGACTAATTACGGCAATATCACCGTCAAGCTTTATGGCGCTGATTCTCCTAAGACCGTTAATAATTTTTTGAATCTCGCTAAGAAGGATTTTTATAATGGCACGAAATTCCATCGCGTCATCAAGGATTTCATGATCCAGGGCGGCGATCCTTCGAGCAAGGAAGCTGATACCAGCCTTTGGGGAACGGGCGGACCGGGCTATAAGTTCGATGATGAATTCAATGCCCATAAATTAGTCGCCGGCAGCCTAGCTATGGCTAATGCTGGTCCAGGCACTAACGGCTCCCAGTTCTTCATCGTTACCGCCGCCTCCACTCCTTGGTTAGATAGGATGCATACTAATTTCGGCGAGGTCGTCGAGGGGATGGATATCGTCAAAAAGATCGAAGCCGCCCCGACCGGCGCCGCTGATCGGCCGGTCAAGGATGTTATCGTCAATTCCATCGAGCTGTTAAAATAAATTTGATCTTCAAGCCTAAGTGCAAATTAAAAAGGCGAAATATTATTTCGCCTTTTGTTTTTAGAGAAACCCATTCCGGCCGATTCTTCCGACGGCTTTAATTAGAGGATAGCGGCCATTCTTGTGAAAGGGGCCGGTAGATCCGGTGTTCGTGTTGAGCCAGGTGCCTAAATTCGGCCATTGCTCGAGGAAGGATTCTTCTCTTTCAGCCTCCGTCAGGTAATAGCTGCGATGGGCATAGAATGGTCCGGATAATCCGGAGAAGATAGCCAAGGAAATCGCTTCACTAAAATTTAAGCCCGCGCTCTGATCTTTTTTATATTTAGTCCCTTTTATGAGACTGACGCCAATCAGATAATAAGGCTCATCGAGAGAGTTGTCTTCACGATATTGGCTCTCGTCGATTTGGAGATCTCGGCCGTGCTTAGCTGTAAAAATAGTTTTGCAGAGGTCTAGATAGGGCCTGGGCAAGACGGGGAGTAGGGGGAAGTGGAAGTCGCTGGCTAACCCGAGGCAGCCGGATAAGACTTTGTCTCTCATATCCTCTAGTTCCCAGATGACTTCTTCTGGACATCCATAGCAGGATAGATTCGCCAATTGACCTTCATAGGTCTGTTTAAGAAGTTCCGCTTGTGGTTTCCACATGGTTTCTTGATTTTTTATTTATTGTTTGGAAAGACCTGATTATGCTTAGAAATTATCATTAAGCTGTGTTGCTGTCAACTTTACTTTTTGGCTATTTTAGGTTATATTTTAACTTAGTAATAAAAATTAGTTAAGATAATTTCTAATCATTATGAGTCATGAAATAGAAATGGAAAAAACTTATTTGGCAAAATTTTTGCCGGAAGGCTTGAAAGACTGTCGGTCGAAAGAGATACTTGATATCTATGTCCCCAAAGGCAGCGCTCACGCCAAATTGAGAATAAGAAAGAGCGGTGAGACTTATACTATCACCAAAAAGAATCCGGTCGGCGCCAGCGCCTCTATTCAGAATGAAGAAAATATCGCCATCCTGCCGGAAGAATTCGAAGCTTTTGCCGGCATGGACGGAAACAGGATGCGGAAGATAAGATATTATTATCCTTATCAAGGATTGACGGCCGAAATTGACGTTTTTCTGGAACAGCTGGAAGGATTGGTCTTGGTCGACTTTGAATTCAATGAAGAGAAAAAACTCAATGATTTTATCATGCCTGATTTCTGCCTAGCCGATGTCACGGAGGAAGAAGAGATAGCCGGCGGAGTCTTATGCCATCACTCATTCGCCTCTCTTGAAGAGATGCTCGAGAGGTTCTCTTATAAGAAGATTTCTCTATGAATCATCTTAAGATAAGAGAATTAAGACTGGTCATGACCGGCGATTGTCCTTATAGTTGCCGCTATTGCAATCTCTATCATAAAAAATTATTAGAATCCGGCCGCCTGTCCCGACACCGCTTCGATAAAGAATATCGGATCGGGAATGAAAGCTTCGGGTTGCTGGCGGATAATAGCGGTCCGGCCTTTTCTCTGAAAGACTATGAATTTCTGTTCTTAATTTTGTCTTCGAGGTTCGGGCTCGAAGACATAACCTTTACCGGCGGAGATCCTTTTTTGAATCCTGATATCCGTAAAGTTATCGATTCCGCTGATAAGATGGGGGTGCGGACTACCGCCATCACCAAGGGGGCTCCCTTATTCGCGATCAAGAGCCGGCGTGACGCCAAGAAAAGATTGGGTAATCTTTCTAGAATAATCTTTTCTCTTGATACTTTTGACGCGAAAGAGCACACCAAGAATAATCTGCCGCTTCTGAAGACCGAGATAGCTATCGGTTTTTTGCCGAAGACTCTGAGATTGATTGAAGCACTGGCGGGCTACGGCTATAATATCGAGATTAACTCTGTCATCAAGCCCGGCTCGCTCGCTTCTAAAAAAAGTCTGGGCCGGGTTATGGCCAGAATCAGGCAGATGGTAGATTTTTGTTTGAAAAATAAAATAAAGAAAGTGAAGTTTCTCGAGCTGGATTCCAAGGATACGCTGGGCGCACCTTATATAGAGGATCATTTTCGGGTCATGATAGCCGCCGGCCTGTTCGCCGGTTTGAAATTTCAGCCCAGCCGTTTACCGGTTGACTATAAGAAGGGGGCCGTCAGGATAGGCCGGGTCGCCAGAGAGGCAAGTAGGAGTCATGATATGCATATCATGGCGTATCGGACGCATTGTCCCACGACTTTTCTGAATAGGCGCGGCCGGAAAAAATGCGAGTTTTCTCAAGGGGGCGAATTGCATCTTGATTTCAAGGGCAGGTCTTTCCTGTGCCAGCGCGATAATCATTTTAAATCGATCGATATCTTTGATGCCGTGAAAAGTCGGAATATAAAGGAACTAGCTAGCCGGCTTCGGGAGATAAAAGAAGCGGTCAGGGATCAGAAATGTAAGTTTTAATCATATGAAGTCAAAACGAAAAGATAAATCATATAAATTCGTCTGGCCTAAGATAAATAAGAAGATAGAGCAAGCGGTCTTAAAGCAATTAAGGACGTCTATCTCGATATATGACGGCGGCGGGATATTGCGAGAATTTGAAAAGAAATTCGCGGTTTATCATGGTCAAGAATTTGCTGTGCTTTGCAATTCTGGGACGACAGCAATCCATTCCATGTTCGTCGCTGCCGACCTGAAAGTTGGTGACGAAGTTATCTGTCCGGCTTATACGTTTTTCGCGACCGTGACTCCGCTCCTGTTCACTGGGGCAAAGCCGATTCTTTGCGATTGCGACGAAAATGGGAATATCGACCCGAAGGAAATCGCTAAGAAGATTACCAGAAGAACCAAAGCGGTGGTTGTGACGCATATGTGGGGAATACCCGCCGAGATGGATAAGATAGTCTCTATCTGCCGTAAGAATAAATTGTTATTGCTGGAGGATTGTTCGCATGCTCATGGCGCAACTTATAAGAACAAAATAGTCGGCTCCTTCGGTAATATTTCTGCTTGGAGCTTGCAGGGAGCCAAGATCATAACCGGAGGCGAAGGCGGAATCATGACGACGAATAATAGAGCTTTTTTTGAGAGGGCCCTGCTGCTCGGGCATTATAATAAGAGATGCCGCCAAGAGATGGATGCTAAGGGCGATCTATACCAATATACTCATTCCGGCATGGGGTTGAAATACAGAGCCCATCCTCTAGCTATCGTCATTGCTGATAAGCTATTTGATGACTTGAAAATAACTTCGAGGTTCCGAAGCAAATACGCCGCCTCATTAATCAGAGACTTGAGGAAAATCGGTTCTATCGGCTTGCCGCCAGCTTATTTTGATAAGAATTTGAAGCCTTCCTGGTATTCTTTCATTTTCTTTTTGAAAAATGGTTCAGCCGTCGCCCCGTATCTTAGAGATATTTTAGATAGATTCAAGAGTGCCGGCTTGGTTGATATTGATAAACCAGATTCAACGATTCCCCTGAACTTATTGCCTCTTTTTCAGAATCCGGCTAAGCTGTTCCCATCTTATGGGAGTCGAGTTTCTCACTTTGCTTACCGTCCAGGAGACTTTCCTAAAGCCGAAAGTTTTTATCGATCTGTCCTGAAGATGCCGGTCGGAGTTGACCAGTCGGACGAGCGGCTCGTGAATATTTATAAAAAGGGAATCAAGGATATCCTGTCTCCTCTCGGATGATGAATTTTATCAGCGCTAATGAAAAAGGACCATTGTTTAATGGTCCTTTAATTTTATAATTTTGTTCTTTCCTCCGATAATTTTTTGCGCCAAAGGAGACGCATAGGATAATTCATTGTCGGAAAAAGTAATGAAGCTGCCTATCTTCTTTTTGATAGTGCCGCCGTCTTCTGTCTCGATCCATACTTCGCTGCCGATCCCGACATGTTCCTGGAGACCATCGCTCTTTATTATTTTGGCATTTTCTTGAAAGCGTTCGAGCTCTCTGAGATAGTCTACCCACATTTTTTTCTGGCGCGTCCCTTCTTCGTAGTCGAAGTTATCGTGAAAAGTCTCTGACTCCGAACAGCTTTCCCCGATCTCTTCACCCAATCTCCTAATCTCTTCCCGAATCTTATTTATCTTTCCTAGTAATAGGAGATAATCAGGTTCAGTAAAGAAATATCTTATTTTAGCGGCTCGATGAGCATTTTTATGTCTTTTTGTCTGAAAAGGAATCGGCTGTTTTTCGGGGACTGGCTTAGTAGCTGACATGGAAGAAGGAGTGGTCGGAAGCTTACGAATGGTTTTCCTGTCCAAGAGATCGATTATCTCTTTTTCCGGAATGCTGAATTTCGTGCTGATCTTTTTGATAGCTATTTCTTTTTCCATTGCTTCAATTATTATATTTTTTGATAATCTTCTTGATGCCGGCTTTATGCTCGTCGCTGTCTTTAGTGGCATGAGATATGGCTTCGCGGACATCTTCCAGGGAATCAGCCCCCTCTATCCAGATTTTGATGAATCTTTTTTTTAGGTCTTCATCTCCGACGAGGCATAAATAGACATCTCTCTTTTCCTTATAGCCTCGGCATAACCGTAACCAATTTTCGAAGAATTCTGCCGGGATATTTTCAGGTTCTAGGATGACGTAGATTTCTTCGTAGTCATGAAAGCTTTTGCAGCTCTTTAGCCAATTCTTAAGGATTTCGGCTCTGCCGATAGCGCTATCATTCTCAAGGAATGATCTTTTTAGGGAAAGAAAGCGTTCGATTCGCTCTTCCTCAATCAGAAAATCTAAGATATCTTTTTTAGGCACCTTGAATTTCTTGCTGATCTTGTCTATTTCAGATTCTTTTAGTTCCATCTTTTCCGATTTATAATGTTAATGTCCGATTTTCTAATAATATTAATACGTTTTTTGATAAATGTCAACTTCATTAATTGGACATAAGTCAAATACTGTGGTATAGTAAAAACTCATAAAAAATCTATAAAACTAAGATAAATCATTCATATGCAAGTATATCTAGATAACGCCGCCACGACGCGGCTAGATGAGCGGGTTCTGGCCAAAATGAAGCCCTATTTGACGACTAAATACGCCAACCCCTCGTCTATCCATCTTCCGGGGCAAGAGGCCTTCCTAGACCTGTCTAAGGCGCGCCAGACAGTCGCCAAGATTATCGGCGGGGAAGCAGAGAGCGTCATATTTACTGCTAGCGCTACCGAAGCTAATAATTTCATCATCAAGGGCGTAGCTCGAGCTAATCGGACCGAAAAGAAGAATAAGATTATTGTTTCTGCCATCGAGCATCCTTGCGTGCGCGAGTCGGCTTTGGAATTAGAAAGGGAAGGCTTTAAAGTTGAATTCATTCCGGCCGATCACGAGGGCATCATCGCTCTGGCGGCTTTGGAGAAATTAATTGATGATTCTACGATTCTGGTTTCGGTCATGGCAGTCAATAACGAGATCGGAACTATCCAGGATATCGCGGCGCTAGCTAAGATCGCTCATAAGCATGGCGCTTATTTCCATAGCGACGCGGTTCAGGCCGTCCCGTATCTGAAGCTCGACGTCAAGAAGATGGGCCTTGATTTCCTAACCTTATCCGCGCATAAGTTCTACGGGCCTAAGGGCGTCGGCTTGGCTTATATCAATCGCAAGATTAAGATTCGTCCGCTCATCGTCGGCGGCGGCCAAGAGGATGGTTATCGCTCCGGTACTTATAATCTTCCTGGTATCATCGGTCTCACGGCCGCTTTGGAATTAGCTTATAAGGAAAGAACGGCTTATCTGAAGAAGGTGACGGCGCTGCGCGATTATTTCTGGAAGAGCATCAAGAGAGAGATTCCGGAAGTGAAGTTGAACGGCAGCCTAACCAAGCGCGTTCCGGCCAATCTCAATATCATGTTCGGCTATATCGAAGGGGAGGCTATCCTGATCGACCTGTCTTTCAAGGGCATCCATGTTTCGACCGGTTCGGCTTGCTCGGCGACTAACCTGAAATCCTCTCATATCTTGCGCGCTATCGGCTTAGAAAAGAATTTCTTGAACAGCAATATCCGTTTTTCTTTCGGACGCTATAATACGAAGGCGGAAATAGACTACACGATCAAGCGCCTGAAAGAGACAGTTAAGAGGTTGCGAAGTTTTTCCCCGGTTGTCTAGCCCACTCAAAATATTTGTGGATTTTGTTTTATCTCATAAAAATAGGCCGAATAAGCCTATTTTTGTTTGTTGACAAATAGCTATAAATATGCTAATATATCATCATTCCTAAAGCTTGGAATTATGGGGTAAGACAATATCCTGAATGGCCAGTAGCAAGGCGCAAGCCAATCCGTTTTCTAGCAACGACCCGCTAGAATAGTCCCCAGTGGTGCCGGGACGATAAGCAAGCACTTTAAAAATATGTTACTAATTATTTTGATGTCTCCCTATATCATAGGGATATCAGCTATTCTATCTTTCGGAATAGTCTTTGGGCTTTTAGCTATTTTTGGGCCTAAAAAAAAGAAGGCTATCAAAGAGGTTCTGGAAAAAGAAGAAACTTCCCCCGTCGACCCTGGAGATTATAAGGTCGATGAATTCGAGAAGAATGTTTTTATCAGCGAGAGGCATAGCGGCCTGAGGATCAGGATTATGTCGGTTTATTCCGGCAGGAAAAGAAATCCTGACCAGCTGATATTCTCCATGTCTTGGCCGCATAGCTTTAATGCTGCCAAAGCTCACGCTATGTACGCTCTTATGCCGGGATTAGCTGAGATTGATTTTAACGATCGCCATAGCCTGACGATCACGAAATCTCCGGCCGCTAAATTCAGCGACCTGGAAGATCCTATCCTGAGAGCCTTGTTCTCTCATCTCCATCGCGAGCATGGCCTGAGATTAGAAAAGCAGTCTATAATTTTAGTCCGAGAACCGGATCCTAATGTTATGTTTCTTAATTTCAAGGTTGAAACCGATAAGCTGATCCTGCTCGGAAAGATGCTAGTGCTCCTTGAGGGCATAGTCAAGCCGGAAAATGGCATTCCTGAAGGGATGGATATGCCGGGAAAATACGCCTTTTCTATCCAGAAGGCCGAGGCTTTCGAGTGGGCAGAATTGATGCCTAAGATAAAACGGACTCTCACGAGCTTTTTCCCCGAAGGCATAGAAATCGTTCCTATGGAAATAGAATTCTAAGAAAAATAACTTTGTTCCTCTAAATGAAGCCCCGGTCGTCAGACTAGGGCTTTTTCATTGGTTGACATTTGTCTAAAGTTGATATAAAATATTACTTATGTCAAATTAATTAAAAATATATGGCTCTTAATTATACCAAGAAAACTATTAATCACTTTTTGAAGCCGCAGAATATCGGCAAGATCGCTAAGCCGGACGGCTATGCGCAGATCGGCAATATGGTCTGCGGCGACCAGCTTGATTTCTTCTTGAAAGTCGAGAAGGGAAAGATCAAGGACGTGAAGTTCTTGTCTTTCGGCTGCGCTTCCAATATCGCGACAGCCTCGCTTTTGACTGAAAAAGTCAAAGGCCTGACCGTCGACCAGGCTAAGAAATATAATTGGAAACAGGTTGTCGAAGAGTTGGGCGGTTTGCCTAACCAGAAGATCCATTGCTCGGTCATGGCTGTCCAAGGCTTACAGAAAGCCATTGCCGATTATGAGAAGAGAAGCGAGGGCATAGCGAAAAAACCCACGGCGAAAAAGAAGCTCGTGATCGTCAAGAAACCCGTGGCTAAGAAGCCGGCTCCTAAGAAGAAAACAAAAAAATAATCCTCGGACAAATACTCGGATATACAAAAAACGCCTCCCTTGCGGGAGGCATTTTTTTATTTGATCAGTTCATCTAAAATTCATTAGAATCTCTTCTCGAGAGGACGAGCCTCGTTGACAACAACCTTGCGGCCGTCTAATTCCTGATTGTTGTACATGGTGATAGCATTTTCAGCTTCATCATCATTCTCCATCTCTACGAAGCCGAAGCCCTTAGAACGATGGGTCATTCTGTCCATGATAACTACCGCGGAGATAACCTTGCCAGCTTTAGCGAAAGCCTCAGCTAAGCTCTGATCAGTGGTCTTGAAATTCAAGCCGCCGACAAATAATTTTTTCATCTTGTTTGCTTTTTTACTTAATTTATTAACGTAAGACGACCTTTTAGTAAAGAAAAAGCGGGATTTTGGTCCGCTTTTCTTTAAAAATTGCTTACCTGTGAATAGTATAGCCTATTTTGAGGAGGTAGTCAATAGGGAAAATTGTGCAGTAATTAGGAGATATTCACCTTAACACCCTGGCTCATGGACGAAGAAATGCTGATATTCTTGATGAAGCTGCCCTTAGAAGAGGCTGGTTTGGCCTTCTTAACGACATCGAGCAGAGTCTGGTAATTATCGACTAATTTTTTAGTGTCGAAGCTGACTTTGCCGATGACGGTGTGGACATTGGCAGTATCGTCATTCTTGAAGCTGATTTTTCCTTTCTTCAATTCTTCGACGGTCTTAGCTGGGTTGGTCGTGACCGTGTCGTTCTTCGGGGAAGGCATCAGGCCTCTAGTTCCTAATATCTTGGCGATGACGGCTAGATTTTTCATCAAAGCCGGTTCAGCGATAGCGACCTGGAAATCAGTCTTTTCAGTCTTCTTGATTTCGTTGATCAACTCTTCGCCACCGACGAAATCAGCGCCCGCCGCTTTGACGGCCTTCTCGTTCTCCGGAGAGACGAAGGCTGCGACTTTGACGGTCTTGCCAGTGCCGTGAGGCAGGCTGACAGCGCCGCGAACTTGCTGGTCGCCTTTCTTGGTATTGATACCGAGGCGGAAATGAACTTCGACGGAAGCGTCGAATTTAGTCTTGCTGATCTTCTTAACGATCTCAAGAGCTTCTTCCGGAGAATAAGCCTTCAAGCGGTCGTAGACAGCGGAGTGATCCGCTTTCTTGACAGCCTTAACTTTCTTCACGGTCTCTTTCTTGCCTTTGGCGGCTTTCGGAGCCGCTTCTTTCTTTTCTGCTTTTTCAGTCTTTGCCATAGTTTTATTTCGTGGTCAGACGCTTGGGTGAGCCAAGCTCCCACAATTATAATTAATTATTTAATTTCTACTCCCATCTGGCGGGCAGTGCCAGCGATGATATTCTTAGCCGCCTCTAAGTCATTAGCATTCAGGTCAGGCATCTTCATCTTAGCGATCTCTTCGAGCTGGGCCGGGCTGATCTTGCCGACTTTTTCAGTCAGCGGTTTGCCAGAACCTTTCTTGATGCCGGCAGCCTTCTTGATGAGCTCAGAAGCCGGAGGGGTCTTCAGGATGAAATCATAGCTGCGATCCTCATAGACGGTAATCTCTACCGGGATGATATCGCCAGCCTTGTCCTTAGTCTTATCGTTGAATTCTTTACAGAATTGGGCGATATTCAAGCCGTGCTGGCCTAAGGCCGGACCGACTGGAGGGGCTGGGTTAGCGCCTGCTCCCGGAATCTGTAATTTGATCTTGGTTTTTATTTTCTTAGCCATATTATTATTTTAGTTGGAGCGTTAGAAGCCCGCTCATTATGTTAATCCTGAATAGTCAGGAATTATACCTTCTTGATCTGTAAGAAATCGAGTTCGACCGGCGTTTCGCGTCCGAACATCGAGACGGAAACTTTGACTTTGCCCTTAGCTTCGTCAATCGCGGTGATCTTGCCTTCCATGTTCTTGAACGGCCCCTCGTTGATCCTGACCGGAGTGCCGACGGCGACATCGATCTGGAACTTAGGTTCTTCGACGCCCATTCTTTTCTGCAGCGCCTTGACCTCGGTATCGCTGATCGGGGTCGGGATGGTGCCCGTGCCGATAAAGCCGGTGACGTTCGGGGTGTTTCTGACGATATACCAGGATTCATCCGTCACTTCCATCTCTACGAGGATGTAGCCGGGGAAGATCTTTTCTTCCGTGACTTTGCGCTTGCCGTTCTTGATCTTGATCTTCTTCTCGGTCGGGATGAGGATATTGAAAATCTTATCTTCCATATCCAGAGATTCGACTCTCTGCTTCAAGTTTTGGGCGACGTTTTCTTCGTAGCCGGAATAGGTATGGATGACATACCAGCGGCGGCCTTGATTTAAAAGTTGCTTGGCCATAAATTTAAGAACAATGTTTTATAAAAATTTGTTTTATCTATTGATCAGCGCCTGGAAGCCTTGCGCAAAGATATAATCCAGGACTCCTAAGAATATCGCGACGCCTAAGCTGATAGCGATGACTAGCAGGGTATAATTATAAGTTTCTTTTTTTGTCGGCCAAGTCACTTTTTTCAGCTCGGCGACAGACTCCTTGAAATAGGAAGTTATTTTGCTCATAAGATTAGATTATCTCTATTTAAAAAAAGGCCCAGAAAGGCTACTTTTATCTACTGAAATGATACAAAATCTGCGAGCTCATGTCAAGGGGTCGGACTAGGCATTTGCAGATAGCCGATATAGGGGCGATAAAGCCCTCTATCAGGGTCTTTTTATTGCTTTTTATGGACAAACAAGATACAATAATAGCAAGCACTATTAATTCTTAATTTTTTTATGGTTAGCCCAAATTTAGCTAAACGCGCTGAAGATGACCGCCCTGTGGAGGTCAATGACGATGCCAAGAAGCTTTTTCAGATTATTTATAGCGAAAAGAACAAGAAAGCGGAGCTGGATGAGAATATTCCGAAGATCAAGGTTTCGACCCTGATTTCTCGAGTCGCTTTTTTCTATGAAAAAGTCAGGAACGCGGTTGATTATGAAGAAGAGCATCTCCTCCGCAAGAACGCCATTTCTCGCATCCTGCGCCGCCAGATAATTATCGAAGGCGTGGTCATGGAAACCGATAGCGCTAAGATCGCCGAACATCTGCTCGTTGAATTGATCCGCGCCAGCTATCTGTCGAATAATGCTATTCCAGAAACTAAGATCGGCGAGATCGCCGGCTTATTGGAAAAATATATCCGTCTTAAGGATAAGGTCGCGGCCAAGATAAATGCCGGCTTGAATTTAAAAACTGATATCAATAAAGCTAAGGATTTGATCGCAGAGAAGAATAAGCTGATTCATTGGCTCTTGGATATGGCCGCCTGCGAGATCGAAGAGAATCTGGCGCCCAATCCGATCAAGGCCACTATCGTCGATAATCTCTTTTCCGTCCTGCGCAAGAACCTGAGATTGCCAGCCGACCTGCCATACGAGGATGACCTGGAGATCCAGATATACCTGAGCATCGGCCGCACTTTTTCAAAATTTGACGCGGACATGCTCGGCTTCATCCTATTCAAATATTATAATCCCGGCTGGCCCAGCCTTGCTTCCGAGGCGCAGTTGCCTGAAGCTGAAGATGGCCAGATAAACGAGATCGCGAGCCATATAGTTTCTTTGCGCGAGAAGATTGACGCGCAGCTCGCTCACCCGCTTATTAAGCAGCTCGACCGCATCGTCAAGGTTTATGCCTTGTATTTCTCTATCCTGTCGGAAACGATCGAAAGCGATCCGGCTAAAGTCTACGGCGAATTGCAGAAAGGCGAGAAGAGCTTCATTTCTCTTATCCGTAAGGTCTGCAATAAGAAATACCTGAAAGCTAAATCGCGGTTATGGCGCGCCGCCATAAGAGGCATCATCTATATCTTCCTGACAAAATCTATTTTCGTCGTGTTGATCGAAGTGCCGGCGATCAAATTCTTCAATGAGCCGATAAACCCGATTTCATTGGGAATAAACATCGCTTTCCCAGCCATACTTTTATTCATCATCGTTTTCCTGACGCGCACGCCTAAGGAGAATAATACCGATAAGATCGTCAGCGGCATCAAGGAGATCGCTTTTGCGGGCAGCGAGAAGAAGCAGCCGCTCATGCTCCGCCGCCCTTCGCGCCGCAGCTGGCTCAAGGACGGGATATTCCATCTGATTTACGCGGCCTCTTTCTGTTTCTCGGTCTGGGTGGTCATCTGGGCTCTGAACAAGATAAATTTCAACTGGGTCAGCATCATCATCTTCCTGTTCTTCTTGGCTTTCGTCAGCTTCTTCAGCGTACTGACGACTAAAGGCGTTAAAGAATTGATAATAGTGGAACGCCGGGAGAATATCCTGACTTTCCTGCTGGATCTTTTCTATATGCCGATAATCCTGGTCGGCCGCTGGCTGTCCGGACAATTTGCTAAGGTCAACGTCTTCATCTTCCTGTTCGATTTCGTCATCGAAGCGCCCTTCAAGGTCTTAGTGGAAATAGCGGAAGACTGGACTAAGTATGTCCGGGAGCGCCGCGATAACATGGATTAATATGGGCATATTAAGGATAGTCGCTACGCCGATAGGAAATCTCGAAGATCTGACTCACCGCGCGGAGCGGACGCTTAAAGAGTCGGATTTCGTGCTGTGCGAAGATACGCGCGTCACTAAGAGATTATTAGATCATTACGGTATCAAGACGCCGACTATCTCTTACCATCAGCATTCCGGCGACCTGAAGACTGATAAGATTATCGCTCTATTGAAGGAAGGGAAGAATCTAGCGCTCGTGACTGATGCCGGCACGCCGGGCATATCTGATCCGGGCAGCAAGCTCGTCTCCGCGGTCAGGGAAGAATTCGGGAATTCAGTCTTGATTGAAAGCGTTCCCGGAGTTTCCGCGCTCGCAACAGCTATATCTATTGCCGGAGTCGGTTTCGACCGCTTCTTATTTTTAGGCTTCCTGCCGCATAAGAAAGGCCGACAGACCATGCTGAAGCAGATATTCAAGAGCGAATATCCGGCCGTCACTTATGAATCAAAGCACCGGATCGTAAAATTATTAGAAGAATTAATAGTCATGAGCGGAGAATTACAGATTCCAGTGGAAGTCAAAGTCGCGCGCGAGCTGACTAAGATGTTTGAGAGCTTCTATAGCGGCGCTCCGGAAAAAGTTTTAGAGGAATTACAATCTGATCCTAATAGCCTGAAGGGAGAATTTGTCGTGCTTATTAATAAGAAATAAAGATAACCCCGATATGCCTGAGTCAAAAAATTTTTACATCACTACCACTTTGCCCTATATCAACTCCGAGCCGCACATCGGCTTCGCGGCCGAGATAATCAAGGCGGACGTCATCGCCCGCTATGAGCGCCAGCGCGGCCGGAAAGTCTTTTTCAATACCGGGACTGACGAGCACGGCCTAAAGATCTATCAGAAAGCGCAGGAATTAGGCCTGGAGGTGCAGGCTTATTGCGATGAATATTCGGCGAAATTCCGGCCCTTGAAGGAGAAGCTGAATCTGACTTATGACAAGTTCATCCGCACGACCGACGCTGATCATGAAGCGGCGGCGCAAGCCTTCTGGAAGAGATGCGACGCGAATGGCGATATCTATAAGAAGACTTATAAGATAAAATATTGCGTCGGCTGCGAATTGGAAAAAACCGATTCCGAATTAGTCAACGGGCGCTGCCCGCTGCATCCGAACAGGGAACTGGAAATCATCGACGAAGAGAATTATTTTTTCCGTTTCTCTAAATATCAGGAACCGCTCTTGAAATTATATGAATCTAATCCGGAATTCGTCCTGCCGTCCAGCCGTTTGAAGGAGATTAGGACCTTTGTCGAGGGTGGCCTGCAGGATTTCAGCATCTCGCGCGTGAAAGAGAAGATGCCGCACGGTATCGCAGTTCCGGGCGATGACACTCAGGTCATGTATGTTTGGTTTGATGCTTTGGTTAATTATATTTCGACGCTCGGCTGGCCTGATGAATCAGGCGATTTTAAGGCCTATTGGCCCGGACTGCAGGTCTGCGGCAAGGATAATCTTCGTCCGCAAGCGGCCATGTGGCAGGCTATGCTTTTGTCGGCTGGGATTCCTAATTCTCTTCAGGTTTTAGTCTTTGGTTTCCTGACAGTCAACGGCCAGAAGATCAGCAAAAGCCTGGGCAATACGGTCGATCCTTTCGAATTGGCCGATAAATACGGCGCCGACGCCGTCCGCTATTATCTCTTGGCAGAGATTCCGCCCTTTGAAGACGGAGATTACTCGGAAGAGAAATTCAAGGAGCGCTATAATGCCGACCTAGCGAACGGCTTAGGAAATCTGGCAGCGCGCGTTTCAAATTTATTAGAGAAGAATGAGATTAAGACTGAACTGAAAATCGATTTAGAGAATGCCTATATCAAGAAGGCTGTTAAAGATTTCGAGGCGAGTATGTCCGGCTATCGTTTCAATGAAGCCTTGCAGATAATTTGGGGCCAGCTCCGGGATTGCAACGAAACTCTCAGCCATAAGGCGCCTTGGAAGATGACTGATAAGAAAGAGATCGAAGATGTCCTGAAACCTTTATCGATCACGATCCTTAATTGCGCTTATCTGCTAGAGCCTTTCATTCCAGCCGTGGCGCAAAAGATACAAAAACAATTTTCCGAAGTGCAGGTGGAAAAAGGAGAAATATTATTTCCAAGAATTTAATTAATAAATATTATGTCAACTTTTGACATCGTCCTCATCATCATCGTCGGCCTGTTTATGGTCAACGGCTTATTCAAAGGCCTGATCAAGCTCCTGGGCAATATCGCCGGGCTCATCGTCGGAGCCTATGTCTCGAGCCATTTCTATCTCAATTTCTATGCCTTCGCTTTGAAGTGGCAGTGGTTGGCGAATTGGGCGTCTAGCCATGAAAATTTTGCCAAGGTTTTGGCTTTCATTATCCTGTTCGCGCTGGTGACGCGTTTGACCGCCCTCCTATTTTTAATTATTGAAAAGATTTTTAATTTTATCGCTGTCATTCCGGGAAGCCGCTATATCAATAACCTCCTGGGCGCCGCTCTCGGTTTGTTAGAAGGAGCGCTGTCGGTTGGATTAATAATCTATGTCGTTTCGCGCTATACGCTCATCAGCAATTTCTTCGGCGCTCAGCTGACCGATTCCGTCGTCGCCCCGCTCTTGTTGAAAGTCGTAAATATCATCCTGCCGATATTGCCGGAAGCCTTGAAGGCTTTGAAAGCAATCATCTAATTGCGAATAGTCTATTTAAATAGCGGTCTTTAGAGGTGAAGCATCGGCTTCCTATCGAGCTGCAATATCTCTTCGCCCTCGATCCAATATTTTTTGTTGACGATATTATAATAAGCGGCGATGCCGATCATGCCGGCGTTGTCGCTGCGGAATCTGGCTTCGGGAAGGAAATAATCTTTTCCTAGTTTCCTGGCTAGAGAGCCGATTTCGCGGACTATATATTCATTATTGCTCACTCCGCCGCCGACAACGACGGATTTTATCTCCGGGCGGAGCTTGATGGCTTTGCGCAGCTTAAAGGCTAGCGATTTCGCGATCGCGTTGATGAATTCGCGCGCGAAGTCATAGGACCAATCCGTATCTTTGGCGTATCTAGCTCTGAGATCGCGGATCTTGTATAAACAAGCGGTCTTCAGGCCGGAAAAGCTGAAATTCAAGTCGCCGGAGCGCATCATCGGTATCGGCAATCCGAAACGGCCGGCGATTTCTGAGAGCGGCTTCTTGTCGTTTCTCTCCTCGAATCCTAAATGGGCGTCCGCCCATTTTTTGCTGGCTCGTCCGGCTAAGAGAGTGATGACTGGGCCGCCCGGATAGCCGAGATCAAGCATCCTGGCAACTTTATCGAAAGCTTCGCCGGCAGCATCATCTAGCGTCTCTCCTAGGACTTCGTATTCATTCAAGGCCGCGGCATATATTATTTCGGTATGATTTCCAGACATCAGGAGCGCTAAGGCCGGGAAGATTCCTCCTTCTTGATTCCGCCCAATCCGCCCCTTAGCCTCTTTATTCAGGATGAATGAAGCGAGCATATGCCCCTCCATATGGTTTATCGGTACGAGTTTTTTCTTCTGACTATAAGCCAGATTTTTCGCGAAATCGACGCCGACTTCTAAGGCGATAGCTAGGCCGGGACCGTAAGTGACCGCGACGAATTCGATTTCTTTTTCCGTGATCCGAGCTCTTTTCAGGGCTTCCTGATATACTTTTTCAATATTCTCTTTATGGGCTCGCTTGGCGATATCCGGCACGACGCCGCCCCATTTTTTATGGAGTTCGACTTGCGATGAGATTACGCTCGATAGGACGCACCGGCCTTTCAAGACGGCGACGGAGGTGTCGTCGCAGCTCGTGTCAATCGCTAAGATGAGCGGTCCAGTTTTAGGGGTTGCGATCCTATTCATAGGTTTTTATGTTTCTAGTGTTCTCATCAAGATAATCGAAGATGACATTGATTATTTTGCCGTCAGCTTTTTTTATCTTCGTTTTCAAGTCATCAAAGAATTTATCGGCCCATTCAATTGCAATGATATTGCCAGAGCGAAGATATTGATCGAGTCCGATGGTTTCCAGGTCTTTCAGGCTATCTATTCTCCAAGTGTCGATATGGATGAACTTGCCCTGCCTTTGGCCGAGCGCATATTCATATTCGTTCAGGATCGTGAAGGTCGGAGATTTGATAATCTCCTTGATGCCGAGCTGACCCGCTAATCCTTTCGAGAATTGGGTCTTGCCTGCGCCGAGCTCGCCGCTTAGGAAAAACACGAGCGGCCCGGAGAGCGGTTCGTCGATATATTTCAGCATGTTCATGGCTCCAAAGCTGACAGTCTGCTCTTCGCCGCCCGTTTCCGCGGACATGACTGCTTTCTGATCGGATAATTGTTGCGCCAGGTTGATCTGACCCGGTCGCATGACGTTCAGGTTATTCATGCTCGTATCGACTACGGTCGAAGTTTCGCGATGCGGCAATTCTCCGGCATCGATGATCATATCTATCAGTTCCTGGTTTTTTTTCGGGGTATTCTGCAGCAAGGAGTTCACGCTGTAAGGTTTGGGCATATAGGAGACGTTCGCCGATGTCGCCGTAAACGGTTTTCCGAAGTTGCGAATAATATTCAGGACCAACTCGTTGTCTGGTATTCGGATTCCCAAGGTGCCGTATTCAGATTCTACTCCTTTAGCGACTCGGCCCAGCCCTTTGGAAATCACAGTTATCGGGCCGGGCAGGTAGTTCTTGTAGAGATTCTCGGCCACCTCGTTGAGGGCTGCATATTCAGAAGCCATTTTCATATCGCTGACAGCGATAGAGAGCGGCTTACCCTCCCGCCGCGTCTTATAGGAATATAGCTTGTTTATGGCCGCCTGGTTAGTGGCATCGGCGCCGAGGCCGTAGCAGGTTTCGGTCGGGAATACGAAAATGCCCCCATTCTTTAGGACATTTAGGGCCTTTTTAATGATTAGAGCAGAATTTTCTTTTGTATATCTGATACGTTCCATAGGCGGGTTTTTGGCGTTAAGCTGGCAAGTGTTCGGTTGCCAGTCTCAATAAATAAAAACAATAACATATTTTTGCTATTATTTCAAGCTTCAAACTGAGTGATTTTCCATCCGGTTTGCTTAAAAATAATTTATTGGCTAAAATACTAATGAGCTTAGTTGGAAAATCGTGTGGCGGCATTAAAATAAATAAACAAAGTATGCTTAATCTGATTGTTAGGAAATTAAATAGAGTCAGCAGAGAATCATATAAGAAGGCCGGCTTAATCCTGGTCGTCCTGGTTGTCTTGGGCGGCATATTCTTCGTCGGTTTTTATTCAGGAAAAAAGAAAAGCAATAGCCTTTCTTCCGGCAATCGCCTAATCGCTTATTCGAAAGAAGCGGCTGGCGCCGAGAGCGGCCGAGAAGGGCAGGCAATCGATTTTAATCTTTATTGGCAGGTTTGGGACAGCTTGAAGACTGACTATGTCGATAATAATAAGGTGAAGGATGAGGATCTTTTCTATGGCTCCCTGAAAGGCCTGGCCGCCGCCGCTGGCGATCCTTATACTGTCTTCATGGATCCGAAAGAATCTAAAGAATTCACTGACGATCTCGCCGGAACTTTCGAAGGCATCGGCGCCGAAGTCGGCATGCGCAACGATATCACGACTATAGTCGCGCCTTTAGACGGCATGCCGGCTCAGAAGGCCGGGGTGCGCGCGGGCGATAAGGTTTATGCTGTCGACGGCGTCTCGACTCTGGGTCTGAGCGTCAGCGAAGTGGTCGCTAAGATCCGCGGTCCGAAAGACACGAAAGTCGTCCTGACTATCATCAGGGGAAAAGAAAAGCCGCGTGATATCACGGTAACGCGCTCCGTTATCATCGTTAAGAGCGTTAAGACGGAGATGCGCGCTGACGGTATATATGTCATTAGAGTAAGCAATTTCAACGATGATACCGAAGACCTTTTCAATACGGCCGTTAATAATATATTAATAAAGAATCCGAAGGGAATAATCTTAGATCTGCGCAATAATCCAGGCGGCTATCTGGAAACAGCCGTCAATATGGCGAGCGAATGGATAGAGGCTGGCCCGATCGTGGCGGAACAATTCAACGGCAATCGCCGCAATGAATATCCGTCTAGCGGTCGCGCCCGCTTGAAGAATATTCCGACTATTGTACTGGTTAATAACGGCAGCGCCTCCGCTTCGGAAATCTTAGCTGGCGCTTTGAGAGATTATAAGAAAGCAACTATCGTCGGGGAGATAACTTATGGCAAGGGCTCTGTTCAGAGCTTGAGCGATCTGGCTGGTGGCGCGTCCCTGAAGATGACTATCGCTCATTGGCTGACTCCGGCTGGCGATTTTATCAATGAGAAAGGCTTAACTCCGAATATAGAAGTTAAATTGACGACGGCCGATGCTGATAAGGGCCTAGATCCGCAATTTGATAAGGCGGTAGAATTATTGAAAGCAGTGAAGAAATAAAAAAGGGGCGATTTTTTCGCCCCCAATTTTTTGGAAGAATGTTCCTTTTATTTTTAGCAAATTTATTTTTCAGCCATCTTTTTTTGCTGAGCATTGAATTTGCCTGAGATTAACTTTACCAATTCGGCTCTATCGGCACAGTCCACCAGAGAGAAATTGATATCACCAGTGTCGGCGCCTTTCATTACCTGATCGGCATCGGCTACTTTTTCGGCGATGGTCGGATAGTCCCTGACAATACTGCTAGCTACCTCTTCTAGGGGCTTGCCAGTGATGAGCTGAGTTGGTGGTTTTACAAGGAACAATGTAAAAGTGGCGCTTCCGTTGTAACCATGTTTCACAATACGCAACTTTTCCATAACAGCTGTTTTTTTGTTAATTATTTTATATCAATAAATTGTTCAAACGTCAAGTTTGAGAGACCAAGCACTATGGCTACCAAATACATTTTCGTTGTCGGCGGAGTAATGTCCGGAGTCGGAAAGGGAATAACCACGGCCTCTATCGGCCAGATTCTACAGGCGCGCGGCTATAAGGTCAGCGCTATCAAGATGGATCCTTATATCAACGTCGATGCCGGGACTATGAATCCGATCGAGCATGGGGAAGTCTTCGTGACCGAAGACGGCGATGAGACAGACCAGGACATCGGCAATTACGAGAGATTCCTGAACACTAATATTTATCGGGAGAATTATATGACGACCGGGCGCGTCTATCAGAGCGTCATCGCCCGCGAGCGCAATCTGGAATATAAGGGCAAATGCGTCCAGGTTGTTCCTCATATTCCGCAAGAGATTCGCGAGCGCATCGAAAGAGCAGTCGAAAAGACTAAGGCCGAGATCATGATCATCGAAATCGGCGGCACAGTCGGAGAATATGAGAATCTCCTGTTCTTAGAAGCGGCTAGAGTAATGAAATTATTCCACCCTAAAGACGTCTTATTCGTCATGGTCTCTTATTTGCCTGTTCCTCATATGATCGGAGAGATGAAGACTAAGCCGACGCAGCACGCCGTCCGCAATCTGCAGAGCGCCGGTATTCAGCCGGATTTCTTAGTGGCTCGCAGCGAACGGCCGATTGACATGGTTCGCCGGGAAAAGCTGTCTATCAATTGCAATGTGCCGCTAGAAGCGGTCATTGCCGCGCCTGACGCCGATTCCATCTATGATATTCCGCTTAATTTTGAGAAGGATGATCTCGGCAAACATATTTTGGAAAAATTCGGTTTGCCTTCCCGCAAGCATGAGAACGCCGCCTGGAAGAAGATGGTCGCTGCCTCAAAAGCCAAGAGTCCGATAGTCAATATTGGCATCGTCGGCAAATATTTCGCGAGCGGTGATTTTTCTTTCGGTGATTCTTATATTTCCGTCATCGAGGCGATCAAGCACGCGGGCATAGCGAACCATTGTAAGGCAAAAATAACTTGGCTGAGCGCCGAGGATATTGAAAAGAAGGGCGTGAAGATATTATCCGGTCTTGATGGCATCATTGTCCCTCAGGGTTGGGGAGGCCGCGGTTCAGAAGGAAAAATCAGAACTATCCAATATTGCCGCGAAAAAGGCGTGCCTTATTTCGGCTTATGTTATGGCATGCAGATGGCCGTGATCGAGTTCGCCCGCCATGTGGCGAAATTAAAAGACGCGAATTCCTCCGAAGTCAATCCGAAGACTAAGAATCCGGTCATCCATATCATGCCAGGCCAAGAGAAGCTTATAGAGGAAAAAGGCTATGGTGGCACTATCCGCCTGGGCGGCTGGCCTTGCAAGATCATGCCAGACACGCATTTGGCTAAGGCTTATGCCAGATATACTAAAGCTAAGACGGTTTCCGAACGCCATCGCCATCGTTATGAATTCAATAATGATTACCGCGATACGTTTGAGCAGCTCGGCCTGAAGATTGCCGGTACGTCGCCGAACGGAGAAATCGTCGAAGCAGTCGAAATCGCTAATCATCCTTTCTTTATCGGCGTCCAATTCCATCCGGAATATATCTCCCGTCCGTTAGCGCCGCACCCTCTGTTCGTTGAGTTCGTGAAGGTTTGCAAGAATAAGGGGAGGAAATAATTAATATCAAATTCTGATAATACAAAACACCCGCCAGATTGGCGGGTGTTTTTTGAGTAGTTTGTCTAAAAATATTACTTTTTAGCCTTCTTCGGCTTAGCAACGATAGCCTTGCGCTTCACGTTCTTCTTCTTAATCGGAGGCATAGTGCCTTTCGGAGTCGGATTCTTAGCCGGAACCGGAACTTTGGCGGTCGGTAAGACGCTGACGATCTTGCAGTCCTTGAGGGAACTATCAAATTTTCTCAGTTTTTTGGAAGAGAAATAGACGAATCCGCCCTTGACGGCGAATAAAGTATCGTCTTTGCCTTTCTTAACGTTCAGGCCAGGGTGGTATTTGGTGCCGCGCTGTCTGATGATGATAGAGCCGACTTTAGCCCATTCGCCGTCAGAGAGCTTGACGCCTAAACGCTTACTTTCTGATTCGCGGCCTAATGAGGTTGACCCGGCGGCTTTCTTATGTGCCATATTGGTTGCTTGACATTAAAATACTAGTCAATAAGACCAGTATTCCAGAGTGCTTATTAAAATTTTATACTCTCAATATAACAAAAGCCGGTTTAATTGTCAACTTTAGCTATTTTTAGGCTATATTAGGCGATTTTTTAGAGCCGAAACGTCATTTCAATTTTTTTTAAATATGCTATAATAAAAACATCAAAAATAGCTAAAAACTAATTAAAATCATATGGTCAAAGTAGACAAGAACAAGTGCATCGGCTGCGGCTTATGCGCCGGCATGTGCCCGGAAACTTTTCACATGGATCTGGACGGAAAATCAGAGGTGGTGAACGAGGCGGCTACCGACTGCGCTAAGAATGCGGCTGATAATTGCCCGGTCGAAGCTATCAGCGTTAATTAATCGTGCTTGCGATCGCGTCCGCGATTTAAAATAATATATGGCTGAAGAGAATAAAATCGAAATCCCTGCGCGCGAAAAGATAACTCTGCCGCCGCTCCATCCAGAAAAGATGGCTGCTCCGGAAACTAAAGCAGAACAGATTTCGGCTATTCCGGAAAAAGCGCGGGAAACCGTGCCGGCTGGAGAATTCACGCCGCCAGCGCCGCGTCCGGTGACGCCGGCTGTTTTAAGTTATCAGGAACAGCGCGCGCAAGCTATAGACGCGGTCTTGGCTGAAGGCCTTAATGAGGTTTTCTTGAAGATGGACGTTAAGCGTCAACAGGAATTCAAGAAGCGCGGGGAAGAGACTGTTAAGAAGATAAACACGCTTCTGGACAAGACTAAAGTCAAAGCTAGCAAGATTATCGACTTGATTAGGGCCTGGCTCAAGTTTATTCCCGGCATTAATTTATTTTTTTTAGAGCAGGAAGCGAAGATTAAAGCTGATAAGATAATAAAGATAAAAGATTCTTTCTAAATGAAGACTCTTTCTAACTATGGAAAACTTTCCTTTTAATTTAGGAGATGCCGCTGTCTATTATCTCGCCATTTCTGGTGCGATCATCTTCGGCGTGCTCATAATCCTGAATATTTTCCGGCTCTTGCTGGCGCGACGCCGTTATTTTCCTCATCAGGTCTTTCTCGTCCGCCTGCCGAAAGAGAAGCCGGCTGATGATAAGAAAGAAACGAGCGTCAGTCAGATGAAAGAAGAGATTGCTAAAGGCGAAACAATATTTTCTGCTATCGGCGGCTTGAAAGCTCAGAGCGGCTTAAGCCATTGGCTGACCGGCCGTAATGATCAATTTTCTTTCGAGATCGTCGCTAGCCATAACCGCATCTCCTTCTATGTCGCGGCGCCTAAGGATAGCGCGCGTTATCTAGAGCAGCAGATCCACGCGCATTATCCGCAAGCGGTGATCGAGGAACTGGAAGACTATAATTCTTTTAGCCTGAAAGGGGCTATCGCGGCCGGTTATCTGCGGACGACCAAGAGCTTCGTCTTCCCGATCAAGACTTATCAGAAGATGGAAGTCGACCCGCTCAACTCGCTTATAAATATTTTATCGAAACTAGATAAGGACGAAAGCCTGGCGATCCAATATACCGTCCGCAGCGCCAGAGGCTCTTGGCATGGGACATCCCGCCGCGTCACTCAGAGCATCATAAAAAAACAATCCGTCAAGAATGGCTTAATCGCCGCTTCTTCTTTTGGCCGTTTCCTGAATTCTATTAATGAATTGCTGCCAGGCTCTAAGCCGAAAGATCCGGCGCATCCGCTAGACGCGAAAAAATTATCCGCCGTCGAAGAGGAGATGCTCAAGGCGATTGAAGAGAAGAACTTGAAAGCCGGCCTGGATGTGAATATCCGCGTCGTCGCTTGCGCGAACACGAAAGAAAAAGCGAATGTCTATCTGGATAACGTCTCGAGCGCTTTCATGGAATATAATAATTTCAGCTACGGCAACGTCTTCTCTCGCGTCTATAAGAGCGACCCTGATAAGATCATCAAGGATTTCATCTATCGTTATTTCCGCGAGCAGGTGAGCTTCTTGATGAACAGCGAAGAACTGGCTAGCATCTTTCATTTTCCGCTATCTTCAACTGAGACTCCTAACATCTTCTGGCTGACGGCTCGGATCGCTCCGGCTCCGGCTGAGATTCCGACCGAAGGCATAAGCTTGGGTGAGAACGTTTATCGCGGCGTCAAGAAAGAGGTCAGGATCAAGCGCTCTGACCGTCGCCGCCATACCTATATCATCGGTAAATCCGGCGTCGGTAAATCCGTCTTATTGGCGAATATGGCTATCCAGGATATCCAGAACGGGGAAGGCGTCTGCGTGCTTGATCCGCACGGAGATCTGATCCAGGATATCCTTGATCGCATGCCGCCGGAAAGGGCTGAGGACGTCATTATCTTTTCTCCAGGAGACCTGGAACGGCCGCTCGCTTTGAACTTGCTGGATTATGATGAGCGTTATCCAGAACAGAAGAGCTTCGTCATCAATGAGATGATCGGCATCTTCGATAAGCTTTATGACTTGAAAGCGACGGGCGGTCCGATGTTCGAGCAATATATGAGGAACGCCATGCTGCTTATTATGGATGATCCGGAGAGCGGCTCGACTTTGATGGAGATTCCGAAGGTTCTAGCCGACGAAGAGTTCCGGCGCTTGAAGCTGAGCCGTTGCAAGAACCAGACTGTCGTCGATTTCTGGCGCAAGGAAGCGGAGAAAGCTGGCGGCGAAGCGGCCCTGGCCAATATCGTGCCGTATATCACTTCTAAGCTGACTTCATTTATCTCTAACGACATGATGCGCCCGATCATCGGGCAGCAGAAGAGCGCCTTTAACCTGCGCGAGGTGATGGATAAGCAGAAGATCCTGCTCATCGATCTGCCCAAAGGCATCGTCGGCGAAATGAACGCTTATCTCTTGGGCATGATCCTGGTCGGGAAGATCTTGATGGCGGCGCTTAGCCGCACGGATATGCCGCAAGAATCACGTAAGGATTTTTATCTCTATATTGACGAGTTTCAGAATTTCACGACTAATTCTATTTGCCAGATATTATCAGAAGCCAGAAAGTACGCGCTTAACCTAGTTATCGCCCATCAATACGTCGGCCAATTAACGAAGAATAATAATACCGAGATCAAGGATGCGGTCTTCGGCAACGTCGGCACGATGGTCAGCTTCAAGATCGGCTCGGAAGACGCTGCTTTTCTGGTCAAGGAATTCGCGCCGGTCTTCAATGAATATGACCTGATTAATGTCGATAAGGGTATGGCCTGCCTTAAGCTCTTAGTCGATAATAGCTCATCGCGGCCGTTTTCTCTTAAGACTATTTGGCCGATCCTAGGCGTCAAGCGCCCGGGCTTAGCTGATAAGATCCGCGCGTTGAGCCGCCTGAAATACGGGCAGAACGCGAAATTAGTCGAAGCAGAAATCAGTCGCCGCAGCGGCCGTTAATCTTTTAAATAATTTTTCTTTTTTCAGGAACATTTATGTCCACCTTATACCGCGATTATCGTCCCCAGAATTTTTCTGAAGTTCTCGGACAGAATCACATCAAGATAACTCTGCAGAATGAGATTGCTGCCGGCCGTCCGGCGCACGCTTATCTTTTTTGCGGTCCGCGCGCGGTCGGCAAGACGACTCTGGCGCGCGTCATGGCCAAAGCGCTCAATTGCGAGCAGCGGAAAGACGGCGAGGCCGAGCCTTGCAATAAATGCGCGAGTTGCGTCGGCATCACGGCTGGAAAGAATCTGGATATCATCGAGATCGACGCGGCTTCAAATACCGGTGTCGATAATGTCCGCGAGAATATCATCGCTTTTTCCCGGCTGGCGCCGACGAGCGCGAAATTCAAGGTTTTCATCATCGATGAAGTCCACATGCTTTCCATTTCCGCTTTTAATGCGCTCTTAAAGATAATCGAGGAACCGCCGTCGTATGTCGTCTTCATCTTGGCTACTACGGAAATCCAGAAAGTTCCGGGCACGGTCATATCCCGCTGCGAGCGCTTCGATTTCAAGCGCATCAGCGTCAGCGAAATTGTCGCTAAGTTGAGCAATATCGCTAAGGCCGAGAAGATTAGCGTCGACGCTTCGGTTCTTGAAGCGGTGGCGCGCCGTTCTGGCGGACATCTGCGCGATGCGGAAAGCCTTTTAGGCCAGATATTTGCTCTCGGCGATAAGAAGATTACAGCTGAGCAGGCCGAACTTGTCCTGCCTCATTACAATAGCAACGAAGCAATCAGCCTACTCGATCATCTCGGCCGTAAGGATGCCGCGAAAGCGGTCGGCCTAGTGAACGGCTTGATAGACAGCGGCGTCAATCTGAAGACTTTCACCGGCGAGTTGATCGGCTTGCTCCGCAAGATCATGCTGGATAAGCTGAGCCCGGAATTAGCGGATAATCTCGGCCTTGATCTCGGCGAGAATCTAGAAAAGCGCTTGACCGAAGTAGCTGGGAATCTTAGCTGGGATCAGATTTTTTCCTTTACGCGCCGCTTCCTAGAGAGCGCTAACGACAATAAGAGTCCGCTTATTCCGCAATTGCCTTTGGAATTAGCGATCGTCGAATTATGCTTCGGCTTCAGCCAGGCTTCGTCCGCTCCCGCTGCTCCGTCCGCTTCCAGCTTGCGCCGCGAAACTATCATGCCGAGCCAGAAGCGCGATGCCGGTCCGGCTTTCGTGAAGAAAGAGACTTTAGCTCCGGTTAAGGAGAATATCAAGCCGCTAGGCAGCAGCGTGATTCAAGCGCGCGGCGAGATTGATAAGGACTGTAATCTCTGTGCCGAAGAGATCTTGGCGAAATGGCCGGAGTTCTTAGTTAAGATCAAGAAATATAATCATTCCTTGTCTTTCGTCCTGCAGAATTGCGAGCCTAGGGAAGTGAAAGAGGGAAAGATGATGCTGGTTTTTAAATATAAGTTTCATCATGATCGAGTCAGCGATCATAATATCAAAGGCATTGTCGAGAGCAATCTGAGCGAAGTCTTCGGTCGAGCCTTGAGCTTCATCGCTTTAGTCGATGAGAATCTGGAATTGCGGCCTGAAGAGACGGAAGCGCCCGAAGCCACGGAAACGCCTGCGGCTCCGGCTCCGGCCGCTGAGGTGAAATCAGAACAAGCCCCCGGCGGATTAATGGCCGATCTCTTAAAGACTTTCGGCGGGGAAGTGATCAATTAAAAAGAGGAATTAATATAAAAACATATGCTAGACCTAAGAATCATCAGGGAGAACCCGGAAATGATAAAGAAAAATTCTCAGAATCGCTTGTCGTCAGTCGATATCGACGTTCTGTTGGCTCTTGATACGGCCGTCCGCAACCTGATGACCGAGATAGAATCAGCGCGAGCGAAGCGCAATCAATCCTCTAAGACTAAGCCGACTCCGGAAATAATCGCGGAGATGAAAGCTTTAGGGGAATCGCTAAAGAATCAGGAGGCGGAACTGATAGCCAAAGAAATTGAATTGAAGGAGATGCTCATGTCCGTCCCTAACCTGACTCATCCGGATGTTAAGGTGAGCGCTAACGAAGATGATAATCCGGTCTTGAAGATATTCGGCGCGCCGACTAAATTCAAATTTTCCCCCAAGGATCATGTCGAGCTAGCAGAGTCCTTGGATCTGATTGATTTTGACCGAGCAACGAAAGTCAGCGGCGCAAAATTTTATTATCTGAAGAATGAATTAGCCCTGATGGAATACGCTCTTATCCAGTATGCCCTTGAGATTCTGGTTAAGCGCGGCTTCACGCCGTTTACGACTCCGGACTTGGCGAAGAGGGAGGTGCTCGAAGGTATGGGCTATAGCCCGCGCGGCGAATCTACCCAGATTTATAATATTGAAAATTCCGATCTCAGCCTGATCGGCACGGCAGAGATAACCATGGGCGGTTATCATAAGGATGAAGTTTTCGAAGCGGCTGATCTGCCTAAGAAATATGTGGCCGTTTCGCATTGCTTCCGGACTGAAGCGGGCAGCTATTCCAAATTCTCTAAGGGCATATTCCGCGTCCATCAATTCACTAAGATAGAGATGTTCGCTTATGTTAAGCCGGAAGAAGCGGAACAGACCCATTTAGAATTATTAGAAATAGAGAAAGAGATATTCCAAGGTTTAGGTCTGCCATTCCAGGTAATTGATCATTGCACGGCCGATCTTGGCTCTCCTTCGATCCGAACTTATGACCTTGAAGCTTGGATGCCAGGCAAGCCAGCTGCCGACGGCAGCCAGGGCGCTTGGGCGGAAGTGACTTCTACTTCTAATTGCACTGATTTCCAATCTCGCGCTCTGAATATAAAATATCGCCAAGAGAGCGGCGAGAAAGAGTTAGTCTATACTCTTAACGGCACGGCCATCGCTATTCCGCGCTGCTTGATTGCTATCTTGGAAAATTATCAGAATGAAGACGGCTCGATAGATATTCCTAAAGCGCTAGTCCGGCATATTCCGGGCGGCTGTAAGAAAATCAAACCAAAGAAGAATAAATCTTAATCAAAATAAGCCATGCGGATAGAAACCAGAATAAAAATAATTTTCCTATCGTTCTTAGCCGTCTTTAGTGCCGGCCTTCTTTTTCCGTCCGTGACCCGCGCTGTCACCTTGAAATCTTCTTATCCGCGGTTAGCGAATTATTTTTTGAAATGGGAAGTGTCCAGCGCCGAAGCCAAAGAATTGGCGAAGTGGGATCTGCTCATCTTGGATATGGAAGTGGCTGAGAATAGCCGCGCGCAATTATTAAAGATCCGCCAGCTTAATCCTAATATTATTATCTTAGCTTACATAACCTCCGAAGAGATATTGGATGATGTTGACGGCTACGATTCCGCGGCTTTGCGGCAGGAATTCGCCAGCGGCCTATCTGACGGCTGGTGGATGCGCGATCAAAATGGCCGCAAGGTTTCTAATTGGCCGTATACTTCAATGTTTAATCTGACTGATGGCGCTACCCCTGATGCGAGCGGCCAGAGACTAAATGATTATCTGCCGCAATTCGTCGCTGATAAGATCGCGGCTAGCGGCTTATGGGACGGTGTCTTTTATGATAATACCTGGGGAGACATAGCTTGGATGAATAATGGCAATCTCGATTTGAATAACGATGGTGTGGTCGATACGAAAACTCAGGCCGACGCCGCCTGGGCGGCTGGCTTTAAGAAAATGTTGGCTAAGACCCGCCTTTTAACCGGGTCTGATTTTATCATCATCGGTAATGGTCGCGTCTATGACGGTTACCAGCCGATCATGAACGGCATGATGCTGGAAAGCTTTCCGCCTTCTTGGGAAAACGGCGGCACTTGGACTGGCGCGATGAAGACTTATTTGAAGCTACCCAACCTTAATCCGGCGCCGGCCGTTTCCGTGCTTAACGCTACTGATAAGAACCAATTCGATTATCAGCATGTCCGTTATAGCTTGGCCAGCGCTCTCATGGGCAGCGGTTTTTATAGCTTTGATTATGACATCACTAACCACGGCCAGACCTGGTGGTATGACGAGTATGACGTCAACCTCGGTCCGCCGAGCTCTCGCCCCTTTAACCTATTAGCTAGTGCCAGTGAAGATATCAAGCCTGGCCTCTGGCGCCGTGATTTTAAGAATGGAGTTGCTATCGTTAATTCGACCGACAAGAAGCAGACCTACGCGCTTCTGAAAGAAGAATTGCAGAAGATTTCTGGCGGGCAGGCCCCGACTATCAATAGCGGCGCGAAGATAAATTATATCCAGCTCGCCCCTCAAGATGGCTTAGTCCTCTTGAAGCGCAATACTCAGATCGCTAATAGCGCTTTCACTAACGGATATTTTTATAGAGTCTATAATATCAAAGGATCCCAAGTCAGCGGCGGTTTCTTTTCTTACGTTAGCGCCTATCCTGGCGAAGCTGAAGTGATCATGGCTGCGGGCTCCGACGCTTCGTCCGATATCAACCTTAGCGCCGCTAGCGGCCGGATAATCCTGTATCAGAACGGTCGTTCCGTATCTTCGTTCTATCCTTATGAGAAAGCTTATAAGAAGGCGGTCAGCTTAGCCGCTCATCTCGATGACGGCTATTTCAGGAAGATAATCACTGGTGCCGGTTTGGGCGGCGGTCCGCAAGTCCGCGTCTTCAGTCCGAGCGGAAAGCTGGAAGGCAGCTTCTTCGCTTATGACAAGAATCTGCGCGGCGGCGTCAGCGTTGCCTTAGCCGATCTTGACGGAGATGGGCAGGATGAAATTATCACCGGGCCGGGGAAGGGCGATAAGTCAGGCATAAAGATTTTCACGTTATCGGGAAAATTGAAGAAGACCTTCTTAGCTTACGGAGAAAAATTTAATGGCGGGATAAATATCGCGACCGGAGACGTCAATGGCGACGGCGCGATTGAGATAGTGACCGTGCCCGCTTCCGCCGGCGGTCCGCAAATCCGCGTCTTCTCGGCTGACGGCCGGGCGCTAATGAGCTTCTTCGCTTATGATGAAAGCTATCATGGCGGGGCGCGCGTCAGCGTGAGCGATATCAATTCCGACGGCACGCCAGATATTCTCGTCGGCATCAAGAATTTTTATTAATCTTTAAACATATGTTTAAATTAATCCATCGTTATTTCCGCGGCCGCTTCGAGAGATTCTATTTCAAGAGCCATTGGCATTTTGTTCTTGACTTGTCGCTCTTGATCGTCATTATTTGCTTATCAGCCAGCTTGATCGGGTTGTATCTCTATCGTCCCGACCTTCCGGGTTTCGGCTATTATGCTCGGCCGACGGTCGACCTGAATAATCCGCCCTTGGTTTTGGAGCTGACAGCAGCTAATGACATCATCAGTCTTGATGAAGGTATTGTCCTGAAGATAAGCTTCAAAAACAGCGGCTCAGCCGCGATTTCCGATTTGAAATTATCTTTAGAATCTTCCGACGGAAATTTTTCTCTGAAGAAACTGGAAAAGGTCAAGGGTGATTCGAGTTTTAATATTGATAACCAGGTGATCAGTTTCGCCAAGATTGCGGCGGGCGCGAGCGGGGAAGCGGAAGCTAGGGTTTATTTCAGCTCTAAAGGCGGAGAAAGAACTATCAACTGGCGCGCGCGCAGCGAGTATGGCGTCAGCGGCCAAGCTTTGAAACACGATTTTGATCTGCCGGCTCTGAAAGTGAAGGCGGAACTGAAAGTGACTGACGCGGCGTATTATACTAGTCCGCAAGGCGATCAACTGGGCATCGGACCGTTGCCGCCCTTCGTCGGCATCCCCACTAATTATTGGATATTCTTAGAAGCGCAGAGCCAGGCGAACTGGAAGAATCTGATCGTCAGCGCTAAATTGCCTAAAGGCGTAGAGCTAACTGATAGCCGGTCTCTCTTGGCCGGAGAATTCAATTATAATCCCGAGACTCGCCAATTAATCTGGAAGGTGGCGGAGATGGCTGGCCGCGCGGAAAGTTATCATCTCGGCTTCGAGGTCCAATTGATTCCGACGGCTGATCAAGTCGGTCAAGTTTTACCCTTGCTTAGTAGCCCGCAGTATTATGCCACCGATGTCCTGACCGGACAGGAGACGAACGGCGCCTTGAATAAGCTGACGACTGACTTGGATGAGGATCGCTTCAATTCCGGCCAAGGCCAAGTCGTAAATGAATAATTTCTAGGCCGTCACCCGTAAATTATGATGAATTTTTTGAGAAAACTTATCAAGCCTAAATACGAGACCTTAAACGTCATTGAGATTGATGCCGCGAAATTGGCCGCTAATTTTCGTTATCTTGAAAGTCTGCAGCCGAGCGCCGCAATATTTCCGGTCTTGAAGTCTAATGCCTACGGGCATGGCCTGAAAGAAGTCTGCCAGATCCTGAATAAGGTTAAGCCGGCTATGGTCGTTGTCGACTCTTATCCGGAGGCGCAAATAGCGTACCGTTACTTTAAAGGCCAGGTTTTGATTCTGGGCGAAATGCCGCAACGCGCTTATGACTACTGCAAATTAGGGCGGACAGAATTCGTCGTTTATAACGAAGAGACTTTAAGATATCTGTCGCGATATGGTAAACGCGTCCGTGTCCACTTATTCGTCAACTCTGGCATGAATCGCGAGGGTATTAAGGATATGCGAGCCTTTGTCAAAGCTAATGAGGAATATCTTAAACGAGTGGAAGTGAGCGGACTCTGTTCCCACCTGGCTTCAGCCGATCAGGAATCGAGCTTGAACCAGACTCAGGAAGATAATTTCCGCGCGGCGCTCCAAATCTTGAAGCAAGCGGGTTTTGAGCCGCGCTGGGTCCATCTAGGCAATTCCGCCGCGATATTTACGACTAAGAATGACCTCCTGACCGCTTATCGCCCTGGTTTAGCTTTTTATGGCTATAGCCCATTTTCTTATCCCGAAGGACAGGGAAGAGAGATGGCTCTTCAGCCTGCTCTCGAAGTCTATTCCCATATCGTCTCTATCCAAGAAGTCAACGTTTTAGAAAGCGTCTCTTATAATGAGACTTATCGCGCTAATCAAGCGATCAATGTCGGTACTATCCCTTTCGGTTATTTTGAAGGACTAGATAGGCGCCTATCTAATCGCGCACAATTCTTAGTCCAGTCGGAAAAAGGGGATTTTTGGGCGAAGATAGCAGGGAAAGTCTGCATGAATCTGACTTGTTTAGAATTTGGCCAAAATAAGCCAAAAATTGGTGATATTGTCAAGATCATTTCGGCTAAGAGGGAAGACTATAATTCCATCTTTAACCTAGCGGAGCAAGCCGAAACTATCCCTTATGAGTTCCTGGTCAAGCTCCAAGCCAATATCCGTCGGGAAATAATCAATAATTAATTTTTTTAAGCCATGGTATTTCGTCCCAGTTACAAACGAATAAAGAAAGATTATCAATCTAAGAATCTCCATAACCCTTTTTTTCATAAGAAAGCTAAGCCTAAGAACCCGCATCGCTGGAAATGGTGCTTATTGGCTATCTTGGCCGTTATTGTCCTTATTATTTGGTTTTTTTTCGCGGCGCCGCTCTGGCGCATCCAAGAAGTGAAAGTGACTGGACTGACTCGCCTTAATAGCGTTGAGTTGGAAAATATAATCTGGAATCAGACTAATAACCGCCGCTGGTTATTCTTCCGCGAGAGTAATCTTTTTCTGTTCCGAGAGGAAGCAGTCGTCAGCAATATCATAGCCGCTTATAATTTTTCCGGCGCGGAGATGATTAAGCGCTGGCCGCATACCCTAGAATTGAAAGTTACCGAACGTCCTTACGCGTTTATCTTCCAGGAGGGAAATGCGTATTATTATGCCTCGGCCGACGCTTTCATCATCAAGGAGCCGGCTGTATCTGAAGAGGATAAGAAAAAATATTTCATCCTCGAGAATAAGAATTCCGGGACTCTCGTGACCATGAGCGAGAAGATCGATATTAAGAGCGAATATCTGAGCTTCATCTTTGACCTGAGTCAGCGCTTGGCCGCTTATCCAGAATTACCTGTGGAGAAATTTATCATCGATCAGGAGTTCAATACGGTCAAAGTCAAGTTCGTCTCCGGTCCGGTCGTTTTTTTCAAAATCAAGGAGGGAACTGATGTTCAGGTCAATCGCCTGCTCCTTGTCAAAAGAGAGAAAATCAAGGATAATTTCAGTAAGACTAATTATATAGATCTGCGTTACGGCGACAAGATCTTCATCAATCCCGACTTTAATTAATTTAAATTAATAATTTACGTATATGGAATCAGCTTTTAAAATCCTGTTCGTCCTGGCGGTCCTGGTTTTCTGTATCACGACGATCGGAATATTTCTGGTCATCGTCAAGGTTATCCTGATGTTCCAGCCCCAGGTCCATTTAATGGGGTTGATTATCAGTTAGCCTATCCCGGCGTCTTAAAGGGCGGCCCCCAAGGCCCCCTTTAATTTTCTCTATCTATATGTGTATTAATATACATTATGCGAAGTATTGTAGATAGGAAAAGCCCATAGATATTGAGGTTTTTTATATCCCCTCCTCTATGGTATAATAAAATCATGTTAGAAAATAATAAGCCGATAATTAAATATCTTATCGACTTCCTCGATTATTGCGAGATCGAGAAAGGCTTGTCGTCTAAGACCCAGGAAAACTATACCCGCTTCCTGAGGAAGTTCTTCGTTTGGCTCAAAGATACCGGCCATGAAGCCCTGAAGCCCTCTTCCCTGACTCCGGAATTAATTTGGGAATATAAGGTCTTCTTGTCGCGCCATATCGATCCGAAAAAGCGGACGACTCTGAAGAAAACAACGCAGAATTATTATCTAATCGCTCTCCGCTCACTATTAGAATTCTTTGTCGAGAAGAATATTCCTTCTTTGCCGCCGTCTAAGGTCAAGCTGGCTAAAGACAAGGCTGATAAGGAGATCAAGTTCTTGACCTTGGAACAGCTTTCTAGGCTTTTAAGCGCCCCTGATGCCGGCACTATTATCGGCCTCAGAGATCGGGCTTTGCTCGAGACGCTCTTCTCTACCGGTTTGCGCGTCGCTGAGTTAGCAGCCCTTAATACTGATCAATTGCGCATCAAAGATGATACTAAAGATATTGAGACGGCTGTTATCGGCAAGGGCTCGAAGATCCGGACGGTTTATTTTTCCGAACGAGCAGTCAAGGCTTTGCGCCAATATCTTAAAGAGCGCAAGGACATGGATGACGCCCTTTTCATTAATTACCGCCGCGGTGCGGCTAAGGGGCGCCAGTCACGGCGCCTGACGGTCAAAAGCATCGAAGATATCGTCAAGAAATATGTGAAGATCGCCGGTCTGCCGGTCATGGCGACGCCTCATACCCTGCGCCATTCTTTCGCGACCGACTTGCTCAATGGTGGAGTAGATTTGAGAACCGTGCAAGAGTTCTTGGGACATAGCAATATCGCTACGACGCAGATCTATACCCATGTGACGAATAAGCAGTTGAGGGATGTCCATCGCAAGGTTCACGATAGCCGGAAATTCTAAGATAGTTAAGGAGATTCAAAAAAGCTCTGATTTTATTCAGAGCTTTTTGTTTATGGGAATTTTGCTTATTATGGCAGATAATTCTCCGGATTGACGGGCAGGCCGTTCAAGCGAACTTCGAAATGCAGGTGCGGACCGGTCGTGAAGCCGCCGGAACCGATGCCGCCGGGCATGCCGCCGCTGCGGCCGATAGCCTGCCCCTGAGTGACATATTGGTCAGTCATGACGTAAACTGCGGAAACATGGCCGTAGACGGTCGCCAGGCCATTGCCGTGGATAATCATGATATAGGCGTAATTCTTATTGCCGTCGAATTTTACCTTGGCGACATAGCCGTCAGCCGCGGCCGTCAGAGTCGTTCCCTGCTTGGCGCGGATGTCGACGGCCGGATGTTCGCCGATGATATTGCGATACGGGTAATCGGCATCATGGAAGCTGGCGACGATAACGTTCTTAGGAACTGGCCAGGCAATAGTATTATTGCCATTATTGAGCTTATTCTTGTCTTTCTGAGACATTTTCTGACGGATGAGCTGCTCGGCGTTGGCGATTTCTGCCTCGGCCTGCTGCTGTTCCCTCTTGGATTTCTGCAATAAGGCTTGATATTCTTTTTCTGAAGACTTTGTCTCTTCTAGGATATAAGTTTTGTTTGATTGTTCATAAGAAAGATTGCTTCGCTTCTCTTCTAGCTTATTTTTTAAAGCGGCGAGCTCCGTATTCTTATCATCTAAAGCTGCTTTGTTCTGCTCTAGGCGCGACTTATCAGCCTTCAGGTCATCTAAGCTGTCCCCGATTTCTTTATTGGTGTCGGCCAAGTATTGCGCTTGATCCAGAAAATCAGACAAGGAGTCGTTTAAGAGCAGTATCTCTAAAGTGGAAACCTGGTCCTGCTTGTACATAGAGCGCAGGAGATTGGCGATATGAACTTTCTGTTTTTCGATCGTTAAATCAAGATTACCGCTGTCAATCTCGATTTTTTTCATTTCCAGACCAGTCTTGTCTATCTCGATATTAACGCTCTCGATATCTAACTGCGCTTTGGCTAGGCGATTTTCCAAGATTGCTAATTGATTATTGAGGTTTATCTTATCTCTCTGTTTCAGCTCTATTTGAGCCTGATATTCTTGTTGTCGCTGCTGCAGGTTTTCTAATTGCTTCTTCTGATTCTGGATCTTCAGATTCAGGTCGCTTATCTCGTCGTCTAAGCTGCCATATTGGCTAAATGCGCCTGGCACAAGGCAGACTAGGCCGACAAATATCGTTAGCAGCAGACTGATCTTTATTATATTATTTTTTGGCGTCTTCATAGTTATCTAATTATACCATATTTCCTAATTTCTGTAAATACTTTGAGCTCTATTCAAGCTTCCCTGCGCTAATCTTCTCTAAATCTCTGTTTGTGATGCCTAATCCCTTAGAGCGCATCAAGGCAAAGGCGTCCTCTGGCCGGCCTAAATAATATAGCTTTAGATCAAGCGGATTAATATAATAGGCCTGTCCTTTATCCTGAACCTGTAATAATATTTTTCCGGCTAAGCGGCGCGGAGCGGCAGAAGATAGGAAGATTTTAATATCTTTATCAGTCGCACCTAAGCCTAATTCCCGCATCAGGCTATAGGCGTCGGCTGGGCGGCCGAGATAATATCTCTTCTGATCGGTAGGATTCACATACCAGGCCTCACCGTGAGATTCGGTTTGAAGAAGTATCCGGCCGGAGAGGCGGGTTGAGAGAGTCGTCGATATGACAGCGGGCAGACTGGTCGCTGGCGCAGACGGTGAGCCTGCTTCCGAGGCAGAGCCAGAGATAGGGGTATTCCGCTTGAGTGTTATCTTTAAAGACACTGGCTGCGAGGCTTGTCCCCAGACGCTATAGTATTTGGCGTAGACAATATAATCGCCATCAAGGCAGCTAGTCGAGCCGGCGCAGATATCATAGTTATAGGTCGAGGCGTAATCAATCAGAGAGGCGCCAGTAAAATCCGGGTTGGAGGAGACGGCCAGACGATTTATCAAAGAGTTATTAAAATTATTGAACCGGAGAGCGATAAGAGGGGTATCGGTCGTGAATGGAATATTCTCGTTGATAGAAAATTGTACAGAGCTGCTGGCGTTCCCGTTCGAACTATTCCCCGCACTTCCTGAAGCGATTAATTGTTCCGGGCTGTAATTCGCGCCGACGGGCAAGGTTTCATTAGCGTTGATCGTTACAGTCCTAGTTGCCGTGCTGGTATTGCCGGCGGCGTCAGTGACAGAATATCTAACGGTATAAGTTCCCGCGACACTAGTGTTTACAGGGTTGTCCACGCTAATCGAAGAGCTCAGGTTGCCGAAATTAGCATCAAGAGCGGTCGCGCCGGCATCCGCATAACTCTGGCCGCGGCTGAGAGAGACAGCGCTCGCGCCACTCAGCGTGATAGCGGGTGCGAGAATATCAGGAGAAAAACGGAAAGGACTGGCTGTGTGCGAGTTGCTGACATATAAAGTATCGCCAAGTACGAAGACATTGGCGCCATACGCCCCCATAGAAGGTTCAAAGTTAAGATCAAGATTGCCGTCTGTATCGAATTTCGCTATATAATCGCGAGAGACGGAATCGACCGACATAAAATTACCAGTCACATATATTTCAGCGCCAGCCATCACCATTGAGAAAACATTGATGGAAAAAATAGGATTAAAATCTTCGTTGACGATGCCAGCAGTATTGAGTTTCGCTAATTTACCGTGGGTCGTAGTGGCGGAAGTCCCGGATGAAGCGATGTTGGTAAACAGACCCCCTACATAAACATTGGAATCATAAATAGCCACGGAATAGATCGTATTATCGAAACTCGGATTGAAAGTATGATCGATGATACCGGCGGTATTGAGCTTAGCTAATCTATTATGGGTTACGGCGGTTGTCGTGCCTGCCGAAGTCGCGCTCGTGATCGTGCCGCCGACATAGATATCTGAACCGGAAAAAACTATCGACCAGATATTGCCGATAAAACTCGGATTAAAGGCGTGGTCGACAATGCCGGCGGTATCCATCCTGGCTAATTTGTTGTGAACTACTGAAGTCGTCGTGCCTGCCGAAGTCGCGCTCGTGATCGTGCCGCCGATATAAAGGGTCGAGCTAGCGACAGATAGAGTCAGAATGTTTCCGCCAAAGCTGGGGTTAAAAGCGTGGTCGACAATGCCGGCGAAATTCATCTTAGCTAGCTTATTATGAGTGATTGCGGTGGTTGTGCCAGAAGAAGCAACGGTAGTAAATAAGCCGCCGACGTAAAGATCGGAATCAATGATGGCTAAGCTATAAATTTCATCGTTAAATGTGGGGTTGAAGTCTTCATCTAAAGTTCCGTCCGGCTTGATCTTGATTATATTTGTCCTAGATGCTCCAGGGACATAGGAAGTAAATTTTCCTCCGGTGTAAAGCCTTTGTCCCGAAAATACCATGAAATCAGGTTCTTCATTAAGATACCTATTAAAAGATGAATCTAAGTTCCCGCTATTATCGAATTTAACTAGGCGATTGGAAGGCGAAGAATTTATAGTCGTGAAATCGCCGCCAACGTAGAGGCCGTCGACAGTCTGCACGATAGTCCAAGCCGTGCCGTTGAGGTTGGGAGCGAAAGAAGTATCTAGCGCGCCGCTGGTATTCAGCTTGGCAAAATAATTTCTGACGGCTGCTGTCGTCGTGCCCACTCCGGTGACGCTAGTGAAATCGCCGCCAGCGTAAAGGTTTGCGCCGTAGATAGCGACTTCCCAGACAGTATTATTCAAACTTGGATTGAACGTATGATCAACCACGCCCGCGGTGTTAAGCTTGGCTAAACGGTTGTGAGTGGTTATGCCCGTGCTTGAACCGGTCGAATCCGCTTTAGTGAAGCCGCCGCCGATATAAAGAGTCGAGCTGGCCAGTACCATCATATTGATAGCCGCATTGACGCTGGGAGAGAAGGAGGAATCCAAACTGCCGTCGAGATTTAGTTTGGCTAAATAATTACGGGTGTAACCGTCGACGGTGGTAAATGCGCCATTCACATAAAAGCTTGATCCGGAAAGTATCAGGGTATAAACCGCTCCGTTAAAACTGGGGGCGAAATCAGGATCGACATTTCCCGCCATATCCATCTTGACCATATAATTTCTGGTCAGACCGTTGACGGATGTGAAATTTCCGACGACGTAAAGATTGCCGTCGTATATGGTTATATCCCTAACGCTTCCCTGTCCGCCGGTGATAACGGGCGTAAAATCAGGATCCAGTGTGCCGTCGGCTAAGAGATGGGCGATGCAATTCCTCTTCTGTCCGGATATGAAGGTGAACATGCCGCCGATATATACGCCGCCATCCTCATCTTCGGCGGCGGCGAAGACATCGCTATTGCTCTTGAAGTCTGATAATATCGGAGCGCCAGAATCTTTGTCGATGACGATGAAGTTGCCCGTCTTGTCAGCGCCATCTATAGCCTCTGTAAAGTTTCCTCCAGCGTAGACATTGCCCTCGCTATCTTTGACCATGCTCCTGATCAGCCTGTTCACGCCCCAAATATTGTCATCTGGCTTATTATTCAATACGACTGCTTGCGTCTTGGCGGCGAAGCAGAAAGATAGTAAGAGGAAAAATGATATTCCGGTAATTTTAGCTCTTCTCATAGTTATTTGTCGTTTATTATTATTTAATGATATTTATTCTATTCAAGCTTTCTTCCCTGCCCAGAGCAGCAGCGATTTCGAAAGGGCTGGGGCTGTTCTTTAGTCCGGTCAGCGCGACGCGCAGCGGCCAGAGGTAGTCGCCGTTCTTCCCGTTCGTTTCTTTTATCCAGTCCAGGATAGTCTTCTCCAGATAGTCCTTATCCCAAGAATTAGCTGCAATTTTCTCCAATTCTTTCTTCAATGTTGCCAGATTGGCTTTGGCGTCTGCTAATGTCAAAGTTTTCCAGCATAGTAATTCCGGCGCGTATTCCGGGAGTTCGAATAAGAAAGCGGTAGCGGCCGCAATTTCGCTTAAAGTTTTCAGGCGGTCTTGAGCCAGGGCCACGAATTTCTTGATTTTTTCAGCATCACTGATATCTCTGCCAGCTTCTTTAAGATAAGGCAGGCAAAGCTCAGTCAGATCCGGAACGGATTTTTGACGCAGATAATAGCTATTATAATAATCTAGCTTTTCCGTATCAAAGACCGCCGGGCTTGCGCCCATGCCAGCGATCGAGAAAGCCCGCTTCAATTCTTCCAGACTCCATATTTCTTGGTCGCTCTTCGGATGCCAGCCCAGAAGCACGCAGAAATTTATCAGCGCTTCTGGCAGGTAGCCTTTAGCTAGGTAATCTTCCACAAAGACATCGCCCTTGCGCTTGCTCAACTTTCCGCCGCCGACTTTATTTAGGATGAGCGGCAAGTGGATGAATTTTGGCGGAGTCCAGCCGAAAGCTTGATATAATAGGATATTCTTCGGGAATGAGCCGAGCCATTCGTCGCCGCGGGTCACTTGCGTGATTTTCATCAGATGGTCGTCGACGATATTGGCGAATTGATAAGTCGGCACGCCGTCAGATTTTATCAGGACATGATCATCGAGATCGGCTGCCTTGAAAGTTATTTCGCCGCGCAATTCGTCATAAACCTTTACTTCTCCGTCAAGCGGCATCTTCTGGCGGATAACGAATTTTTCGCCAGCCTTGGCCTTAGCTTCGGCTGCGGCAGCGCTTAAGCCGCGGCAGCGCCGATCATAGCGTGGCGC
This sequence comes from uncultured bacterium, assembly GCA_942492765.1. Classification (GTDB taxonomy): domain Bacteria; phylum Patescibacteriota; class Patescibacteriia; order Patescibacteriales; family UBA12465; genus UBA12465. Next base: position 91,729 of record OW818634.1, read on the forward strand.
TTCTTTCTTGGCTTCTTGCTCGGTGCGCATTTCGGCCAATCTCTCCTCACTGCAAAAACAGCGGTAAGCCTTCCCTTCTTTTAAGAGCTGATCGGAATATTTTTTGTAGATATCTAAGCGTTGTGTCTGGACATACGGCCCGTATTTTCCGCCGATATGCGGCCCCTCGTCAAACTCCATATTCATGGTCTTAAAAAGCCTGAATAGGCTGTCGACTGCGCCGGCCACTTCTCTTTTCTGGTCAGTGTCTTCGATGCGCAATATGAAATCGCCGCCTTGGCTCTTGGCTAATAGGTAGCCGAATAAAGCGCTGCGAAAATTACCGATATGCAGGAAGCCGGTCGGAGAAGGAGCGAAGCGTAGGCGCGGTTTATGGTTTTGACGACCAAATAAGGATGTAAACATATTTTAATGTTATTTTTATGGCTACTTTAAGGAATAAAATTTCGCTAAGAATATCTGCGCGGCCTCGCGGCGACGCGGATGAACGCTCGTGACCAGGTCATGCATGTCTACCCAGCGCCAAGCGGAATGATCCCAGAAATTTACTTTAATATCCTCGTCTTGGCCGGTGAACTCGGCGATGAATAAGCCCTGCCGCTGCCCTTTATAATCGAAGATATAGCGGCGCTGCAGAGATAAGGGACTTTGCTGGCTGACTGGCGGGAAAAGATAGCTATAAGTCTTCTTGAAGACTGCCTTCATGACGAATTTGTCGGTATTAAGCTCTTCTCCGAGTTCTCGGGCGCCGGCTTTTTCTAACGGTTCGCCATCGGTTCCGCCTTGAGGTAATTGCCAATGTCCAGGGTCATCCTCTCTTTCTACTATCAGGATTTTCTTGCCTTCCGCAGTCTGCTTATAAAGGAAACAGGCGACGTTGGAACGATAGAACAGATGATTCAACCTCGAACGCAACAAGACCGCAGTGAAGACGAAAGTCGCTCTGTATATTCGCCTGATGCGCTTCGGCTGCTGGGCTAAACGCCAGAGCCATTCCAGGCCGATATGCCTCATGGGCTTAGGCGCGCGCTTAATCCTGCCGGTGATGAAATCAAAAGCGCCGCCGACACCGATAGCGACCTTGACGCTCGGCAGCTTCTTCAGGTTATGAAAGATGAATTTTTCTTGAGCGGGTGCGCCGAAAGTAGAAAAGAAAATCACGGGCGCGAAATCGTTTATTTTTTTCGATAGTTCATGATCGACCGGCTGAGTGCGATGCCGGTCAATGACTAAGGCTTCTAGACCGGGATATTTTTCAGTTAAGGCGTCCTTGATGGCCGTCTGTTGGGAGAGGCCGCCTTCGCGATTTATAACCAATATCTTTAATTTCCTTTCACGGGCAAGCGCCAATAAGTCTAAAGTCAGGTCAGCTCCGGTTAGGCGTGGAATCTTCTTGCCAGCCACGATTCCGGCCAATTTGATGCCGAAGCCGTCGGCTAAGGACATGTCTGCCTTATTTAAGATATAAAAAAATTCCTCATCCTTATGAGATTCGAGGATGATTTCAGGATTCGGGGTAACGATATAATGCTGGCGGCCGTCATTCAAGAATCCTCCGATCATTTTTAAGGCTTGTGTGTGGTCGAGGGCGCTTAAATTTATTCCCAAAATATTGACCATATGTTATAATAGTGACATTAGAAATCTTTTCTGAAGATATCTTAATTTTATTATAAAAATCATCTTAAGTCAAAGTTTTATTTTATTCATTTATGGCTTATTATAAAAGAATTACCGACCGGATCGAGGAGATTAAGATCGATAATCCGCGAACCGCTCCTTCAGTCAGATGGGTCAATATAATCAACGCTAGTAAGAACGAGATTGACTACCTGCGTAAGAATTATAATTTTAACTTGGTGCACTTGAAAGCGGCCGCCGCTTCCGTCTCTTTTCAGCGTCCGATGATCTTCAAGGGCGATGATTATCTTTGCTTAGTCCTTCATTTTCCGACCTTTAAAGGAGAAAATATCGTCGCGGGTGAGGTTGATTTTTTCGTCGGCCATGGCTACTTGATAACTGTTCATAACAATAACCTGAAAGCCTTGACCCATTTTTTCTCGATTGGCAAAAAGAGCCCTGATTCCCTGCTGTCTTATTCCTTGGAATCATCGGCGATACTCCTGTATGAGGTTTTAGGCCATTTGATGGATGATTGTTTCCAGCTACTCGACGACAATAGCGTAAAATTGAACGAGATCGAGGACTTGATATTCGAGCGGCAGCAGAAGAAGGCGGTCGAGAAGATTATGACCTTCCGCCGCAATATCATCAATATCCGCAAGATCATGCAGAATCATAAGAATATCCTGCAGAATCTGATGGATATGGAAAGCAGTCTGGTCGAAAGAGCTATGGTTAAGAAATATTATTCTGTCCTGGTCGAGCATTCTAAGCGCATCTGGGAGATGTTAGATAATCAGAAAGAGATGATCGAGGTGCTAAACAGCACGAACGAATCGATTCTCAATGATCGGATGACTGATATTATGAAGACTTTGACCATATTTTCTGTCATCGTTTTTCCGCTGACCTTATTAGCCGCTATCTTTGGCATGAATGCTAAGTATATGCCCTTTGTTGATCATCCTTTAGGCTTCTGGGTAATTTTAGGACTGATGGGAATATGCTCAATCGCCATGCTCTTATTCTTTAAGGGCAAGAAATGGATTTAGAGCTTGAATTTCGGTTTTACCAAATGAAAAAGCCCTGGCGTAAAGTCAGGGCTTTTGTTTTCATTTTTCTAAAGTTCTACATTCCAGCATGCATCTGCAGGGCGAAAGATAGTAGCGTCGGCGAATACAGGGATGAAGCTGTATAGTCGATAGTCGAAGCCGCGTCTCCTTTCCAGGCAATCAGGCTGGTGTAATCGATAGTGATTGCCGGTGACGTCCAATAGTCAATACCTGCAATCAAGGGCGTGGTAGTGAAAGTGGCGGCCGTATCTACTTTGTATAACAATTGCGGAGTGCCAGGATTAGTAATAGCTGAATTATTGATATATAACGTGACGTTATATTTATCAGCTACCGTGTCATTAACTATCCCTATTCTGGTAATCCAGCTGCTAGTCACATCGCCGACATCTCCGGGCAGCACTAAGGCTGGCACGGAGGGATAGATATGGCCATTTTGGCAATAAATGTAGTAAGTACCGCCGCCAGTAGCTGCTGGCCTAAAATATATCGACGAGGTGTCGCTGGCCCAATTAGAAACGCCGGAGGCTGTCATGTTCTCACCCCAGATGAGCTGTTCCCAGTCATCTGCATTTTTCGTGAAGGTATACGACAGGTATCTTATTCCGCCATTCATAACAGTCGTGCTCAAAGCATAAGCGTTTAGAGGACTGAGTGGCCAACCCGCGGTCGTACCTTCAACCCAGCACCAGCCGCCAGTTAAACTATAGCCATATATATAGGTCGTAGGCAGACCGATAGTATATGTCCACTTACCGCCGGATAAGCTTGAAGCAATCAGATAGATGTCTCCATTAGGCGAAACCGTAACGGTAGTGATGTCGATAGTGCCCGATAAGACAGTAGCGTCAGGCAAAGTGGCTGTGATAGTGAAGCTGCCAACGGTCGAAAAGGTATGAGCGATCATTCTCCCGATGACAGAAGTGCCATCGCTGAAAACAAAGTTCACGCCATCTACGCCTTGGCCATCAGGACCGGCAACCATGAAGAGCTGCGGAATATTAACTATCCCAGTAGCAGGCGCTCCAGGTGCTGGAGCTTTCAGGCTATTAGCCGCTGTCCCCATCTTGAGCGTGTAGCCGTTGTCGCTCCAATTGTTATCGGGAGTGAGTTCTGGCATCTTCTCACAAGCCGTAAAGATCGCTATCAAGGCGAACATGACGGCGATTAGCCCATTCTGTTGCAGAACGGCTAAAAGATTAACTGATTTTTTCATGATTCATCTATTTGTGTTGGTTGATATTCTGTGAAATTTATTAAGTTTTGAAAGGACTATTCCTTCTCGCTGAGCGATCTGGATAAGATCGCCTGGCGGCAAGGCGGAAGATTATTTCTTCCGACTAGCGATGGTTTCACGGTAGACAGCGTCTAATTGGGACGCGACTCCGGGCCAATTATATTCGGTTCTTATTCTCTCTTTGGCGGCACGGCCTAAGCGTTCTGCTTCAGCCGGATTATCCAGGAGATATTCTAGCTTATTTTTCAGATCATTGACATCTCCTTCCTTGAAGCTGATGCCGGTGTCGGCGATGCCTTCAAGATTCTGCGGAATATCGCTGACTAGGCAAGTCAGACCCCAGCCCATAGCCTCAAGCAAGGCGACGGACAGACCCTCGTATTCAGACGGTTGGACAAAGACATAGCTATTGGCGAATAATTCGTTCAGGATATGTCCGGATTGATTATCGGTAAAGATGATCCTTTCGTCGTCCTTAGCCATTTCCATCAGCTCGGAAACATAATCATCGGTATAAGAAGAAGCGCCGACGATGACTAATTTCTTGTCAGTCTTTATCTGCTTGAAAGCCTCGATCAATAGATGGACGTTCTTATGGCGGACCAGGCGGCCAATATAGGAAATGTAATTCTTTTCATCGAGCCCCCAGCGTCTGATATCTCTGACCGGCACGATTTCCTGGTCATAAGCGCCATAAGGGATATAGATGGGAGTGAAGCCGTAAGTCGCCTGCACATAATCTTGCAGGACGCGCGAGGTGACGACGACTTTGTCGGCGTAGCGGCAGCCGATTCTTTCTCCGAATTTAAGATAAGTGCGCGCGAACAGTCCCCATTTCTTGTGATAATAATCCTGGCAATGGAAAGTGAAGATGATCGGCGTTTTCGGTTTTAAGATTTTGGCTAGCCAAATCAGAGAAGCCGGACCGATAGCCTGGAAATTGATCGCATCAACTTTACGAAAAGCGACGTCTAGGCAAGCGAAGAAGGTATTAGTGATTGCCTCTAAACTTTTGCTTTTGATGCTCGGCAGAGATATGACCTTAATGCCTTTATATTCCTTGATGCCCCGGCTGTAATAACGGCGGGAATACACAAAAACCTCCACGCCTCTTTTTACTAGGCTCAGAGCTAAGTTTTCCGTGTATCTTTCGACGCCGCCATTCTGAGTTGGTACGCCTTTTTGTCCGATAAATGCAATTTTCATAACTGTTTATTCTATAACATTTCTTTATATTTGTAAATACCATTATATAATATTTGTATAATTTTGTCAATAGATATGAAAAAGGGTCTGTTCTGAATAAGAATTCAGACAGACCCTTGGGGTTTTACTATTTTTTTGGCTAATACTACTGAGCTTGATACAATACTGGGGTGCAAAAATGCCACCCTTCGTAAGTTAAGCCGTCATAGTCTCCAATAGCAGTGAGCTTATTGGGCTTAATCATTCCTTTATTCACCTCGGGAACTAGGTAGGCGATCTTGATAAGATCTTCGGGGCTGATAGTTCCAGCCAAGTCTCCTCTAGCCTTGATTATTTCTGGCTTGATCACCTCGTGAGGCAGATAAGCAGAATATCCGCTTTTCTTGCCGATGAAGACGGTCCAGGCATAAGTACGGCTCACAGTAGCGGCGTTGGCGGGAATCAATACATCGGTGTAGACATATTCGGTTCCGTCAGCGCTGAGTTCAAAGAACTTGCCGCTGCCTTCAGAATTAAACTCTGGTATTCCAGTGCCGCCGGCTTCCTTATAAAGCTTAGCCGAGAAGACATACTGGATATAGCCGTCGAAGACAGAAATATAGAAATCGCCGTCTTTGAGGCCGATGAACTTAGCGCCGCTCAAGGAAGTGCTGTAGACCGAAGAGCTGTTTGCGTCTTCGCTGATAAGATTCCTTGATGAGTTGCTAGTGCTCTCTACAATAATCTCCTTCTTTTCGTTCCCCTCGGATTTATTCGTCTGAGGTTTGAATTGATTTTTAGAAACCAATTCATTGCTAGAGTTTGAGTTAGTAACGACTTTCCTTTTTTTGTAATTATTCGTATAGGTTTTTGTCGTTTCCTTCTTTTCCTCTAGGCAAGGGCGCTGTTTTCCAATAACTATCTCCTTATACACGCCGATTTTTCTCTTAAGAGCGTCTTCCTTGCTTTGCAAGCTTTTAACATTCTTCTGCAAAGCGGCTAACTGATTGGCGTCGATAGTAACTTTTTTAGGCTCCTTTTCTTTAGCAATTTCTTCATAGATCCTGGACACTTGTTCCAATGAATCTACCCTCTTTTGTGTTGCTAATTTATTTTTTTGTAAATTAGCTAAGGCGGTAGAATCGATGGTTACTTGCTTCACAGGCTCGGAAGTTTGCAATGATCTGACGGTTGAAACAGCGACCATGATTGCTGCTATAAGTATGACGATAATAGTGATACCTACTACTATTTTTAATGTTTTTGACATGACTTGTTTCTCCTCTTCTTTAAGTTAATTTTTTTTGAAATTCAATAAATTAATCACCAACTCGATGGTTAGCGAAGGCGGTTTAGAATTGCCATTAAGACTTTGGCGTCTGAACGCTTGAATCTTGAATAGTTCCCTGTCCCAGCTATCGCTTCTCAAATATCCGACGGAAATTCCGCCGCCATATTCTCCGAAGATCTGCCCGGAAGGGTTCTCCCAGCCGCCGCCTATATGAGCCGTCGGTTCAATGAAGAAATCAGTGAATCTTATCGAGAAAGGAATCTTCTTGATCCCATTCTCGTAAATCAGACGGAAACTGCCTTTTTTCTCGGGAGTCTTCGCTCTGACAACGCCAGGGGTCGTGCTGTAACGCGCTTCGCCTGTCTTTATCGGCATTTGCCATTCGGCGATAGCTAAGCTATTGCCGAACCAATCATCGAACAGTCGGGTCGATCTCAAGCCTCCTTGAAAGAGGAAGAGCTGATCTTTCTGCCAAGAGTGGTAGGTGCGGCTAGCGCCGCGATCATAATTCCAGCGCAGGCCGGAATTGATCCAGAAATAACTGTTGGCGTTAGTTGAATTCCACCATCTATCGACTGATAAGCCGATAGCGCAGAAGTCCCCTTGGTAATGAAAGGGGTCGGTTTGATCTTGGATCAGGTGCACCCAGGTGTAGTTGGCCATCAGGCCGAACCTTGTCTGGTTTCCGAACATCAAGCGGCTTTCTACGAACTCGTAGTCGCCGTTGATCTTTTCGGTTCCTGTTCCGCTTTGGAATATCCCGGCACCAGCGATGCCAATAAGTTTCTGCGACTTCCCTCCTAGCGCCAGCGCCAAAAGAAGAAGAAAAAACATCATCTTTTTCATCATGACATATTTAAGTTTTTAATTATTAAAGTACGTTTTTGGATTTGAGAGTCCGAATGATTCTGGCTCTCAACACCAAGGGGAATCAAATCGATTCCCCGTTCGGGTATATTCTAGTTATCGTAAATCTCTCAGAGCGGTCAGGCGTCTTTCTTTGCGGCTCGTCGGAAAATAATAGACATAGGCGAGTCCGAAGGCGAAGCCGAAGATGAGTCCGGCTGTGGCATTCAAAGGCAGATTCGGTTTGACCGGGTAAGATGATACTGTCGGTTCATCTATCACCTTGACTCTCAAGACATTGGCTGAGCCCTGATAGACGTTATTTTGAGTAATCAGGGCGTTGTTAACCGCATAAGCGATCTGCTTGGCCTGGTAAGGATCTGGATGATAGACTTCTATTTCCATGACGCCAGTGTCGTTGACATTGCGCGCTAAGACGCTTTTTTTCCATAGCTTGGTCTGTTCCTTGTAATCGCCGCTGAAATAATTCCAGTCGATATCATAATTAGAGGCAGTCAGTAACTGGAAGAAGGAACCGGAATAAACCGCTTCGGATAATAAGGATGTCAGATACTGGTTGGATCTGGCGATAGTATAAGGATCAGAAATGGAACCGTCGGCCATGATTAATAAGCGGGAGCTGACCCGGTACTTCAAAGGCTGAACAAAAGTTATCGCCAGAGCGATAGCCGTAAAGATAATTACGGAAGCGATGACTGCTCCTTGGCGTTTCTTGATCAATTTAAAAAAATTTGTGATTTCCATAAGTTTATTTGTTGACCCATAATAGTAACATAATATATTTTTTTAGTCAATAGTAAAACAAAAATCGGGTTTATCCCGATTTTTTGGCTAACTTTGAGTATATTTTTAGTATCTTTTGCAAGTGGAGGTCCGGATCAAGTTCTTGGGCGCTTTTTTGCGCCTTTGTCTTTATTTGTTTACTCTCTTCTGGATTAAGATGGAAAATCGTCTCGATTGACGCTTTTAGATCTTTAATGTCGCCAGCTGCGAACAAGAATCCGTTCTCTTTATCCTTGATTATTTCTGGCAGGCCGCCGACGCGGCTAGCGATTACAAGTTTTCCTTGCGCTAAAGATTCCAGCAGAGCGAGCGGCATATTTTCCGGCCAGACTGAAGGAAAGACGACAGCGCGTGCGCGATCTATCTCCTCACTTAAAGATTGGCCGGAGAGCTGCCCTAATAATCTTATCTGTCCGCTCTTTATTTCTGAAGCGAATTCTTTTTCGATCTTTTCTTTTTCAGGCCCAGCGCCAGCGATATGCAGATTTCGGCCGCTTTCTTTCGCCGCTTTGATCAAGTCGCCTATTCCCTTTTCCGGAGCGAGGCGGCCGAAGTATAGGAGATAATCTTCTTCTGCCGCTCGGTTCTCGGATATTTTTGGCGCTGGATTATGAACGGTGATTATCTTGTCTTCCGGCCAGCCGCTCTCAATGACGAGACGGCGCATGAATTCGCTGGGAGCGATCAAGAGGTCGATATTCTTTTCGTAGATATGCAGCCATTTATGATGGATAGTCATTTCTAAGGAAGCTAGAAAACTGGCGCCATAAGATCCATAGCAGTTATTTAATAAGCAGGACCAATAGCTTTTCTTGTCCAGGCATTTCCGGCAGAAATGATTCTTCGTGAATAAGCGGTAGTTCGGGCAGATCAGCTTATAATCATGAAGATGCATCACGACTAGAATATTCCTTTCTTTGGCCGCCTCTAAGATCGAAGGGGATATCTGATGGTAGATATTGTGGACGTGGACTATGTCCGGTTTGAAATCATCAAGCTCGCGCGCGAAGCGGCGTTTCGCTTCTCGGCTATAGATCATTCGGCCAGGAATCTTCAGCTTGTCTTTTAATCCGCCGCCATTGAATTCGACCGGAGAGACGAAATATTTAGAATAAGGAGATTCTAGATTGCGCGGATCGGCCATAGCGAAAACAGCGACCTCGCGCCCAGAGGCTTGCAAAGCTGCGGTTAAGCTGATGAAATATTTATCAGCTCCGCCCTTGGGGTAGAAGAATTTATTAGCTTGCAGGATACGCATATATTTTGACTTTCCAGCTTTTATTGATAAAATTGAAATATGTATAATTATAACATCCTTTATGGAAAATACTAAGCGTTTGTTCGCTCTAGCCGCCGCTATTTTTTTAGCTGCCTCTTTCGTGCTCACCATCTTTTGGACTCAGGGTTTAGGCTTATTATTACTGACTATCTTGGCTCTCGGCGCTTTTACGGCCTCCTTTTTCTATCCTCGAGCCGCTTTCGCGGTTCTTATCATCATGAGGACGGCCGCCGATTTCTTGACTGGCCAAGCGCTTTTTTCGATCGGCGGCTTATCAGTCAATTTTACCTCGCTCATGGGAGCTATCGTCATCATGTTCGCGATCATAGTATTTATAAGCAATCAGGGCTGGCAGGTCAAGACGCCATTACTGATAACCTGGCTATTATTCCTGGGATTGGCAGCCGCTTTGTCTTTTAATTCTATCAGCCTCGGCGCCAGCTTAGTGGAGTTCTTGCGCTGGCTGAGCTTCTTCGCTCTCTTCGTTCTCGGTTTTTACCTCTTTAGAGGCAGTAAGATTTTAACTAACTTGATCCGTATCCTTATCGTCTCTTCGCTGATTCCCACTATTGTCGCTATTTGGCAGGCCCTTAATAAGCAAGGCGTCTTCGATGGCGAGCGCTGGCGCTTGAACGGAACCTTTGTTCACCCGAATATGCTCGCCTTCTACCTAGTTTTCGTCATTACGCTCGCTTGCTTCATCTTCTTATCGCTGAAGAAGCAGGCGGTTGAAAAATATATCTATCTCATTTTAGCCGCTCCTTTCTTAGGCGTTCTGATCCTGACTTATACTCGCGGCGCTTGGCTCTGCTTATTCGTAATTTTCTTTCTTATCGGCCTGACCCGTTTCCGCGCTTTCTTGCTGGCTGGCCTAGGTTTCATCATTATCTTTTATATCGCCTTCATCCCCTTTCAAGACCGGGTCAATAGCTTATTTTCTTTTTCCGCTACGGACTCGACTGTCTGGCGCCTAGATTTATGGCGCGATGCGATCGGCTATGCTCAGAGCCGCCCCTTGTTAGGCTATGGTCCAGGAACGGCCGATATAGTAATCAGTAATAATCGTTCCGCTATCTTGGGTTCAAGCGAGCCGCATAATGATTATATCAAGATATTATTAGAAACCGGGGTGATCGGCCTAGTTGCTTATCTGGCCCTGATCGCCAATCTTTTATGGCATCTGATTCAGGGCTGGCAGAACGAAAAATGGCCGCGCCGGAAATTATTATTTTTATTCATGCTTATCTTCTCTGGCTCTCTTTATCTTTTCAGCGCCGGCGATAATATCCTGAAAGATTCTTCCTTGCAATGGAGCTTCTGGGCGCTTAGCGGCGCCATGATGTTCGCCTATCTCGAGAGTAAAAGCGACAAAGCGGACATGACCGTGTAAATAATGCCCAAGATAATGCGCAAGGCAAAAAGAAAACCGCTTATTTTGTAAGCGGTTTTTTTGTTTTAGCTGTTAGGCAGCTATTCCCTTCTTGTGGTTCCGTCGTTGTAGAAGATCCAAGCTTTTTTAGCTAAAGGATCGACAAAGACTAGGCCGTTCTGATATGCGCGGCTATGAGAACCGTCGCTATTAGCTCGAGTCTCGGCGATCGGAGCTCCTAATGCTAGTTGGTATTTATTCTCATATTTTGTGTTTTGCAAATATGAGAAATAGACATTATCCAATAACATGGAGGAGCAGATTGTAAAGAAATAATTGTCAGTCCGAGCATTGAAGATATCAGGACCGTCAGGAAAGCTTGAAGCGTTGCTGATATTCTCATACCAAGCCTCGAAGGTTGAATCAGCTTCATTTAGATAGATTTCAGGAAAATTCTCGAACATCTTGCCAGAACATTGTTTCTGATAATCCAAATGTCCGGGGTTTCCGATAATCTTCAGGCTTTCTCCGCCGAATTTTTTCAGCGTATCCAGACAATCTATCAAGCCTTTGCGCCAGTAGACGTCCACTAGATGGACATCGGCGTCTTTGACAGGAGCCCAGGCAAAGCCGTTCTTGTTGCTGCCATAGTTTCCGAGCCAATAGACCTTGTTCCAGAGATTATCCATCAGGACGCCGTCGAAGCGGTATTCTTTAAGAATATCCTCGATGAAGCGGTCAGTGATGAATTCTACATAGTTGACCGGCTTCTTGTCTTCCGTGTATACTCGCAGCTTTGGGCAATCGGCAAGACAATTCATGGTCTGCATGCCAGGCCAGAAGCTCAGGCGTTTCCCATCTTGGCCATGCAAGAACCATTCCTCGTTCTTTTCTAAGAACGCGAGGATATTCTTGGACCAAGGCTTGTCGCTGAACATCGGATTGAACCATTCTACTATATTGAAATAACAGTAGATTTGGATATTCGGATTGTCAGCGCGTAAAGCGTCTAAAGAAGCTCGATCATTAAAGATTATTTCCGGATCGACTATGACTAGGTCATAACCCTTGAGCTGTCCCGCTTCTTTCAAGGACATCTTCGGCAAGTACCAATGGACTGCCGTTCTTTGAGCTTGAGCATCATGGGCATAAAACATGCCGAGAAAACTCAGAAAAAGAATCAGTTTTTTCATCTTCTAGTGGGTTTATTTAGTTTTAGTTTTTAATGTTCTACTTTTGTCTCAATTATTAAAGAGTTTCCTCTATAATATAAGACCCTTCATAATATCATTTATTCTTGTATATGTCAATATAATTATTAACTATCCACCCTTGACTTTTTATATGAAAAGTGATAAGGTTTCTTGAACGCTTAAAAAATAATTAAAAAATAAGTCAGAATGCCGGTTTTAACAGAAAACCAGTATTTAAAATTTTGTTTAAATTTTAGCAAAAATATGATTAAGAAAAAATTATTCAAACGTATTGCCCTTATCGCTTTAATGGCAATCATCCTTACTCCCCTAGTTTTCATCAACTCCGGGACCACTAAAGTTCAGCCCTATTACTCCGGCGATGCGATCAATTATCGCGGCCAGGTTATCTTCGGCACCGCTAATTCCGGCTATCTGGAGATTTTCAAGCTGAACGGCAATGACGTGGAGGTTCTAGTCAAGACTAAAGACCATAACCCGACTTTTAACTCTTATAACGATTATTCTGACGTGAAGTTCGTTACTGAGAATGGCGGTCTGTATGTCTACGCCACTTCCCAGTACACCGTCTTCAAGTATGACTTCTCTGAGCTCAATTCCCTTAAGCTGGTCAGCAAAGTCAAGAATACCTATTGGGAATGGTATAACCAGATCGAGAAACTGGGCGACAGCCTGGTTCTCGTCAGCGATAAAGGTATCAAGGTCATTAATAAGGATTTGGACGTGATTGATTCCTATAACTTCTCCGGCGTCGAGTCTTATAGCGTCGTCAGCAATGGTGATAACAATAAGATATTAGGCATCGGCGATTCTAAGATCAAGATCTTTGATCGTTCCAATCGTCAGGTTTCTAAGGAAATCGCTCTGAACTTCACTTCCGAGGGCAATAACCATAAAGCTTATCTCGATGTTTTGGACAATAACATCTATGCTATTGATGATTACTATGCCAAGAAGTTCGACGCGACTACTGGGGAGCTATTAGCTTCTTATCGCCATCTCGATACTGCTGGCTATGATATGGAAAGCTCTGCCGGCAATGATTACGTCTATTTCTCTAACGGTCTCGGCGTCGTCAAGATGAATAAGGCTGATTTCACCGTTGCCGATTCTGTCGAGACTTCCATGATCGCCGGTCCGCAAGGCTGGGCCATGGGTCTTAAGCTCGTGAATACTGATGAAGGCGATGTGATAGTCGTCTTCAATAATTCCAATATCCTCTTACTCAACAGCCAGCTAGCCAAGATCGCTTCCGTCAAGTCTGTCGAGTCTACCGACGAACAGCCTTTAGAAAGATTAGCTTTGAATATCGATCATACTTCCGCGACTGTCGGCGGCACCGTCAATCTTATAGGCGCTGGCTTCTGGGCTAATGATAAGCTGCAGATCTTAGTCGGCGAAACCGAGATCAAGACTATCACTGCTGATAAGAACGGCCGTTTTGACGCTTCCCTGGTTATTCCGGAAGTTAAGAAACAGAAACAGGACATTAAGGTCAACGGCCTTAATTCCGGCCTGACTTATAGCATCAGCTTCGAAGTTAAATAATAGATAATAGAAAGACTGAATATAAAAAGAACCGCTTAGCGCGGTTCTTTTTTTGGTTAGTTTAAAATTTAAAGCTCTTGTCGGTATTGAGATTATCACTCCATTCCTTGGTCTTCCCTGTCAGGGGTTTGTAGATAGTTTTTAGGGAGTTTATACGAGAGCCGGCCTGGCGTTGGACTAAGAGCTCGTAAGTTCCGGCCCTCATCTGGACATTGATCTTATCCGGCAGATTATAGCTCAGAATGGCGCCGGCGCTCGTGCCTGGTTCTATCGTCCAAAAGAAGCCAAAGACGGTCTTATTGAGCTTAGGATCATCGGTAACGCTGATATCGGCCGTAGCTTCATTTACACCCTTAAGGCTTATCAGGCGGCTTCCTAGGGGCGCATAGACGCGGGTATAGCTGCGATAGCGGGTAGTACGCCAGTCAAATCCGCCTTCATGATGATAATCGAGCCGGATGGCCGCGCTTAAGCCGCCGGCATTCTGATTGACGGTATATGAAAGGTCCTTCTTAATGACGGCATCGCTCTTGAAAGCGCCAAGATTCGCATCGACGACCATGAGGTAATCGCTGGCTGGATTCTTCATCTCTCCGCTTAATTCCATTTCTCTGGCTAAGCCTTGCCAGCTGGAGTTTAAGAAATATGTCTGGATATTCTTTTCAGCGATATTATTGTCGGCAATCTTAATGAGTTCGCCTAACTTATCCGCGCTCAGCTTGAAAAGTCGGCCTTTAAGCTCGTTCATTAGTTCGTCGACGATATTCTTGCGGTCCCATGAGGATATGTCCTGGTCTTTATAGGCGACTTCGACGTTATATTGCAGGAGCGGTTGGAAATTAGTGGCATCATAAGTCTGATCCCGCACCACTATCGGTCCGACGAGATTGAGCAAATCGCCAATCAGGTCTGGAGTTATGGCCACTATGCCGGTGAAAGGCAAAGTGCTGGTGCCGATGGCGGCGCTTTCGCCTAAGAATACGTCATTAATATTCTGAGCGGCTGTCGGCCAATCAGGAGACCAGTTAGAGTCGCGGAAATACCATTTCTCGACTTTAAGATATTTCTTAAGAGGAGCTGGCGCCTCGGTTTTCCATTTATCTGACAATGAAGCCGGCATATCGATATGGTAGCTATCGTCGGTATCGATAGAGAGGATTGCGCCGTTCCGGCTTTCTAGGATTCCGTAAACGCCGATGAAGCCGCCGGTCGGACGCAGCTCGTCATTATTCTGCAGGATGATCAAGAAGCGGCTAGCGTTAGGATAGCCGGCTAAAGCTGGTAAAAGCTTGATGAGGGGCGTTGTTTTGCCTAATAATTCAGAAGCTTGGAATAGTTCTTGCTTAATATCGCTGATCTGGCTGTATATCGGCCAAAGTATGCCGATCTTATGGGTCTTATCGAGATTCAAGATAGCTAGATCTAAATTAGCCTTCAGGCCGTTGAGTTCCGGTTCTGATTCATATATCATCTTTAGAAAAAGGCCCTTATCCGCTTCCGGCAGGTCTATGAAATTACGATTACCAGCATTAGCGCTGATCTGGCTCAGCTTGTCAGCTATAGGAACACCTCTTTCTAAGGAGCGGCTGAGTATTTCAGCGGTCTTGAGAAGATATTCCAAATCATCTATCTGCATGCGGGCAGGACCGAAATTCTTGATGGCCGGATTAGTCCTGGTCTTGTCGAGACTAGTCAAAGCTTCATTGAATTCGGAACGAGCCTTGGCTGCCAAAGTTCCAGCTGTTTGCCAGTCCTGGCCTTTAACAGCATTGATAGCTGCCGTGATATCATTTTTTCCAGCTAAACCCTGTTCTCCAGCGGCTCGTAGCTCTTTGTAAGAACTGCCTAAGGCGACCAGAAGAAGAATGAGGCCGATAACGGCGATGATCAGGGCGTATTTCAGGACAAACCAGAGAGCGTTTAATGAATAAGCTAGATATCTCTTCGTATTCTTCATATTTTTAGTTTGGCTTGTTATTTATAGCATCTATTAGAATCAGCTTTTTCCCTTCTAGGATGTTATAGAGGAATATATCCATGACATCTCGGCGATAGCGGTATTCTCGCTCAGTCATGACGGTAAAGTTTATTTCTCTGCCCAGTTCTCTCTCTAATCCTTTGACAAGCTTTAAGAAAGCTTCGCGGCGGATAGTGCCGACTAGCAGTAAGTCGGTCTTAGCTTCCGGATAATTAACAAAAAAACCGGAGAGTATCAATAGTTTCGGCTGGCATATCTTCTGGAGATTGATGATGAAATTTTGGCTGAAGAGTATCTGTGTCTTAGCAAACAAAGCGCTTATTTCCGGATAGAGGATGAATTCCGGATTGACGCTGAATGATTTCTTTTTCTCGCCCTCTTCCGGCTCGACTTCTCTGATTACTCCGGCCTTAAGCAGATTATCTATTTCTCGCCGCAAAGAATTAAGCGGCAGGCCGGAGGCATGAGCTATCTGCTGCAGCGAGTATCTTTTATCTGGGTATAGAAAAAAAAGATTGATAATCTTGACCCTGGACTCGGAGCCAAAAAGCGCATTGAGCATATTTCTTTATTTATGAGTTTATAGTATAATATTCATAAGAAACAGTCAAACCAAAAAATGGGTCTGATTCCCTCTTTTTTCTTATGTATAATAAGATTTCTTCAATTATCTTGAACTCAGCTAAGGCCGTAGGCTTGAGCGATGTTTTTGTCACTCAGCCCGACGCCCTGAAGGAGAGTCAGGCTGGAAAGATATTCATCTTGGCGGAAATAGGCGGCAAAAAGACCGAGGGGCAGAAGGTCTTTGACTTCCTAGTAATGGCTTTGAGCGATAATTATTATAATGACGAGAAGATACTTTTCAAAGATAAGATTCCTGGTCTGAAGATCGAGAATATTTTTGAAGCGGCCGTAACCAAGACTAATCGCGATTTGGCGGATTTTCTGGTAAGCGAGAGAATCAGGCTTAATCCGACGGCCACTAATCTGACTATCGGAGTGGTTTATGAGAATAAGATTCATTTTGCCAATTTTGGCCATAACCGCGCCCTCTTAGTTTTTCGTCGCGGCGACGAATACGAGATAATCAATGTCGAAGCTAATGCCGCCGAAGCGCTGGCTGATGCTAGTGACGCTGATGCTGCTCCGTCGCGCGCGCCCAAGCTTTTCTCCTCAGTTATCAGCGGCGAGATTCCCTCCTCCTCTTATTTCGTGCTTAGCAATGAAGCCTTGCCAGAGTATCTTTCCAATAAGGAGATGACTAGCATCGTCACCAAGCTTCCTCCCCTAGCTGCAGCGGAGCAGATCAAGAATGTCTTATCCAAAGTCAATACTTATATTCCTTTCCTGGGAATAATCATTAAGAATACTGTCGGTTTAGCAGCGCCGGACGCTAAGGATGATCTCGAAGAATCCTCGGCCCATAGCTCTATATCTTCGCTTAATTATACCGAACAGAAGACCGAACGCATGCTAGCTCCAGCCGGGCTGATCAATCTTTCTGGCATGATTAAGGGGGCGAAGAGCGCTGTTAAGGGCTGGCAGTCTAAATCAGCTCGGCCGCAGAAGAAATATATCCATCAGGAGGAAGACAGAGCCGTCCAGCCGCCCTTGGATTTAGGCTCTATTAAGAGCATGAATATGGCCGGGGCTAATTCTTTCTCGCGGCCCGATAAGATATTCTTCAAGAAACGGACCGGAGCGATCGGCTCGGGATTCAAGAATATCGGATCAGCTTTTGCCGGGATATTCAGCGGCCGCATCTGGTCAGCCATAGGCGCTTATCTCAAGTCTAGATTAATGTCGCTTAATAAGAAGAATCGCCTGCTCTTTGTCGGTCTAGGATTGGCAGTCGTAGTTTTAGCAGTCAGCATCTTGATTACTAATTTTAATCATAAGAAGGCCGCCGTCGAAGCTAATTTTAACGGCTTGATTACGGCTATCAATGATAAGGAAAATGAGATTGCCGCTCACTTATTGTATGACGATGAGGCAGGTGCGGCTGTAATCTTGACCGAGGCGCAGGGGCTATTAGCTTCGTTACCCCAGGATTCTGATATCCATAAAGCCGCTTATCAGGAGCTGACCGCTAAATTAGCGACTGACGCCGAAAGGCTCCAGAAGATAGTCAGAATAGCTTCTGCCGACAAGGTTAATGACCTCATCGGGCTAGGCATCAATAATTTAGCTTTTGCCGCTGGGAAGATTTACGCCGCCGGCGGAGCGACGGTTTATGCTTTGACTCCAGCTAGCGCTTCTTCTAGCAGAATAGATATCAAGAACGCCACTAGTTTAGCTAACCCGCATAAGGATTTTCATAAGGACATTATCCATTATTGGGATACTGGCAATATCGCCGACCTCGCCTTTAAGACCAAGGCCAGCAGCTTGATCAGCACGACTAAATTAGACGCGGCTTCCAGCCTGATTAGCTTTAAGATCTATAATGCCAAGCTATATTCGATTGCCAAGGATAAGAATCAGATATATTCATACGTCGATAATAAAGGCTTCAGCGCTAAGACAGATTGGCTCAAGGATAGCGCTGATTTGAGCCAGGCGGTTGATTTAGGGATAGATGGCGATATTTATGTCCTAAAAGTTGACGGCTCTATCCTGAAATTCACTAAGGGCAAGACTGTCGAATATGGCGCTACGGCTATATCTCCAATCATGACTAGCGCTAATAAGCTTATCGTGGGCACGAATTATCTCTATGTTTTCGAGGCCGCCTCTAAGCGTTTAGCCGTGCTATCCAAGAAAACCGGATCTTTGGTCAATCAGTATATTATCGATTCTCTCGGGTCGGCTAAAGACGTGACAGTAGATGAGTCCGGCAAGGCCGCCTATTTCTTGGATGGCGATGCGGTTTATAAGGTGGGGTTGAAATAATAATTTCTCTAAAATTATAAAATAAATAAAAACAGCTCATCTAGGCTGTTTTTTAATAATATTTACCTATTGACAAATATATTATTATATGCTAATATATATTCATAGTTGTTTTAAAAATAAACTAAAACAAAAAACATGGTTTATCGTTTTGCACTATTCGTGTGCCCGTAGGTAGCACACGGCTCCACTACATATGAAACACCGGCCCCGATCATCTCAAATAAAATAAATATCGGGTAAGTTTTGTTCCCGTTTTACACTAAAATGGCGAGACTAAAGTTGGCGGTAACTTACTGCTACCGGGCAGAATAAACCGGCTAAGATATACTAAGGGATTCCTATTACAGGAATCCTTTTTTATTTTTCCGTACAAAAAAACCAACCGGTTAGGTTGGTTTTTTCACAGGAAAAATCCTGAGTGAGAAAGTAGTAGATTACTTTAATGTGACCTTAGCGCCGGCTTCTTCTAATTTCTTCTTCATAGCTTCGGCTTCAGCCTTCTTAACGCCTTCCTTCAAGACTTTCGGGGCGCCATCGACTAAGTCTTTAGCTTCCTTCAATCCCATTTCGGTCAATTCACGGACGGCCTTGATGACATTGATCTTGCTGGCACCGCCATCAGTGATCTCGACATCGAAAGCATCCTTCTCTTCAACCGCAGCCGCGGCAGCAGCCGGAGCCATCATCATGGCTGGGGCAGAAGCGCTAACGCCGAACTTCTCTTCTAAGATCTTAACGAGTTCCGCTAAGTCTAGAACGCTCATCTTCTCGATTTCGCCGACTAATTTTTCGAATTTCGCCGGAACGATTACATTTTTCTCTTCCATACGTTTAAAATTAAATATTATTTAAATTAATTATTTTTTTTCTTCGATCGCTTTCAAGACATTGACCAGGTTGCGCAGATTGCCGCCGAGAGCATTGACGAAGCCGGAAATCGGCGCGTTAATGGATCCGACTAATCTGGCATACAGCTCGTTCTTGCTCGGCAATTCAGACAGGGCTTCGACTTCTTTCTTGGAAAGAAGCTTGCCATCTAAGATGCCTCCTAAGAAGAAGATGCGGCCTTCCTTATCCTTATCCTTGCGGAAAGTGCCTAGGACTTTGGCTGGAGCGACCTCATCCTCGTAAGAGAAGATAGCCGCAACCTTGCCGTCGAAATCCCTGACATTGATATCCATCTTGTTCTCTTTCAAGGCCATGTTCATCAAGGTCTTCTTGGCGACGTAATATTCGCTGCCAGCTTCCCTTAATTTATCGCGTAAGTTTTCGTTATCCTTAACGCCGAAAGCGTTAAAGCCCGCGAACACCATAGACTTGGACTTCTTGATCTTTTCGTTCAGATTGCGAAAGATCTCTCCTTTTTGAATTTTGTTCTTTGGCATATATATCTATAATAATAAAAAATCCGTGGCTAGCCATGGACATTCAAGAAAATACCTAAGATTAGAGTATTTGTACCTCGGCGAGACTTATAATCGATTCGGCTTATAGGCTTCTTCGAAAAGCTGGCTGTCTATGGCGTTATTTAATTACTTTGATATATTAGCAGATTCTGTTTATTTGTCAAGAGATTTTAGAGCTAAGAAAAAAGACCCGAATTGATTCCGGGCCTTTTTAAAGGGCAAGGGTTAATGGCTTAATCTATAGAGCCAATTGCTTTCGGATTCCTGATACTCCATCCTGATAGTTAAGCCGCCATCAAGCCTGATGGTTTCTGTTTGCAGGCTGCATAATTGCGGCAGGCCATGTTTCTTGCGCAGGTAGTCTCCATAAGGAATAAATCCATCCCGTCTAGTTTTTACCAGAGTTTCCCGGATCGGCGAGAAATTACAGAGATTATACTGCTTTTTATCTTCGACGCCGAAGGTTTTAAATATCAGTTCTGCTTTATTGATGGCGGAATCGCAGAATGATTCCCCGTTTTTTAAATAATAGCTGATCTCAAAGGGTTTTGTGAACTCGTTGTCTATTACCTTGATGACACTTTCGTCCAGATTTTCTAAGCGGGCAATTATTTCTTGACGCTTAGTAGTCGGACCAATACTGACTCGGAAAAGGCTGATTTTTATAAGCGCTTGGCGATTATCCTGCCTTTCGTTGAAACAGGAGATGATTCTCAGATCTTCAATGGTATGGAAATGCTTATCCTTTTTGTCATGCCAGTCGTCTACTGGGATGTTTGTTTTTAAGCTGCTGACATGGCTGATACCCCAGACCATGGTCGCCTTGTCGTAAATCTGTGTTTTCATGTTTTTACCCTTTCTTTAGGTTATTAGACTTATGTTATTTTAAGCGTCCGGTATAGGAGACCGGATCTTGTTGTAAATGAACTGATAATAAAGTTCTATTTAAATTACCAAATAATGGAGTTTTTGTCCAGATACAAAAAACCGCCCTAGATAGAGCGGTTTTTTATTTGGTTGATTTTTTAGATTGTTATCTTACTTCATAAACCAGGGTAGCCTCTACCTTGATTTCGTTTTGGCCGGATTGGATAGAAGGAGAAGATATTCTCTCGTCCGCCGCTCCGGTTGCGAACTCCATCTTAGCATTGCTATAGCTGATCGGGCTGATAACAGGGACTGAGCTCTCATAGACGCTCTTCACTTCGCCCAATTTCATGCCAGATTGTTCGGCAATCATCATCGCCTTCTCTTTGGCTTTTTCAATCGCTAATTCTCTAGCCTGATTCTTCAGCTCGTATTCATCATCGATGGTGAAGCTGATATTGCCGATCTGGTTAGCGCCTTTCTCGGTCGTCTTGGCGATAACGTCTCCAATCTTGCTCAAATCGCGGATCTTCAGGGAGACATTCTGGCTGACTTCATAGCCGATCAATTCTTGTCCCCTAGCTTCAGTCCAGTTATAGACTGGGTTCAAGGAATAACCGCTAGTCTTGATATCTTTTTCCTCAATATTTAGAGCCTTGACCGCTTCGATGATCCCGTTCATCTTAGTCGTGCTCTCGGTGGTCGCTTCAGCCGCCGTCTTCTTAACGCCGGTCTTT
This sequence comes from uncultured bacterium, assembly GCA_942492765.1. Lineage (GTDB taxonomy): Bacteria > Patescibacteriota > Patescibacteriia > Patescibacteriales > UBA12465 > UBA12465. The sequence goes on from OW818634.1 coordinate 113,081, forward strand.
AAACCGATCTCTAGATTAGCGATGTCAGCCTTGGCATAGACGGTGCCCGTGCCGGTGACTGAGAAGCGATCCTGGTTATTAGCCTTAAGAGCCATAACCAGGGCGACGACGACCATAGCGGTAACCGCTAAGATACCGAGGGTCGTCAGGAAAACGTAGGTTTTTTTCATACGATTTTATTAATTATTATATTATTTAAATCTATCTTTATTATAGCTCATTGCTGATTTTTGGGCTAGATATCGTTTTTGGAGATATTTTTTTGAGCTTTCGGCCGCGGTTGGCGAAACGATGCGCCTCTTCCCTGAGTTTCAATAAGGTCGGCTTGATGTTTTCTGCCAAACCGCGCAGAGGTTTCTTGGCTTCGGCCGTAAAGACGAGCTTATCGCCACCAAGCTTGGAGATACCGACGAGCGGGATATTCAGATTATTAGCCCTGAAGACCCGAGAGAGGAAGCTTATCTGCGGCGTTCCGCCATCGATCATGATGAGATCAGGCGCGCGCCATTCGCCGTGCTTGAAACGGCGCAAGAGCATCTCGCTAAGCGCGCGTTCGTCGTCTCCGGCCGGAGCTTCTTTTATCTTGAATAGGCGGTATTCGTCTTTAGCCGCTTCTCCATTTTCAAAAACGACCATGGATCCATAAGTTTCCTTGCCGGCATGATGCGAGATGTCATAGCCTTCGAGACGGTCGATCTTATGTTCCCCTAAATCATCTTCGCGAACCAGTAAGGCGACATCTTGCATATGTTTCAGAGCCCTTATCTTGTCGGGATTTTCTTTTTTCAGTTTCGCGATCAGGCGCTTTTTTTCGCCGGAAAGCAAGAGGATGATATTATTGATATTTTTCTGATAGTCTTTTTTAGAAATAACGCCGACGCAGGCGCCCGGGCATAGCCCGATCTGGTAGTCGAAGCAAGCTTTGCCGTCAGGATTTCCGGCTGTACCCATTGGAGCGCAGGTGCCATAAGGAAAGACGCGGCGTATCAGGCGCAGCGCACTCTGAATCAGATAGAAAGATTGGTAGGGGCCGAAAATCTTAGCTTGGGACTTCTTATTCAAAGACGAGGCGGAAAATTTTTTCAAATCAGTGCCGCGGACGATGAGCGGCTTAGGAAAATCGGCCTTGGGGATGACAACATAAATGAAAGAACGGTCATCCTTGTCTTTTACATTATATTTCGGCCAATGTTTTTTGATTTCCTTGGCCTCCAAGATTATCGCCTCTAAGAGGGTTTCGGTCTCTTCGTATTTAATATTCGCCGCCAGCGCGACCATCTCGGCGATACGCTGGTCAATATTCTTCTGGAAATATTGGCTGAGACGATTGCGCAAGCTAGTCGCCCGGCCGATATATAAGATTTTTCCAGCCTTATCAAGCCAGAAATAGATTCCGGGTTTTTTAGGGATATTTTTCAGTTTGTCTTTAAGATTTGAACTCATAAAGATATCCAGTTAGGCCAATCCGCCCCTTCTTTATAATTATACCCTCTTTTTTGAGCATAGCTATCTTTTTGGCAGTTCCGCTGGCGAAGCCGCCGACTGATCCGTCAGAACGGACGACGCGATGACAAGGCACTTGCGGCGCGTAGGGGTTCTTGTTCAAGGCATTACCGACAGCGCGGCTCGCGCGCGGATGGCGCAAAGCGCCAGCGATAGCTCTATAAGTAGAAACCTTGCCGCGAGGTATCAGGGAGGTTTTTTGATAAACTTTTTCTTTGAAACTAGTCATAGTCTTGACGGATTTAATTTTTTAGCCTAGTGTTTAGGTATCGATAAGTTGTTGGGTTCTTTTAATCAATTCCGAGACCGGGTAAAACCGGAAAAGACCGAAGAAGATTATTTACGGATATTTAAGCCGAGGAAAACTGTTTAATTGAGGTGCGCCTTAATTAGCACTCCGCTGACATATCAACCCATGATAGGGATAAAAATCCGATACGGTCACTAGACCGAGAATTTTCTAAGTGAACTCCTGCGCCTTGAGCCCAGGACTGATAAACTTAGAATCTTCTCGGTTCTTTTTTTATTTAATTTTAGTATAAGTTTACTTATCTATTGACAAATATTTTATTATGTGATAATATATAACCATAAACATAAAATATATTTTTATGTATAAAATGTTTTGCTGGCGGCGCCCTCGGGGTATCGCAGTAATCTAAGTTCTTCTCAGTTCATAAATCCTCTCATTCAAAACAGCTAGAAAATCTAGCTATGGTAAAAATCAAGGGACGTAAATTCCTACAGCAAACTATTGTGTAATTAAGAACTATAATATTAGTTGTAAATTCAATAGCACGCTAGCATCGGAACAAGTCCAGAAAAATTACAAAATTTAGAGAGGTATCAATCACATCGGGCGGGGCCCAAATTTGGACCGGTAGTCACAAGCTACCGGTTTTTTTATTTGCTTATCAACCCGATCATCAGGCTGCAGGCGATGGCTAGTCCGGCGCCGAAGTATTGGATCTTATTGACCTTCTCTTTGTTAAAGACTACGCCGAGGATTAGAGCGATGACCACGAAGCTCTCGGTGATGGCGACAGTGATGGATAGTTCCTTTTCGGCGACCGCCAAGACATAGAAGACCCAAGCTGCCGTATCTACGATAACCATGGCCAGAATGAGTTTCCAATTGATCCGGCAAACCTTAAAGAACGGAGATAGTGTTTGACGGCTGATGATATACCCGAAACTGAAGAGGCCGCAGGTCAGCCACGGCAACCATAAGGCCATAATCGGACTAATTTCTTTAGCTTGAGTAGCGGTCAAGAAGTTTACTAGAGCGACCAAAGCCGATGACAATAGGGCTAATAAAGACCCCTTCTCTAAGAAATCTTTCTTGTTAATCTTCGTAAAATCGACGGATACCAAGATAATGCCGATGAATAAGATAATGATCAGAATCACCTGCGTTAGATTCAGTCTTTCCGCGAAGAAGATTATACCCAGCAGGATGGTCAAAGGCAACTCTACTGATAGGATTATTTCTACCACCGAGAGCTTGCCGACATGCAGAGCTTTCATATGGACGAAACCGCTGGCAAAGCCAGCTATTCCTAAAATAACCAAATTGATTATCTGTCTCGGAGCGAGTGATGATATGTCATTAAAGACAAAGGGCAGCAAGGCAAAAGAGCTGAAAAGCGTTATCCAGAACAAGGTTCCGACTGTGCCAATTTTTCTGACGGTCCTTTGAATCAGAAAATCTCCGATTCCCCAGCCGAGCATAGCCCCGAAAGCGAATAAGATTGGTAGAGTCATAGATTATTTTAAATATTCTTTCAGATATTTCCCGGTAATGCTGGCTGGCTCGCGCGCGATGTCCTCGGGCGCGCCGCTAGCGACTAAGCGTCCGCCCTCTTCTCCGCCTTCCGGCCCGAGGTCGATGATATAATCCATGGCTTTGAGCATGTGCATATTATGCTCAATCACTAGGACTGAGTTCCCTTTCTCTACTAGCTTGTTCAAGACCGAGAGCAGCATATCAATATCATGGTAATGCAGCCCGGTCGTCGGTTCATCTAATAAATAAAGAGTGCGTTTTCCTAAAGTATGCGTCAGCTCTTTGGCGATCTTGATGCGCTGGGCTTCGCCGCCCGATAAGGTTGTCGCGCTCTGGCCGATCTTCAGATAGCCGAGGCCGACAGATTGCAGAACTTTTAACTTATCGGTGATAAAATAATTGCCCTCGAAATGTTCAATCGCTTCATCAATGGTTGAATCCAGAACTTCGGCGATATTCTTGCCTTTATATTTAACTTGCAGAGTTTCACGGTTGAAACGCTTGCCGCGACAGACTTCGCATTCAACCAGCACTGGCGGCAGGAAATGCATCTCAATCAGGTTAGCTCCGGCGCCTTCGCAGGCCTCACAGCGGCCGCCTGGACGATTAAAGGAGAAGCGGCCGATAGAATAACCGCGTTCGCGGGATTCAGGAAGTGAGGCAAAGAAATCGCGAATCGGGGTGAAGATACCGGTATAGGTCGCGGGGTTAGAGCGCGGCGTGCGGCCGATCGGCGATTGGTCGATGACGACTACTTTATTGATATATTCCGCTCCTTTGATTTCTTTGACGCGTTCTAGCTTGGCATTGCCTGGGCGATTCTTGATATGGGTGATATTCCTATAGATGACTTCATATAATAGCGAAGACTTTCCGCCTCCGGAAACGCCGCTGATGCCGACGAGACGGCCGAGCGGAATATCGACATTCAGATTCTTCAGATTATTCGCATAAGCGCCGCGGATGCGCAGGGTGCCGTGATTCTGCTCTCGACGCTTATTCGGAATCGCTATTTCTTTTTGGCCGTAAAGGTATTGCAACGTCAGGGATTTTTTTACAGCCTCTTTATTCTTCTCTTCTTTCAATAGATCTTTAGTATTGCCGATAGCCACGACTTCTCCGCCATGAACGCCAGCGAGCGGACCGAGGTCGACTAGATAATCAGATTCCAGAATAGTCCTTTCGTCGTGTTCGACGATGATGACAGTATTATGCTTGTCGCGCAGAGCCTTGAGCGTTTCTATCAAGCGGTCAGTATCGCGTTCATGCAACCCGATAGTCGGTTCATCAAGGACATATAGAGTCCGGGACAGATGCGAACCGATTTGCGAAGACAGGCGGATGCGCTGAGCCTCGCCGCCTGATAAGGTATGCGCTTCGCGCTCCAGGGACAGATAATTCAATCCGACTTTCAATAAGAACTCTAAACGGCTGATGATCTGGATAACGACGTTCTCGGCGATAATGCGCTGGCGTTTCGTCATCTTTTCGTAATAAGAATTGAAGAAGGCTAGGGTCTTTTTTAAAGGAAGCTCGCAAACGGCGGCGATGTTCTTGTTATTAATCCTGACTGACAAGGCTTCTGGGCGCAGGCGCTGGCCATGGCATTCCGGGCATGGCTCCTCGCTGAAGAAATCCACGCGGCCTAAGCCGGTGCATTCCGGGCAAGCGCCATGAGGAGAATTGAAGGAGAATAAGCGCGGCTCAACTTCCGGGAAAGAGAAATTATCATTCGGGCAGGTCCAATTTGCGGATAATAAGAATTCTTGATCCTTGAATTTGGCAATCAAAAGCCCTTTGCTATATTCGAGAGAATTCTCGACGGCTTCGAAGAGGCGTGTCTGGTCATTTAACATCACCTTGTCGATGACGATGTCGATATCATGCTTTTGTTTAGGAGCCAGCTTAACCTGTTCGCGCAGCGAATGGAATTTTCCATCAATGCGGGATTCGCCATAGCCGAGCGACAGATAATTATATAGGAGCTGATAATATTCGCCTTTGCGATCGCGGACAACCGGAGATAGGATAGTCACGTATTCCTCCTTTAAGTCAGTGCCGCGATTAATGATAATATCTACCATTTCTTCAACGGTCAGCTTCTCAATTTTCGTGCCGCAGACCGGACAGAAGACTTCACCGACTCGGGCGTAAAGCACGCGCAAGTAATCATAGATATCAGTCAACGTCCCGACGGTGGAACGCGGATTATGAGAGAGAGCTTTCTGGTCGATAGATATGGAAGGCGCTAGACCGATCATCTCGTCAACGTCAGCCGGCTTCTTCTGACCTAGGAATTGACGCATATAGGGCGATAAAGACTCGACGTACTGTCTCTGCCCTTCCGCAAAGATCGTATCAAAAGCCAGCGACGATTTGCCACTGCCAGAGACGCCGGTAATGACCGTCAGCTTATTGTGCGGTATTTCCAGGTTGATATTCTTAAGATTATGCGTCCGTGCGCCGCGGATAATCAGTTTTTCAGTTTTATCTTTTTCAGGCATATTTGGCTTATTTTAGTGGTTTTATGTGATATTTATTCGTATATCTTGACATTTTATGATATTTGTAGTATAATAATGGCAGTAAATTGACATTTGAATATTAACTTAAATCCTTACGAACATGATAGAAGTAGTAACTAAAAAGATGTCTAAATCTGTTAGGCTTTATCGATCCTCTTTTGTATACGCAGTAATTGCTGCTGTATCATTTGGTGTAAATATCTCGTTAATTTGTTTTTCTAAGGTTGTTACGGACATCCGTACGTATTCCATAATTTGTTTTTTTTCGGTTTTGTTTATGTATTCTTTACTATTATTTATACTAACAATAGTTGAATTCTATCTTCAAAAGAAGCAAGAAATGAAAGAGGGAGATAAGAAAGAGCTATTAGAAAAGTTAATAAAAATATTAGAATCATAACGAGATTAACGTTCTTTAAAGCTATTATCTTAACCGATAGTAGCTTTTTTATTTACGCAAACGGATTCGGATCAGAAAAAGTTATACGATTAGTCCGATGATTTATGATATCAAAAGGCACGCCATATTTCTTATTATATAAAGTATCAACTGAGCAGAATAAGGCTTGCGCATAATTAAACCCTAATTTTCCACTGACAGATCTCACTTCCTTCTCCGACTTCCCCTCTACCTCAACATAAGGCTCAAGATAGGGCCACTCATCAATAGTTACTTCTACATTATCTAAAATCCAGAGTTCGCGCCGGCTTTCCTGATAGGCTTTTGACTTGGCGCCGATCGCTTCTAGGAATTTAACGCCTTCAGCAAAATTATCAATCTTCAAACAGATTTCTTTTTGATCTTCTATCTTATCGCCATTAACGATTTTTAAGCTCATGGTCGTCTTGTCGCCTTCATCGCGTACTCTGAGCCAGCCGCCAGGTATTTCGTGTCCGATTGGCAATTCAAAGACAATCCGTTTCATCAGGAAATCCGGCTTGATCAGAGTCGCTCCGACCTTATTGAGGCGAGCTCTAATATCCTCTCTATTAATATCAATGAATGTGGCTTCGTATTCAGTGTTCATATTTTATTATTTATATATTTGGCCGATCTTATATCTTTCAATCATTAAGGCCGTGCCCTCAAATAGCGGCTCGGGCAATTTATCTAGGTCAAACCATTCCCAGCGCACCCATTTTTCTGGTTCTGCTATTTTAAGATCCCCTTCAACGCTATTAGCGATGAAGCCGACGTTGATATAATGCTTGCCTTTGTCCATTGCGCCCATCTCGTCAGCTAAAGATACAAGTTCTAAATTAGAAACATTTAGACCAGTCTCTTCTTTAGCCTCCCTTATGGCTGCCTCAGTCATAGTTTCCCCGAATTCTAGATGTCCGCCAGGAAAACTCCATGTTCCTTGTCCGTGCAGAGAGAGGCGCAGACCCAAGAGAACTCTTCCATTTTTATCTTTTATCATTACGCCGACACCCACTTTCGGTCGCAGACTATCTTTATCCGTATTCATATCTTTATAATTTATGTTCGTAGAAATTAGTTATTCTCCCTTCGGTATATAAGCCGCTCTCAATGAATTTCCAGCCAGCCTTTTCGTAATAGCCCTTCAAATCGGTCATGAGATAGACTTTCTTGAAGCCAGCTTTCTTCGCTGTCGCCAGCAAAGCTGCTTGTAGGGCTTGGCCGACACCTCGACCGCGATATTTTTCTAAGACTAATAAGCAGCTCAGCCAAGGGCCTAAGTCCTGGCGATAGGGGTGATCGGCATTCCATAGGGATACAGTTCCAGCCGGCTGACCGTCGCAGAAAGCAATCAGGGTCTGCGGACATTTCTTTGTTATAGAATGTTCGGTCCGATAAATTATTTCTTTCAAGGTCCGGCCGTGGCGCTTAGCCCATTGCTTCCACATCCATTTAGAAACTAGCGGGATATATGCTGGGCAAAGTTTAAGATTTTTTACTGTAATTTTAGCTATTTTTTTCATAATGCTAGATTTTTTTATTTCTCAGCAGCATCAAGGAAGTCCTCAATTTTCTTATCGATATTTATCGGCGTGATCCCATGCTTCTTATTATATTCCAATTGCTTGACACGGCGACGTTCGGCTTCATTAATCGCTTTCTTCATAGAAACAGTCTTCTTGTCGGCATAGAGGATGATCTTGCCTTTGACGTTGCGCGCCGCGCGCCCCATGATCTGCATGAGCGAGGTTTCGCTGCGCAAGAAACCTTCTCGATCAGCATCTAGAATCGCTACGAGAGTTACTTCGGGCAGATCCAAACCTTCGCGCAACAGATTGACGCCGATAAGAACATCAAACTTCCCTTCTCGAAAACTCTTCAATATTTCAGTGCGTTCAAAAGTCTTGATATCGGAATGAAGATAATTTGATCTGAAGCCTTGGCCGTTCAAATAAGTATTAAGATCCTCAGCTTGTTTTTTAGTCAGAGTGTTGATAATAGCGCGTTCGCCCAGAGCCGCGATCTTTTTAACTTCGGCCATAACGTCATTGATCTGGCTGTAATTCTCTTTCTTATTGAAAACCGGCCGGACCTCGATTTCCGGATCGACTAATCCGGTCGGACGGATGACTTGTTCAGCGATTTGTTCGGAATGCTTCAATTCGAATTCGCCCGGAGTCGCGGTCGTAAATATCATCTGCCCGACGCGCGCTTCGAATTCGTTGAATTTCAAGGGGCGGTTATCAAGAGCTGAGGGCAGGCGCCAACCGTATTGGATCAGGGTTTTCTTGCGGGCCTGATCGCCGTTATACATGCCTCTGATCTGAGGCACGGCAATATGCGATTCATCTATGATTGTTAGAAAATCCGGCTTCCCGTCTTTCCAGGGGAAATAGGCTAATAGGGCGTCCGGCGCTTCGCCAGCCAGCTTGCCGGTCAGATGACGCGAATAATTTTCAATGCCATGGCAATAACCTAAGGTTCGAAGCATTTCCATGTCATATTTAGTCCGCCTTTCTAAGCGTTCGGCTTCTAGGAGAAAACCTTCTTTTTTAAAATAAGCTAAGCGGTCTTTCAGCTCTTCTTGGATATTTTTTATTGCGGCTTCAATCTGCGGTGTCGTGGAAACGAAGTGCTTAGGCGGAAAAACGACAATCTCTTCTAGATCGCCAATGATATTCTTCGTCGTATTGTCGATGATGGCTAAATCGCTGATAGCTTGGCCGTTAAGTTCTAGGCGATAAATGACATTCTCTGATTTCGGTCGGATCTCAAAGATATCACCGCGAACCCGGAACTGGCCGCGATCGATTTCCCCGCTCGTCCTTTCAAACTGGATTTTTATTAATTGCTTGATGAGGTCGGCTCTGACCATCGGCTTCCCCTTTTCTAAGACTAACTTCGCTTCCAGATAGCTGGACGGCACGCCAAGATTATAAATGCAAGAGACTGAGGCGACGATGATGACGTCGCGGCGGGAAACGAGCGATGACGTCGCGGCATGGCGCAGACGGTCTATTTCCTGATTGATCATCGCCTCCTTATCAATATAGGTATCAGTTATCGGCAGATAGGCTTCAGGTTGATAATAATCATAATAAGAAACGAAGTAATGGACGGCGTTTTCCGGGAAAAAATTCTTATATTCGCGATAAAGCTGGGCAGCCAACGCTTTATTCGGAGCAATAACTAGCACGGGCTTATTGAATTCCTTGATAACGTTAGCGACGGTGAAGGTTTTGCCCGATCCGGTAACACCTAAAAGCGTTTGATAATTAAAACCCTTCTTCAGGCCCGCCTGGAGTTTTTTGATAGCCTCCGGCTGGTCGCCGGCGGGCTGAAAATTAGATTTTAATTTGAATATCTTTTCCATTTAATTTAAGGGGAATTGAGCTTGTTCTTATTAAATAAGGGGTTTTATCTTATAACAAATTTAAGTAATTGTAAATACATAATACCATATAATAAGAGGGATTTGAAGCGCTTAAACATAAAAAAACCTCACTTTCGCGAGGTTTTTACTGATAGTTTGGGGATGGTTTGGCTTACTGCTAATGGTTGTAAAATACTTTTTTCGCCTCTTTGACCATCTTGGCGACGCGCCATGGCCGCAAACTGATGACTGTTGCGAATTCAATAGCGTCAGCGCCGCAAGCTTTGATAGTCTGTACATCTTTGACGGAAAATATACCGCCACTAGCTTTTATAGGAATGCTGATGCCAGCTTTTCTTATCTGCATGATTTTACAGCAGACGCCTTCAAATAGAGGTTTGCCGGATAATCCGCCGCCGCCCAATCTTGCTAAGGGAGAGTTTTTTCGCCACCAGAATAGCCTATTCCAAGGAATGCCCAACCCGATTGTTCCATATTTGATGGTATTAGATATGGTAATCAGATCGCATAATTTTTTTCTCCATAATTCTTCAATAACTTCGTCTGGCATTAGGAGATTAATTTTCAAATCTATAACCATATTAAGCTCAATTCTGAAAATTTGGAGTAATTCCAAGATTTCGACGACATGAGAATCAAGAATTTGATGATCCTGCTTAGTGTTAGGGCAAGAAATATTTATTTGAATCCAAATCGAAGAGTGAAAACATCTTTGAACCATCGCTCTAATAAGTTCTTCTCGGAATTTTTTTGTTTCCTCAATCATCTCCGCCGGAGTGTTTCCGACCGGCATGAAGGATATTCCGAACGCCATGCGCTCCAGTGCTTGCCATTTACCAGTTGCTAATAGCTCTTTGAAGCCCGGACCGCTTAGATTAACCGCATTAAGCATATAGCCCCTGAGCGGGTAAGCCTTGATGCATCTCGGCAATAGTTCTTTCGGAGTGTAATCGTCTTTTAACGGGAGATTCCCTGTTCGCGCTTCCCAGGTTGTTGTTTTAGCTACAAATTTCAGACTTTTAAGAGTCTTCTTGAAAGACGGAAAGATAAAACCATAGATTCTATGATACCAGTATCCTTCTCCAAAAAAACCCAGAGCCCCTGAAGCGGCATTAACATTAAACATTATTCTTTTTATTATCATGGTTCTTTTCTCCTTTTTATTTAGTTTATACTATTGTTCTGTTTTTAAGTTACAAATATTCTTTTCAAATTACCATTTTTTATAGATATTTGTCAAATAAAAAGACCGGCAATTTAAACCGGGCTTTTATATTTATATTTTTATTTTATTCTTTCTTATTTCAACCCGAAAGTGGTTTTAACAGTAATCATAACTTCCTTTTCGATATTGGAAGTATCATAAGATCCATAGTCTGAAATATCGATAGAGCCGACGGACATGACTTGCACTACGCCCATAGAAACCGATTTGATAGTATCGACTTGTTTGCCGCTGCTATCAGCAATTGAGGCGGCGCGGCTTCTAGCATCCTTGATAGCTTCCGGCAATAAGGAAATGCGCAGTTCTGGCAATTTAGAATAATAATATTCGACCGGATAAGCGGAAAAGATAACGCCTTTGTCGGCCAGCTGGCCGCTATTCTTGGCTAGTTCTTTCATTTTATTGACGTCATCAGATTTTACTTCGATATTTTGAGTCAGATTATATTCTTTCGGGGCATTGGCATCATTCTTATAGATTTCGTTCATAAAGACCGGGGAAATTTCAAAATTTTCAAAGCCCTGGGATTTGAAAAAAGCAGAAACTATCTTTTCATCGCTCTTCATCATAACATAGCCGTCTTTGATCTGGTCTTTTAATATGCTTCTGGAAAAACTGCCGGTCCAGCGAGCGGAATCAGAAACGACTTTTTGTTTGGCTGAGCCGGAAACAGAGATAAGGTTGTCTAGCTTCTTAACATCCAAAAAAGTCTTGGCGATGATTGCGCCGGTAATCATCAGACTGATGCCTAGGATCAGTCCGAAAGGCAGAAGTTTGACATTTTTTTCCATATATTTTTATATTAATTTTTATATTTTTGAGCTAGCCCTTTTTTTCCATTATAGCATTTTTTCCTATTTTAGGATATCCTGCCATTTTTTTATCTCGCCGACGAATCTGTCCTTATTTTCCGGCTTGATAGCTTTTCCGGGCGGTGTTATCTCTTTAAGCGGGTTTATTTTGACCCCATTTTTAACCATTTCGAAATGCAGATGCGGGCCGGTAGAAAAGCCGGTAGAACCGACATAACCTATCGTCTGCCCCTGCTTGACTTTAGCGCCCCTCTTAACCGCAAATTTGGACATATGGCCGTAATTAGTCGTATAGGTGCCATTATGCTGGACTTTGACCATATTACCATAAGCTCCGTTATAAGAAGCGAAAATGACTGTGCCATCTCCGACTGTGCGGATCGGTGTGCCGGCGGTCGCGGCATAATCGACTGCCCGATGGCCCGTAGAGACATTGAAAGCTTCTACGTATCTCATTCCCGTGGTAAAGCTGGAGGATATGTATTTAAAGGAGACCGGAGCTTTTAGGAACATCTTTTGAGCAGAATTGCCGTTCTCGTCAAAATAGCCGGTATTAGCCTCATCTTCAGAAAAATAATAGACATTATATGGCTGGTCGCCATTGATGTAAGAGCCCGCGAAGACGCGTCCCGGCATCGCGTACTTGCCATCTAAATATCTTTCTTCATAGACAAATTTGAATTTATCGCCCACGCGCGGATCAAGCGCGAAATCGATAGTCCATTGGAAGGCGTCGGCGAGCGCGATGATCGCCCTCTCATCAATATTGTTTTCCAGGGCGGCCGCATACATGGAAGTCTTTACTTCCCCGCTCTTAACTACGGTTTTAACCTCGTATTCTATCGGCTTGATTTCCGCCTGCCAAGTACTGGAAGCGTTCTTGGCTACGACAAGCTCATCTTCAGAATCGATTTTGTAGACAAGCTTATCCAGGCTGGTCCAATTAGCGTCATATATTAATTCTAAAGCATGTCCAGCTCGAATTTTTTCTAGGCCATAGACCGGCGCCGCTGCCTTAAAGATCTCATTCGCCGTAGTTATCTCTATACCGGCGCCAGCCAGTAGTTGGCCATAGGTATCGCCGCTGTTTATTTCTAAGGCCTTCTTATTTTCTATAGGCTTGGCCGGCTCATTTTCTTTATTTGTTCGTAATCCCAGATCTGTTTTCAGGATAGATGTTCGCCAAGATACCCAAATTCCTAAGATCAGCAATATGGCGATGCCGCTGATAATCAAGAATGGTTTGCTTTTTAAAACGCCTTGGATCTTATCAAAGATGGTTTTTTTGTGAAAAATATTGAGCATATTAATTTTTTTTATGGGCAAACCAGGCTTTCACAATCTCTAGCATCAAGATGTTCGCGGCTGACACAGCCGCGACTATTATCCAAGCGCTAGACGCCAGCGGCTCAGTCTTTAATAATCCATTTAAGACCGGAGTATAGACCGCGGTGGCTAATAGGATAGCGCTAAGGCCGATCGCTATGTATAAATACGGGTTAGTGAGCTGTTTTATCTTATAGATAGGCAGAGTGAAGCTGCGCAGGCTGAAGATAGCAGTAATGGATTTAGTTACCAATATCGCAATCAATAAGGTCCTAAGATAGGCAAGGCTCCAGCCTAAATCCGCGAGATGCGTCGCGCAATAATAATAGCCGGCAAACAGCAAGGCCTCTCTAACAAAGCCGACGCCGAACAAGAGCGCTTTCATCTCTCGATTGAAGATCGATTCATCTCTTTTGATGGGCGGACGCTTCATGACGCCGTCGTCGTTAGTCTCAAACGCCATGGATAAGCTCGGAAAACCGTCATTCAATATATTTATCCAAAGGATCTGGGTTGGGAGCAGCGCTAAAGGCAGATTAAAAATGATTGATCCGACGATTAGGATTATCTCAGAAAAACAATCGGCGATCAGATAAGTCAGAGATTTCCTGATATTATCAAAGATAATGCGGCCTTGCCTGATAGCGCTGACGATGACGCTGAAATTATCATCAAGTAGGACGATATCCGCCGTTTCTTTCGCGACTTCCGTGCCCGAGCCGAGACAGATACCGATATCCGCCGTCTTTAGGGCTGGAGAATCGTTCAGGCCGTCGCCGGTCATAGCTACAACCTCTCCATTCTTTTTCAAGGCATTTACGATGCGCAGTTTGTGATTCGGGCTGACGCGAGCGTAAACCGCGGCAGTCTTGACCAGTTCTCTTAACTCGCTATCATTGATCTTTTCCAGAAATTCGCCGCTGATGACACCAGCCGCACCCAAATCCATTCTTAATTCAGTGGCGATGGCTTGGGCAGTGTTCGGATGGTCGCCAGTGATGATTATCGGCCTGATTCCGGCTTTCTTGCATAAGGCGATAGTCTTCTTGGCTTCGTGACGGAGAGGGTCCTTAAAGGCCGCAAAGCCGATGAAGATTAGCTCTTTATCGATCAAGCTCCAGTTCTTCTCTTCGGCCGCTGGATCAAAAGGCAATGATTTCAGATCGCGATAAGCTAGGGCAATGACACGCAGGCCATTAAGGGTTAATTCTTCATAAAGGGCTGAGATCTTTTTTCTATCTGATTGTTCTAATCTTCTGATTTTACCCGCGTCTTCAAGGAAAGCGCATTTTTCTAAGACGATCTCGCCAGCTCCTTTTTCGTAGAAGCTGAAGGCATTTCCTTTCTTGTGCAGACTGATCATGAATTTCCGGTCGCTATTGAAGGGCAATTCGCTCAAGCGCGGTTCGTCTTTCATGAGTTCCGGCTGGCTCACGCCCAGATCAAGAGCGACTTTTAAGAAGGAGACTTCGAGAGCTAAGCCAGAGACCGCCAGTGTTTCCGGATCAATGCTGGCATTATTGCATAAGACGCCGGTCTTGAGAGCCACCATGAAATCTTTCAGTCTAGAAAGGTCTTGGCGGCCCTCCAGTTTGGCCGGCGCTAGCCGACCCGAGTAGGAAACTATTTCTTCCAGGCGCATCTTCCCTTCCGTTAACGTTCCGGTCTTATCAGAGCAGATGGCGGTTATTGATCCTAAAGTTTCAGCGGCTAGTAATTTTCTGACCAGAGCTCTTTTCTTGACTATATGTTTCATGCCGATAGCGAGGATGACGGTGATGGCAACGGATAATCCTTCCGGAATAGCCGCCGCTGATATGGCGATAGCCGCCAAAAGTATGGTCAGGAGACTCACGCCTTTTAAGACGCCGATTAAGATTATGATTAAGCAGATAGTAATGACGCTGAGACCGAGCCAGCGAGAAATTCCGTTCAAGCGGGTCTGCAAAGGCGTCGGGCCGCTTTCAGCTTTTTCAACCATTTCCGCTATCTTACCGACCTCGGTCATGAATCCGGTTGCCGTTACGACAGCATGCCCGTGTCCGCTGATGACGTTCGTGCCGGCATAAACCATGCTTTTGCGGTCAGCCAGGCCCGTTTGCGGCGCGGAAGGCAGTATGCTTTTAGAAACAGCTAAAGATTCGCCGGTTAAGCTAGCTTCGTTAACCTCCAAGTCAGAATCTTCAAAGACGCGGGCATCAGCCGAGATAATTTTACCAGCCTTGAGGATAAGCGCGTCGCCAACGACGATATTAGCGGCTGGAATTTCTATTTCCCGGCCGTTGCGCCTGACGTAAGCCCGGTGCTCGACTATCTGCTTCAGCTTATTCAAAGCGCTATTAGCTTTATCTTCCTGGATGAAGCTGATGATAACGTTGATCATGACGGTAGCCGCTATCACTTGAGCGTCGATATGCTCTCCGACGATAAGCGAGATGCCGCCGCCGCCAAGCAGGATATAGATTAGCGGATTCTTAAATTGAGAGAAGAATATTTTCCAACGGCTATAAGGCTTGGCTTGCGTTAGGATATTGGGACCGTTCTTGATCAGGCGTCTCTTAGCTTCTTCGGAACTCAGGCCGGCCGGAGAAGAATTGACAAGCTTAAAAACTGCTTCCGGCTTAAGGCCATAGAAGCTTGTTTCTGTTCGATCATCTTTTATCTTGTTTGTTGCCTGCTTCATATTATTCTTTTCGTAAAGCGTCTATCGGATTCATCTTAGCAGCCTTCTTGGCCGGATAGACGCCGAAGAAGACGCCGAAGAAGAAGGCAAAACTGATAGAGACTAGGAAAGCTCTCAAGGGTACGCGGAACTCCCAAGCTAAACCGGCGAAGCTGGCGCCAAGAGCGATTAGTTTAGCAATAATTACGCCGATAATGACGCCGACGAATGCCCCGAAAAGGGTGATTAGTATCGCCTCGACGAGAAACTGGGTCATGATATGGCTATAATTAGCCCCGACTGCCTTTCTTAAGCCGATCTCTAAAGTTCTTTCGCTGACAATAACATACATGATATTTAATATTCCGACGCCGCCGACGATGAGTGAGATGATGACGATCGCTAGCAAGAGCCAGGTCAGGGCGTTCGTGACAGTATCAAGTATAGCCATCATCTCTTCCATGGTTGAGACGCGAAAATCGTCTTTAGCCGGATCAGTGATATCGTGATTCTCTCGGACAACGCGCTTGATTTCCTCGGCGGTGTCAGCTACGCGCTTAGGATCCTGAAAGCGATGAATCATGTACATAAAATAATCTATGCCGACCACTTTTTTCTGCAAGGTATGGACGGGTACATAGACATAGTCGTCTAAGTCTAGCCCGAGGGTTGCTCCGCGCGAAGCCATGATGCCAATAACGCGGAATTTTGATTTTCTGATAGTGATATATTGGCCGATGGGATCGCTTTCGCCAAAGAGCTTAGTCTTCATCTTGCTGCCGAGCACGGCGACCTGGCTCAAGGAGTCGTCATCCGCCTGGCTATAGAAGAAGCCTCTGTCTATCTTGCTCTTATCAATATCCAAATAACTGGCGCTGACTCCGAAAATATTAGCTTTCCAGGTTTCAGCGCCGACGGTAACCTTCTCTTGAGCCATGATGACGGCATAGCCGTCCGTGATATTAGGCAGTTTCTTGATATCTTCGAAATCTTCATCTGATAAAGTGGTTATCTGGACTCCGGAGGCTAATGCCATCGCGCTTTCCGTATCTCCAGAATTCCCTTTCTTGGCTGTCGGCACCTTTATTTCCGTCTCGATGATGTTCGTACCGAAAGCCTCTAATTGCGCGACTAACAAGCTCCTAATCCCTTCTCCGGCCGAATAGACGACGATGATGCTGGCAATACCAATCATGACTCCGAGAACGGTTAAGAATGTCCGCATCTTGTTAGCGGCCATCGATTTTAAGGCTATCGTTATCGCCGGGATGATCTTATTCATAGCTATTCGTAGCTTAAGGCCTCTACTGGCTCTAATCGGCTAGCTTGGCGGGCTGGGTATAGGCCGAAGATCAAACCGATGAGGGTAGAGACTGACAAGGCGAGCAGCACCGAGGAGACAGAGACGATGAATTGATAATTATAACCAAGATTATTGACGACTAGCGAGATGATCCAGGAACCGATAGTCCCTAGCATCGTGCCGGCAGCGCCGCCGATCAAAGTAAGCGTCATCGATTCGATTAAGAATTGCCAGATGATGTGGCGGTTATTAGCGCCGACAGCCTTGCGCAAGCCGATTTCTTTAGTCCTTTCGTTAACGCTGATCAGCATGATATTCATGATACCGATGCCGCCGACGATGAGCGAGATAGCGGCCATAGCAATCAAGAAGTATTTGAGCGCGTTGGTAATCGTGATGATCATATCGAGCGCTTGCGCCATGCTGCGGATGGAAAAATCATCATCTTGGCCGCTAGCATCCTTGATATCATGGCGGTCGCGCAGAACCATGGCCGCATCCGACATGACCTGATCGACATCCTCTTCACTAACTGCTTTCATGCGGATAAAGCTCAAGTAGTTTACGCCATTAATGAGCTTTTGCGCCGTCTTCAGGGGTACATGGATCTGGTCATCATAATCGACGAAGGCGACCTTGCCGCGTGGCGCCATGACGCCGATGACCTCGAAAGATTGCTTCTTGATCTTGATGACTCGGCCGACAGCGTCGGAATCGCCGAACAATTCCTGCTTTACGGTCGCGCCGAGCACGGCGACCTTAGCCATATCGCGGTCCTCTTCGGCCGTAAAGAAGCGGCCGACAGCCACGTCTCCACCCTCGACTTTCAGGTAATCTATAGAACAGCCGTCGATATTAGTTTCATAATTATTCTGTCCCCAGCTGGCAGTGGTCAAGCCGCGCGAATAACCGACGGCCCCAGAGATATTCGACACTTGCCGGCGTATCGCCGCTAAATCTTCCTCCACTAGTGTAGTGGTCTGGATTCCCATAGCTGAAGCTGGGGCGCTATTGGATTCTGATTTTCCCGGCAAGATGCCGATAAGATTTCCGCCCAAGCCTTTTATCTGATCAATAATCAGGCTCTGCGCGCCTGCGCCTAGTGACATGATCATAACGACCGCGCCCACGCCGATGATTATTCCCAGCATAGTCAAAAAGCTTCTAGCCTTATTAGTTAGAAGCGCGGCCGTCGATATCTTGATGGATTGGTTCAGAGGGAAACGCATTATTTTAATAATTCGCCGTCATGAGCGCGGCGGCGATGCGTGATTTTCTCATCGCTAATGATTTCGCCGTCTCTTATCTTGATAATCCTTTTGGCGTGTTCTGCGGTATAGGTTTCATGCGTAACCAAGATGATGGTGTTGCCCTCGTCATTGAGCTTCTGGAGTATCTCCATGATCTGCGTGCCTGATTTAGAATCGAGGTTGCCGGTCGGCTCGTCCGCGAAGATTACGCTCGGATTGTTGACGAGAGCGCGGGCGATAGCGACGCGCTGCTTTTCGCCGCCGGAAATCTGATTAGTGTAATAATCCAGGCGATGGCCGAGACCGACGCTTTCCAAGACCTCTCTGGCGCGCTTGTCAGCGTCTATCTTGTCATCGGAATATATGAGAGGCAGCTTGACGTTTTCAAGTACGGTCGTGCGCGGCAAGAGATTGAAAGATTGGAAGACGAAGCCGATTTCCTGATTGCGCAACTTCGCTAGGTTGTCATCATCTAGATGCGTGACATTCTTCCCTTCTAAAAAATATTGACCCGTAGTCGGGCTGTCTAATAATCCGAGAATATGCATCAAAGTCGATTTGCCAGACCCGGATGGTCCCATGATAGAGACAAATTCCCCCTTTGCTATCTCAAAATTTAGGCCGTGCAGAACCGATGTCAGCTCTTCGCCGCTGCCATAATCCTTATGCAGATTCTTGATGCGGATGAGCATATTAATTGACGGTTTTAACGAAGGTGACTATCTTCTGTCCTTCGGCCAAGCCATCGCCGCTTATTTCCATTAAGCCGTCGTTCCCAGATATCCCCATTGTTACCGGAATCTCCATGATCGTATTATCGTTATTCAAGACGCGGATGATCTTGCCGGATCCATTCTTATCGATGACTGCCCGAGACGGCGCCAAGAAGACATTCTCCTTGCGATCGGTGGTGATAGTGATATTAGCGGTCATGCCGGCTTTGATATCTTTGAGAATATCCGCTGCGTCAGTCAGGCTGATCTTGACC
Source organism: uncultured bacterium (assembly GCA_942492765.1). GTDB lineage: Bacteria > Patescibacteriota > Patescibacteriia > Patescibacteriales > UBA12465 > UBA12465. The sequence continues at coordinate 132,276 of OW818634.1, forward strand.
TTATAATAAGTTATATCCTGGATTACGGTCGCGGCCGGCTCGATGAAATAGACTGAACCGTTGAATTTTTTAGCCTCGCCAAAAGCGTCGAAATCAATTACGGCCTGATCATTTATCTTGACCTTGGAGATATCGGCCTCTGAAATATCCACCTCGATTTCGAAATTATTTTCCGTAATCATGGCTAGAGCCGCCTTGGAAGAGACCTGTTCGCCGATTTCATAATTTATCTTAGAAACCTGGCCGTCCATCGGAGCGATAATCTGGCTTTCTGATTCTTGTTTTTTAATCAGATCAAGATTAGCTTGAGCTTGCGCCAATTGCGCTTTAGCTAGGTTGATATCTTCGGTTCGCGCCGGCGTCTTAATGCTGACCAGCTGTTTCTGGGCGACATCCCAGGCCTGCCTAGCCGCGTTTAATTTCGCTTGGGCAGCCGCTACCTGGCTCTCGCCGCTTAATTTTACGGAGTTATAAGCATTGCGAGCGGATTTTAAGGCATCATCAAGATTCACCTGGGCGGAATTCAAGGCGTCAGTCGCTGAAGCGATACTGGTATCATAGGAGAGTAAAGAATTACGGAAAGCATAGTCAGCGGTTTGGATAGAGCTGATTCCGGCGCTGACTGCGCTCAAATTAGCGCTGACGTTAGTCTTATAAGCGTCTAAAGTCGCTTGCGGCAAGACCGAAGAGACTACGGTGTTTTCTAAGCTCTTGAAACAATCGTTAGCTGTTTGATTAGTTATTTTAAGATAATCTAAGCTTAGGCTGACCAGATTCTTCAGATTAGGCTCAGTCGGGAAAGCTTTAGCCGTTATCAAGGCGGTGACAGCCGGAACCTTTGCGTCCATTGCTAAGACATAATCATTCTTAGTGTTAAGCAGAGAGGTTGAATCCTTGACGCTGAAAGTATTCTTCAGGTCATCGTCGTCTAAAAGACGGTTGATGTAATCTAGGGCGCTATTAGCGATGCTTATCTTAGCGTCAGCCGTGTTTATCAAACTATCGCGGCTATTGTCTATGGTCTGCTGGGCATTCGTCTTAGTATTAGCCAAGTTGGTCTTGGCTGTGGCCACCGCTTGTTCTTGAGGCGTAACATCGCTGGCTGCGGACGATTCAAGGTCGGCTAATTTTTTAATAGCCTGACTTAAGTTCTCCGCACTCAGTTCTTTCGTCTTGGAAAGATCAGTCTCTGCCGACATATAGGCGCTCTTGGCTTGAGCTTCTTGAGCGGCGCTAATAGCGATGTCCTGGGCAGTCGCTCCTTTTATCAGCTTATCAAGATTAGCTTGCGCGACATCCAAGCTTGAAGCCGCCTCCTTTTCTTTAAGAAGAAGCGAATTCAAGTCTAGTTCCATCAAGACCGCGTCTTTCTTAACCAGATCTCCGATTTTAGTTGCTATTCTATTGACTTTGCCGCTAAGGGCGAAATTTAACTCTAGTTCCTTGCTCGCCTTGACTGTACCGACTTCCGTGACAGTCTGGACAAGGACTCCTTTATTTAAATCGACGGTGGTATATTCGCTTTGCGGCTTTTTCTTAAAGATAAAGAATAAGGCGGCAATAATCAGGATGATCGCCGCTATGATAAGCCATTTCTTCTTTTTGCTAGACATAATAATGCAGTATAAATTGTTATAATTTTAACATATTAGCGAAAAATAGTAAAACAAAAAAACGCTCTCCTTGAGAGTGTTTTTTTTGTTTTCTAGCTGAATTGAAATTTATCTAGCTATAGAGCGATTAGGTTGAGAAAATCGGTGCGGAGATGCTGGCCTGCGCCCCTCAAATTTACGAGGAGATGACTGTCCTTGTCTGCTAGAAGCATGCAATGGCGACAACCCTCGCCTGTTGCCCATATAGGGAGAGGATTTAACAGGCGTCTCAGTGATGAAAAATGGCGTAAAACGCGTCGTTTTTTTGGCTTGAGGCGGCGTTTGCTTATAGCTACTCTCCGATCTAGGAGATCGATGTTCCGGGCGTCGCGGAGCTCCTTCTATGCGCCGCGAATCTCCTCTAAAAGATCTACGCTTCTGCTTATTGGTCGTCGGGGCCGAAAATTCTTTATTGAATTTAACGAATTCAGTTCGCTTAATATCCTTGTTGATTAATTTCTCGATATCCCGGATTTCTCTCTGTTCGTGGGCGGTCGCGAAAGTGATCGCTTTGCCGGTCTGACCGGCGCGGCCGGTGCGGCCGATACGATGGACATAATCCTCGGAATTGTCCGGAAGATTATAATTAACTACCAGTTCGATACCGTTGATATCCAGACCGCGGGCAGCGACATCGGTCGCCACTAAGATGCGCTCTTTCTTGGATTTAAAATCCTGCAAAGCGGCGCGGCGGCGGTTCAAAGATAAATTCGAGTGTATTTCTACGGCTTTATGACCTAAAGACTGCAATTTAGAAGTAAGGGCTTTGACGCTATGCTTAGTCCGCAGAAAAACCAGGACTGAACCAGAATATTGCGCTAAGATTTTCAATAGATGTTCGAGGCGTTCTTCGCCATTGATGATGAATATCTCTTGATCTACCTGAGAAGCGGTCGTGCCCGGAGGAGCAACCTCGATGCTGACCGGCAATTTCATGTAATTAGCTGCGATCTTCACGATAGTCGCGGGCATGGTTGCGGAAAAGATCATGGTCTGGCGCTCTTTGGGCGCCTGTTTCAATATTTCTTGGATTTGCGGCGCAAAGCCGAGATCCAGCATCATGTCAGCCTCATCAAGGACTAAAGTCTTTATCTGATCAAGCTTAAAAGTGTGGCGCTTAAGATGATCAATCAATCTTCCCGGAGTTGCGACCACGACATGCGGCTTCTTGCGCAATTGAAAAAGCTGGCGGTCCAGCGCTTCGCCGCCGATCAAGATAGCGGTTCTTAATCCCAGAGCCTGTCCTAATTTCTTTAAGCTCTCCTCGATCTGAAGAGCTAATTCGCGCGTCGGCGCGATAATCAGCCCTTGGCCTTTATTTAGGCCTAGACGCTGGAGCATCGGAATGCCGAAAGCAAAAGTCTTGCCGGTGCCAGTTTGCGCGATACCGATTAAATCCTGGCCGGTAATAGCGATCGGGATAGTCTTGCGCTGAATAGGCGTCGGGACGTCTAGATTCAGCTTTTTAAGGATTTCCAAGATAGAATCACTGATACCTAAATCAGCGAATCTAGGAGTCGGTTCAAGAACTAACTCCTCAAGGACTTCATCCATCTTTTTGATGTTTGTCATAATAAAAAAATAAGCGACCCGATTTCTCAAGGCCACTTATTTATATGACGGAGATTCGAATCTAATTAATATGGTAATAATAGCACGTAATTTAATTATAGTCAAGGATAAGGTCAAAACTATTACTAAGCTCGCTAACTATAAGTAAATTTACTCTAAAGCTCGCAAAATTTTATCTAATTTGGCATTCAATATGTCAAATTGCTCGCTAGAAATATTGCTGCCGTGGCTGCTTACAGAAGCCTCGTTACGGCCAGAAGATCTAAATGATCCCCTGTCGCCAGAACGCTTCGGGCCAGCTTCCTCCTTACCCTTAAAGCAATTGCTGCAGAAAACCGGCTTGCCAGACAAAGGCTTGAAAGGAACCTCACAGCTCGCCCCGCATTCAGCGCAAGTCGCCCTATGCATTTCTGGACGATCAGAGTTCCGATCATCTCGGCTAAAACTCCGTCCGCTTCCGCCTTTGCTCCCGAAGCCGCCAAAACTCTTTGAACCGAAGCCGCCGGCGCGCTTGCCATCTTTCATCCCCCCGCCCTTCTTATAGTTGAATCCGCTCTCCTTATTAAAGTTTTTCATAATTTGTTTATAAATATTTAAAGCCCCTGCCAATCAAAATCCCGCCACAACATAATTGGGCGGGACTTTGATTTCAAGAGAGATATTAAGCGCGTTTAACATTAACCGCGTTCATTCCTTTCGGAGAGTTCTCTGTTTCGAAAGAAACAGCATCACCCTCGCGCAATTCATTGTATTGGACGCCAACCAATGAGTTGCTGTGAAAGAATAAATCTTTTTCTTGACCTTCTACCTTGATGAAACCGAAACCTTTGTCGGTTAAAGTTTTGATAGTACCAGTCATAAAAATTTTTAGACTTAGTTTGTAAGATTGCAATTTAATAAAGAGTTTAAAAATCGACTACTTTTTTGAGACGCGATATTGTTGCTTAAACACTGTACCACGTAAAAATAAATAAGTCAAGCTAAATATTAATGATCTCAATATCTACTTTATTATCCGATCCTAGGCCGTAATAGCTATATATCGGCTTAACGTAACGCAGCATAGCATCATACATGACGATGCGGGCGCGACGCCAGATATTGCGCGGCCTAGAGATGAAGCGATCCATGGCAAACAAGACTAGCCATTTTTGAGGATCGCTCGGGATCTTGATCTTCTTCCTTTCTTTAAGATCTGCCAAAACGCGCCGGATATCAGGATTCTGCATATATCCGTAAGAAGCTTGGACAGAAACGATGCTGCCGATTTCGGTATCAGACTGGAAATTGATGATCTGGTAGCGATTCTCCCTATCGACGCGAGGGATATTCAGGAAAACTACATTCATGAAAATGATATGTTTCGGGATGCATAATCCCCATTTAGACAAGAAAGAGTCCATGGCGACCGGAATGCTGTCGGAAAGGCTCGTTATCGGCCGCGAAGACATGACGACAACAGAACGATTCAATAAGGAATCCTTGTATTCTATCTGCATCTCCGCGAATTTCTTGACTGGAAGCCCGGGCAGGTTGAGGTGCGCCGCCCGAGAAAGAGCTCTTCCCCAATCCCAAGTAGACATGACCAGAAATAAGATAGCTGCGATTATGACCGGCACGAAGCCGCCCTGCCAGAATTTTAGAAGAGTGCCAAAGAAGAAGGCTAAATCGATGATCAACAAGAAGGAAATCAGCGGCATAACTACCCATAGAGGCCATTTCCAAAGATGGCGTATCAAGGAATAGAATACTAGCGTCGTAATTATCATGGTACCAGTAACGGCTATGCCGTAAGCCGCGGCTAATCCGCCGGAAGAATGGAAGGCTAAGACTAGAGCGATGCAGCTGACCGCCAGCGCGCTATTGATAAAAGGAACATATATCTGCCCTTCGATGGCCGGATTAGTATGGACTACTCTTATTTTCGGGAATAGGCCAAGAGCGATAGCTTGGCTTGTCAAAGAATAAACGCCGGCGATAAGCGCTTGGCTAGCGATTATCGTAGCCGCGGTCGCCAAGATGACTATGCCCAAGAAAGCCCATTGCGGCGCTAACGCGTAGAAAGTATTATTGCCGGCAATTTCGCGGCCCGATAACAATAGAGCTCCTTGGCCGAAATAATTGATGATGAGCGCCGGATAGACCAGGCTTACCCAAGACCAGGTGATGACTCGGCGATTAAAATGCCCCATATCGGCATAAAGCGCCTCGCAGCCAGTGATACAGAGGGCGACTGAACTAAGGACGAAGAATGTGGACCAGGCATGAGCGCAAACGAAGCGATAAGCCGATAACGGATTAATAGCTGCCAAGACCTGGGGATACCTGATAATAGCCGGCAGTCCCAGGATGATAAGAACCAGAAACCAGATAATCATTATTGGCCCGAAAAAGCGTCCGACCTGTCCCGTTCCCCTTTTTTGGATATAGAATAAGCCGATTAAGATTGCAATCGTTAAAGGAACTACGAATAATGCCAGTTTAGGAGATATGATAGCTAGTCCCTCGACAGCCGACAAGACAGAAATAGCCGGAGTGATAACGCCATCGCCGTAAAGAAGAGTCGCGCCCATCAAGACCACGGCAGTCACACTGAGGCCGAATATCCGCTTCACTTTCCCTTGTCGCAGCAAAGCGAGCAGAGCGAAGATTCCGCCCTCACCCTTATTATCGGCGCGCATTATCAGCAATATATATTTTATAGTGACGACGATCATCAGCGTCCAGAAGACTAGCGACAAGACGCCAAGGACATTTTCCGGGCTGCGCTCGAGCGGATGGAGTCCGAAAAAAGTCTCTTTCAGGGCATAAAGAGGCGATGTGCCGATATCGCCGAAAACGACGCCGAGAGCGCCAATAAGAAGAGGCAAGCTAATTGCTTTCTTGAATATGATCTTGTTGTTCATACCGTAACAGTCTTATGTGAAAAAAATATAAATACCAAAGCGGCTATGATAGCCATGACGCCGCCGAAGATGAAGGGAGCGCCGGGACTTATCAAGCTCCAGAGCCAGCCGGCGATAAATGACGCTAAGAAAGCGCATAAGCCGACGAGCGTCTGATAAGCGCCGAAAGCCGTGCCAGCCTTAGCAGAAGGGATTAATCCTGATATATAAGATCGCGATACCCCGTCGGTCATAGCCATAAAAATTCCATACAGCGGGAATAATATCCAGACGAATAAAGATCGATCAATCAGGCCGAAAGCGAAATACACCGCAGCGAACAAGCCGAAACCTAAAGCTAAAACTTTCTTAGAGCCGATCTTATCAGCCAAGATTCCAGCCGGATAAGAAAATATGGAATAGCAGAAATTGAACAGGACATAGATTAGGATAGTCAGAGTCACTGACAAGCCTAGGTTGCGCGCCCTTAAGATCAGAAAGACATCGGAGCTGTTGCCAATGGCAAAGATTGCGCTGACGAGCAGGAATAATTTAAAATTCTTATCCAGGCTTTTCCAAATATGTCCTATCGACATAACCGCTGGTCGCTCCAATGGCGCTTGAGCGCCGGCTGTCGCCTCCTTAACGCGTCTTTTTTCTCGCACGAACAAGACTAGCACTAACACGCCGATGACCGAAGGAATGAAAGCGATCAAGAATATCCTCGAATAGTTCTCATGATACAGGTTAATCAGCAGGAGCGCCAATAAAGGACCGATGACCGCGCCTAGGCTATCCATAGCCCTATGGAAGCCGAAAGCGCGCCCGCGCCTTGTCTCTCCGGAGTTTTCCATTATCAAAGCGTCGCGCGCTGAAACGCGAGCGCCTTTGCCGAAACGATCCATAAAACGCGCGCCCAGCACTAAATGCCAGCTATAGGCTAGACCAAGGGCTATCTTAGATAAGCTTGATAAGGCATAGCCGAAAATTACAAAGATCTTGCGACGCTGGAACTTATCCGAGAACCAGCCGGAAAAGACTTTCAATAAACTGGCGGTAGAATCAGCAACGCCTTCGATCAGGCCGATAATCTGAGTAGGCACGCCTAAAATCGTAGTCAAGAAAATCGGTACGATCGGATAAACCATCTCGGAAGCGATGTCGTTGAAGAAACTGACAAACCCCATGGCGAGAACATTGCGAGAAATGCCGCGTTTTGGCTTATTATCTTGGTTATCAAATCTTTCAGTCATAAATTAATCAGTAAAAATCTTATAAATCACTCCGGCTTTATCATCGCTGACATATAAAGATCCGCTAGCATCGAAAACCAGATCAACCGGCCGGCCGATCGCGCCCGACTCAGTCAGCCAGCCAGAAATAAAATCTTCCTGACTGGATAATTTCCCGGAGGCATCCAGAATCAAGCGTACGACTTTGTATCCGGTCGGCACGCTGCGATTCCAGGAACCATGGAAAGCAACCAGAAGATTGCCTTTGTATGCCTCTGGCCAAGAGGAGCTCACCGGCACGAAAGCTAAGCCGAGGGGCGCGGAATGAGCCTGCAGGTCGATCCTGCTCGGCGATTCAAAAGGAGCCTGGCAAGGATTACGGAAATAAGTATTCTTATCAAAATTAGTATCATGGATATTTTGCCCATAGCAGATCGGCCAGCCGAAATTTAATGTTGAAGTCCCCCTGGTGTCGATAACATTGATTTCATCCGGAGGAATATTATCGCCCAAGAGGTCGCGCCCCATCTCGGTGACCCACATCATCTTGTCTTTATCATTCCAGACGAAAAAGACGCTGTTGCGCAATCCTTTCGCCACTTGGCGTAAATCGCTGCCGTCCTTATTCAGAGAATATATCGAAGCATGGAGAGGATCATTCTCTTGGCAGACATTGCAAGTCGAGCCGATAGACACATACAGACGCCCATCCGCGCCAAACCCCAGAGTCCTGGTAAAATGGCGGCCGCCAGCAGGCAGGTCGATGACCTTTTGCAAACTACTGGGAGTTCCTGATTTTATCGCGGTTCTAGATATCTTAGTCTCTTCAGCAATATATAAGACATTCGGATCTTGCGGATCAAAAGCTAGACCATGTGGATTATTTAATCCGCTAAAAATAATCTCCTGCGCCGCCAAGCGTCCTTGCTTGATCGTCAATCGGCTGATTATTCCCTTCCCGGTCTGACTAAGCCACATATTACCATCGGCATCAAAAGCTATGACTCTCGCGCCCGGGACGTCCTTAGCAAAAATTCCGATAGAGAAACCGGGGGGCATCTTCAGGGGCGAAACAGCCGAGCTGGTCGCGGTTATCGCAGTCGCTGCCAAAGAATCCGCGGCCGGGACAATGTTAACGACATCTGCCGGCGCCTTGCTTAGAGCTGGCCCGAGACCGCGCAGATTGAGATAATAAAAGCGCCCAGCAAATGCTGAAGCAGCCAAGACCATGATCCCGATCACGATAAAGATTATCTTTTTATTCATAATATTTTATTAAAATTTGTACGTAATTACTATGATTTTAGCATCAAAATGAAAAATAATAAAACATGATAAATATAAAGTATTGACATTTATAAACTTATATGTTAATATAGTTCCAAGAACCCAAAAAAATCGATATCATGAAGAAAACAGTAGTATCGCTAGTATTATTGCTAGCGCTCTTTAGTACATTACTAATGATGCCTAGCGTTGCTAAGGCTCAAGCTAGATCAAAAAAAGCTTCTTGCCTAACTCTCATCTATCCTTGCAGCCCGACTATCAGTCTCAAGCATGCTGATAATTACAAGGGGCCGATGAATGATTTGGTTAAAAAAAACTTGAAGAAGTTAGTCGGTGTAAAAGGCAAGACTAAGAACCATTATCATGCCAAAAGAAATTTTGGCAAATTGAACGGGAAACAAACCGACATGACCAGCCGCGACTATCAACGATCAGAAACCTTCGCCAAGTATGATCGAATGAAAAAAAGAAGGTAACGAAGAAAACCCTCCTCAAATACAAAACCCAGTAATTTCTTACTGGGTTTTTTAAAAAATTTAATTATAGCTTATTTCGGAAATATTCAATCGTCTTCTTCAATCCCTCCTCTAGCTTGATTTTTGGCTCCCAATTCAATTCTTTCTTAGCCAAGGAAATTTCTGGTTTCCTTTGTCGCGGGTCATCCGCCGGCAGATCCTTATAGACTAGCTGGCTCTTGCTTTCCGGAATCAATCTTAGGACTGTTTCCGCTAATTCCTTAATCGTAAATTCCTCAGGATTGCCGAGATTGACCGGACCGACAAAACCATTTTTGTTATTCATCATGCTTATCAAAGCAGTTATCAGGTCATCGACATATTGGAAGCTGCGAGTCTGAGAGCCAGCGCCGTAAATCGTGATATCTTCGTTTTTCAGAGCTTGAACGATAAAATTAGAAACGACCCGGCCGTCATTCGGGTGCATGTTTGGCCCGTAAGTATTGAATATTCGCACTACTCGGATATCGACTTGATACTGGCGATGATAATCGAAAAATAAGGTTTCGGCACAGCGCTTCCCTTCATCGTAACAGGATCTGATTCCGATTGGATTGACCGAACCCCAATAGCTTTCCGGCTGAGGATGGACTTGAGGATCACCGTAAACTTCGGAAGTTGAAGCCTGTAAGACGATAGCCTTAGTCTTCCTAGCTAGATCAAGCACATTGATAGCGCCTAAGATAGAAGTCCTGATGGTCTTGACCGGATCAAGCTGATAATGGATAGGCGAAGCCGGACAAGCTAAGTTATAAATCTGATCAACCGCTATATCCAGAGGAAGGGCAACGTCTTGGCGCAACAAAACGAACTTAGGATTTTCTAACAGAGGCTTGATATTATCTTCACTACCGGTAAAAAAATTATCCAAGGCGATAACCTCGCTTCCTTCTTCCAAAAGCCTCTTGCATAGATGCGAACCGATGAATCCGGCGCCGCCGGTGACAAGAATCTTCATAATCTTGAGCGTTATATCTTATAAACCCCTCTTAATAAATCTAGGTCTTTCTTAGTGTCTAGAAGCAGCTGATTATTAAGCTTGACGGCTTGATGCAAGAAATCTAGGGCGATCCGGTCTTCCTTGCTTTTCAGCTTCGCTTCCTTGAACATCTCGACGAAGGCCGACATATCTTTGATGAAGCAATGTCCGCCCGCGCCCCGGCCCTTCTTAGTGTGCGGGCCGCTCTGATGGGCGATCGCTAGATGGCTATGCCCGATACGAGCGTCATAGCCGACAATATCGGCGACGACGTCATAATCGACTTTCTGGCGCTTGGCCAGATTATAAACGATATTGGAAAAAATGACTTTCAGGAAAAGAAAATTATTACCCATGTATTTGACCAATTCCGCTTCCCGGCTGCCAACTAAAAAATTATGGGGCGCCTTAGGCAATAGCTTTAAAGCCTCGGCGGCTTTTTTTTTAGATTTAGCCGTATAGCCGATGATATTACGCGGCGGGAATTTAGTGTCCTGGACAGCATTCTTCTCTGTCAAGAATTCTGGAGAATGCAGGATATATTTTTTTGGATATTTTTTCTGCAAGCTTTCGGTCGTGCCGATCTTGATCGTTGATTTTATAATCGCGGTCTGGCCGTCGCCGACCAGCTTTATGACCTCGCGCAAGATGCTATCGTCGAAACCATGCGGCGTGCTCGGCGTCGGTACAGCAATGAATACGAAATCGCAAGTTTTGATCAAGTCTTTGTTGGCGGCGTAATTCTCATTATCATAGCGGACTATCTTGTGTCCGCGGGCGGCAAAATCATCAGCCATATTCTTACCAATAAAACCCTGGCCGATGAAACCGACTAATGCTTTTTTCTGGCTCATCTTTGTATTAAAAATAATTTATAAACTAACCTCATTAAACCATAATTCTTATATTTATTCAATATATTTCTCGATGATCGCTTCGGCGACCGCCAGGCCGTCGATAGCCGAAGAGACTATGCCCCCAGCATGCCCGGCGCCTTCTCCGGCCGGATAGATTCCGGAAATATTAGCTTCGCTCTTTTCATCGCGCTCTATGCGGACGGGCGCTGAGCTCCTAGTCTCGACTCCAGTCAGGACGGCGTCAGGATGAGCAAACCCCCTAATCTTCCTATCTAGAAGCGGAATAGCTTCTCTCAGGCTATTTATGACATAATCAGGCAAGCAATTATCAAGGGATGCGAATCTGGTTCCAGGCCGATAACTCGGCCCGACGCTCCCTATCTCGCTAGAAACACGACCTCTTAAGAAATCACCGACCAGCTGGACGGGCGCGCAATAATTACTGCCACCAGCTGAATAAGCTGCTCTTTCCCAGCGCCGCTGGAATTCTATGCCGGCTAATGGATGGTCGGAACCGAAATCTGCAGGCGTCACCGGAACCAATAAGGCGCTATTAGAATTAAGACCGTCTTGAGCATACTCGCTCATGCCGTTAGTCACGACGCCGCCTTCTTCAGAAGCTGCCCCCATGACATACCCGCCCGGACACATGCAAAAGCTATAAACCGGCCGCTTATCGGGCAAATGCTGAACCAACTTATACCTAGCCGCGCCTAGTTTCGGATGCTTATAAGACGCGCCATATTGAGCCTTGTTTATCATCTCGGCCTGATGCTCGATTCGCAGTCCGACAGAGAAAGCTTTAGCGCTCATTTTCAATCCTTGATCATAGAGCATCTTATAAGTGTCGCGCGCGGAATGCCCAGTGGCCAGAATCAGAGCATCAACTAGTATTTTTTCCTTATCATCAAGAATGGCGGCTTCAATCTGATTATTTCTAATCTCTAGCCCGGTCAAGCAAGTCTCGAATCTTACTTGCCCGCCCAGCCTGATTATCTCGGCGCGGATATTCTTGATCACGCCGCGCAGCTTATCAGTGCCGATATGCGGCGTCGCGCTAGTCGCGATCTCTTGGGGCGCTCCAGCCTTGATCAACTCCATAAAGACATATTTGGAACGAGGGTCGTTTATGAGCGTATATAGTTTCCCGTCCGAAAAAGTTCCTGCTCCGCCTTCGCCGAACTGAATATTTGATTTGGGATTAAAATTATTATTCTTGAAGAAATCTTCGACATCCTTGACTCGAGAATCAACATCTTTACCCCTCTCTATGACCAAGGGCTTCAAGCCGGCCTTAGCCAATAATAAAGCGGCAAACAGGCCGCAGGGCCCGCTGCCGACGATCATGATCTTCTGATCCGCTCCTTTATTGGCGAGCTTCTCTTGGTAGATGAAGGGTTCGTGAATCCTAGTGCGATGACGGATATCCCATTTCTTGATCGCGCCTATATCCCGGACTGTGATATCTAGAGAATAGACGAAAAGGATATTCTTCTGGCGAGAATCGATATTCTTCTTAACGATCGCATAATTGATTATATCTTTTTCAGGGATATCTAGAATCTGAGAGATCCTTGATTTCAGGATGCCCTCATCTTCATCTATCCCTAAGGCCACTTCTTCTATTCGGATGAGCTTATTTTTGTCGGAGTTCATAAAGCAAGATAGCGGCAGCCGTCGCTACATTTAAAGATTCTATTTTCTCGGATATCTCGATCCTAAGCTTGGCTTTGGCTGATTTCATTATTTCCGGAGCGATGCCATGGCTTTCGCTGCCTAGAACCAGACAGAAAGCCGCGGCTGGCTTGAATCCGTCTAAGCCAACGCCTTCATGAGAACTAGTGGCATAAACAGGCAATTTATTGCTCCTGAGCCAATCCCCGGACTTATCCTCGACAATATTCAATTTAAAAATCGCGTCCTTGGCGGCCGAGATGGCTTTGGCATTATAGATATCAACGCAAGTCTCATCCAGAACTAAATTAATGAAGCCGAAAGCTAGAGCGCTGCGCATGATCGTTCCTAAATTTCCCGGATCACTGACGCCATTCAGGTAGATGACAGATGATTCATCCAATTCCCTCTCCTTGATCTTATAAATAGCGGTGATGCCGGACGGAGTATCCAGGCTGGAGTATTGCTTATTAAGCTTCGGACTGATCATGAAAAAGTCTGTCGACTGGGAATCGCTCCGGAGATATTCTAGCTGATCTTGGTGCTTAGCAGCGAATTCTTCAGTCACGAATAAAACCTCGAAGTCATAGCCGGCCTTCAAGGCATCGCTGATGATCGCCAGATTCTCAACCGCGAAGCATCCGAATTCCTGGCGATATTTTTTTATATTCAGCTTTTCCAATAATTTTATCTGATTATTTTCAGAGCTGCTAATCGGCTGATAATTTTCCATCATATCTTTTTACTTAATCTTATTATGGCTAATTTCTCAAGGCGGGACAATTTCTTAAGCCGCGCCTCTTCTTTAGAAGCCGCTGGACGGCCATTGAATTCTTTAGAATATACTAGCTTAACCGGCCGGCGGCCGCAAGTATACTTCGCCCCTCGGCTAGTTGAATTATGCTCGTTCACTCGGCGGTTGAGATCGGTAGTTATTCCGGTATAAAGAGTTTGGTCGGCGCATCTGAGGATATAGAGAAAATATTTGCTCATAGGCTTATTATACCATCTTTATTGAGATAAAGCCTAAGAAAAAAGACAGGGGTTTATTCCTGTCTTTAGATAACGAGAGTTATCCTTTTAATTTTTTCCGTAGAAGTCACGGATGAGCCCGCGCGTCATCCTCTTCAGCTTGTTGCGAGGCATGGTTTTTAGATTATCGTGAGAATAATCATTACGAGGACTTCCGGCCGGCTGAACAGATTTGCCTGGACGGCGACTCTTCTTGATTTCTTTATCCAGATACTTAGCGGCTTCATACTCTGAGCTGACATGAGATAATTCATCTTCGTCAAAGAACCAGCCTTCATCAAAAAAATCGCTGAAAGGTTTCTCTCTCTTGGCCGCTCCGGGAACATATTCGCGGTTAAGAATTATCTTATTATTGCTAGGAACGACTGATGCCGATCCTATCCGTCCGGAAGTATTTCCGGTTTTTACGATTTGAAATTCAACCATAATCTGAGTATTAGGGATGTTTTTATGTTGTTTTAAAGGTTCGATTTACTGAAACAATACTATATCATTATTTTAATATTTTGTCAATATTAACTTTCTATACCAAAACTCTTGATATTTTTTTCCTTATAATAGCTAAAATTAAAGACGAATTAACAAAAATCAGATAAATCGGAAAAGCTAGCTCTGTAAACCCCCATATTTTGATCGCTCCGAAGCTAGTGAAAGCGCTAAATAAGCCGGTTGAATAGGCGACTGGACTTTCTGTTTCCGGATATTTCCAAGATTTTATAAAAGTCGGGATAGCCGCGAATAGGTCGCTCAGGATCGCGAAGATTATCGCTACCCAGGGCTGGTTAGTTATTCCCCACAGGACCAGAGCTAACAGTGAAAACACCCCGCACAGATAGTCAAACGATTCTAATTTCCAATACGATTTCTTAACGAATAAGGAAAGGATAAATATTATTAGCGGGCCGAAGCCGGACATGAAGACCGGAATGACGGATAGGCTGGCGCCGCTCGCTAAGCCGGCGGCCGTAGCAATGATAGGGGCGACAGACCACATCAGCCAAGAAACCTTATTAGGCTTCACTTTTCCCCTGACTATCTCTCGGCCATAATAAAAGATCCCGATGAACTGCGCCAGCATTCCGATAAAGACGAGATATTTTAGCATAATATTTTTATTATACCCTAAAATTGCTTTCTGCCAAGTATTTCCCTATAATTTATACAGTAATTTAAAAATTTGACCATGAAAAAGTTCATTGATTTCTGGCTCTACTGCTTCGCCTACCTGATCCTATTGATTCTTTCCCCGGTTATCGCCACTATCGTCTTCTTGATATTCATGACTCCGAGACGCTTAGACAGCCTGGCAATCTATCTTTTAAGGATCATCATCTATTTTATCGCTTATATGATCTTTAGGGTCGGCAATAAGATAGAGATTATCGGACGCGAGAATGTGCCGCGAGGAGGAAGGATATTGTTTCTCTCTAATCATCAGACGCTGATCGATTCTTTCTTGATCGCCCTAGGGACTATGCGAATCAGAGATGCCTTTTTTCATCAAGAACGCCTCGCTTATAACGTGCCTGAAACTAATAATTTCTATTTTAACGGCTTCTTGCGGATACTTTTCAAGGCCCTCAAGACCGTTCCGGTCTCTCGAGGCAGCAGTAATCGCAAAAAGATAGAGAATCAAGTCAGCCAATTCAGCCGCTTATTGCGGAATGACAATCTCGTCATGTTCTTCGAAGGCACGAGAACGAGAGATGGAAGCATCGGCGAATGCCGCGTCGGTCCGGCTCTGACTATCATCAAGGCTAAGCCTGATTACGTCATCCCTATCCTTCTAGAAGGGATTCAACCGATCATGCCGATCAAGTATGGATCAAGGATAAACTTGCATATCAGCTTGGGCGGATATCGCGGTCGAATAATCATCGGTAAGCCTATAGATGTCAGCGAATTCTCAATATTGGAATATGAATGGGAAGACGCGATTAACCAGAGCTTTAAGCTCCGAAGAATAATCAAGCAGGCAGTAGAAAACTTAAAACCCTCTGAATAGACAGAGGGTTTTTAATTTAGCTGTGATTTTATTGAGTCCTGATTATAGCGCCGCCGGGCATTTGCCGTTATAGAAATCGATAGTCGGACATTTCGTACCATCCTTAAAAGTGCAGATCGAGTCCGGCACAGCATAAGTATTGCCGCCGCGCCAAGCGCAATATTTCTGATCAATAGTATCGAACCCAGCCGTCTTCCTGCCGCCTAGAGGGCAATCGCCGCGCATCAGGGCCCATTCCTCGCAAGCTCTATTATCTTCAAAATAGCATAAGCCGTATTGACTGCCATCGCCGCGGGTCTGAATCTCAATCTTGCCTCCCTGCTTCAAGCAATTAGTCGAGGCTGGATTAGCCATCTGTACTGGCGCTGGCGCTGCGATTTCGGCCAGCTGACTATTCAAAACTTGGAAATATTTGGAAACGCCGATGGACGGAGAGGCTGTCATCGGTTCATCAGCTCTCCTGTCAGCGTAATTGACGATGACCTTACCGTCTTTTATCTCAGTCGTCTGCGGAGCGATCCTGTCGCCCAGGAGCAAAGCGTTCAGGCCCTGATAACCGCTATCACCCGCTAAAGCGACAGCGATATAATAGAAAGTGCCGCTGCCGCCAGTCTCGTGAGTGAGCAAGAAAGCCTTATCATCCTTGCCGTCTCCATTTAAGTCCCCCATCGCGTCGTTGCCGAAATAACGAGTAACTAATTTTGAAGCCGAATCAGGAGTTATTTCTGTTTCAGCAAGGCCGTTCTTCAAGGTAATCGGCTGGCCGTCGATCATATAAGTAGCATCCTTGGAATCTAAGCGGCCGCCACTCTGCATGTAGATATCCTTATTCGAGAAGTTGAATTTATACATCCCTGCCAGCGCTACCAGAATAATAATAGCGAGCGCAGCCAGAATCAGGCCAATGACAATTTTTGAGACTTTTTTCATATGTTTGCTAATTAAAAGCCAATATTATTACCCTTGAGAGTCAGATCGAATACCGTCAAGAAAAAGATGACGGCCACTATGATCCCAGCGATGAATCCGGACAAGGATGAAGCCAATATCTTGCCTAATTTCCATTCGAAAGACTTTCTATCATGCGAGACGAAATCATCAAGCGGTTTTTCCATAGATAGTTGAATATCCATGCTTCATTAAATATGAAAAATGGAGATTATTTTAGTGAATTAGCTCTTTTTATATTTTACCATACCCTGGCGATACGCCCAAATTTTCCTTTCTTCAGCCGGCAGGTCTAGAAGCTTTACGGCTGAAGTATATCCGCACTGCGTCCATCAATGGAAATCTCCACTTTTTCTATGCTAGAGAATTGCTTTAAGGTTTCAGTAATCTGAGCCCTGATAGCGGCCACGCGGCAAGAGCCGCCGACTTGCGCTTGCAGCTGTTCATTAAAATCGACTAAAGCGACTCCATTCTCTATCGTTAGGCTATTAATCTTAACTCCGGGGTTGATGCTGGTGCTAAAACCAGTTGCTTTTTCGACTGGAGTAAGCCCGCCTAATAATTCTTCTAAGGCGGCCCGAGCTATGGCCGGTGTTCTGGCCACCTCCCTGTCTACCGGGAAAACCTGATTGCAAGTAACTTCCGGATCCAGCTTATCGTTATTAAAAAAGATTTTAATATTTGTCTTTTCTGAAGTGGTAAAAAAAGTTATCGGCAAGCTTAGCTGATCAGAATACTCAGACAGTCCAGAGGGATTATCTTTCTCGAAAACTAGGACGCCGGCCGCATTCGTCGCTGCTTCGAATTTCAATTCAGCCTTAAAAGGCACGAAATCTGTCGTCATCCAATCCTTCTGCGCTTGAGCGACGGCTATGCCTATCAGCCGGCCGTTTCCGTCATAAAGCTTAATCGGAAAACTGGCTTCAAAGAACCAATTGCCTCGCGCTTCTCCTTCAATAACTAAGGGGCTCTGGATAGCTTGGCCGGAAACAAGGTTATTTATTCTTATCAGATTAGATTTATCGCCGCTATCATTACCAAGTTTCACTTCGGAGGAGTCGCCAATATTCGCCTCTTCCGGGATCGTTAGAAATTTTTTTTCAGGCTCAGACAAATATCTGTCCAGAAATAGTCCCGCCACTAGAGCCAAGACGACTAAAGCGGCAAGAGATAAATATACTCGCTTCTTTTTACGATCCATATTAAAAATATTAAAAGGTTTCATTATTTCAAATTATATCCCATATCAATAATAATTAAAACAGCTCAAAACAGTTTCAAGCAAATAAAAAAGAGCGATTTTTAAGTCGCTCTTTTACAGATTGTTCTATAGATTATTCTAAAGAAATATAGTTTCTTCGCGATCCGGGCCGATCGAGATTATTCTCGGCCTGATTCCAGTGTGACTCATGACGAACTCGAGGATCGTCTTAAGTTCAGACGGCAAGCTTTCGTAATCAGCACAGCCGCTAAGATTCTTTTGCCAGCCAGGGAAGCTCCGATAGACAGGCCGGCAATGCTGCAGCACTTCTGCCGCCGGAATCGCCGTTTCAAGCCTATCGCCCGCTTCTATCTGTTTGCCGGCGTGAAGATAAGTCGGCCCGCAATACTCATATTGATCGCAGATATCGATTATCTCGCAATCATTGAGAACATCAAGCTTGGTCAAGATCATGTCCGGGCTATTGAAAGTGAGGGTATACCGCAATAACGGCAAATCAAGCCGACCGGTTCGCCTCGGGCGACCAGTAGTCGCTCCATATTCACTGCCAGCTCGGCGCATTGCTATGCCTCGGATGAAGTAATCTTTATCATTGACTGAGACATGTCCATAAAGCTCTGACTCCTTGCCGCGGCTGCCTTCTCCGCCATTGCACCATCTCTCTGACTTCTCCGCCCCGAATTCGGTCGGAAACGGGCCGCCGCCGACTCTCGTCATATAGAAGCCCTTGATAATCCCCAAAGACAGGTCGATGTCAGTTTCTTTCAGACCGACTCCTTCGGCTAGGCCGGCGGTAGCACAATCTGAAGAGGTCACGAAAGGATAGGTGCCGCGCTTGATGCTCAGCATGTCTCCCTGGGCGCCTTCCAATAAGATATTGGACTTGCCGAGGCTAGATCTCATCAAAGCGTCAGTATCTTCGATCAACGGCTGGAATTCCCGGCCATACTCTAGATATTTTTCATAGATAGCATCCGTATTGAAGATATTTTCCGCCTCATAATAGAGGCCTGATTCCAGATGTTCGCTATGCATGATCGCCTTGATGGTTTCCGAATCATAATTCCTGAGTATCTTCCTCTTATATTCCAGATGCCTTTCTAATTTAGCTCTGAAAAATTCAGGATTAAGCAGATCATTGATGAGCAGGCCTTGACGATCAAAAACATCGCTGTAAGCCGGACCTATGCCCTTGCCAGTACTGCCGATCTTCCCTTTGCCGCCGGAAGATTCTCTGATTCGATCCAGAAGAATCTCCGCTGGCGTGATCAGCTTAGCGTTATAAGCTAAGCACAGATTATTACAAGTCATCCCGAGCTCTCTTATCTGAGCCAGCTCAACGCTTAGAGATTTAGGATAGACGACTACTCCGCTGCCGATAATATTGATTTTTCCGGCAACATCATGGCGAATTCCCGATGGAATAAGGTGGGTGATTATTTCCAAATCACGATAACGGGTAGTATGCCCGCAATTATCTCCGCCGGTACCGCGAGCGATGATATCCGCCCACTCGGCAAAAAGATCGGCAAATTTTCCTTTGCCATTATCGCCGAATTGGCGATCCGTAATCGCTACGGTCTTTACAGCTTTCGATTTGTTAGCATCAGCCCATCGGCTCAGAAGACCTGTCAGGACTTCAACTCCTTTTTTACTAGCATGTTCCATTTCTATTTTCTCCTTTCTTTTAGCGCGGCGTAATAGTTTCTTCTTCGATATAATCCAGCCCATGCGGCTGAGACTCTCTTAGTCCATTATTAGTGATGCGGAAAAGGTTTCCCTCTTTTTGCATCGCAGATATAGTCTTGGCGCCGAGATAACCCATTCCGGCCCTGAGTCCGCCCGTCAATTGATGGACGATAGGAGCGACGTCGCCCTTGAAATTAAGCCAGCTTTTTACGCCTTCAGCGACGAGCTTATCGTTTGAAACATCAGCCTGTCCATAGCGTTCCCGTGAATTTATGCTAGCCATCATGGCATCTATCGATCCCATGCCTCTATACATCTTCACCGGCTTGCCGTTCTTGAACATTATCTCTCCTGGAGATTCCGTCGTCCCGGCGAGAAGCTTGCCGATCATAACATTATCGGCGCCAGCGACCAAGGCGATTGTGATATCACCCGATTCTTCAATGCCGCCGTCAGCGCAGATCGGAACTCCCGATCCTCGGATAGCTTTCTCGCAATCATAAATCGCGGTCACTTGCGGGCGCCCAATACCGGCTACTATTCTCGTTTTGCAGATCGATCCCGGTCCTTGCCCGACTTTTAAGCCGTCAACGCCAGCATCAACCAAGCGCTTGGCCGCTTCTCCTTCGGAAATGTTGCCAGCCACTACGTCGATATTCGGGTAATGTTTCTTGCAATACTTGACCGTATCGATGACTTTCTTAGTATTGCCATGCGCGGTGTCGATTACTACGACATCGACTTTATGGCGGCTAAGTAAATCCATCCGTTCCTCCATATCTATGCCGACGCCGATAGCGGCGCCAACCAGCAAGCTGCCTCTCGAATCAAGATTGTATCCTTGAGAGTTGCCGTTTAGGATCCGAGAAACATCCGATAAAGTATAGATACCCCCGAATTCTCCCTTGCGATTGAAGATCGGCAGGATCTTCTTGCGATTCTGGATCATCATCTTATGCGCTCCAGCAATAGAAATATCGCTATTAGCGCTGATGATATTAGTCGACATGATGTCGGAAATCTTGCTGTGCGGTCCGGGACAATAATCAAAATCATCATGAGTGACGATGCCGACCTTCTGGCCGTTTTCATCATTAACCATGAAGCTGAAAAATTTATACCCTTTATCCGCGCGCAACTTCAGGACTTGCTCGACAGTGTCGTTGATAGAAATACAAATCGGATTAGGAATCAATCCATTCAATTCATATTTGACCCTGCTGACAGCTATAGCTTGATCTTTAGGCGATAGAGCCTTGTGCACTATGCCCAAGCCGCCTAGCTTAGCCATGGCGATAGCCATAGACGCTTCTGTCACCGTGTCCATAGCCGCGCTGATTATCGGCATCTGCAATCCCACGTTTCGGGAAAATCTAGAGATCAGAACCGCGTCAGCCGGCAATATTTCAGAGTATCTGGTTTCTAATCTGACATCTCCGAAACTAAGCGCCAACCCGGTTTTTGCGACTTTTCTAAAAAAATCGTCGCATTTTCTTTGTGGTAAGCCTTTCTTTTCCATTTACTATCTATTTTAGGTGAATTTATTTGTGATTTTGTTGTTAAGGTAATAAAAAAATATAGCATAAATGCTATATTTTTGTCAAACTTATATGATTACGGCCACGGCTTAAACCAGTCTTGTTTTATTTAGAAAACATCTTAGCGACCCAGCCAAGCAGACTGAATGAATTTTCATGCGCTTTAACGAAAGCGTCTAATTGCTTTTGAGAATTTTCCAGGGCTCTGATCTGAGTCACTAGCTCGATCCTATCCGTGCTGCTAGCGGTTTTCATCAAAAGATTTTTCAGCCTATGGACATTATTCTGAGTCATCTCTATTTCGCTGCGAATCTGGCCCATATTCTTGTAATCGCTGCCCACAAGGAACGTCTTGATTGGACCTCGACCCTCTATTTTGGCGATGGCTTCCGCGGAGGTGCTGGCTGAATCGCTTTGCATCCGGGCTATTCCCCTGACATCGGAGCCGATGCCTCCTTCGCGGTCAGCGACAGCCAGGAGAGATTTTACCATCGCGGCGACAGCGCTACGATGCATTTCGGCATTGAGCTGCCCTTTCATGTTAGCGCTCGTAGTCGCCGCTCTATTGCCCTTAGCGGCCGTACTCGTGGCGTTGCCGCGAGTCGTCGTGGCCATGCCCCGCTGTCTTTCCATATTTCTACCCCTATTTATATCAATCACATTGACGCCCTGAGCTGAAACAGCAGAAAATATCGCGAAAGAAAAAATAAAAAAGAAAGCCGCGCCGGAGATGATTCTTATTTTCATAAAATTAATATTAATTGATAATATTTTATATATACCAATATACCATAATAACACATTATTGGCAAAGGATTTCTAAAAATAAAAAATGATTGCTTTTGGATAGCAACCATTTTTAGAATATTAGCTAACTTTTTTTTAAAAATATCAAGACAACACGTTCTCTGCTCTCAGCTTCTTAGTCTTGGGCAATAAATTCAAAGGGATACTCTGATAAGCCAAGCCTGTCAGCATAACAGCCTTATAATAATCAGGCTCTTTAACATATAAGACCACGGTCTTATAAGAACGAGACATGCCTACGATATTATTGACGCTGGATTTCCATTTTTTTCCAGATTCTCCGCCGCCGATTAAGACGATGGCTATGACCTCCTCGCTGCTTACCGGCAACCTGTTAAGGCAGCTCTCAATCAATTCAGGCGCATTATTCCATCCATTAGGCTCATTAGTGTGGACTGCCATGGCGTGAAAAGTCTTTCCTCGCGAAGAGTGAGAACGGATTTCGCCTTTTTCGAATCTGATATTTCTCAGTTCAGGCCAATAATCACCGCAAATTTCGGCCGCGAAACCGGTATCGTTATTGAATCGACCTTCTGAATTAGGATAATTGACAGCGAAGGCGATATGATCCGCTGGCGTTTCAAAAATATTTCCCTGGATGCATAATAATGGCTCCTGGAAACCAAGCAACGACTTGAATTTCGCAATATTCATTTCTTATATCCTCCATCTTTAAGTTAGTATTATGTTTTTAAAGTAATAAAAAAATATATCATTCGGACACATTTTTGTCAATTGAACCAAAAGGCTTATTCAAAAGAAATAATCTGTATTCCTTTCTCCTTAATATCTTTCTCGCTCCACCATAAGTCTTGAAGCTTGAATTTTCTCAAATAGGTAACTTCTTTTTCAAGCGCTCGCCCAGTAGCTTTTCTGGTTTCTGGATCGGCCGAAGTATATTCTTCCAATACCAAGGTGTCTCCAGGCTCAATGTCAAAGTCATTGAGCCGCAGCTCATATTTCTTTTTACCGTCGAGAATATCTTGGAAATATTCAGGCAAGACCTTCTTTATGATTCGTTTAGACATATTTTTATACAAAATAAACAGGAAACCTATTTTTTCCAATTCCTTATTAGGCCAGCAAGACCGATAATAAACAGAATCAGCCCTATCAATTGCGCGCCAGGACTATCATCATATCCGCCGTATACGAACATGAACACGCCAAATAATATCGCGAAAGTGAAATATAATATTTTTATATAATATCTTTTCATATAGCTTAATATTAGCACTCCTTGTTCTGGATTTCAATAAAAAACGAGCGATTTTAATCTACTCGTTTATTTCAGCAGCCCAGCTATTTATGATCTTTTTTCACATAGATGCCGGATAAGCCGCGACCTAATTGATTTGAATCCATTCCGTTGCCCACGACCCATTCCGGTCCGACTGTCCATGCTAAATATTTCAAATCAAATTCTAATGGAGCATGATTCGTTTTTATCAGCAGCGTGCAATACTGGATTGAACGCGGCGGCTCCTTCAGGTTCAGAAGATACTTATTCAAAAAATTCAAAGTATCTCCGCGATCGATGATGTCCTCAATGACTATCACATCTCTGTTCTCAAGACCAAGGCGCGGATGGTTAACAATCTCGACATCTCCGCCGCTCTCATCGCTTCCATAACTCTTGAGAGCGATAGTATCGACGATATGATAGCAACCGATCTTTTCCAGGGCTCGCGATAGATCAACTCCGAGATATAAGCCGCCGTTTAAGACTATTAGCAATACGGGCGGATTATCGGGATTTGGGTAGTCAGACCTGATTCTCTGCGCGAATTCGCTAACTTTTCTCATTATCTCTCTGCGGCCGAAAAGATGTTCGAACAAAACTCCGTGGAGCTTTATCTGTTTTTTCTTGCTCATCTTTCAAATTTTATTTAGTTCCATAAAGCCTATCCCCCGCATCGCCTAATCCCGGGAAAATATAGCCATTCTCTAATAATTTTTCGTCCAAAGCCGCGCAAAATATCTGCACGTCAGGATGATCGTTAAAAATTCTGCTAATCCCAACTTCACAAGCCACTAGGCACATGAATTTGATATTTTTTACCCCTTTAGCCTTTAACAAATTTATGGCGCAAGAGGCTGAGCCGCCAGTAGCTAGCATGGGGTCGAGCAGAATAGCATCGCGTTTCGAGCAATCATCCGGTAATTTATTATAATACACTACCGGCTGTAAGCTCTTCTCATCGCGAAAGATTCCTAAATGCCCGACTTTTAAGGTAGGCATGATCTTTAACATGCCAGGCACCATGCCGTCGCCGGCTCTCCAGACCGCAACGATAAATGGCTTTTCCTCGGAAACGATTCTAACCGAAGCTTTCCCCATTGGAGTTATTACTTCCGTGGCAACTAAAGGCATATCCTTAGTCACTTCATAACTCATAATCATGGTTATTTCCTCCACTAATCTTCTGAATTCTTCTCGGCCGGTTTCCTTATTTCTTAGAATGGCCATTTTGTCCTGAATTAAAGGATGGCCCAAGACTACGAAATTCTTTTTCATGATTTAAGGGTTTAAATTAGACAATTTTATTTTCTGGAAGATTACCAAAGTTAAATAAAAAAATTTCAAAACACCTCTGCTTCGCAAGGATATTTAGTTATACAGTTGGCATCCAGCATAACTAATTCCCCGCCCTTTCTGCCGATAAGAAGACCGCGCCTTTGAACTTCAGACATGAATTGGCCTACTGTGCTTTTGAAGCTTAACCCCTCTGTATCTAAAGTGATAGACGCCGCGGGTTCATCATAACTTATATTAGGATAGAGATATCCTTTCTGTTCTTTAACGAACGCAACCCCTTGGGGATTGAGAGAGAATGTAAGTTTCATTTATGCTCCTCCTTAGTTTATTTAATTGTTAAAGTAATCAAAATGATTGACAGATAACTATAATAGTTTCGGTAGAATAAGTCAATATTAAAAGCTAGTCTTTTGCATTAAAGCAACAAATTTTTCTTTAACTCTCGACCAGGTAAAATCATTATGTTTTCTCTCTTCTTCGGTTAATTCAGAATATGTTTTATTGAAGCTTGGACAGAGCCAGAGGCTTGCAAGCCAAAATCCAGGCATGATCATATCTTTATCATACTCTTTCTGCAGATATCCTTTTTCTCCATTTTGTAAAAACGAAAACATCAATTCCCCTTTATAAGCTACTGCTATGGCTTCATTCCACAGCACCGTTCTATCTTCTTTTTCGTAAGGTTCCATCATCTTTACCATCAGATTTAATCTATCTATCTCAGTGGCGGCATTGCCGGCAAAACGATGAGTTAATAACCCATTCCAATTATTGCCAAGAGCCGGTATGGTCACACCTCCGTCGGAAGCGACAGCATAGCCATCAAAAGCAGAAGAATAGGCTAGCGCTTTTATAATGGCATTCTCTTCAAAATTATTGCCGTTTTCTTCTATGTTTATATCTAAGTTTATATCTTCGATAGAAAATAACTGGAAAGAATCGAGACCATCAAAAAGCCATGACAACTTTTCTTTCTTTGACGGATTAGTCGTCCCTAATAATACTTTTGCCATAAAGATTCTAAGATAGCTTCTTTATTTTATTGAACTTGTATGCCCCGATAACGATCGGCAAAGCTAGGGTCAAAAAATAATATATATAAACATCGATCTTATAATAGTCAACCGCTTTGAATAGCTTGACTAAGAAAAAATAATCCAAAGCGATTGCCATGATTGTCCAAATAACACCCAAGCCGATATAGCAGGTAAATGATTCCCTCTTAATTTTTTTAAATAACACCCAAAAGGTCGCGATCAGCGCGATCGGCATGATATACCAGCCGATAAGCTCCTTGGGCGCAAAGGCAAAGAATATTATCCCTAAGATATACCCGAAAAGCCAAAGAATTAGCCCCCAAAAGATAGTGTTTAAAAATATTTTTCCTTTATTCATCTCTACGCTTATAATATAATCCCACCCTGGTTGCCAAGCTTTTATTTTTCTCCAATCATCAGCAAAAGCTTGTTCCCATGTTTTATTTTTCAATAAAACATCTAGAGACAGCTGTGGAGCCTTATGGCCGACAATAGCTACGGATTGTCCGTCATAGTTCTCTTTTAGAAAATCGATAAAACCTTCTAGCCGTTCTTTTACATCTTCATAAGATTCTCCTTCTGAAAATTTTTCTGTAATATTCTTCTCTTGCATCGGTTCAACAATATCAGAAGATTTGCCATTATACTTACCATAATTACATTCTCTTAATCTTTTGTCTTGAATTATTTTTACTTTATCTTTAAAAGTTAATTCGGCTGATTTCACAGCTCTTTTTAAATCAGAACAAAAGACCGCATCAAAATGTTTATTCTTTATTTGGTCAATCAAATCGATCGATTGCTTAACGCCCAGCTCAGAAAGCTCTACATCAGACCAACCTGACGAAATATTTTTCTCATTATCAGTTGTGGTGCCATGAACAAAATAAGTTATTTTTATACTCATATAGTAATATTTTAAAATTATTTAGAATTCATAATCTTCAACAATTTAGAGTGAAGATATTTATTAGCAGATAAAATTTCTCTATCTTTTAAAGACCAGGGCTCACCTTTAAAATTAGTAACTTTACACCCCGCTTCAGCAAGGATTAGTGAGGCAGCGGCATAATCCCACAACCCTCCGCCCTGAGAAGCCCGCCAGTCCCTTCGGCCATCAGCTTGATACATGGCGCTAACCCCAGCCGATCCGAAAGCGCTCATCCAAAATTTTTCTTTTTCCGAATACTTTAATAATTTGCGTAAATTTGCTGCATTTTTTTCTGTCGTATTAACACTGGTCAACCCCCAACTGTTCTTCCAGGTTTTTTGTTGTGAGCAATTAACTTTTTTGCCATTTAAAAATGCACCTTTCCCTTTTTTAGCAAAGAATAATTCATCTGTACAGGGATTATATATAGTGGCTAATTCCATTTTTCCATTACGAGCCAGGCCAATCATTACAGCAAACATCGGTGTTCTGGTAAGAAAGTTACGGGTACCGTCCAGTGGATCTATAATCCAACAATATTCAGCTCCATTTTGGTGTTCGCCTGTTTCTTCGGATATTATGGCATGTGACGGATATTTCTTTTTTATGGCTTTTGTAATAATATTATTTGCCGTTAAATCGGCCTCGGTGACAACATCCGCCGCATCTTCTTTCGTATACTTAACTCCAACTTTCCCAAATTTCTTTAGAATAGCAATACCCGCCTCTTTGGTTATTTGTTTAATAAATTTTTCCATATTATTTATTCCAACCTTCTTTTTTTGCGATTAATAGTTATTTCCGTTATTTCTATTTGCTTTGGCAATCTTAGCAGATATAAAACTATATTAGCCACGTCTTTTGGGTCCATCCACTCCGTCGCGTCTTCTATTTTCTTGCCATAATCTTTTTCATGCATCTTAGTATTCATGCCGCCGCAATGAACGTATATCACCCTACTTTTTGTTTTAGTTAATTCTAACCCAATATTATAAGATCCGCCCCTCAATCCGTATTTAGTTGATGTGTATGCCAACTGATCATTAAAACCAGCTTTCAAATCCGCTGTCGTACCAATGTTTAATATATCAGCCTCATTCTTTACAATGTTATCAAACAATGAAGATAGAAAGTAAAGTGGCGCAATCGCGTTAATTCTAAATGCTCTTTCAAATTTAGGAAATGTAATTTCATTTATTTTCTCCATCGCTACGATAGCAGCGCAATTAATGATAACATCAAAATCATTGTGTATTTTTTTTACTATGTTAATAGCATTATCAATATCTTTCTCTACGGATAAATCACAAGTAATATTAACAATACCCGATAAATCACAAGCTGTTCTGCTCACATTAATTACTTCTATTTTTTCTTTTAGACACAGGCTAGCAATTGCCTTGCCGAGACCATCGCTAGCGCCTAATATAATAATTTTTTTCATAAATTTTATATAATGAAATTAGCTATAATTAAAACAAATCCCGCACCCAATAAACAACCAGCCATCTTCCCGACAGCGGATTTGAGCATGGTTCTTTCTTCAGCAATCAATCTGGACCGTAATTTTTCGGCCATTTGTCCCTCAAATATGCCTGCAATACCATCCGTAACGGCATTGCCGACAACTCCGCCGAGGATTGCTCCTGCTACTCCCGCAAAATGCCCGCCAAATATAGCTAATACAGCTAAAATTCCATTATCTATAATACCAAAAAAAATATCCGGTAAAACAGATTTCAAATTAATTCTAAAAGGAATGAGCGAAACAAGACAAAGTAAGGCTAAAATAATTAAGACTAAGCCCATCCATTCATTATTATCAATAAATGATATGCTGACCGCGGTTATGACGATACAAAGCGTTAAAATATTCAATACGGACAAAATAAATTTTTGATTCATAAATTTTTATTATTTCATAGCGCAACAGCCAGTCATCTATTTTCCACAAAAATCTGGCCAGCCGGCGTGGCACACTGAGGAGGGTTTGACTTCATAATCGAAAAACCGGCCTTAACGCAAGTATCATAATCAGTTATCTGTTTTAACAGCTCGTCACATTTTTCTTTGCTAACCATATCGCTCATCACTATACATTTTTTAATCTGAGCTGAGAGGCTCTCAGCTTGAACTGAGCCCCATGTAATTGTCTGAACGATCCTATCAACCGTGGCGTCAAGATCAAAAGCCTCTCTCTCGCCAGTGCAAGCTTTGTTTTGCTCTTCGTCATAATTACCACAATTAGAATAGCGCAGAGCCAAGCCAACGTCGATGAGCTTGCCATCCCGGGCGGTAACATAAGTGTATGATGAATAAACGCTGCCAGCCGCACCTTCGTGCTTAACAGCTACGCAGTAAGTTCTGTGATCGACCAATCTCTCAGAGGTTATTGCGGATATACTGCTTATTTCCGGCGGCGTAGTTTTGCAGGAATATACCCCTGTTTTTATCGTTACAACTGGCGGCCATTCCGCAGCGCTAATATATTTTGCCAATAGCTCTTTAGGGTATTGAAATGTTACACCTTCGTCGGTTGTAGTTGCTGTCCACAAATCATTGGCAGGTTTAGAATTTTTGCTATTCTCGGTGATAGTCCAGATTACGTAAAAACGACTATATTGGCGTCTGGTCATAATAATATCGCGGTCGGGAGATTTATAAAAATAACCAGAGCCCATCTGTTCAACGAACTCATAGCCTTTATTCTTCAAAAAACTATCAACGGAGTCCCCGCCCTCTTTGCTTTTGGTCAGATACTTATTATCTGAATCCGACAATTTAGCCATATCCGACCCACCAAGAGTTAACTGGGCGATACCTTTAATCTGTGGCCAAGGATTACCTTCTTGAAAGATGACCGGGGAGTAGAAAAATACAAAAATGCCCGTCGCTAAAAAGATAGAAGAAATGAGAAATAAATTTTTTTTGTTTTTCGAAGAGCGCCCTGGAATCATAGAATTAAATTTGAAGATTATTCTTTGCCTGCCTTTTATACCCATCTATCAAATACAGAATGCCTGGAATAAGAGGGGCGGCCAAATTAACACTAAGATTTGCTTCCGTCAGCAGTCCGACGATAAGACCGATTCCAATTGAAATAATTACGATCCATCCTCCGACTTTAGGATATTTCCAGCCCAAGGCTAAACCGATAAATACCAATGGCATCATAGCCAAGGCGACATTTTCCCACAACGAATAACTAGATTTAGCAAAAGGCAACGGGTTACCATAACCGAAATAAAATGGCAAGGCGAAAATTAAGATGCTTAGCGCCAATATTCTGGCGATCCATTTGATTGTTTTCATATGGTTTATATTAAATTAACTAAATTTTTTATATCTAATAATAGCTCGGGAAATTCTATAAAACCAGATGCGATATTAAAATGACCAGCGCCTTTGATAACTTTTATATTGGTATTGAGCTTCTTAGCCAACTCATAAGCCTTTTCCAGCGGAACATATGGGTCATTATCAGAGTGATACAAATATATTTTTTGGACATTATTCTTTATTCTCTTCCAATCAAACTTTCTATTTACAAATTCCTTATTTAATTCATCAAACTCATCATTACCCAATAAACCAGGAAACCCTGAAACTAAAAATATAGATTTAATAGGTAAATTAAGAAGTTCTACATACGATAAAATAAAAGAGACGCCCAAACTATGGCCAATCAAAATAGTTTCTGGTCCGATATTATTGCTTATCCTTCCGATCACCTTTAACCAGGATTCTAAATTTTGATTTTCTGGAGTCGGAAAGGATGGCACATCAACCTTATATCCTATGTTTTCTAATTCTTTTTTTAACCAAGGAAACCAATTTTCGCTTGGGCTACCATAGGTGCCATGAATTATAATAGCGCTTTTCATATGATTTAATTATAGCATAAAAATGATAATTAACTCGAATCAGATTCAAACTAGGATGCCTTTATTTACAATCGATTTTACTTATTTTACTCCAACAAAAAACATGAACTAAATCATGTTTCTTTATATTTTAGCTAATGTTTAATAATTCGTATCGGTCATAGACACCACAATGCTGTTAACTCTGGGGCTGGGGTATAGTTGGAACGTCTTTATAAAATCTAGTCTATATAAATAATCTAGGAAGGTCAGTTCCTATTTCATCGACCTCCATCGATACTAAACTATCATATAATTCTTTGCTGTTTACCCCATAAGCATAGACTTTTTTATTTGAACTATGTGCCTTATCAACAAAATCTTTAGTTATCATTTCAGAAAAAGGAGCTAAAAAGTCCAACTTAACGGAGTCCACTAAATTCCATATATTTATCATCACTTCATCTGTCCAAAAAAGAAGACCTATTTTTAATTTTGGATTTATTTTTTTTATTTCTTCAAGCAAATGAGTTTTAAAAGAAGTGATAAAGACCGTTTTTTCAATATTATTTCTCAAAATTATTTCATTCACGGGCAATGGAGTCCCGTCTCCTTTTAACTCAATTTGAAAATCAATCTTATTTTTGCAAACATTAATTACTTCTTGCAAGGTCGGAATTTTTCCACCATCTTTGTAATTCAGTTGCTGTATTTGATCTATTGTCATATCACTTACTAAACCGACGCCATCCGTCAAATTTGAAACCTCCTTATCATGAAAAACTACAACTTCATTATCCTTTGTTAATCTAACATCCATTTCTGCTCTATCGCAACCAATTTCAATGGCCAACTTAAATGATTCTAATGTATTTTCCGTTGCATATCCCGCCGCACCCTTATGTCCTACAATTATTGGCATATTATTTATTATCATGATTATTTTATAAAACCAAATTTATTGGCTCACCATTTAAATATGCCTTAACATTATCAATCATCATATTACTTGCTTGTCTATCGGTAACATCAGTATTATAAGCGATATGCGGAGTGACTAATACTTTTGGATATTGGGATAATCTAATATACAGGGGGTCAGCCACATTTCCAACTTGGATTGAACCACAATCAATACCGACGCCTGCTAAAATATTGTTATCTAAAGACTCTAGCATAGCTTCAATGTCATATATTTGTTGACCTGTGACGGTTACAAAATAAGCTCCTTTTTTAAAAGAGCTAAAAAACTTTTTATTCAACAACCCAGTCGTTTCTTGATTTAAAGCTAAGGCATCAACAACGATGTCGGCGTTTTTTATGGAATCTAATAAATTATCGTCGCGAGTAAAACATCTGACATTCATTTCTAACATCTCACAAATCCTCCCTACCCTTGAGCCAATATTGCCCTTGCCCAAAATAGTAATATTTTTACCCTTCAATCCCTTTTCTGACTCCGGAGTAATCCCCACCGGAAGATCTAAATTATTGATATATTTTGGGAATTTTCTAAATAAATTTAAAATCATAGCTATCACCCATTCGCTAACAGCCTCCTTATTACAGCCAGGAGTTCTTGAAACAAGAATATTTTTAGCCTTTAATTTATTCGAATCCAAAAATCCTGTTCCTACAAAAGGAACAGAAATAAACTTATTTTCCAATTCATATAATTTGTCCGAAGTCATACCAAAACGACCACTACAAATAACGTCGGCATCTTGAGATCTTTCTAGCCATTCTTCGGGAGATTTTGGTAGATTATCATAATAGACAACGTCGCCAAGTTTATTCAATCTCTCTTTCTCTTCTTGATTTAACCCCAAATCTTGGGTAACTACTATTTTTTTCATATAAAATTAGTATATACTATATTTTTAAAACTTTGAAGCCTAAAAACTGGGGAATGGATTCGAACTAATTTAATTTAATAAAAATGGACTATTGGTTTAAACAATGAATTCATAGCCAAAATTTTCGAACTATTTTACTTAACAAAAATGAGCCTTTCAGCTCATTCTTGTATAGTTGCTCGGAGTTTGGGATATAGTTGGAACGACTGTTCATTTGTACAATTAATCTAGCACTCCTTTGATATTATAAACCGGAATATACATACCAATTATTTATTACTTGACATAATATTATATATATGTTATATTATATATTATTAAGATCTTTTAAAATTACATATCTCTAAATCCTACATAAATGAAAAGCCTGTACTATCTTGGAGTAATGTTTACAACGTTAAACATCTTCGCAAGCAAAACCGTTGTCGCCCAAGTCCCTGTTCCGTTTGGCAATCCTGCTATCCTTTACGATGTGGCTCATCGGCAACAAGAAAATAAAAAAAATAATAATCAAGTTAAAAGTAACGCAAGTGATGATTATTGGTTTTATTACACCGAAACTAAGCGTAACGCAGAAAAAAACATCGCACTACTTTTGAAAAAAACCTATCAAGCTCTTCAACTAGCATCAAATGATACAAAAACCAAACGTATCAAAACTGAAGGAACCATAATCTTTAGTATTAAACCAGGAAAATTCCAGATTAAAAATCAAAAAGGCAAAGCCGAAGAATTCGTAGGAACATTTTACGGTTACAATTGTCGAGTAAGCAAAGATTACATTTTTGTATCAGGTTATGGTCCTAAATTCAATTTTTCTGCTGGCCGATTTCATGCAGACTTATTTAGACTTATAATAACTTTGGATGATTTGCTGACAAAAATGCTTGCAGATATGGACCGTACTAAGACAAAGTGAGTAAAAAATTGCTTACTCATAAAGAAGTGGACTCATCCCGCTTCTTTTTTATTTGCTCCGAGGTTGGGATATAGTTGGAACGGCGTTTGATACTAGCCGCGTTAGCAACATTTCTTTATAACTATATTTAATGAACATTAATTTACAAATTTGACCAAATAATCTATAATTATAATACTTATCAAATGTATATATGAAATTTGAATTTCAAGAAAAGACTGACGAAAAACAACTAAAATGGCAACAAATTAGACATGAGGTTGAAAACATTAAAGATAAATTAGGAAAAGGTATAGATGAAAATATAAAATCTGTCGTAATTTCTTTGAAAGCCAATAATTTTGGTACAACCGGCTCTTGTGAAGGACATAAAGACTGGGCTTATCCCTGGCCATGGATTGAAGTTGAGTCCCCTTTATCAGAAGATCTACTAGATAATCCGAGATATAAAGAGCTTGGTGCTAAAAGCAGGGCCTCTCGGCAGGGCAGTGATGTGATGTCTAAGGAAGATAATCAAGAATTAGAATCTTTAATTAAAAGACAAAAACAAGAAAATGAAAAAGAGTACCAACGACTTCAAGGATTACTGGCGGAATTCTACGCGCTACAATCAAAACAAAATAATGATAATTTGGCGAATAGTTCGAAATTAGGGATAATAAAGGGATCATGGAACCAGAGCCATCTCCAACCGCTTGAGGGTCCGGATTTAAGACCACAGGAGGCTCAAGGATTATGGTCTGATGAAGAAAAAGAACAAAAACTAATATCGTATAGGCAAGAAATTAATAGATTTTCAGAATTTCTTAAAAATAAATTTTTTGATAAAAAATAAAATTTGATCATGGAGGAAACAAAAAAGAGCTTTTTAGCTCTTTTTTGCATATCTGCTCGGGGATAGGGATTCACCCTTCGCTTCGCTTCGGGTATAAACTTCTCATCCCTTTCTCAAAATAAATAAAAATACACCCAAAGGGGTGTATTTTTATTTAGCTCGGGGATAGGGATTCGAACCCCAATAAACAGGACCAGAACCTGTTGTCCTACCGTTAGACGATCCCCGAATGATTATTTTATTTTTCCAGCGACCTTTTCCCAGGACTCTACTCCGCCCTTCCTTACTCTGAACAGAGGGCGAGGATCCAGCTTAACTAGTCCTTTCAGCTCATTATAGCGGCTTCTATCGCGCTTAACCAGCTTCTTTAGCAAATGCGCGAATTCGTACTCTATCTGGCCACTGCTTACTTTAATATTTTTTAATTTTTTTTTCAAGAGGCCAGCTTTGACCTGATTAAACTTATAGCCGCGGCTAGCCGCTTCTTGATATATCCCCAGTAAATAAGCCTTAATATGATCTACTGGCCTTTCTTGCTCTCTGAACCTTATCAATTGCGGATGACTCTTATAGCCTTTTGTCTCCCCTTCTAAGACTTTCTTAGCCAGGAGACCCTCTCGCCAAACCGCCAAAAGACCTTGGCGGTCTAAGTATCTAGGCGATAAGCTCCAAAGGCGCATATTTTTATTCTTCCTCTTTCTTAGGCTTCATTAATGGGAATAAAGTCACTTCTCTGATCGGCTTATCAACCAAGAACGCGAATAAGCGTTCGCCAAAGCCGAAGCCGCAAGTCGGCGGCATGCCATGCTCGAGCATCTCGACGAATTCCCAATCCGGCATCATCGCCTCCTTATCTCCCCTATCTATCAACTTCTGCTGCTCTTCAAAACGTTTCTGCTGATCGAGCGGGTCATTTAATTCCGAGAAGCCGTTGCCGACTTCGGAGCCGGCGATGATTATCTGGAAGCGTTCGGTCAGCTCAAGATTATCAGACTTGGCTTTGGACAAAGGCGAGACGAGTTTCGGATGATTTATCAGGAAAACTGGACCAGCGATATTCTTGCGGCAATATTTCCATAGGGTATCAGTCAATCTCTCGCGATTGCTGCCTTCGTATTTAACATGCAGTTTCTCTAAAGCCGCCGCCATTTCTTTTTCCGTCGCCTTCAGGACATCTATTCCGGTCTGCTTCAAGACCTCGGCGCGATAATCTATCTTCGGCCATTCTCCAGCTAAATCATACTCAAAGCTCTTAGTCGTGAACTTAGTCTTGCCGAAAACGCGCACGGCGATTTCCTGATATAGCTCCTGAGCTAATTTCATACCCATCTCGTAATCGGCATAAGCCCAATAGAATTCCATATTCGTGAATTCCTGAAGATGATCCGGGCTCGAGCCTTCATTGCGGTAGACGCGGCCGATCTCATAGACCTTTTCGTAGCCGGCGGCCATCAGCCTCTTCTGCCAGAGTTCGCCGACGGAAATGCGCATGAAGACATCTAGATCAAAATCATCGTGATGCGTCTTGAAAGGATTGGCTTCCGCGCCGCCGGTCGTCGTCTCAATAGTCGGAGTCTCAACTTCAAAGAAGCCGCGGCTCTTCATGAAGAAGCGCACGGTTTCCCAGAACATCGCTTTCTTATAGAAGATATCTCTCAATTCCGGATTCAATAATAGGTCGAGATAGCGCTTGCGCAAGCGCTCCTCTTCGTCCTTCAAGCCGTACCAAGCATCGGGAATCGGGCGCAAAGCTTTAGTTAACAGTTTCCAATCGCTAACCATCACGCTCTTCTCGCCCTTATGGGTCAAGAAGGCAGAACCTTTAACCTGAATGAAGTCGGCGATATCGATGAATTTTAAAAAGCTCTTATATGAATCAGCGCCGAGATCTTTCTTGGAAAAAGCGATCTGGATATTGCCAGAAGCGTCTTCGAGATTAGCGAAAGCTAGATTACCGTGCTCGCGCTTGGCGCGCAGGCGGCCAACGATCGCGAAAGCCTCCTGAGAGCCGCTCAGAGCCTCAAAATCAGCCAATACCGAGGCGATCTCGCGATCACGCTCAACTTTAGCCGGATAAGGATTAAGACCCGCCTGCTTCAATTCTTCCAGTTTCTTCAGGCGTTCTTGGCGCTCGTTCGATGGCGCGATAGCTTCTGGCTTGGCTTCTTTGACTGCCGGCATATGATTAAAAATTAATCGATCTTGATGATCTTATATTTGACTACGCCCTTCGGAGTCTCAACCTCCACGTTATCGCCCTTATGATGATGGATAAAAGCAACGCCGAGCGGCGATTCATTAGAGATCTTGCCGTTAAGCGGATCCGCTTCATTAAAGCTGACAATAGTATATTGCTTCTCTCCGTTATCAGACTTAACTGTTACCTTAGAGCCCATGCTCACCTCTCCGCTGGAGGCGGCGGTATCGACGACAGTCACGTTCTTAAGCGTATTCGCCAGTTCTAAAACACGCCCCTCGTTCAAAGCTTGGGCGTCTTTCGCTTCGCTATATTCGGCGTTCTCGCTCAAATCGCCGAGCTCCTTGGCGCGTTCGATCCTTTCCGCGATCTCCTTGCGTCTGACTGTCGCCAAGAAATTCATTTCATCTTTTAATTTGTCATAGCCTTCCTGAGAGATGATTTGTTCATTCATAATTTTAGTTTAAATATTGAAGCTTAATTCAAAATTAATATATCCTATTTGGCCGGATTAGACAAGAGCAGATGACTATTATTCCTATGCCTAGCGGATGATTGAGATAGGGAGTGAAGATATTGGTGACGGCCAGGAAAATTAAACCCGCGGCCAGACCGAAGAAGGCCGCTCGATTATTCTTAAAGCCCAGAACTACTCCGCCCCTGATCAGGCGATATAAGAGCCAGAGATAGGCGGCTAAGCCCAATAGGCCGAGCTTGAGCCATAATTCTAAGTAACCCCATTCAAAAGCATAGGTCGTATATATACCGGTTGGATTGCTTTGCAAGACGCGCGGATCGCTAGATTTATAGGTGACAGTCGCGCCATAACCCTGGCCCAGAATCGGTTCTTTCTTGATCTCTGCCATTAAGACTGGCAGAAGCGACCAGCGCGAAGCCACGGCGGCTTCGTTGCTATTAGATACTCTATCTAAGAAGCTGGCTCTAAAATTAGTCTTGTAGATATAAGGAAAGGCGGCGACGGCGTAGATGATCGCAAAGCTAAGACTGAGAGAACTTATCAGCCAGACGCCAGCGACTATCATTTTCTTAAAGGAATAGAAGCTCCAAACTAACACTAGAGAGAAAATGATCGCGGCGATAAGCCCGGCCCAGAAGCTGCGCGAGAAGCTGATAATCAGCGTGCTTAAGAAGAGACCAGCGGCTAGCAACGGCAGAATATTTATGCGCTTGAAAATATCTTTGATCTTAAAGTTAGCTTGGCTCGCCCAGAAGCACAGGAAGAAAGCGCTGCCTGAATATATCTGCCCCTGGATGAAGATGCGCGGCCAGCCGGCATTAGTTGGAGTCATTTCTCCGTTTAAGGTTCTTCTCAGCCAATTATATATCTCCGGCGCTATCGCCGCGTCATGCGTAAAAATATATAAAAAAACCAAGGTCTTAAGGCTCATCCAAAAAACGCCAGCCAAGAAGATAGTCTTTAAGCGCACGAATTTTTCCTCTTCTCTGCCCCCATAGATAGCGACTGCCGGGATTATCAGCAAAAAGAAAAGCCAGGCATTAAAATCTGAAAAAATAATACCGAGAGCGTGCCCTCTAATTAGGCCGCCAACTAAGGCGATAGCGACAAATATTGCTAAGATGAAAAATGATCTCTTCTCACTGAAGCTTTTTAGATTCTGAATATATGAGCTGTTCTTACCCTGCCGAGACGATTGAATTAAAAATTTTATCGCGAAAACACCCATGAAAGCGCCCCAAATCGCTATCCGGAGCGGTAATTGCCCGCCATCAAGATTAATGAAGAAAGAATGGCCCATCGAGCCGATGAGCAATTCGCTGACAAGCGCTAAGAAACCGTATTCTAGACGATAAGCGCTCAGAACAACGACGGCCAAACCTAAAGATATCAATATCGCGCCATTGAGAAACGGCTGGGCGAATGTTAAAAAAGACAAGGCTTCAATAATCAGGAAGCCCGTCATGATGATGGCAATCTTTTTGAAATTTATCTTATCCATATCTTGTCTCCCGGCTTAATATCATATTTCGCGCAATAGCCCCCGTTCACTTCCAGGACTTGGTCGGCCGCGCCGGCGCTCTTATAAAAATTCTTAGGATTATTGCCTTCCGGCTCTAGGTTGGCGGCGATATTCTTAATAACGCCTTTATCTATAAAAATGATATCGAGCGGAAATTCCATATTGCGCATGACAAAAGTCTTAGAATCGGATTCGGAAAAATCAAACAGCATCCCGCATTCAGCGCAAATCGCTTTCCGGCCGCTTAATCCTTGATATTGCTCATTAGGAGTAGAAGCCGTTTCAATAGCTATCTTCTGTTGATTTATCACAGCGACTCGACCATGATTCCGGCCCTTTCTGACCATTATCGTCGATAAGAGCGCTATTAGGACAGCGATCACTAGGATGATAGCTAGGAGCCAAAAAATATGTAATTTTATCCTTGGTGAAGCCATACTTATTTTTGAATGAGAGCGTGCTTTTCCTTAACTATTTTAAGAGCATTATTATATTTCTTGACTCGACCTAGAAAAGGCAATAGCTTATAAGCGAAAGATGGCAGCCAAGAGCTCATCGTCCCGCCCGGAGAGACCGTAAACAGAACTTGAGGCACCCAGACGCCGACATGACCCTGTTCCAACATAGTCAGCCAGAGATCCCAATCCTGTAATTTCTTGATCTTTATATCCCAGCCGCTAGCCGGAAAATCGCTGCGCCTGATAAGCGCCATAGTATGGATATAGGGGCCGGTCTCAAGCTTATCAGGATTAAAATCTCCGACCTTGAAGAGTTTTCTGCCCCAATTGAAAGACGGATAGGCATAGCTCGCCTGAGGGTTGCGAATCAAGGCGTCAGCCATGATCTCTAAAGCTTCCGGCTTGAGAATAGCATCGGCATCGCAGAAGAATAAATATTCGCCGCGCGCCTCTTTCCAGCCGCGATTCCGCGCTGCTGGCGCACCTTGATTAGATTGGGAGATGAATAGGTACTTATTTTCCGTCTCTAGCTTCTTGAAATAATTAGCGAAGACCAGATCAACTTGATCATGGCTGCCGTCGTTTACGATAATCACTTCATAATCGCGATAAGTCTGCTTGGCCAGGCTGTCCAAGGTTCTGATTAATTTTTGCGCTTGGTCATAGACCGGAATGATGATTGAAATCATAGGATATTATCTTTAATCTGCCGGCTCAGCTTTTCGGCGAGCGCCGGCCAATTGAATTCATTAAGAGCTCTCTCTTTTCCTTGCCGGCCTAATTTTTCACGTAAAACCGGATCAGCTGCTAATTTTAATATCGCCCCTCTGATGCTATTTTCATCTTCAGAGTCGGCTATCAAACCATTATAGCCATCGCGGACCGCATCCCGGACTCCGCCCGCCGCGCCGGCGATGACTGGCTTGCCGCAAAGATTAGCTTCCAGATAAACGATGCCGAAGCCTTCATAGTCTCCTCTGATATCGCGCGCTGGCATGATAAAGATATCGCAAAGATCAAGCCAGGCCCATTTCTCATCTTCGTCCAACTCGCCCAAAAAGATAATCTTGTCCTTGAGCTTAGCCGGAACCATAGCCTTAAGGTATGCTTCTTCCGGTCCAGCCCCAGCTATGAAATAGCTCAGCTTACCTAAAACTTCATCAGGCAGGCCGCTTAAAGCAGCGATGGTCTTATCAACCCCTTTGCGCTTGACCAGGCGCCCTAAGGTAAATAAGGTTATCTGCTCATTACTCCCTAAGCCGTAATTGATCTTAATAGAATCCTTAAGTTCTGAGCGCGGCTGCGCGTCATCTTTCAAGATGCCAGGATTAGCGATCAAGGTCTTAGCGCTGCCAGCCGGATAATATTTATCAAGCTGCGCTTTGACATAACTATTGGCGCAAATGATCCTATCAGCTCTCCGGATTATCAATGAGGATAAGAATCTCTTGAGCGGCTTCCTCAGCGAATAGCTTAGGTCCATCCCATGAAAAAAGATCGCGTATTTGCAGGGGCGGAAAAACGATAAGAGCAATGCGACGGTTCCGAGCGGTAAAACTTGGCCGACAAGGAGATAATCAGCCCCTTCTCTCTTCATCGTGGCGGCAATCGCGCGGAAAGCGCGACGCCAAGGCCAAAAACCCCTTTCAGCCAAAAGTTGGCCATCGTTATTAGACAAGACTGCCAAGCGGCCAGAACTCGGCCATGAAGCGGCCAGATGGCCATAATAATTGGCAACGCCGCCTTTGAACGGAGGAAATTCGATTGTGGCCAATAAGATATTCATAATTAGATATTCGTTTCAATAGCAGGCGCTGCCTGAAAATCTTCCTTATTGCGCTTAAAGGATCTGGCAACGCTCTTGATGTCCTCCTGGCTGAAACCGCCGAAGAGATATAGGCTGCCAAAATAAACTAAACCGCCCAAAATCGTGATAATAAAAATATTAAGATAACTCTTCCCGATCATGATTATAAGTCCCATGACAAGAGAGGCGGCCATGACCTTAAGGAATGTCTTCAGGTTCTTGCGCAGGCGATAGGCGACTATCTTCTTGACAGAAACAACGCCGAGGACGAACATTAGAAAATTAGTAACTAGAACCGTAATACTGGCTCCGGCCGCCTGCCAATAAGGAATCAGCGCCAGATTCATCAAGACGCTGGCCGTCGCGACTATCGCCATATTGCGGGTATTCTTTCGCTGCGCGTCGCAGGCGTTCAGAAGTGAGCCGATCGGAAAATTCAAAAAGATGAACAGTAAGGAGACGATAGATATCTGCAGCGGCAGGATCGCGCCGTCATAGCCAGTCTTAAATAACAGGATGATTTTATTAGCCAAGACGATAGCGCCGACGATGATCGGCAGAGAGATGATGATCAAATAATTCATCGCTCGTTCAAAAGAAACTAGGAGCTGATCGCGATTGCCGTGCCAATAAGCGCTCATCGCCGGATAGAGCGAGGCGGTAAAAGCGGATGGCAGGAATTGGAGGGCAAAGATTATCTTGAAGGCGACCTGATAGAGTCCGACCTGCGCATCGCCGGCCAGAACCGACAAGAGAACCGAATCCAAATAAGTATATAATCTCTGCAGGATAGCATAAGCCGCGAATGGCCAGCTGATCATAATGATTTCTCTGATGAGCGGCTTCTCATACAAAGCGCGGACAGCTAGTTTTAAGCGCTTCCTGACGATTATAAGAGAATAACTGAAATTAAAAACGCTAGCTAAAGCGAGCGCCGCCATCGCCGGAATCAAGCCGCCGCCTAGAAGCAAGGAGGCATAGCCGACAGTCAAGACTATAAGCTGAAAGACGACGGAAGAGATGCTCTCATATTTTAAGTTATGGAAGCCTCGGACTGCGCCGAAGAAAGTGGTCGTAAAAGAATCAAGAACCATCGAGATAGCTGAAATATAAACTAAAGTCTTAGTGAGCGAGTCATAGCCTAGCACATTTATCAATATAAAAACCGCAGCCAGAGCTAACCCGGCGAGCGGTATTTTCAAAGACACGATATTGCCAAGCCAGCGCTCAGCCTTACCCTGGTCCTTAGCCACTTCCCTAGTCAAGACGTTAGTAAAGCCCAAATCTATGAAAATGGCGAAAATCGTCGTAAAAGATATGGCTAAATAGTATTTGCCTAAGCTGGCCGGACCGACATAACGAGCCAAAAGCGTAAAGTAAGTGAAGGATATTATTTTCTGCAGGATCAGCGCCAGAGTCAAATATGAGGTATTTTTAGCGATATTTTCCACTTTAGTCATAAATTATGCGAGTATTTTCATAAATCAGCCTCGGGTCTTGATTAAATCTAGAAGTTATGATAACATAATATTACATAAAAATAAATATAATAATAGTTCAAATTTTATTGATTTTAAATAAAATTTTTTTATTTGTATGAAAAATAATATCCATCCTAAGTACTACCCGGATTGCAAGGTGACTTGCGTCTGCGGCAACACCTTCTTGACCGGCTCTACCGAACCGGAGATTAAGGTTGAACTTTGTTCCGCTTGCCATCCTTTCTACACTGGCAAACAGAAATTAGTCGATACCGCCCGCCGGGTCGAGAAATTCGTGGCTAAAGCTAGCGCTAAGGAAGCAGCTGGCAAGGACAAGAAAGGCAAGAAGGTCAAACGGGCCGCTCGCGCCGTCGCCAAGGCTAAGAAAGAAGTCGTCGTCAAGACGAAGGATTTCAAGAGAATCACCCAGGTCAAATTAAACAAGAAATAACTTCTATAAAAAGCAATCAGCTTTAATTCTTTTAGCTATCCATGCTAAAATAGTTATATAAGCTGATTGTTTTTTATTACTGGCATATGTACGAAGATATCAAAGGGCGTTTCCAAGCTCTAGAAGAAAAATTAATGGATCCCGCTGTCATGGGCGATTCCAAAGAGATGGTCAAAATCTCTCAAGAGCACGCCGGCTTAAAGAAAGCCGTAGCGCTGATTTTAGAATTGGAAAAAGTTTCCGAACATATCCGGCAGAATACTGAAATAATCGAGAACGAGAAGGATGCTGATTTCAAGGCGATGGCTCTCGAAGAGATGGCTGGACTGAAAGAACGGGAAGAAAAGCTGAAAGAAGACTTAGAAGAAGAGATCCACCCAGCCAGCCCGAATGATAAGAAGAACGCCATCATCGAGATCCGGGCCGGAACCGGCGGCGATGAGGCCGCTTTATTCGCTGGCGACCTTTTCCGCATGTATTCCCGCTTCTGCGAACGTCGCGGCCTAAAACTGAGCCTGATCGAATCCAGCGTCATCGGCATCGGCGGTTTTAAGGAAGTCATCTTCGAAGTCAAAGGCGAAGGCGCTTATGGATTACTGAAATTCGAAGCTGGAACCCATCGCGTCCAGCGCGTTCCAGAAACAGAAAAACAAGGACGCGTTCATACTTCTACGGCCACTGTCGTCGTTCTTCCAGAAGCGGAAGAGGTCGATGTTGAAATCAAGCCTAATGATATCAGAATAGATACTTTCTGCTCCAGCGGACCGGGCGGACAATGCGTCAATACGACTTATTCCGCTATCCGCATCGTCCACATTCCAACCGGCATCACGGTTTCCTGCCAAGATCAGAAATCACAGCATCAAAATAAGGAAAAAGCCTTACAGGTCTTACGCTCCCGTCTATTGGCAAAACAAGAAGACGAGAAGCGCGCGGCCGAATCCAGCGCCCGCCAGACCCAAATCGGCGGCGGCGACCGCAGCGACAAGGTCAGAACCTATAATTTCCCTCAGGATCGCGTTACTGACCATCGCATCAACATGTCTTGGCATAGCATTCCGCGTATCATTGACGGCGATATTGAAGAAATCATCAAGGAACTTAAAAAAGCGGCTAAGTCAGAACTGAAATAATATGGACATAAGGGATATTTACAAGACCTCTTCCCTGCCGCCCCTAGAAATAGAAATGCTCCTGGCGCATCTCTTAAAAAAGAGCCGAGAGTTTTTGTTAACTCACCCAGAGCTTAAGATAGGCCAAGCGGCTCTTAATAATTTTAAGAAGCTTGAGGCTAAACGCCTCCTGAACTGGCCGATTGCTTATCTGACCGGCGTTAAAGAATTCTATGGCTTTGATTTTATGGTTTCTCCAGCCGTTCTAACCCCTCGGCCGGAAACCGAAAAGATTGTCGAAGACATGGTTAATATTGCCAAAGCCTCGCCCCTGAGACCGCTGATCATCGATATCGGCACCGGTTCTGGAGCCATTATCATCTCCGTTGCTAAAGAGCTGAAAAAATTAGCGCCAGGAGCTTACCGGCGCGCGGAATTCTTAGCCGCTGATATTTCCGAGAAAGCCCTGAAGG
Source organism: uncultured bacterium (assembly GCA_942492765.1). Lineage (GTDB taxonomy): Bacteria > Patescibacteriota > Patescibacteriia > Patescibacteriales > UBA12465 > UBA12465. The sequence continues at coordinate 176,129 of OW818634.1, forward strand.
TAGCTGCTCAGAACGCCAATAAACATAGGCTTAATGATAAGATAAGTTTCCATAAAGGCGACCTGCTAGCTCCGCTCAAGCTTGATAAACGCGATTTGAAGGACTATGAACTGATAATGGCGGCTAATCTTCCCTATCTGACCAAGGCGCAGATAAAAAAATCTCCAAGCATCAGCCGCGAGCCCCTCTTGGCTTTAGACGGCGGGCCCGACGGCTTGAAATATTACCGCAGATTATTTAAACAATTAGCCGCTTTGAAAAATGTCGGCAATATCAGGCTAATCTGCGAAATCGACGATTCACAAGCAAAAAAGATTAAAGAGCTGTCAGAACAATATTTTCCAGCCGCTAAAGAAAAGATAATCTATGATTTGTCCGGCCAGAAAAGATTCTTAAGCTTCTAGTGTCCAGAGATACAAAAAAACTCGTGACTTTAATCGCGAGTTTTTTATTTTATCTATTTGTAGCTTGAGGAAACTAATATTTCGTAATGATATCCGCGTCGCTGTTGATTATCTTATAAGCCGTGATCTTGCCCGTACTATTCCTTTCCAAAACCTGGACCTTGGTGCTAATAGCCAACCCCTTCTGGATCTTCTCTTCATCGGTCATCAGTTCTAAGCTTAACGGCTGTTCCTCCTCTAATCCCAAAAACCGATATGAAGCCACTTTACCAGCCGCATCCCTTGAAACCACTTCAAGCTGCAGACGCTTATTAAACCCCAAAGCGATCTTCTCGTCGTCAGTCATCATCACTGGCGCCGCGGCTGAGGCTGAAGATCCGTCCTGACTGCCGGCTGGAGCGTAGAAATATCTGACCAGATAGACTGCCAAGGCGATGATGGAGAGGGCTGCCGCTATGATAAGTAATATCTTGATAATTCTGTTCATATTTTTATTTCTTAATTACTTGATTATCCTATAGACGGTCGGAGTGCCGCTCGCGTTTCTTTCTACTACCTCGACATTGAGATCTGAGCTGACATGAAGTAGGTTCTTCTCTTCAACGGTCATGACAGACGGATCTATCAGAGTCGAACTGGCGACATAGACTATCGGCGCTTTTCTCGCCGCTTGCTTAGCATCTGCCTGGCTCCCCTGCTTGAAGCTTATCTTTCCAGAAAGGAGAAGATAGGCGGCGAAAGCTGCCAAGATAACCAACAGGCCGAGACTTAGATATTTAAGATTTTTTTTCATATGAATGAATGATAATTATTGGATAGCCGTCATATTTATACATTCAGTGCCGGTCCAGAAACAGCACGGACTAGATAGGCACAAGCTCTGCTTATTATTCATGGCGCAATCAACATTTAGGCAATCCTCGCAAGCACCGCAATCTCCCGGGCAAGAATAACAGTCTTCTGAGCCGTTGCAGCTATAATCGCCGCAATATGCCGGGCAGACACCGCAATCAGCCACACAAGTCGAACATGACTCGCCATAGCCAGACGCGCAGATGCCGTCACCGCAAGGAGCGTGAGTTGAACAATAGCCCCAGGAAGCAGTCGATGCGCCCACGAGATCATAAGTAGAGCCATTATACGTGAATGGAATAGAAACGGCCGTATTAGCCGGAGTAAAGACGGTTTCTCCCCAACCATAAGAACTTCTAGTGTGCAAGTGGGAATAAACGCAAGTATTAGCGGCATAGTTATAAACTCCTTCGCAATCCGCCCATGCGACACCAGGAGAATTCCGCCTGTAGCCCGTAGTGCATGGCTCGCCATCATATATATAACTAGTTGCTCCGACCAAGGTAACCTTTTCGCAATATCTCATTGATGAAAACAACGCGCAACCGCTTTCTATATCAGTGACCCCGGCCTGATTAGCCTGTAGAGTATGTGATCCATTAACTCCGTCATTAGCAGAAAAAGTGCAACTCGGATAACCGCCGCCGCAAATCCTATCAGTTTCATAAACATTACCTATATAAATTCCTGTCGGACGATATCTGCCGCAGGTTCCGCAATCTCCAGGACAAGCAGAACAGGTTTCACTATTATTACAAATCTCATCGCCACAAAACAGGCAAATAGACAGCCCGGAAGGAAGGTTAGCTTTGACACTATTTAATTCGCCTGGATTTTTAGTAGGAATAAAGTAGTCATTCGCCGATAGGTTAGTGAAACAAGTCGAGGCGTATCCGCTAGAGGAAACTATATTATTTACCGTGCCGCGGACGACTGTATAGCCGCCGCTAGGGGTGTTTAACTGACTATGAACTAATAACGGAATAAAAAATAAAAAAACCAGAAATAATAAACTTAAGAGTTTATGACGTTTGAAAAATGATTTCATACTTTTTAAAAAATGAAAAATAATCATATTTTTTAAATTAACTCTATTAAAATCATAACATAAAAGCTATTTAGCGGCAATATCTTAGAACAATAAAAAAGGAGTGTCTGGGTAGACACTCCTGCTAAAAATTAATATTCTCGATTAATCTGAGATTAATCTGACACTGAAACCGCATTTTTGCGGATAAATAGCCCCTACTCCGACAAAAGAATAATTATAAGATGCTACGAATCCTGTCGCTGCTCCCGGCCCAAAAAGCTCTGATGACCAAAAAGCTGTACCTTCGTGTAAATTCATAAACTCAATTTCCCCCGTGGCAATGGTGGGGGCGATAGCCCCGCTCGGCAGCGCTGTAAAACCACTGCTATTGGTAGCTACAATTACGCTACTAGTCCGCGGATCAATGCCTGTTAGCGGTTTCCAATGGAGGGAGCCGGTTTCCAATAACTTATACATAGCATCCACTTGTGCTAAAGGATTTGCCGGATCTTTAATAGCGTCCACCAAGCTCCACCATTCAGAAACAGTCGGCACATGCCAGCCGTCAATCAAGACTTTGTCATTGTTAGCGCCGACATACCAATTGTAGAGCGCGCCATAGACCTTCCCGTTTTTAGGATCATTATCATACCAACAATAAGCGCCGGTAGTTAATTGACCCCAAGCCTCTGGATTAGTGATGTGAGAAATCGATTCCCCATTAGCATAATGAGTGGCTCTCAGGTTTTCTCGGAGCCAGGTCTGGGTACCGATAGTAACTGTGTGGTATAGATTACCATCACAGTCAGAGACGGCATAGGTCTCGAAGGTTGATTCCAAAGTAGTGACGTCGCCACCGGCGTTTGAGGCCTTAGCTCGGAAGCTATACTTGGTATTAGCTGTCAGGCCGGTGAGCTTGAGCGTGACTGCAATAGAATCCTGGCCAGTATAATCTAGGGGCAAAGGCATAACTTGCCAATTCCAGGAAGCAGCGATTCTGTACTCAAACGAGACGGTTGTCCCCTTCTCGTATGGTACTAGCTTGGCCACTAGCGTGGCCGAATCAATGCCTACCCTTTCAGCTGGTTTTATGACAATGGCTGGCTTCAGGGCAATATCTTCTTCATCATCGCATTTGGAGCAAGAGAAGAGAGATATGGCAGTCACAAAAATCATAGCGATGGCGAAAACCCGATGGGTTCTCAAGCCGTCAGGTTTACGGTTTGTTTTCACGATTTATATTGGTTTTAGTTGTTTACTTATTAAAGTACCTTTAACCTATTTTTAACTAATATAGGCTAATGATATTATACTATTAAATCTTGTTTCTGTCAATAATAGCGAGGCTAACAAAAAAACAGATCTTGAAGAGGGATCTGTTTTTTATTGGAATTATTTATCTTTATTTCTTAGCTTCCGGCTTCTTGCCTTCTTCTTTCTTAGCGCCAGCGGCCGGAGCGCCCGCAGCCGGGGTCCCGGCGGCCGGAGTGGCTTCAGCAACGACTGGAGTCGGCTCAGCTTCAGCTTTAGGCTCTCTGACAGCAGCGATCATCTCATTAGTATGGCTGACGGCAACGATACCCTTGGGCAAAGCTAGGTCATTGATTCTGATAGCATCATCAAAAGTCTTTAAGACGGAAATATCGATATCGATGTGATCGACCAGGTCGCCCGGCAAGCACTCAACTTCCAGGTGGGCCATATCCTTGATCAGAACGCCGCCTAATTCCTTGATAGCCTTAGCTTCGCCGATAAAGTGGAATGGGATTTCCGCGGTTATCTTCTCGCTCATATTGACCTGATAAAGATCGACATGGGTAAAAGTATTCTTCATGACATCGCGCTGAACTTCCTTGACTAAAACTTTGACCGCGCCTGAACCGAAATCGAGATTAATGAGGTTGGATTCGCCAGCGGCGGCAAAAGCCTTTTCAAATTCGACTTTCTTGAACTTCAAGCTCTTGTTCTCTACGCCCTTGCCATAGATTACGCCCGGGATTAAATCCGCGCCTAACTTTTCATTCTTGTCTCTTAATTGTGCTGATAATTTGATTTCCATATCATTTTAATTTTTATTATCTTTTATCTTAATTTTTAGTTTTAATAGCTGATTTTTGACTTAATGATGATATTCTCGATTATTCCCACTAACAATAGCAAAGAAATAAGCGAACTGCCTCCATAACTGATAAAAGGCAGGGGCAAGCCGACAACCGGAACGAGCCCTAGGTTCATACCAATATTAATAAACATTTGAATAAAAATCAAGCCGGTAGCCCCTAAAAGGAAATAAATACCGAAATCATTGTTTATTTTCTTCAAGATTCGGAAACAGCGAGAAAAGAAAATGGCATAGAAGCCAAGTACCAAGGTTACCCCTAAAAAGCCTAATTCTTCTGATATTACAGCAAAAATGAAGTCGGTATGCGCTTCCGGCAAAAATTTCAACTGGGATTGCGAGCCAAAACCGACACCCTTGCCGGTTAAGCCGCCGGATCCGATGGCTATGATGGATTGGGTGATATTATAGCCGGATTCCTGGGCATTGCTATTAGCGCCCGAGAGATTCATTATTCTCTCTTTCTGATAATCCTTGAACAGGAAGAACCAGGCGATAACGAACAAGATCAATCCGCCCGAGGCGATCATGATAAAATATTTCTTGTTAAATCCAGCCGCTAGCAGCATGAACAGCCAGATAGCGCCTAAGATCATGGCGGAACCGAAATCAGGCTGCAGCAAGACCAAACCGATAAAAGCAAAGGTCATGAGAGCTGAACCGAAAAAATGACGGGCAGTCTTTACTCTGGTCGCTAAACCGGAAAAATAGCTGGCTAATGACAAGATCAGGACTATCTTGATGAATTCTACCGGCTGTAAGCCGAAGCCGAAGAGATTGAACCAACCCTTGGTATCTCTGATGGTTTGGCCGAAAATCAGGACGCCGATCAGCAAGAATACCGAAAGGATATAGATATACTTGTTCAGGCTCTTCAGAAAATATGAATCGACAAAAGTGAAGACAAATAAGAAAAAGAAGCCGATGCCTGCAAAGAGGAGCTGCTTTTTGAAATTAATCAGATTGAGGCTGCCCTGCCCTAAAGCTACGCTATATATCTCCACCAAGCCGAAAGTCACCAGCAGAAGGACAGCGGCGAAGATTATCCAATCAAAATTCTTGAAATAAAGCTTGAAGCGGCTGATCATAACTAGTTGGCGCTGGCCCCCTGATACTTAAGGTAGACATTATCATCCATAATATTGATATCCGGAATAACTTCGGTTCGATTAACAGAATTGAATCGGCCCGGCCAGATGATCTTCACTGAACGGGTTTCGCCTGGCAAGAAATTCTGCAGTATATAACGGTTGACGCCGACTATTTCCGAACCGCTATATAAGAAAATGTTCAGCGGCGCCTCATAATAGCCGTAGGCGGTTTGATTCTTGACTGAGAAATCAAAGGTGCTCAGATTAACCTTGTCAGATAAGCCGCTCGCGGCAGCAGAAGCGAAATTCATATCAGAGAAAGCGAAGTCTAAGCGCTGGCCCAGAAAATCCGCCCAATTAGGAATCTGATGGGCATCAATTCGACGCCAGAATATGTCGGAAATACTGAATGACAATTCGCTGCGGCTGCCGCTGAAGGCTTGGGCGAGAGCCAAGATATTTTTCTTTTCACTCGGCAGTATGAAAGATTTGCCGCAAGCTAAATCCTTATCGCCCTGCTTGAAGCAATAGCTGAAATTAGCCATGAACTTGTCATTGGGATTAGTCACCTGGATCGCTAAGTCAGAATGGCCGTCCAGATCAAAGACCTGTAGCGCTGCTGTTTCCAGATCGCTCGTCACTTGTCGCGACGCGAAAGACAGATTATTATTTATCAATTCTGAATTAGGATCGCCAGAGATAAAATAAACAATATAACTATAAGAGGAGTATATGAAAAAGAAAGCCGATAACGATATAAGGAAAATAATGACGATCTTAATTATCCGGCGGCGATGTTCCGCCACCCACAGTCCGAAATTCATGCGTTTCAGGCTGACATCCGCTTCATCGTTATAATTTTTCAAATCGATATCCTTGTTCTGGCCGTTTAAATTTTCTTCTTTTGACATATTTGTGATATAATAGTTTTACGCTTAACGCCAACGCTTTAGCGCCTTAATCATACCATAATATCATAAATTTTTAAATATTTTAGCTATGAAATCAATCAAGATGCCCTTGAGCGTACCAAATAACAAAAAAAGTGAGTACCTGAGGAATTACCGCCTATTGACTAATGGTAGCGGCAATCTTCTGCTCATTGCCGGCGACCAGAAAGTGGAACATCTTAATGCTGATTTCTTCGGCCCAGGCATAGCGCCAGAAGACAAAAACCCGGAGCATCTCTTCAAGATAGCGTCCGCCTCTAAAGGCGGGGTTTTAGCGACTCATCTCGGCTTCATCTCCAGATATGGCCGCGACTATCGCTCGCTTCCTTACATCGTCAAGCTCAACGGCAAGACCAATCTCGGCGCAGGCGAAAAGAATTCTAACAAAGTCTGGTGGACAGTCGAGGATATCATCAAGTTCAAGAAGCAGAGCGGCCTGAATATCGCAGCGATCGGCTATACCCTATATCTCGGCGGTATTTATGAAGCTAAGATGCTCAAAGCAGCGGCGCAGGCGATCTTTGAGGCACACCAAGCCGGATTATTAGCTATCCTCTGGGTTTATCCGCGCGGCAAAGGCGTCAAGGAAGAAGATATCCATACTATTGCCGGCGGTGCCGGAGTAGCGGCCGCGCTTGATGCTGATTTCGTTAAAGTCAAATATCCTTATGGCCTGAAAGATAAGAAAGCCGCGGCTGCAAAATTCCAGGAAGTGACAGAAGCTGCCGGTCGGACCAAGGTGATTTGCGTTGGCGGCGATAAGCGTCCGGTCAAGGATATATTAGAACACTTAGAGGAACAAATCCGCACATCCGGAACTGCCGGCATGGCGATAGGCCGTAACTTACATCAGAGATCGCTCGAAGAAGCGACTAGACTGAATGCCGCCTTGGGCGCGATAATCTTCCATAATAAGAACGCTAAAGAGGCGCTAGCTCTGTATAATAATAAAACAAAAATTAAAAAAGCGGGCCTATCTAAATTCCTGGGATTATTTTAATCAACTACTCAACTGCTGTAAATAAAAAAGCACCGGTTATTCTGGTGCTTTTTATATCTGTTTTATATATCGTTAATTTCTTATTCCGTTTTCACTTCAACTTTGATCCTGTCGACTAAGCTCGGAGCCTTCTTAATGAAAGATGGCGAGAACTTTAATTCATAATCCCTGACTTCATTCTGGCTCTTCAGATAAGTGCCGATCTGGCCAGCGCTGAGATTAACAAGCTGGGACGGATCAATCACCTCAGAATCCCTCTTCAATATCATCGTGCCGTTAAAAGAAGCTTTGATAGTCGCCGTTCCCGACATCGGATCATAATTATCAAAAGTATAAGCGATATTCTCCGACTTGAAATCGCTCAATTCCTTATCATCAGGAATAATCAGATTGAATTTAGCGGCGGCTAATTTAGCTGCTTCCTGTTTCGAGAAAGAAACGGCGATAATCTTGCCATTGGCCTTAGCCGTAAATTCGTCTTTCTTGTCTCCGACCTTGGCGTCGATATTGACTATCGCCGGACCGCTCGCCAGGTAGAGCCAATCTCCAGATGCGCCATTCGCTTCAGCCTGCTTTTTGGCTGCCTCAGTCAAGGCGTCATTGATGTCTTTAGAGGCTGCCTCTAGATCAGCCGAAGTTATATATTTCTTGACTTGCTTGGAGAAAGAAAAGGCCATATCGCTCTTAGCGAAGATCTTGTCCTGCAGGCCGAGCCAGAGCCCGGGAATAGTGAAAGTCGTCGGCTCTATCGCTAAGTCAGCTGCCGGCTTATCGGCATAAATATCAGCCACAACTTCCCCTCCAGCCGGAATGTTAACCGCGTTCTTGATCCTGAATAATTTATTGTCAGCGCTGAGCAGCCTAGTCGTCGCGACCAGGGCCTGATTCTTCGAAGAATTATTTATCAATCTGACTTGCCCGATGATCGCCTCGCCCAGATAGGTTTCTCCTGAGGCTGGATAAGTCTTGGCGACATCGGCGCTTATCTCCTTAACGACGCCGTTTATCTCTTCGCGCGGATCATTGAGGACGGCAAAGGCGGAACTAGAAGTCGCCTTAGCTAGACCGGCATCAGCAATCTTCAGCAATAAAGTGTCGCTGATATTTTCGCCCTTCAAACTGAGAGATATGGTTAATTTTGAAAAAGAGAAATAAAAGACGACTGCGGCCAGAAGCGCTACCAGGATGACGAATTTTATCACTAAGCGGCGATAAAGGCCGACGCTTCTCTTCTTTTCGGCTCCGCCTCGCTTGAGCGAGTATTCTTTGGATCCATCAGAATTCTTGAGTTTTTCAGCTAGATCAGAAAAATATCTCTTCTGATTATCAATCTCATCATCCTCCTTTTTCTCGCGCTTCGATATCTTTTCTATGATCTCCGTTTTTTCTTCCTTATCCTCCTTATATTCCGGCCAGCTCGCTTCCATCAGCGGCTCATCTTCAATGACGTCGATCAGGATAGATTTAGTCCTTTTCTTGGGATGAATGGTCCTGGCAGCCGCTTTTTTTTCAACTCGAGGCTTCTTGGCGGCGGCAGAGATTGGAGATTTAGTTCTAGGCATAAACAAAAAAACAAATTTAATTTTGATTAACTCTATTATAACAGAAAATCAAAATACCGACAACCAAATTTAACTGATCTTGGCCAGGTCGCCATCGATAATTATCGGCTGCAGCGCTTTGAGCTCATCGCTATACAGCATCTTCGGGATATCATACAAGAAATAGACCTTCTTATTCAAAATATGAGCAAAACCGGCTTCGAGAAAAGAGTTGCCGCCGACATAATTATCAATGCCGCCTTTGTCATAATTCAGGATAAGGACTCCATCAGCCGCCTCGATCTCCTGATAATACGCCCTGATGAGATCGTATTTGATCTTATTCTTAACCGTCTCGGCTTTCGTTTCCATGGCTAACTGGGATTTAGCATAACGCTCGGCGTTACGAGGCAGGACGACGTCATGACCGAGCTTTTCCAGGCCGGACTTGATTTCCATCATTTCCTTGGCGAAAATCATACTAGCGCAGATGACGATTTTCATATGATTATATGATTACTCGGCTATCTTCAGCGTTTCTAAGAAACGCTCTCTTAGCTCTTTATTAAGCTGGCTATTATTATCAACTTTAAAAGCGGTCTTGATTATCTTCGGCTTGTCCGCTTCGGTCACCCTGAAATAAACCTCGTCTTGCCCTGGATAAGCGGCAAAAAGTCCGCGCAAATTTTCAAGGTTAGCCGCATTCAATTCCTGCAAGAAGATCAAGCGCAGGGGCTTAGACGCGGACTGGCTGGCAGACGGCTTAGGCGAAGCCGCTCGCGGCGCCTTAACGGCTGAAACTTTATTGCTCTCATAGCTATTGTTATTATAACCGTTACCAAAGCCATTGCCGTTCTTGCCGCGATAACTCGGTTTAGGCGGATTATCAAGCATAATCTTTTTGAACGCGTCGATAGAAGCTTGGGGCGCGAGCGGATCAAGCGGCATAGCCCGATTAACGAGCACCTTAGCTTCCTGGTCTTTTTCGGACACTTTGCTATCAGTAATAATCGCTTGCCCACTGATCCATAGCGAGGCTGTCTCTTTCAAGAGGCGCGGAAATATCAAGAGTTCGACAGAATTAGTCGCATCTTCCAGCTTCACGAACAGCATGGATTCGCCCTTGCGGGTGATGATCTTCTTGATAGTAGAGACGATGCCAGCGACTATTACTCTGTCATCGCTCTTATGGCCGCCGAGAGAGACTAGCGGAATGATATAATTATTCAAATACGGCCGAAAAGCGTTGAAAGGATGTTCACTGACATATAAGCCCAGCAATTCTTTTTCCCAGATCAGCTTCTCGTTCTGCTCTGCTGGCGGCGCCGGATTAAGCGTCAGGCGGCTCAGGTTAGCGGTCGGCATCTCCGCGAAAAGGCTGGTCTGCTTATTATCCTTATTCTTCGCTAATTCCTTATTGAAGCTCAGCATCCTTTCGGTATTGGCGAGCAGCATCCCGCGCTCGCCGAAATTATCAAGAGCGCCGCTCTTGATCAGACTTTCCAAAGATTTCTTATTTAAATCTTTATCAGTCACCCTTTCTAAGATATCAAAGACGTCCTGATAGGGCCCGTTCTCCTTCCTCTCGCGGATGAGCTCTTCGACAATATGTTCGCCGACGTTCTTGATGGCTTTCAAGCCGAAACGGATAGTATTAATGCTCTTATCATCAGCGGTCACGGCGCGGTTCTCTTTGGTGCCCGAGGTGACGACGGTAAAGGTTCCGAAGGATTCGTTGATATCCGGCGCCATGATCTTTACGCCCATATTGCGGCACTCCTCGATCTCGATGGCAACACGATCGGTATCTCCCTGGTCTGACGTCAATAACGCGGCCATGAATTCTACCGGCCAATGCGCCTTGAGATAGGCGGTCTGGTAGCCGATAAGAGCATAGCAGGCGGCATGACTGCGATTAAAGCCATAGCCGGCGAAAGGCTCAATGAAAGAAAAGACTTTTTCTCCTAGTTCTTTATAAACGCCATTCTTGACGCAGCCTTCAATAAATTTTTCTTTCTGTTCTGCCAGCAAAGAAGCGATCTTCTTACCCATGGCTTTGCGCAAGACATCGGCCTGACCCATAGTGAAGCCAGCTAAGTCTCTCGCGATCTGCATGACTTGCTCCTGATAAATAGCGACGCCGTAGGTCTTTTCTAGGATGGGCGCCAATTTCGGATGCAAGTAAATAACTTTTTTAGTCTTATGCTTGCCGGCGATATAATCAGGGATCCACTCCATCGGTCCCGGGCGATAAAGAGCGACCATGGCGATGATGTCCTCAAAGACTGTCGGCTTAAGTTCGCGCAGATAGCGCTTCATGCCGGAAGATTCGAATTGAAACACGCCGGTGGTTTCCCCGTCTTGGAATAATTTATAAGTCCTCGCGTCGTCTAACGGAATCTTATCTATATCCAATTCTAAGCCGCGGGTATTTTTTATAATCTTTAAGGCCGACTCGATGATAGTCAGGTTTTTCAAGCCCAAGAAGTCCATCTTCAATAAGCCCAAGTCTTCGACCGGATGGAGAGAATATTGAGAGATAACGCTCTTATCAGCCGAGGAAGCATATTGGATCGGCACATTATCAGTCAGCGGATCCTTAGTGATGAGCACGCCGCAGGCATGGGTCGAAGAATGACGGGCAACGCCTTCCAGACGCTTCGCGTAATCCAAGATCTTCTTAGCGGCTGGTTCGGTATTATACATCTCTTTTAATTCCGGCACGGTCTTGAGGGCTTCATCCAGCTTCATCATCATCGGTATGCTCTTGGAGATCTTATCGCAATAATCATAAGGTTCATCCAGCACGCGGCCGACATCACGCACGGCCGCCCGAGCCGCCATAGTTCCGAAAGTGATGATCTGCGCGACATGGTCTTGGCCGTATTTTTCTTCGACATACTTAAGCACTTCGCCGCGGCGGATATCAGCGAAGTCCATATCGATATCAGGCATGGAGATGCGATCCGGATTCAAGAAACGCTCAAATAATAAGTCATACTTCAGCGGATCAAGATTAGTGATTCCGGTCAGGTAACAGACCAATGATCCGGCGGCGCTGCCGCGGCCCGGACCAACAACGATCTTATTGTCCTTAGCCCAATTTATAAAATCAGCGACAATCAAGAAATAAGAGGGCCAGCCCATCTTGGCGATGACTGATAATTCGTAATCTAGGCGCTCCTTAATTTTCTTCATTTCTTCATCACTCGCCTCTGGGAAACGCTTAGTGATTCCCTTTTCGCACCATTCTTTCAGATAAGACGAGCCGTCATAGCCTTCAGGCACCTTGAAATGCGGCAATTGAATATTACCGAGTTCGATCTCGACATTGCACATCTCGGCTATCTTCAAGGTATTCTCGATGGCGTCCGGAGTGTCTTTGAAAGCAGTAATCATCTCTGCGTTCGGCCGCATGGAAAAATCTCCGTGTCCGATCATGGTCATGCGGTCGGTATCGCTCTTCTTCTTCTTATTCTGCAGGCACAGCAAGATATCCTGAGCTTCCGCATCCTCTTTCTTAAAATAATGGACGTCGTTGGTCGCGACTAGTGGGACGCCTAACTCCCTGGAAAACTTGATCATCGCCTTATTAACCTTTTCCAAGTCTTCTCCTAATTCGGGATGATCCATTATCTCCAAATAAAAATTGCCCTGCCCGAACAGACTATTATATTCCAAGATTCTCTTTTTCGCTTCCTCTAACTTATCGGCCGCAATCAGGCGCGGAATTTCGCCGGCCAAGCAGGCGGTCGAAGCGATCAATCCCTCATGATGCTCAACTAATATTTCCCAATCGATTCTAGGCTTATAATAGAAGCCTTCAATATGGGCATGGGAAACGAGCTTGATTAGGTTCTTATAGCCGGTCAGGTTCTTAGCCAATAAGAGTAGATGGTAGCCGCGGCCGTCTTCGCGCGTATTCTTGTCAAAGCGGGAATGAGGCGCCAGATAGGTCTCAACGCCCAGGATAGGCTTGATTCCAGCCTTCTTGGCCTTCTGGTAGAACTCTATGACTCCATACATGGTTCCATGGTCAGTAATAGCTACAGCCGGAGACCCCTGTTCTTTAGCAAAATTAATCATCTCGTCGAGCTTAGTCAGCCCGTCGAGCAAGGAGTAATGGCTATGGTTGTGGAGGTGGACAAAAGACATGGAATATTTTAAGAAAAATTAAGATTTCTCTTATCATTTTAGTATAAGAAACCCAGACTGACAACTTGACAAAAAGAGCTGGACTTGCCAGCTCTTTTTTATGATTAAAATCGTAGTAACCATTGTCTTATTGCTTATTTATCTTCTTCAAAATATTTATCAATTCTTCCTCGCTATAAAAATCAATCATTATCTTGCCGCCCCTTCCCTGGCGTTTCAATTCTACTTTAGTGCCGAGGAATTCGCCTAATTCATTCTCTTGCGCCCTATCAAAATAATCTTTCTCTTTGACTTCTTTGGTGCTGGTCAATCTTTTTATCTCCTTATCCGTTTCCGCGACTGTCAGATTCTGGCGCAGAATCTTCTTCAGCATGTTCAGCTGCTTGGCTTCGCTTTCCAGTCCTAAAAGATACTTAGCGTGCGCTTCAGAAATCTTCCCGGTCGCCAAGGCTTCCTGAATCGGCAGAGGCAGGGCTAAAAGGCGCAAAGCATTGGCGACGCTAGAACGCGCTTTGCCGACTTTCTTAGCCGCTTCTTCCTGAGTTATATTGAACTCATCGATCAGGCGCTTATAAGCGCGGGCAGTCTCGAGCGGATTAAGGTTCTCGCGCTGCAGATTCTCGATCAAAGCTATCTCTAATTTTTTTTGTTCTTTCTCTTCGCGCACTATCACCGGCACTTCCTTAAGCCCGATCATCTTCGCGCTGCGCCAGCGGCGTTCGCCGGCGATAAGTTCATAATTATCGCCTTTCTTAGTAACAACGAGGGGCTGGATTATGCCGTGCTGCTTAATTGATTCGGCTAAATCATTCAAGGCGCTCTCAGAAAAATGCGTGCGCGGCTGTTGCGGATTAATGACTATCTTATCAGGATTTATCCTCAATATCCTGTCTCCGTCGCTCAGGACGACAGTCTCCTCTTCTGAGGCTTCCGCCTTGAAGGGATTCTGTCCGTAAGTGACAGTCTTCTTGGGAATTAAGGAGCCGAGTCCTCGGCCTAAACCTTGGGGCATATATTATTTTTCTAAACTTAAGATTTCTTTAGCTAAACCCTCATAGGCTTTGCCGCCTTTTGATTTCGGATCATAATGCAGGATAGAACGGCCATAGCTCGGCGCTTCGGCGAGCCGCACGCTGCGCGGGATGACGGAACGGAAGATGCGGTTCGGAAAATATTGATACAATTCGCCCATGACTGATTCGGATAATTTATTGCGGCGATCGAACATGGTAATGACCGCGCCCATGATGCCAAGAGTCGGTTTCAGGTTATTTTGAACCAAGCTGATAGTTTCTAATAATTGGCTAAGGCCCTCCAGGGCATAATATTCGCTTTGGATAGGGATAAGGATTTCATCGGCCGCGACCAGGCTATTGACCGTTAGGAGTCCGAGAGAAGGCGGACCGTCGATAATGATATAATCGAAATCTTTCTTAACTTCTTCTAAGATATGGGCTAAGCGGAATTCGCGGTTCTCAAGAGTAACCATCTCGACGCTCGCTCCTGATAAAGCGACGGTGGCCGGAGCGATATGCAGGCCTTTCTGAACCGTCCGCTTAATGACTTCAAATAGCGGCTTATTGCCAATAAGGGCCTCATAGACGCCATGCTCGAGGGTACGGTGATCAAGACCGATGCCGGAAGTTGCGTTCGCCTGGGGGTCGATATCGACTAAAAGCACCCGTTTGCCCAGATGGGCCAGATAGGCGCTGAGATTAACTGAAGTCGTGGTTTTCCCGACTCCGCCTTTTTGGTTAACGATGGCGATTATTTTCCCCATATGATGGTATTATATAATAAAGAATCTCTTTTGACAATTAATATTTTATTTATTATACTAGGGAAAGCAATTAATAGCCGAACTGGCTATTAGTAAGCGAGCCGCGATGGCGGAATTGGTAGACGCGCACGACTCAAAATCGTGTGGGGGAGACTTCATGAGGGTTCGATTCCCTCTCGCGGCACATAAAAAGACCCTGAAAGGGGTCTTTTTTTATACAATCACCAATATAATATTATACCAAAGCCTCCTTTACTAATTGAGCTATCTTTGGATCAGAAAAATTTATTTTAGCTATCAGTTTTTGGGCCTCTGGAGAAAGTCGATTATACATAAATCTAATCTTTTCTTTTGTCCTTTCTTCACCATTTCTTTCCAAATAAAAAGGGATATTATAATCAAAATAAGCTAGGCTATCAGCGTTCATTAGCATGTCAGATTCTTTATCTCCTCCAAACTCATGATTCTCCACTAAATGCTTAACTTTGTTGATGATTTCTGGACTATATGCGTATTTCCGCAGAATGTCAGTGATGAAGCTAGCAGATCTCAGGCAATGCTCTTTTTTAAATTCATTGATCTTTGAATAATCAACTAAATCTTTTTCGGTTATTCCGGTCATTGCCCTATCTATATCATGCGATAAAGCTGCTATCTTAAGGGCTTCATCTGCGGTCGGATTTATTTCTAGTATCCATTTCAAGACAAGCCGACCATGGGCAAGCTCAAAATCCAAAGGGGATTTTGGCAATATAGATTCTATTTCTTGTTTAACTATATTAAAATCGGACATAATACTATTGCGCTTTCTTAAATCTGACCGTAAAGATCGGCGCATATTCTACCTTATTCTCATCAACGATCTTAATAGGTTCGCCGCTCGTCAACTGACCGATAGCTAAATCGCTCAATAATTGATTATCTCCAGCAATGTTCAGTTTCAAGCCTTCGAGCTTGTCGAATTCTTCCTTGAAGTCAGAAGCGACCGTCGCCTCGATCTTTTTCTTCTTTAATTTCAAGACATTTAATTCTTCTAAGGTCTGCTGGTAATCGCCGTTAACCGAGAGGGCGTCGCGATACATGGTTTTTAATTCGCGCTGTTCTTTCTTCTTGTCTTGGATGCGCTTGAAGACATCGGGGAGAGCTTGAGCCATAATGATAGAAAATTAATTTTTATTACGCCCATCATTATAGCACAAAAAATAAATAATCCAGATTACTTCCAAGCAGCGATGATTCCGCCGCCTAAAACGCGCTTCTTATCATAGAAAACGACGCTTTGACCCGGAGTGACGGCCCGCTGCGGCTTATTAAAAGTAACGAGATAATCCGCCTTATTATTTGGCGCAACCGTGCAATTCACAGCCGCATGGCCATAGCGGATGACCGCACTGCACTTGAAGGCTTTCTTAGGCGCGCGGCCGGAGAGCCAATTAATTTTCTTGGCGACTAAGCCCTTCTCATATAAGATATTCTCGTTCCAATTCTTAACGACGTAAAGAATATTTTTCTTATAGTCGAATCTGGCCGCGTAATATGGACCCGTGCCGCCGACTAAACCGCGGCGCTGACCGATCGTATATAGCGGCAAACCCTGATGCTCGCCAATCTTCTCATTCGTGCCTAATATCCTAATATCGCCCGGAACTAATTTAAGATATTTCTTCAAAAAATTGTTATGGCTGCCTGACAAAAAACAGATGTCCTGACTTTCCGGCTTAGCCGCAACGGTGAGCTTGAACTTAGCCGCTAATTTCCGGACTTGCGGCTTAGTATAATTTCCTAACGGAAACATCAGATGCGCGAGTTCGTCAGGCGTGAAAGTATACAAGAAATAGGATTGATCCTTATTTTTATCCTTGGCCTTAAAAAGCTGATATGCGCGGCCAACTTTCTTGATATTGAGATAGTGCCCTGAAGCGACATAATCAAAGCCGAGCGCGCGAGCATGCTTCAGTAATAAGCCGAGCTTAATCCGCTTATTGCAGACAACGCAAGGATTCGGCGTCCGGCCGGCCCCATATTCTTTTAAAAAATTATCTACGACCGCCTTCTTAAAAGGC
Source organism: uncultured bacterium (assembly GCA_942492765.1). Classification (GTDB taxonomy): domain Bacteria; phylum Patescibacteriota; class Patescibacteriia; order Patescibacteriales; family UBA12465; genus UBA12465. The sequence goes on from OW818634.1 coordinate 193,114, forward strand.
TCTGAAAAATTAAAAGTATAAAGCGGGATGCCGATCTTATTCGCGACCACCTTAGCGTCCAAGAGAGACTCGAGCGAGCAGCAACGATTCTCAGCTCCCGGCCCCATGGTCTCATCTTTCCAGAAATGCAAAAAGACGCCAGCGACATCATATCCCTGGTTCTTCAAGAGCTGAGCCGCCACGCTGGAATCGACTCCGCCAGACATGGCGACGAGAATTTTTTTCTTACTTTTTACTTTCATGCAATTCTTTAAATAATGCTAAATACTCGACAGCGGTTTTATTCCAAGAGAATATCTTAGCCCGCTCATAACCGGAATCTACTAGGCGGGCGCGTAATCCTTTATCAGTCAAAATCATTTTCATTGCCTCGGCGAGCTCTTCAGATTTCTCCGGATTAATCATAATAGCGGCCTCGGCCACTATTTCAGGCAAACTGGAAACGTTAGAACAGACGACTGGCGCGCCATAAGTCATCGCCTCTAAAGGCGGGAAACCAAAACCTTCGTAATATGAAGGATAGGCAAAAACGGCTGCTTTGGAATATAATATTTCTTTTTCTTCTTGGCTGATATAGCCGAGGAACTTGATTTGATCCTTATAAGGAGAAGCTTGCCAATCGCTATAAATCTGGGCATCTTTCCAGCCCGGAGCACCAGCTAAGACTAGATCGATATTCTCGCCTCCGCGGCGCAGCTCATCATAAGCTTTGATCAGGCCGCTGATATTCTTACGTGGTTCGATATTGCCGACGTAAAGGATAAACGGGCCGCTGACGCCCAGCTTATCCAAACAAGTTTTAGCCTTCTCTTCCGGCCAGGCTTTCTTAACAAGGTTGTTGCCAGAATAAATCACTCTGATCTTCGCAGCGTCAATGCCAGCCAGTTCAATAATATCATTCTTCGTATTCTCCGAAACCGCGATGATCATATCTGCTTCCTTCATTATCTTCTTGACGCCGAGGGCTTTATGCCAAAAATTCTTGCGGCCGCTAAAAAATTGCGGATAGCGCAAGAAGGAGAGGTCATGGACCGTAATGACTTTCTTTAGCCCGGATTCCGAACCACTCAGGCTCGTGAAATTAAAATGCGGCGACCAGAAAACATCGACGCCGCCTAAAATCTGATCCAGGCGCGGATAACCGAAAACTTTCTGTAAGCAATAATTAAAGATCTTATTCGGATAATGCAGGCCGATAACCTGGGAATTAGGGCCGTTCCAGCTATCTAAGCGTCCGCCCAAATCATGATAAGAATTATAAAAAAGCTTATATTCGCTAGTCCTATCCTGAGCCAATAAAGCCGATAATAAATTAGCGGTATATTCTGATATGCCGCTATAATGCTTATCCATTAGAACTCTGATATCTGCTCCGATTTTCATAATAATTTGCTGATATTTATGCCCTTGACAACTACCTGACCAAGAACTAATATAAGGCCAAGGCTTGATTAAGAAGAGTTAACATCAAAACCATTCTGTAAGCGGTTCACGAATCGCAAAGATATTAAACCTGGGTGTTATAACCTATTACTAATCAAGTCGCGACATGATTTTGAGGTCGGCACGTTAAAGAAAAAAATTCCTTTGTCTCTTGCCCGCCCGCCAGTCATAAGCATATGACCGCCTAAAGCGAAGCAAGGATGGGGACGCCATACTAATCAGGTGCCGCAACCAATATCGAATCATGTCCGGGATAAGCAACAAGCTTATCCCTTTTTTTATTTTTCAGACTTACGCGCCGCGATAAACTCATTCATCTGGCGCTTAAAATTATCTACGGAAAATTGCTCGGCATGTGCGCGGATTGCTTTCGGATCATAAGCCCCTGATTTAAAGTCCCTGATTACCGCTTCTAACCCTGCCGCAGTCTGGATATCAAAGAAGGCTCCGGTCTTCCCTTCTACAATTGTTTCGGTCGCTCCGCCCTTGCGATAAGCTATGACCGGCCGACCGCTAGCCATGGATTCGACCGCCGTGATGCCGAAATCTTCTTCTTGCGGATTAATGAAGGCCTCGGCTCCTTGATAAAGGCGAGCTTTTTCTTCTTCGGTCACTCGGCCTAAGAATTCAATATTATTACTATCTCCAGCCAGGCTCTTCAATCGTTTCATATCCACGCCGTCGCCGAATATCTTAAGCTTATAATCTTTACCCAGACTTTTAAAAGCTTCGACAACAATATCGATGCGCTTATACGGCGCTAAGCGGCAGCCGGCCAAGAAATATCTCTCGCTCTGCGCTTTGCCGGATAGATCAACAACAGAAAATTTCTCTGTTTCTACCGGCGGATAAATAACGACGGATTCACGGCGATAATATTTCATGATGCGTTTCTGGACAGTGACGGAATTAGCTATGAAAAAATCAACCCTATCGGCAGCGGCGCGATCCCAGAGACGGATGCGGCTGATGACGAGAGAAATGATCTTCTTGAACCATTTATTATATTTAAGCTCATTCAGATACTCGTGAGTATCGCTCCAGAGATAGCGGGTCGGAGTGTGGCAATAGCAGATATGCAGGCAATCCGGCTTAGTGATGACGCCCTTAGCAAAAGAGCTGGTATCGGAAATAACCAAGTCGTATTCCCCTAAATCAAAAAATTCCACGGCAATCGGCATGAAAGTCAGATACCATTGATAATGCTTGACGCCGCCAGGCAATTTCTGAATGATGGAAGCCGCGACTTGGCGGCCGGCATAGCGGTCGATATTCTTCTTCTCATAAAGAAGCGTATATATCGGCGCGTCTTGGAACATATCGGCCAAGACTTGCAGGACCTTTTCGGCGCCGCCGTCTTGGGCGAGATGATCATGAATGAGAGCGGTTTTCATGAGATTTATTCCGCTTCGCGATGCTTGAGCACGGCAAAGGGCGTTTTTAATAGGATAGAGATATCGAGTAGCATGGTCCAATTCTCGATATAGTAAATATCGAGCTTCGCCTCCTCTTCAAATAATAAATCGCTGCGGCCGGATACTTGCGCTAAGCCGGTAATGCCGGGCTTGATGGTCAAAGTCTTGCGATGATAATTCTCATACTTAGCGACTTCTTCCGGCAAGTGCGGGCGCGGTCCGACTAGGCTCATGCGGCCGATAAAGACTAGGAATAGCTCCGGCAGCTCGTCTATGGACCAGCGGCGGATGACCTTGCCGACACGGGTGATGCGCGGATCATCCTTGATCTTGACCATCGGGCCGTCGGTACGGATATTCCTATCAGCTAACTCGTTATAGCGCATGCTATCAGAATTAGGGATCATGGAACGGAACTTGAAATATTTGAACGGGGCGCCGCCTTCGCCGACGCGAGTCACGGGTTGGCCGTCATCGCGGCGCGAAAAGAAGATCGGTCCGCGAGAATCGAGCTTGATAGCCAGCATGGTTATCAGGATGATCGGAGACAGTATGATTATCAGGATAGAAGAAACGATGATATCAAAACCGCGCTTCAGGATGCGGCCCCAGCCTTCTAGCGTCGTCCGCTTAACTTCGACGACCGGGATGCCGATGATCTCGGCGACTTCGGTCCTGAGAACCTTCACTTCTAATAAATCGGCGACGTATTTGAAAGTCAGATGATTGTCGTTAGCAAAATCATAAAGGCGCAGGGTCTCCACTTTGCTCAGATTAGGATCGCTTTGGATGATCTCATCGACTTCCCTATCCTTGATGAACTCGGATAATTCCTGGACGGTTTCCAGAGAAAAATCACGGACGCGCTTGACGACCTCGAAGCCGGACTTCTTGTTGCTAGAAAATTCTGCCATGAGATTGTCAGTCGTCTTGGAATTGCCGACGAGGATGACTTTATGGACGCCGATGCCTAAGATATATAAGCGGCGCTGGATAAAGCGGATGATGATATGGGCTAAGCTGATATAGACGACCGCAAAAAGCCAGCCGGCTAAAACGATAAAACGCGAATCAAATAATTCGCGCTGAAAGAAAATCATGACGGCGATGAGCGCCAAGCCGGTCGAACAAGCGAAAAATATCTTACGCAGCTCTTGAGCTAATTGGCGCGCGCCTCTGATCTGATATAGGCCGGCGATGACAAAGATGACGGTCCACAAGACCGCGATAAGCGCGACCGAACGGAAATATTGCGGAAAAGGCAGATTGAAGATGACCGGACGAATATTAGCCGACCATTCAGAAAATCTTAAATAGTAGGCTGACACTCCGGCAAGCAAGACCATGACAAAATCCACCGGAATGAAGAGCACGGAAAAGAATGACTCGATTTTTTTCATATGTGAAGTTTTTGTTGACTAAGGTTATTAGAGCAGCCGTAAGCCGGATTCTGTTCTAGCGATCATTTATCTAGGCCGGCCATTGCTGACAGGCTCAAGCGAGCTACTTTTTCTAACCCGCGAACGGATTAGTTTGCTCTTGCTTCTGATAGGGTTTACCACGGCATCTCCGTCGCCGGAGGCCGAAACCGGTAGCCCCGAAGGACATCCAGCCACTTTTCACCTTTGATTCTGTCAAATAAATTCCAGAATTAGTATAGTCTCTGTGGCACTTTCCCTAATCTGCCTTGCGGCAGACCGGTGGGCGTTACCCACTATCATATTTGCTTATAAATAAACAAATTGCGAAGTCCGGACTTTCCTCTCTATTAAAAATAGAGCAATCGCCCGCTTACTCTAATAACGTTTTCATAATACAAGAAAAGCCGAAAAAAAGCAAGAGAAAGGCCACCCGAAGGTGGCCTTTTTTATTTATTATTAGCATAAATCTCTTTTACTTGACTTGGGGTCAAAGCGCCCTGCCAAAGACTTAGATCATCGATTTCCGTTTCTGACCCGCTAGTCGTTATCTCAATTCCCTTGATTTTGTCGCTTTCATGTATCCAGATTAAGGAAGAACTAGCTTTCTCGATCCCATCGACATAGAAGCTCAATTTATAACGATAAGAGTCATAGACGTAGGTCAGATAATGCCAATCGCTCCCTCCCGGTATCGCCGTGTTCAATCCCTCGGCTAAAATTCCGTAATTGTTATTAAACCAATAATCAAGCCGAAAATTATCAGGCAAGATTGCCAATAATTTCTTATCATTATTCACGCCGCCGGTAAGATATAGGCCGGTTTCACCATTATAGTCATCGGGGATATCTCGCCACCAGAAAGCCATGGACAGATCTTTCGTGGCCGGAAAATCAGTTAAAGCGGCGGAATGTATGCGTCCAGGATCGACTTTGATAGCATAATTATTATGGCTTCGTCCGACCCAGGCATCAGCAGCCAGATCAAGCGCGACTCCGCCGATGCTGTCTAAAGAAGTTCGGCCGGTACCTTCTCCAAAGCTCCAAAAATTCACTAATTCCGGAGCTGTTTGCGCCTCGCGTTCCGGCATCGGACTATAGGGCGCATCAGCTTCATAATCGGCTCGTATCTCTGCGGCTGTCAGCGGCCGATGCCATAAGGCTAATTCATCGAAGAGAACGGCGACGCTCTCGCTCTTGATATCCAGATTAGTCATTGTCGGCAAAGGCAGGACGCAAGCCTCTCGCGCTACTCTAGCGCTATCGATATAGACTTCCCAATAATCCTCCTCGCGATTTATCACTAAAGTTAATTTATGCCATTCATAATCGCCGGGGATGCCTTGATAATATCGGAATTTGGAATTAGGCAAACCTTCTATCTCTAGCATGCTGGCATCTGTCCTGATAGAAAATTTTTCTCCGGCTGAATTCGAAAGTTCTGTCTTGATGCTCGGCGTATCCTGGGATTTCTTATAATAAAAGCTCAGAGAAAAGCCGTTATTCATATTTATTGCCGGATTAAGCGCGATATTCAACGGCCCGTGATAATAGCCGAGCTGGCGCGCGCAATCCCATTTTCCGACCGCCCAATCTCCCGGCCCATAACATTCATTAAAATGCCAGATATCGGTCAGTCCGGATGACACGGTCGGCGCTGGCGGCACGAACAAGCCAGAATCTTCTTCTGGATCAGGAGTCGCGGCTTCGGGATCGTCAGAGACTGCCAGGTTGAAATCAGTAGAATTACTATGAGTATTGGCGATCCGATTCAAGATATAGGCATCGATAATTTCCAGAGCCGGTCCATTGCCGCGATAGTATGAAGCGCTGGGACCGAAACCGACTAAGTCGACGATATCCGAATCAGTGCTGGAACTGATAGCATCCATTCCTAAATACAAGCTATAGCCATCTCCTCCCCAGCTGAATTCCGTTCGGGTCGCGATCGCGTCCGCCTGATTCCGATAATAATTATTAGCATCATCGCGAGCTATCAGATAAACATCGTGCGCTTTAATGATAGTGCCGCCGGGATAAAAGCCATCAGTTTCATCGCCGAGGCGCATCAATAGACTCGGGTCTTCGGAGGTGACAGCTTTCTCCAAGCGATATCCGGACGCCGCCAAATCAATATCGACATCAGTCGGGTTAAATAATTCTATCCAATCATTATTGCCAGTGCCGTATATCCTCTTTATCAGCATCAACCTATTCAAATCCGCTACTGGCGTCGAGGTCGCAATTTCTGGAGTCGAGGTTGCCGCTTCTGGCGTAGAAGTAGCGGTCGAGCCGTTATCATTTTCGGGGTTCGAGGCGATAGACGGGTCATCGCTTATGACTAGATTAAAATCTATCGCATTATCATTTGATGAGCTGGCGCGCCTTAAAATATAGTTATCCTTGATTTCTATTGCTGGGCCGCTGCCAAGGAAATAAGTCGCATCTTCTCCGAAACCGACAGCATCAACGACATCCGGATCAGTGCTAGAACTTATAGCTCCTGTGCCCAAATACATAGTATAGCCGGAACCCGTCCAATTAAATCCTTCCCGATAAACCAGGGCATCGGCTTTCTGCTTATAATAATCGTTAGCGCCGCCATTGACGATCAGATAAGTATCATGCGCTTTAATCACGGTTCCGCCCGGATAAGCGCCATCATCAGCGTCGCCAAGGCGCATCAATAGGCTCGGATCTTCAGCGCTCTTAGTTTTTTCTAACCTATAGCCAGCAGCGGCCAGATCAAAATCATTATCAGTCGTGTTGATTATTTCTACCCAATCATTATTACCAGTGCCATAGATCTTATTGATACTCGCCAATTTTGGATAATTGTCAGCCGCCGTATTCGCAGATGTTCCGCCGGACGAAGAACCTCCTGATGAAGAACCTCCTGACGAAGAGCTGCCAGAGCTTCCGCTTGAGCTGTGGACCGTGACAGAAGATGCTGTCGCGGCCGCTAGATTATAATAGGCTTGATTGACTGATTTATCAGAGCTAACCGCTGCCAATACAGTCGTGCTCGCTTGATCGCTCTTAGACGCGATGACCTTAGTCGTGCTCGCTTTAGTCGCGCTAACTTTAACTTCCGTAGTCTTGCCAGTGCTGACCTTAAGGCTCGCTTTTCCAGCTTTCACCTCAACGGCCGCCGTCTGGCTAGTTTTTACATTGATGCCCAGGCTCTTGGCAGCGCTACTCTTGGCCGAGGCCTTCGCAGTCTTCACGGCCGAGGCCGTCTTAGCCTTAGAAGCTGAGGTCGCCTTCTTCTTAACGGCTACCGCTTTCTTGGCGCTACTGGCAACCGCTGCTTTCTGAAGATTATCATTGACCAAAGTTATAGACGTTCCAGAATCAGAACCGAATATCTTTCCGCTCAAGCTTTGCGCTATCTCCTTAGTCTTGGCAGCAGCCTTAATGGCCGTCTCTTTTATCGTTTTTCCGATAATCTTCAAGGAGGAAACGGGATTATTAATCAGGCTCCAGCGGGCCGCTAGAGAGTAAACATTTAACGGCCCATTGATCTCTTCTCGCGAAAATGATGAAAAAATCTCTACGTCCGCAGCAATCTTCTCCAGACTGGGCTGGAGAAATTGGGTATAGGGCAAAAAGATATAACGATCGCTTTCATGTTCTAGCCCGACATCATAACCGATCAATTCCGGCGCCGGGATGACAATATCTTTCCGGCGCGCTATCTTAGAGAATTCCCTGTCCTCAGAAAAACAATCGCCCAAAGAATTCACGACACTCTCGTTGTCAAAACCATCCGGCGTAATATCGACGGCATAATAAGCCGGATCATATTCTAAAGCTCCGAGATTATTAGGATTAAAGATATTAGCGCTTTCATATAATTTTTCTGTCAGACCGACACAGGTCCATTCCTTATCGCCTGGACCTTTCTGCTTATGAAAATCAAAATCATAACCCAATCTTTTTCCGACTAGGCTCTTAGCGAGCGCGACCACGCGCGCTTGCTGGAGAGCGTTGACAGATTTCGGCATGCGCGCGCCTAGGAAAACTTCGCCATCGGCGCGATTAACGAAATACTTGGCCGGATTTTTGACTATGCCGCCAGCCATTGCTTCTACGATATAATCTTCGCCGTTTTCCTTGCCGATATAGATGGCGGCATGGCCGGAATAGATATTCTTGATTATCCCCTTCTCTGAATAGATCAAGGGGTCTTGGCTATAGCCGAACATCTTTCCGTCGCCAGAAGTCCGATAAAGCAAAGTCCCAGGAGGCATCGCCCGGCAGAATCCGGGAGCTAATAAAAAGCTGCATGTTAAGACCAAGCTAAATAATATTTTTCTATATTTCATAAGCAAATTTTAATTATTATAATATTCTTCCCATTCCTCCGCGCTTATCTCCGGCACAGCCAATTCTTCTTCGCCTAATCGATTAAGAATGTCGGCGGCGAAGGCGCGGCTGATAGCATCGCCGCTAGATTCCGTCTTATAGAAGACTAGGAGCATGTCTTTGGTCTCGCTTGGAAAGAACGGATAATAATCGCCCAATAACAGAATAAGCGGCCGCCGCAAGCGCTGATCAGACCCCGAATCAAAGATAATCTTCTTGATGCGCTCTAATTGCTCCTGATTAAAAGATTCTTCCTTGCCGGGCGACGAGCTTAAGGCTCTGATCGCGGCCTCTTTGACTATCAGATCGTCATCGCCCGATAAGATTTCGTAATAATAGTCTAAGGGGTTATCGCTTGCGCCTAGGCCTGAGGCGCTAAAAGCAGAGATAACCGCAGCTTTTAAGAGAGATTCCTTCCCGTCAGCCAGATAAGCTTTCATATAATCTGGAGGATTATCTGGCCCGAATATTTCTTGCGCCGCATCGGCTAGGCTTATCCGGAAACCAATCCCGACGCTCTCATCTAAAAAGTATCCTTTTAATCGCCGTAACGCTTTAGAGTCCTGATCATCTCTTAGTTCTTTTATTAATGCGGATTTAGCTTCCTCCCTAGCGGCAGCGCAAGCTTCGTGACAGACAGTCTCATCGCCGAAAGAGCGGCGCAGCTTTTCTAGATTAAGCTCGGCCCGACTGACTAAGGACATTGAAACCGCGAAATAGACAAGCGCTAGCGCTAGCAAGAGACCGAAAATCAAGAACCATTTCTGCCTGGCTGGAAAAGACCGCCAGAATTTATAACTTTGCAGATGTCGGAATAATCCTTTCATATTTTTATTGTCATTAATTATTTAGCCTCTTCACTATAACAAAATCACCCTGATGGAATCTTAAATTTTATTTGAATAGTTACTGAACTTAAAAAATAAAAAACTCTTGAATTAACAAGGTTTTTTGCTAAAACAAAAATCAGACCTTATTGGTCTGATTTTTAAGAAAAATATTTTAACTATTGGGCGACAAATCCCGCTCTCTAATCCTTATTTCTTCACGCTCGAAGAAGCTCTAAGTTCCTGCTTGCTTAAGAGATCTAGGAATGATTTCCAGCCCGCATCAAGCGCCGGATCCAAGCTGATAGATTTAGCCGCCGCCTCGCCTGCCTTAACCGTATCTCCGGAAATAGTATAAAGCTTCGCCAAACTAAACCAGATTTGCGCATCCGTATTATATAGGGCGGCTAATCTCTCCGCTCCTTTCAAGGCATTGGGATAATCAGGCTTACCGGCAAAATAATTTATCGCTTCGACTAGCAGCTGTCCAGAATTAATATCGCCCAGGCCGTCAAGCTCGGCGCATTTAGTCATCGGCTCAGCCATATCCTTAACCGTAATGCCGCTCTTCGGCTGATCCTTCAAGAAAAGATAAAATTGAGCTAAGCGGCAATAGCCTTCCGGATATTCCGGGTTCAAGCTGATAGCATAATTGACCGTTTCGATAGCTTGCTTCTGTTCGCCGCGCGCCAGAAGCATCTGCGCCTTAGTCAAATAGACGGTAGCGCGATTCGGACTGGCTTCAATGGATTTTTCCATCGCCCCCAGAGCTAAACCGGAATAATAATTGAATTTAGCCAAATCCTTGATATTGTATCTGGCCGCCGTATCTAATACCTGAGCCATTTGCATCTGAGTCAAGCTATCTAGAGGACTTTCGTCCACATTCTTCTGAGCCAGAGAGATAGTATAGTCAATGATATCTTGCGCTTCCGTGGCCGATACCGTCTTTAGAGCCTCTGGGTTCATAGTCACTAGATTGATAAGCGTGCCGCGGCCATCTCTATCCAAAGGCGTGCCAGTTAGAGCTTTACGATACTCAACAATGCCACCAGCCAGCTCTCCTTGAGCGATATAGCTATAGCCGTTGATAACGCCTTTAAACATGCGCCAAGGCTTCAGATTATATTGATTAGTGAAGATATAGGCGCCGATAACCAAAAGAATAAGGACCACCCATTCCCAGTCGCGATTCATAGTCAACCATCTCTTAGATACCGCTTCTTCTTCCAAAGAAGATTCCTCGCCAAAATAGAGCCAATAGATGAAACCAAGAATCATCATCAGGCCGATATAGGTAACCAAGGAATCAAAGACGGCTAAATTCTGAATAAAATAAGCGACTAAGAGCGCGACAATAACTATTATTTCCAGGTTCTGACGGCTTGCTTCGTCGCCAAGGCCAGCGCGTTTCCCGTTCGCTTTAAATTTCTTCCAGAGATAATATAGAGCCGCGGTAAAGAGGCTCAGGTAAGTGACTAGGCCGAATAACCCGGTCGTGGAAGTGATATCGATGATATTGTTATGCGCTCGATCAAAATAGGTTTCTGTCCGCGTATAGCTGAGGAATTTAGAATCAAAATGCTTATCGAATATGATAGCATAATTTCCAAAGCCGGTGCCGAAGACCGGATGGTTCTTAAAATCAGCCGCGGCCCCCTTCCACGAAATCAAACGAGTCTGAAAAGTAACCTTCTGAGCAGTTAAATTTCTCAGGAAACTATTCTGGAACCAAGCTTTATCACTTTGAGAGAAAATAATGATCACAGCCGCTACCGCCAAGACGAAAAAAGAGAGCGAGGCGCGGCGCAAATTTTTACTCTTATGAAATAAGCCTAATAAAAACACAGTCAACAAGATGCTGGCAGCTAGGCCGATAATCGCGCCGGAAGTATGGCAGTGCCAGAACTCGAGCAGCATGATAATGACCGGGATGGCGTAAAGCCAGCGCCAGCCTCTATATTCGCTGCGGAAAAAAAGGATAACACAGAAGAAAATATTGAATATCAAATAACCGCTCACGTAAGCCGTATTGCCGATAGTGCTATAAGGAGCTTCGCCGAATAAACCGATCAGAGAAACTATTGGCGCAATCATTATAGAGGCTAAGAATAAGGACTGCCACTCTTTCCAGGACCTGAAAGCGGTGACCAGAATAAGATAAAAGATAAAGAAATGAAGGATATGGAAAAAACCAAGCATGCGCTCGGAATCGCCCCAAAAGCTGAGAATAGGATCAACGCTAATGATGCAAGACGCGACTATGGCCACGAAATAAGCCATTAATCCGTAAATTATCAGATTCTTCTTCGGGCGATATTCGGGAAAACGCAGAACGAAGACGAACCAGATGACCAACAAGAACTCCATCAAAACGTTGAATGACAGCTGTTTGGAGGTGATGTAAGGAAACAGCAAGTCCTTAAAGACAAAAAAGACGATCAGGAGCGAGGCGATTAATCCGCCCTGCAAGATCCTCAAATAGGTTTTTGCAGACATATTTATTTTATATTATTAGAGGTTTCACCCAGGCTTATCTTCCTTAAGTTAACATTGGTTATTCCCAAGCTCAGGGAACGGAAGATATCCATCAGATTAGACGCTTCGATATCGTGGCGATAACCATCGAGATCGACATAGCTTATCCGGCCACCTTTTTCTGTGCGCAATAAGAGGCGTCCTTTCAGGCGGCTGCGCAAAGAAGCATTCCCCTTCTGGCCGCTGGCTTTAGTCGGAATCAGATTAAGATTAGTTTCGGTGATACCAAGAGCTAGGGAACGGAAAATACTTAAAGCACTGTCCTGACTTATAAAATAACGCTTATAGTCTTGCGGATTCACATACCAGATATAACCCTTGGTTTCAGTCTGCAAAAGCAAACGTCCGGCCAACCTGGCTGCTAATTTCGCATCAGTCTTCCCTGCCAACTTTTTCTCGGCCGCGATAATATCGGCGACCGTGTCTTTTACCCGGACAATACTAGCGCTCACCGCGGCGCTATATTGACCGCTAGTATCCATAGCTATCAATTCCAAGCTATTGGATCCTAAAGATAAACTCATAGTATAAGACCAGCTTTCTGAACTATTAGCAGACACAACTTCTTGCCCGTTGATTAAGACGCTAGCTCCGGCCGGTTTAGAGCCGCTGATAGCCAAACTAGAGGCCGTGGTCGTCGCTAAAGACGAAGTGATAGCCGGCGCAGCTAAGCCGTTATTGCGGCGGATATAGACGGATAGACGGTCGCTCTGCTGGCCGGAAATATCCTGATAGAAAATAGAAAAACTATTGTCTCCGAGCTCAAGATTAACCCGATAAGACCAGGCGGAGACGTTGCGATCGCTAAAGACACTCTGTCCGTTTATAGAAACGATCGTTCCTAGCGGCTTAGTGCCGGACAGCTCGATAGAAGCAGCGACAGTCGTGGTGCTGATATTATCAATGATCGGCGCTACTATGGCCGCCAGATTGCTTTCAGTTATCAGGAAGGGCTTGAAAATAACCGGATAGACCGTAGTATCGACAGTCGAAGTCGCAATCGTCGTCGTAACCGTCTTTAAAAAAGTCGCCTCGATAGCTGTCTCGTCGCCACTGCCCCAATAATTATTGGCGGCGGCCAAGCTATAGACATTATTCTTCAGATTATAATTCTTATTATTATAGATATTGTTCAAGCTGAACAGGTGTGGCCGAGCGGAAAGATACAGGCCATAGTTGAAATTATTCTTGATAGCGTTCTGCATGATGATCGTATCAGCCGCAGCGATATCCAGGCCGATTTCATTATTGCTAACATTATTTTTTTCAAAGATATCCGAACGACTGGCAGCAGCCGTTAAGACGCCGGCGACCGAATTATATTTAATAGTATTGCCGAGAATGGCATTATTATCGCCATTGACGATATTCAAGCCGACGCTATTACTGTTCAAAGAATTGCCTTCAATGACTGCGGTGACTAGCGGCTGGCCGACATAAGATGCTCCGGCTGGAGTGACAATATAGCTCTGGCTGTTATTGCGATTGATAACGATAGCAGTCGTATTGTCGGTAAAGACATTATTCTTGACATACATCGGAATAACGATGTTAGCGTTAGGATTAGAGGCTGATACAGAAGCGGCTATCCCGCCGACATAGCCGTTATCGCCAATAATTGCCAAGCCGGACACGTTATTCATTATCTGGTTATCACTGATGAAGGGGCTGGCGTCATCGCATTTTATGCCTTGACCGAACTTGATGATGGCATTCTTGATGATACTGCCGGAAACGTATTGGCCATCCTTGACCGTCGCATCGACCGCGTCCGCCGTAAATTCGATGCCGTCCCAAAGACTAGTGCTGGAAGCAGATGATCCCAGGGTCATAGTGACTGGATTATCTGCGGTCCCCAAGACTTGGAGTTCCCCGTTGACAAGAATCTTTGCTCCCGGATTAAAGCGTATCTCGGTTCCGGCTTCGATTTTTAAGATCGCGCCTTTGGTCACTTCAATGGTGCCGCTTACTATATAAGGGCTATTCTCCGTCGTCCAAACCGGATTAGTGATGCTGCTAGAAACGGCAGTTCCAGCCGCTAGGCTCGGCAGCGGGAGAAACGCTAAGGCTACGAATAATAAGAATCCCTTCAGATTGGTTGGCATAAGATTAAAAAAATTAATTTATCATTGTCCTTATTATAGCATATTTGCCCTTAATTGGTAAAACAAAAAGGCCGGGCTTGCGCCCGGCCTTTTCTTGCTCACTTACCTATCTCTAAATAATTAAATTATTTAGACATGGTCTGGGTCATGGTGGTTACACCAGGAACCTTATAACCATTAGAGTAAGTAGGAGTGGATACAGAAGCGCCGTCAGACCATTCAAAGCTGCTAGCTGCAGTATAGCTAGTAGGCTCAGAAATCTTAGTTGAAACGGAAGAACCTGTATCGATTGTTCCAGAGATATTGCCATAGACTTCGAAAGTCTTGGTAGTACCGGCAGAAATAACTTCAACCGCAGAATCTGCGAAGTCGAGAGTTAACAAGCTTCCTACTAAAGTAGATGAAGCGAGAGCCTTCATGGAACCATTGACTCTAACAGCCGTACCAGCTGCCATAGGAGTAACAGTGGCAGTAGAGGTAGCGACAGTAAGAACAATCTTCTTCAAAGTTACATCGCCATTGCTATCAGCAGTAACGGTGAACTTAGAAATAACTGCATCACCAGCGGTCAATAAAGTTGCCGGTAAGGCAGCTAAAGCGACAGTCGGGACAGTCTTTCTGACACGGAACGAATTTGCATCTACGTTGGTAGAGGCAGAAGTATATTCGGAGCCGGAAGAAGATTTAGCCTTAACAGACGTAAAGCTTAACTTAATGTCTTTGTTAGTAGCATTGACATCATTATCGATGTTGTTCAAAACAACCTTGACAGATAAAGTCTTGCTCAAATTAGCATCGATCTTTACTTCGCCAGAAGAGATAGTGAACTTGCCAGCACCGGAAACCGGTACGAAGCTATCGATCAAAGTAGCGCCATCATATAACTTGATGGAAGCGATTCTAGCATCGGCACTTGAAGTAGCAACGTTAGGAGTGGTTGCATCTGAATCGTTGATAACGTTGATTTCAGTCAAATCAGCGCTGTCGTTGACAGCGGTGAACTTGAACTGAGCAACTTCCTGTTCGGCTGCCTTAGAGGCTAAGATAGCAGAAGCAGGGGTGTTACCACCCAATTCGACGTTCAAAGAACCAGCGCTAGCAGTAGCGAACAAAGTAGAAGTCGCTAAGTTACCAGAGGTGATTGAAGTACCGCGAGAATCCTGAGCATTGACAGTCATCAAAGTCTGGAAAGTACCAGTAGCGGAAGAATCGAAGGAACCCTTCAATTCGATAGCTTTAGTAGAATCCTTAGCAATGGTGAAGTTCAATGAAGAGAAGGTGGAGCCGGTAGAACCGAAATCGACAGTGCTGCCGACCTGGGAACCGTCAACGAACAACTTCATGTCATTGATGTTGGTTGGTGAAGTGCTGCCGATGTTCATGCCCAAGGTAATAGAAGTAACCTTGATGTCATCATTAGTAGCCTTCAAAGTGAATTTGCCCAAGGAAACATCAGTGCTTCCATTGACAATAACCTTGTTATCAGAATAACCGTCGCTCTTAACAGTCGTTAAGACAGCGCCGGAAACAGTGAAAGTAGCGCCAGTAGCAGAGCCCATATTACCTAAATCGGTAGTAGAGACCGTGTTACCAGAGACAACGTATTCAGCATTCTGATTATCAAACATAGTGGTGTCTAAGACAAACTTAATGGCACCATTAGTAGCATTGGTCTTCGCTTTAGCCATCACCTTAACTTCATTGTCTCCTTTGGATAAATTCAAAGTGCTGTCAATGGTTGCATAAAGGTCAGAGCTAGTACTAACAGACGGGTCGAAAGAGTCTAATAAAACACCATTCAAATAAACTCTAACGTTCTCGAACTGGTTAGTAGTGGAAGCAGCAGTACCGGTGGTATATTTGATCTTCAAACCATCGGCGACAATCGCCTCGTCGGCATGGACATTAGCCAATAACATTAAGTTATCAGTGCCCTTGACGATAGTAGTATCGGAAGGAGAGGTAGATTTCTTAGAAACAGAAAGCTTACCTGCATCGATATCTATAGTGGATATGGCAAATCCATCAGCAGCAGTAGCACCGACAGTAGTCTCGTTATAAACATTGACACCGAAACCGGTGGCCTTTTCATAACCGACTAAATCAGTGCTCTTATTCAAGACGAATACTAAGCTGCCAGTGCCAGCAATGTCCTTAGAAATGATATCTCCCTTGATATAGAAAATCTTGGAAGCATCGTCCTTTAAGACATCGAAGCCAGTGCTCGGGAAGTAGAAAGTAACATAGCGGTCGCTAACAACAGTGTTAACGGAAACCTTGTTACCAGCGTTCTCTAAGTAAAGATTCATAGTCGCAGCAGATAAATCTTCAGTACCATTGTTCTTTATCATGATGGACTTTAGGGTAACGTCCTTAGCCGCAGAAGCAGAAGATCCGCCGACTAAAGTGTTGAAATCTACGGTGAATTTACCTAACTCAACTTTCTCGTCACCAACCTTGACAGTAGTGGCGGTAGTGGTCGTGCTGGTAAGACCTAAGTTAACAACGCTATAAGAGGTTGGAGACATTAAGTTGCTGCTGACCGGGAAAGAACCGGTAACGGCGGCAGAAGTAGCGCTAATCGCAGAAGCGGAAGCGATGCTTAAACCGATGTTACCAGAAGCGGCAGTCAAAGAAACAATGAAATCTAAAGAAACAGTCTGACCAGCGTTGACAGTCAAAGCTGGGGAGAAAGTCAAAATAGATTCGTCATTGGAATTCATGGACTTTTTTAGAAGCGACGATAACGCCGTCTCTTTCCGCCCAAACCTTATCAATCTGATTATAGGTTGATAAGCCGATTCTCTTGACAGTGATGGAATTGACAGTCACTGCGCCATCGTTAGCCGCGGTCAAATTAACCTTAGCCATTGGAACGCGAGCGCCGTTCTGAGGAACGGAAGCTGCGGCCGGGGTGGAAGCAGATAAGCTGACCATCAAGCCGGAACCGGTAATAACGGTACCGCCCATATTGCCACCCTGAGCGACGTTAACGAATTCAGCAGAAGAAATAGCGGTGCCACCGGCAGCAATAGTATTGCTGATAGTGATAACGTTAGCCATCTCGAATCTGTTAGCCATCATAGCGGCTTCGTTGGCGATGGATCTATAGTTAGAACCATCATAGTAATAGATGCTAGCAGAACCAGCATTCTTTACTAAAGAGCCAACTGGAGTAGCGCCGGTCGCTAAAGCAGCGCCGGTGGTGTAGTTAGTGAAGAAAGCGTCAGGAACATCGACAACTCTCTTATTCCAGCTGGTGCCGAACAAAGAAGCAGCCTGAGCTTCAGTCTGGATTCCTCTTAAAACACCATTAGGTTCAACGACGTAGACTTTAGGGTCAGTCGTGATTTTCACTAACTTAGTGCCTGGTCTCATGGTTACATTGCCGCCCAATGGGTAGCTCTGTAATTCAGCAGCCGGAATAGTAACTACTCCGCTGAAATCTGGGTACCAAGAGAAATAGGTAGTAGAGTTAGGGAAAACATATCTCTTGCCGTCAGCACCAAGGTAATAAACAGAAGTGTTGCCAGCCATTTTGATTAAGTCGCCAGTTGAGGCCGCAGCCTTAACAGAAGCGCCATAAGGAAAACTCATAGCAACGATGGATAATACCATTACGCTGACAGTTAAGAATTTGCGTAATTTTTTCATAAGAAATGATTAATATCATTCTGATCGTCCGGACAATAGTAGTCGGAACAGATCATAATGATGTGGTTCGATTCTCCGCTCTTATAGAAGCATGCTTTACTTTCAAGGTTGTAAATCAGTCGGAATCCCGCTCCACCAGCCCCTTAAGGCTTAAGGCGAAGGCTGACTGATCTTACGTATAAGTTCTGCCAACCTAGCGCGTGTTGCACAAAGGCTGGAGAAAAGCTTAACCGATTTACCGCCTGTTTCGGGCTATGAATCGTTTGAGCTTCGAATCGATAATAAGGTTTATAAGGGACAAAACCACTACATCTTGCGATATAGCTCGACCCTTGACGGGGTTCTGCCAATCCGCTATCTGCGGCAAACAGCCGTAAACGCGAATTTGTTAATTTATCTCGCCCGGTATTGTCCAGAGTCGATGACGAATCTTCTAAACTTGGAGGAACCAATAAGGAGATAAACTAACAAACGCGCGCTTTAGCGCTTTAATTATTTTATAGTCTCGCTGACTTCTTTTAATTTATCCGAGGCTTTTTCGTAATCCTTAGAACTGAATAACTGGATTACTTCATCAATCATCCTATCCGCTGCGGTCGGCTCGACGGTTTCAGTAGAACTGGCTGCTACTTCCGCAGAGGTCGCCTGCAGATTCATCCCGGCTGGCACTACTAAAGTCGCGGTCGCCGAAATTGCCGGCTGAGCGCTAGCGGCGATAGCAGAGACGGCGGCACTTAAAGCCGACCCGTCCGCTATCTGTATTCCCTGCTCATCTTTAGAGCTATCAGCGATGACGACTTCGTCTCCGGTTTTAACCGGAACGATAGCCGCGTTCAGACGGCCGATCTTCTCTTTGACAGTATTAACCTCTTCATTGAAGCTATTATTCAATCTCGCCACCTGATCCCTGTTTTCTTCGGTATTGAAAGACGGATCAGCCAGAACCGCAGTAATATCCTGGGCGTGCTCAGAAGCAAACTTAACCTCCATCTTATTGCGGGCCGATGAATCGAAGGTCGTATTCAGCTTAACTTTTTCAGACAGAATCCTGGCTATATATAAGGAATCATTCGGCTTAGTGCTAGCTAAGAGCTGGCCGCTGAATAAGCTGCCGGTCAACAGCAATAAAACAAAAGCTCCTAAAGCATAGACTGGCTGAGACGCTGATTTTAAGACGCTAGAAACATTTATAAAGACGACTCTCCAAGTCGATAGGTTTTCCGCTCCGGAATTAGAAACCTGAGATAACAAAAGCTCCCGATTGCTTTCCAGCCATTTCTGATCGGGGTTGATGTTCTTCAGGTTATTTAATTTGGCGATCAACTCTGAGTTAGTCATAAGAGTGATATTCTCTAATTAGTCGTACACTATAATATACGGAAAATTCGCCAAAACGTTACAGTTTCGTGTCGGCTTCGACCAGTTCTCGCAAAGCATTCAAAGCCCGATGCAGTAAGACCCTGACATTGCCCCGGCTTTTTTCACTAACCTCAGCTATTTCTTCTAAACTTAAATCGTTAATGAATTTCATGATGATTATCTCTCGATACTCCTCTTTCAGAAGAGGCAGCTTAGCCTTGATCAGCTCCAGATCAGCCGCCCTATCTAAGCGCTCCTGGGGATTTTCCGATTCATCGATGACTTCTATCCGGTTCTCTTCATCGTCGAGCGAAGCCGTTACCTTATTGCCGGTTTCGCGATAATAATCGACTATCGCATTACGGGCAATCTTATACAGCAAAGCCCTTAAAGTTTTCGCGTCTTCCAAAGTCTTATTCTGAATATGGTTCCAGGCCTTTAAGAATATCATGGAAGTCAGGTCATCGGCTTCTTCGCGGCTGCCTATCTTAAAATAGACGAAGCGATGGATATCCTTGACGTTTTCATCATAGACTCTAATAAAGGCTTCCTTATCGCGGTTTTTCAGCTTGCTGAGAGTCTGCTTATCTTTGAATTTTCTAACCAGGTTTATGGACATTTTAGATTTTTATAAATGCTAAAAAAGCGTTAAATGATTTTAACAAAAAATAACGGGAACCAATACGAACCCGCCGCTAAGATAATTATTCTATTATGGCTTTATCCTAGCATAATAGAAGCCCAAAAGCAAGAATATGGGTAAGATTTACCTGACGCCAGATACCGTCAGATACTGCTAATACGCACCGGATCACCCTTGACTTTTAGGCAATCATGAATTAAGATAAGATGACTTAAGTCTATCTAATCTTGGACTTAAAGATAATATCTAACCTTTTTCTAAATAAACAAGCACTTCTTAAGTCTAAGATATTCTGGACTTAACTGCTGAAGTGACCTAAAAATGGCCGGAGAAATAATCTTCCAAATCAAAAAGGCAAGCTTTCCTATCTGGGTTTCTGTCTCTGAAGCCGCTTCTTTGGGCGGAGTTCAGGGCAAGACTATCCGCCGCGCTATCAAGACTGACCCCAATCTGCTTTTCCGGATAGTCAAGAATCGCTATCAGATAGAGTTCGGATCCCTGCTCTCTTTCCTCCACAAGAATACTAAGCTGAACAATAAGCTGAAAGATTTCGGCCTCGGCCAATACGTCGCTGAATGGAAGCGCTCATAAAAAAACATCCCGGATTCCGACGGGATGTTTTTCATATTCGAGAAACTAAATTTTTTCTCATTCGGCCCCTAAGGGCCCGAACTATCTCTAATTACACTTCAACTGATTATAGGACGGTGTCCTTAACGACCTTGGCTAAGCGGAACTTAACTACGGTCTTGGCCGGGATCTTGATGGTCTCGCCAGTAGCAGGATTGCGGCCCTCTCTAGCCTTTCTCTTGGCTTTGACTAACTTGCCGAAGCCAGGAACGATGCATTCGCCATTCTTCTTAACTTCCTTGTAAACGAATTCCGCTAAATTATCCATGAAAGTAGCGGTCTCTTTCTTGCTCAAACCAGCTGCTTCGGATAAAGAAGCGATCATCTGTGACTTTGTCATTTTTGACATAATTTTAGCATGGGGCTTTACCAATAAGCCGAAAGGCTTAGAAATAAGGTCCATTATAAATTATTGCTTATTTAAATTAATAAACTACTATTGATTATTCATTAATGTTTACCGGAGTTTTCAACAGGCCTCTTTTGAAACATCAATGTTTATAAGTGTATTATAACACACCTAATAAAAACATGCCAATATACAAGGCTTTTTTATTTTCCGGCGACTAGCAGCCCGTCGACGATGGCTGTTACTTTAAGTCCTAGCTTCTTAAAATTCAAGACGCGGCCGCCAGCACGCAAACGCTTTCTTAGCTCGAGGATACTAGGCATCTTCTCATCATTGAAGTTGAGCGGCGCCGCTTCCCTGTCCGCGAACAGATTGAATATGACATTATCTTTTATTTCTTTCGGATATTTTTCTAGCGGCGGCAATATCTTTCCGGCAGCAAGAGTCTTGAATTTCTGGCCTTTAGTTTCGGCGCGATAGAAGGCGCCATAGCGTCTTAGTTTCGCGTCGCTCGCATACATCGTGCCGCGGCAGAACGGACTGCCGCAGAAGCAAGGATGCAAAAATTCTCTCTTATTCCTATTACCGTCACGGCCGTCATCCGTATCAAAGCCGTAATCGATCGTCAATTCTTCGCCCGGCAAGATGCGGCGGAGAGCGAAATATAAAGTGTGCCCGTAATAAAAATAAGCATCGCAATTAGAAGAGCAGGAATGATTTATCAAGTGAACGCCGGGAGCTTTGACGTCTACTGGAAAGATAGATAAGCCGTTGTCGTTATAATCCATCGAGTAGCAAGAATTGCCATACTTCTTTTCCAGGAGCTCGGCTTTCTCGTCCTTAATCAATAAGCCGACGTAGTCGCCGATGACAGTTCCGGCCGGAATCTCGCGGCGCGCGAAAACACCGCGGCCTTTCTTCTTGGTCTGCCTGATCTGATAATAGCTAGCGGGTATTAAGAACATAAATGATTTTATTTTTAGATATTTAATTTATTTAGCGCGTTTCAATTTCCTCATATCCGGCCACATCTTATTGATATTCTTCTTCCGGAATTCCGGATCAAGCCAGTCATTTCCGGTAATGAATCCGCGGCAATTCTTGGCGCCGCAAGCGCACTTCATCTTCAATTTCGGATCCGTATACATGCGCCCGTAATCGACGAACAGCTCTTCGCCGGCCTTGATAGCGCGATCGGCGATGAAATTGCCTTTCTGGTCATAGGCGACATTAGAGGCGCAGCTATGATTGAAATACCAGGAAGCGCCCATATTATTGATATCGGCCGGCACGCAATATTCTCCGTCCTCATCAAGCACGCAGAATCTTTCGATGCGCCGGCGCGTCAACGGATCAAGCTTCTTGAAGTCGGCCTGCTTTAAGAAAACGACTTCTTCCGGAGAATCGACAGCGTCTATGACCTCGCCCTTCTTGATGTTCCTGACCGCGAAAGTTCCGACCTCGCCACGGAAAGATCTTGAGGGACGGATTTCGTACATTAATTTTGGTATTCTCTTAACGCGCTTGACCATATATTCTTTTTTATTATTCGTGATTCTTGATAAATTTATATTGCGGCAGCTTATCCATATGCCAGTGAGTCTTCCAATTGCAATCTCCCAAGGAACAATTGAATATCTTAGCTTTCTTAGCGATAGCCAGCTCTAGATTAGCCTTAGTCAAATACTTGAAGACATCGGGAATCTCACTCATGTCCGCGCCAGCTATCATGTAGAAATACGTGCCTTTATACAGGACGGACAGCGATCCAGCGAGCTTAGCGCCGTCGACTACGACCGTCACCGCCTGCCAATCCAGGGGCAGATTAATCAGGTCGAAGAACGGCTGCCTTTCCTTATCGGTATTCAGATAAGACTCATCGCTGAAATTCTTGACGCTCAGGTCCATGATCAATTTCAGATCGGAAAAATCATTGATAATAGTTTCGACTTGATGTTCCTCTTCCATGAGCGTAGCGACTCTCCGGAACTTCGCCCGCTTCTTCCGGTCAGAAAAAGCTTTCAGGAGATAATCATCGAAGCTTCCCAGGCCCTCTAGATCAATGAAATAGACATAATCTTCGAGAGGCAGGACGCGCGTAAAATCATCTATCCCGTCGAGATCATAAAGCTTGGCTGTCTCTGAAAAATTTTGACTGAAGAGTTGAGGAGCCAGATATTCATAACCGGACTTGAAAAAAGGCCGGTTGTTCTCCATGAAATTCTCGGCAAAGAACTCTAGACAGGCGAATTCTCCGCTATGCTGCAACGGCAAAAGCGCGACGGGCTTCCCGGCGTCGTAGGCGGCGTAAAAATAAAGAGGCTGAGGATCGTACTTATAGAAGCAATAGCGGAAATCCCAGAGATCGTAGATATTCTCCGCCGGCGACAACTCATTCCATAAACTCTTGGCCGTTTCTAGATCTTTGATGACTTTTATTTCAATCATATTTGGAGGCTACATCACGTTCGGCTGGAGATGATAATAAGGGGGATTATCCTTATAGCGCTTGATGGCCAGGCGGATGATCTCTTCCAAGAAATCACCATAGTCCATGCCGATGACTTCGGCTGAGGCCGCAAAAGTGCCTTCGGCGTCGAGCGACGGATTAGGATTAAGCTCGAGCACGTAAGGATTATTATTCTTATCGACGCGGATCTCAATGCGGCCGTAATCATGGCAATCCAAAATATTATAAGTATCGAGCGCGATTTCTCCCAAAAGCTGTTCCAGCTTCTTGCCGATATTTTTCGGCGGCCGCTGGACCACGATCTTATTGTATTCCCCGCCGTCAGTATATTTCGCTTCGAACGGATAAATATGCCAGAGGTTGGAAGGCAGATTATCAAATAGCGAACGGGCTAAAGGCAGGACGCGCAAATCGTCTTCTTCTGAACCGATGATCGGCACGTCATATTCGTCGCCGTCGATATATTCTTCGATGAGCGCCGGCCGGCCGATCTCCTTCAAGACTTTCTCTAATTGGCGAGTCAGCTCCTCCTTGTTCCTGACGACAGAATCATTAGTGATGCCGATGGAATTATCGGTATTAGCCGGCTTGACGATGAGCGGATACTTGAGGTCGTCGCGAATATCGTCTTCCATGGAATAGACATAATCCCATTCTGGGGTCGGGATCTTATGATAGCTGAGCAGCTTCTTGACGCGGATCTTATCGATACAGAGGCCGAGAGTGAAAGGATTGGAACCGGTATAAGGAATCTGCAGAGTATCTAGGATAGAAGCCACGTGCGGCTCTAGGAGACTGGAATTATTGATTCTCTCGCAGACATTGAAGACAAGGTCGACATCGCTGTTCTTGAGGTCATTAAAGGCCTTAGGCAGGTCGTTAAAGTCGAAGAAGCTGATCTTATAGCCCCTTTCTTTCAAAGTTTTCTCGACGTCTAGGCCTATGACCGTCAGATCTTTCTCAACGACCGTCTCCTGCTCTTCGCCGGTCTCTTCATAGAGATTACAGGCGATGCCGATATGGAGATTGCGCTGGTTAGAGATCGCCATCTTACGGATCTTCTCGATCTTAGAACGGCGCTTCAGGATATCGACATTGATAGCCGAAGCTGAAAACGGCGAGCGGCGCGTCGTCTTGCCGATAGAAGAGGCGGGGTGAAATTTCGCTACTTCATAATAGATAGCCTTCTCCGCTTCATGCAGATTATCTTGAGCATCGAGCGGATTATGGCCGGAAACCAGAACCCAGCCCAAATATTCATAGCCGTCCGGCGGACAAAGCACAGAATCGCCGATCTTCTTCTCAAATTGGAATTCCTTAACGAAAGGCCGGCGCTTCAGATCCTCATCAATATCCAGGTTGACGATGATGCCGGAATGATCCGAAGAAAAAGTTTCCGCGACTAGATATTCATAAGGGCCGGCCGGAAAATCAAATTTAGGGATATAGATGCCGCAAGCGATCTTGACCATATTCTCTATCAAGTCGACATGCCAGGCAGCCTTGACGCTCGGATAGACTTCATCGCCGCCGAGACGCAGGTTTATCTCTAGAGGAATCGGGCCGGTCGCGGTTGATTTAGCTTCGAAATGGATGCAGCCGTTGAGCACGCCTAATTTTTCCAAAGTCTCGTCGGCCATCGCGATGAGCTCGGCCTGATGCTTAGGTGGCAAGCTGGATGGGGTCATACGCGTCGTCTCGATGAAGAAAGGCTCCTTAGTCTTGCCATTATCGGATAAGGCGCAGAATTTGATCTTGCCGTTCTGAATAAGGATATCGAGATCGACTTCATCGCCATCGATATATTCTTCCGCAAAGACTTCTAAGCCGTCGGCTAAAGCCGATTCTATCTTCGGCGAGATAGTCTTCTTGATATAATCATAGCTCTCGCGGAATTCCTCTTCATTATTAACTTTTACGACAAAAGCGCTGGCCGCGCCGTAAGCCGGCTTAACGACTAGCGGAAAGCTCAAGAGCTTCATGGCTTCTTCTAGGTCCTTACTATTCTTCAGAGCCCTGAATTTCAACGTCGGCAAATTATTGGCCGCGCAGAATTCACGGAAAGAATACTTGTTCCTGACCTGAGCCACGACTTTATAAGGGATATTGATGAGATGATACTTATCAGCGATCTTAGCGGTGAGCAGCACGTCGTCTTCCAAAAAGGTCAGGACGCCGTCCATCTTGATAGCCGGATTATTGCTCAGGAACTTATCGAGAGCGCCGAGCGATTCTCCATAATTAGAAGTATCGGCAGAGATGGAATAATCGACATAGGGCTGGAAGCTATTAGCTTCCTTACTGAGAATGATGATCTTCACCCCCAGGTTCTTAACCTTCTTGATAAAAAGCTTCTTAGAATGCAGGGGGTCATTCGCGCCAGAAGTATTGACTATCAGAACCGTCTTGCCGACTAAGGGACTACGGTTGGAATCCGAATTGCCGTTGCCATTCATAATGGTTTAGTATTTGATGTTATTCGCTTATTATTTGATCTTATAAGTCACTCCGATCTCGATGACCACTTCGCGGTCTCCGGCCGGGGTCTGCGGTGCCACCGCTCCGCCGCCTCCTAATCCGCCCTTACCGTAATCAGCCGTGCTATACATCGTAACCGGGTTAACCATGTTCTCGTACCAGCCCATGATATCTTTCAGATGGACGCCAGCGCTATCAGCTAAAGCCGCGCTCTTCGCCTTCGCGTCAGCAATAGCTTTCACGCGCGCCTCTTGCTTCAGGTCGTTCATATTAGAAGCGTCGAAAGTCAGATTATTGACTTGATTGGCGCCGGCTTTAGAGGCAGCGGCGATTACCTGGCTCAATTTATCCTGATTCTTATCATAGCCGCTGACCTTGATAATCAGCTGCTCATTAGCATTATAGCCGGAAACGGTCGAGATATTATCCTTATAGTCATACTGGGGGTATAAGGAATAATTCTGCGTCTGGATATCGGCCGGCGAAACGCCGACAGCGGTAACGGCCGTGATGATATTGGATACTTTGGTATTAAGCTGATTCAAAGCGTCTTCCGGCTTGGCGACCTTGTCGATCTGGACGCCAAGATTAAGTATGGCTAGGTCTGGAGTATAAGTGACTTTTCCCTGTCCCGTGATAGTCACGGATTTGAATTGTTCATTGACGATACGATCCCTTAGGATAGCGACAATGACGATCGCGGCTAACAAGATTATGCCGACGAGCTTCACGAAGCCGCGGCGCTTATGGCTATGGCAGCTGCAAGCGCAGCCCTCTTTCTCTTCGCAACAATTCTTTTCATTTTTCATATAAATTCTTAATTAAATTAATTACTAAGATTTTTAAATATTTAAAAATCTTATTTTATTATAACACTTCTCTAAAAAACCACAATAAAACCGGCGCTTATTTAGCCAAGTAATATTCCCTTTCCCGCGGACTGAGACGTTCAATAGCATAACGCAAAGCAGTTCGAGGTAGCTGGCGATAATGCTTATCTAAAAAATCAATTAATATCTTCTTATCTATCCGCTTGCCCATCTCTCTGAGCATCCAGCCGACTGCCTTATGCATCAAGTCATGTTCATCCTTAATGAGCTCCTCGGCAATACGCAAAGTCTTATCAGCCTGCCCCTGCCTGATAAAGGCATAAGTCGAAACCATGGCCATGCGCCGCTCCCAGAGATTCTGGGATCCGGCTAGGCGCCGCAATATTTTTAAAGCCTCCTTCTCCGCTAAAAGAAAATCTCCTAAAATCTTGTAGACCGACAGATCGACCAGATCCCAATTATTAACGCGATTGGCGTGAGCCAGATAAAAATCGACAATCTTCTTCTTGTCTGCTCTGCTTCCCGCCTTTTCATATTTATCCACCAGAATCAATAGGCCGATCAGCCGGAATTCATGGATTTTACTGGCCAGGAGCTTATCGACTCCTTCTAAGGTCAGATAGGCATATTTACGAGCTAAAAGACGCTGGAGGGGCACTTTCAAGCCTAGAAACAGGTCTCCTGCGCCATACTGACCCGGACCAGTCTTAAAGAAGCGCCGCAATATCGAAGCTTGCGGTTTATTTTCATGGCTTTTGATTTCCTTAGTCAGTTTTTGCAGATCAGACATATCGTTAATTAATAATGATACTCTTTCCCATTTAAGATAGCGGCCGCGCGATAAAGCTGCTCTATCAGGACGACGCGCGCCAGCTCGTGCGGAAAAGTAAGGGACGATAAAGAAATCTGGGGATAGCGCTCATATAGTTCATCGGAAAATCCTAAGGCGCCGCCGACAATCAACACTAAAGGAGACTTCTTTTCCAGCCAGCTGGCCATGGCTAAAGAATCAAAAGTCCGGCCGCGCTCAGCCAAAAGATAAGTCGCCGGCGCTACGGATTCGCGACCCCGCCTTTCCAGATAGTCCATAATCCTTTGTCCCTCTATCTCTTTAGCTTTTTCTTTCCCGCTTTTAGAAAAAGGCGCGGGCTCAAGCTCGATAACTTTCAGGCGAGAATACGGCTTCAAACGCTTAGCATATTCTGCAAAGGCTTCGCGCCAAAAAGATTCTTTTATTTTACCGACAGCAACCAGTGTGATGTCTAACATAGATTTGACAAAAAGGCTCTATTGTATTAATATATGAACAAACAAAACAGCTTAACGATGGAAAAAACAACAACAGAACAAGAACTTAGAAAGTTCCTTCAACATGCCCTAGATTATCTGGAAAACTCTCAAAAGACTGAAGATGACTGTTATATGACATTATATCATATAAAAGTTATTGCTGAAGCTTTAAAAGAGGGGGATGAGAATCTAGCCACCATCATATCTTCTTGGATGGCTGACAACAAAGAGAAATTTCATTTCTGTGCTACCGAAGATGATTTCTATCGGACAATCGGACAGATCGAGATGAATACCGGAAGAATCTTAGATACTGAAACTCCCAGCGGCTCAGGTACGGGCATCAGGCTTGATAAATTCATCCATTATCTGAATGAAACTTATCCCGGCTATCTCGAGAAAGGCCTGAAAAGGAATATCTAAAAAGAAAATCTGGAAAAATTAACAAAAACCGAAGCGAACGCCTCGGTTTTTTATTATAGATACCTAATTATAATTTTCTCAATCATCTACCAACTGCCTGAAGATCCGCCGCCGCCAGACATGCCGCCGCCGAAACCTCCGAAGCCGCCACCAGATGAACCGCCAAAACCGTTATGTCCGCCGCCGCCAAAGAACCAAAGATTATTCCGGCCCTTCTTGATCGGGCTCGGCTGAGGCAAGACGCGAGACACAAGAAAATCGAATAATAAACCGAAGACGCCGATAACGGCCGGCAGTATTACCAAAATTAATAGAGTCCTGAAGAAAATAAGAGCGATGATAAGACCAATCGCTCCACCCAGCACTCCTCCCTGCCACCAGCTCTTACTCTTGGCTAAGCCGCGCCATAAGGCGGAAAGTAGATAAAAGATGGCGATGATAATAAAGAAAATCGCGTTAAAACTCATGTTCTTGGCGAATTTGAAAGCGGTGCCAGTCGAGATAGGCGCATCAGCGCTGTATTCCCCTTTGGTCGCGGCAATAATATCATCGGTCGCCTGATTAAGACCTCCATAATAATCCTCTTTCTGGAAAGCTGGCTTCAGCGTCTGATTAACGATCTTGAAAGCAGTCGCGTCCGGCAAGGCGCCTTCCAGCCCGTAGCCGGTCTCGATCCGCATCTGCCGGTCGTTGAGCGCGACGAGCAGCAAGACACCATTGTCTTTCTTATCTTTGCCTATGCCCCAATCAGCAAACAACTTGACCGCGAAGTTCTCGATCGTATCGCCCTCTAGGCTCTTGATAGTCACCACCGCGATCTCATTAGAGGTCGTGGCATTGAACTGGCTCAATTTGCCGTTTAAAGCGCTAGCTTCTTCAGGTTTCAAGAGGCCGGCATAATCACTAACAAAAGAGGCCGGCTTCCCCGGGTTATAATAAGCCCGGGCCGAAAAACCGGCCGCCAAGAATAAAGCTAAGCAAAAAATTACCAAGACTCGGCGCAACATAAGCGATTAGTTAGCTTGATAATTAAATTATTTATTCAGATCTAAGTTCACCGTCGGAGCGACCGCGGCCGCTTCAGAGACCTCGAAATAATTCTTCTCGGAAAAACCGAACATGCCAGCAATCATATTGAGCGGAAAACGCTTGATCATGACGTTGAAAGTCTTGACTGCGTCGTTGAAACGCCCGCGCTCGACGCTAATACGATTTTCCGTGCCTTCTAATTGCGCCATCAGGGTCTGAACTGTTTCCATAGATTTCAATTGCGGATAATTCTCCATGATGACTAATAAGCGGCCTAAAGCGCTCTCTACTTGAGTAGCCGCTGCAGCCTTATCATTAACGCTAGTCGCGCCGCTATACTTCGTGCGCGCGTCAGCTAAAGCGCCGAAAACGGATTGCTCCTGAGTCATCGCGCCTTTAACGGTATTAACCAGGTTAGGAATAAGATCGAAGCGTCTCTGATATTGCGCTTCAACTTGGGCCCATTGATTGTCTACGCCTTCGTTGGCGGTTACGAGGTTATTATAAGAGCTCCAGAACCAGCCGCCGATGATAACGATGACGGCAATAATGGCGATCCACACGGTTTTTTTTCATATTTGTTGTTGATTAGTAAATAAAAAGCGTCAAATAACGCTTTTAAAGCTGAAAATATTATAGCACAAAAATCGGGATTTCGCAATTATCAATTCTTCTCTAACCACTTCGCAAATTCTTCCCCGCTCCTGCTTCCCGGGCGCAAGCGAGTGATGAGCCAACGATTTTCCGGCTTATGATTCGTGCCCGGAATGACAGACAAAGCGCCAAGATAACCGGCATGCTTCATGATTTCTAAGATTTGATAATTATAATATCCGTAAGGATAAGCAAAAGTCAGGACTGGCTGACCGATCATCTTTTCCAGCTCGCCCTTGCTGCCCTTGATCTCGAAGACGGCGTCCGCTTCTTGCTTCAGGCGCAGATCCGGATGATTGAAAGTATGCGAACCGATTTCAACAAAGCCGCTCGCGGCCATTTCCTGGAGCTGGGCTTTAGTGATATAGCCCGGCTTATCCAGCGCATTGATAATTACGTAAAAAGTCCCTTTCAGATTATATTTCTTGAGCAACGGGAAAGCATTGATATAGAAATCTTCATAGCCGTCGTCAAACGTCAGAGCGATCGTCTTCGTAGTCGAAGCGCCACTCACGATAGCAGCCGCCATCTGAGACATAAAGACCGTCTGATAGCCGATTTTAGCTATCTCCTGAAGCTGATTTTCGAATATTGCCGGATGAAGATAGAGACCAGGCAGAGTCGTCGTGGCCGGAGCTGCGGAAATATAATGATACATCAGGATAGGTGCATGAACGAAAGCAACCCGCGACGGCGAGGGCGGAGTTAATATAGAAGACGCCGCGGCGCTAGAAGAAGCCGAGGCAGTGATTCCGATCAATGCGGATGAAGAGGCTTTAGAAACTATCAGATTAGCGCTATCAAGATTATTAGCGCGCGCGTAAAAATCCGCCAGCCAAAAAAGTCCGGCGGCGACGGTTAGAAAGATTATTATCTTTAGCGCTAAGAGCTTAGCGCTTGGCTTTGACACGATCATTTTCCGTTAGATATTGCTTGCGGAGACGGATGCTCTTAGGAGTGATTTCTAAGTATTCGTCTTCATTCATGATGCTTAAAGCGCGTTCTAGGGTAAGTTCCAAAGGAGGAGTGAGAAGAATAGCTTCATCAGAACCGGAAGCGCGGACGTTAGTCAACTGCTTGCCCTTGATCGGGTTGACATTCATATCGTTACCCTTAGCAACATTGCCGATGACCATGCCTTCATAGACTTCGGTGTTCGGAGAAATATAGATACTGCCTCTGTCCTGCAGGTTCCATAGGGAGAAGGCTAACGCCTTGCCGGTCGCCATGGATACCATGGAACCGAGGCGATTCTTCTCGATTTCGCCGGCATAAGGTTTGAAGCCGGAGAAATGGGTGCACAAAATGCCTTCGCCGCGAGTATCGACGACGAATTCATTGCGATAGCCGAGCAAGCCGCGAGTCGGGATCTCAAAGATGAGTCGAGCTTGGCCATTATGATTCTTCATATCTTCCATGCGGCCTTTGCGCTTGGAAACCTTCTCCATGATGACGCCGGTCTGAGCTTCAGGAATATCAATAGTGACCTCTTCATAAGGCTCCATCTTCACGCCGTTCTCTTCTCTGATAATGACCTGAGGCTGTGAGACCTGGAGCTCGTAATTCTCACGGCGCAGATTTTCCAATAAAATCGCGATATGTAATTCGCCGCGGCCGAAAACCTTATAAGAATTAGTATCGGAAAAATCGATCTTCAAGCCGACGTTAACTTCTAATTCTTTCTCTAGACGTTCCTTGATCTGGCGGTTAGTGACAAATTTCCCTTCTTTGCCAGCGAACGGAGAATTATTGACTAAGAAGCTTAAGGAGATAGTCGGTTCATCAATCTTGATAGCCGGAAGCGGGGATTGTTCAGATGATTCAGCAATAGTCTCGCCGATATAGATATCAGGCAGGCCCGCGACCATGACGATGTCGCCCGCGACCGCTTCGGCTACTTCCTGGCGGCCGATACCCTTGAAAGTGAAGAGCTTGGTCGTCTTGCCCTGGCGGGTTTCGCCGTTAAGATTCTCGACATAGACAGTCTGTCCAGTTCTGATCTTGCCTTCATAGACACGGCAGATGGCCAAGCGTCCCAAGAAATTATCATAAGCGAGATTGAAAGGTTGGGCCAAGAGCTGCTTAGATTCCAATACCGGATCAGAAGACGGCTTAACATGCTCAAGCACTAAGTCTAAGAGCGGATCAAGATTATCAGATTCGTCAGTTAGTTGACGCTTAGCAAAGCCCTGTTTAGAAGCGGCATAGATGACCGGGAAATCTAATTGTTCATCAGTCGCGCCTAAATCCAAAAATAATTCATAAACCATTTCGGAAACTGCCTCCGGACGAGCGGCTGGCTTATCGATTTTATTGATAACGACAATCGGCTTCAAGCCTAACTCTAAAGATTTCTTCAACACGAATTTAGTCTGAGGCATCGGGCCTTCCTGAGCGTCGACGAGCAGCAAGACACAGTCAATAGAACGCAGGATGCGCTCAACTTCAGAGCTGAAATCGGCATGGCCTGGAGTATCGACGATATTTATCTTGGTATCACGATAAAAGACCGAAGTATTCTTCGAATAGATGGTGATTCCCCGCTCTTTTTCGAGGTCATTTGAGTCCATGCTGACGCCGCCGTCGTTCATGCCGGTCTGGCGCATCAAGGCATCGGTTAAAGTAGTTTTGCCGTGATCGACGTGAGCGATAATGGCGATGTTTCTGATTTCCATATGATAAGGCTAAGATTAAATAAAATAAAAAAATTACGCACCTGACGTAATTTAAATTAGGTCTTTTGAGATATTACCTTATTTCTTAATAACAGTCAAGAGCAATAAAAAACCCGTTACGAATAACGGGTTTATTAAAACCTTAGAGTTTTTTTAACCTCTATCATGACTATTGCTTGCCTATTATCTGATAGGATTTTTCGACATTGGAAAAATCTAAAGGGCTCAAATATTCAGCGATAGCTGTATCATATTCGCTCAAGGCCTTGAAGGTGCGCTTAGCGGCGATAAAGCGCTGCTCTAAAGAGGTGCGGCCCCTGAAAAAATTAAGCTGCTGCACGAAAGCGGCATAGCTTTCAGGGTCAGTCAGGGTCATGACCCGATGGAAGTTCTTAGCAGCTGCTCTCAAAGCCGATGGCCCGCCGACATCGATATTGCCGCGGGCATTCTCAAAATTACAATCTTGAGAAACGACTTTCTGAAAAGGATAGAGATTGATGATCAAGAGATCGATAGGAATAGCTCTTTCTCGGTTCATATCATCCTGATGAGCTTCGCAATAAGTTTCCGTCAAATATCCTAGGAATAGCTTATGATGCAGAGTTTTAACTAGTCCACCCTCAGTTTCTGGCTGATGGGTATATTCCCCTACTTCAAATAGCTGAGCGCCAGCTGTCTTCTCGTCAAGCATCTGCTTGATGAAGCTATAAGTCCCGCCGCTAGAAATTATCCTGATGCCGGGACAGGCAGCCATCAAGGCTGGAACTAAGAACTCCAGGCCGTTCTTATCTGAAACCGATATGACGGCCGTTTTGACCTGGACAAGATCGTCCACTTTTTCTACTGGTCTAATCATGACTTGGATCTCCTTTTTTTTGGTTAATAATCGAAATATTTATATTCAATTTTGAAAGAATGTTTAATATTATAATTAAACGCTAAAGATGTCAAATAAAAAACCCGCTATCTTTGGCAGACAACGGGTTTAAGAATCTAAATATCAGATTCTTGCTATTTCTTTTTCCTTTTAGACTCTTCAGCTTTTTCGGCAGCCAAGAAGTCTGCGACAGTGTTCTGCATTTCATAGCAGGCTTCAGCCTCTTCAGCTTGGATGCCTCCTAAGAAATAATCGATTTCGGAACTATAGGCCTTTAGATAGCTAGAAGCTTTCTTGGCCATCTCCAGGCGCGAACTAAAGCTCGTCCGGCCCTTGAATCTTTTTATCTCTTCCAAGAAAGCGCCGTAATCGTCAGGACTCGATAGGGTCATGACTTGACGCGGATTTGATCGAGCAGCGGATAAAGCGACTTGACCGGCGACATCGATACGCGTCGAGACGCTCTCAAAATCGTTCGGACCTGTCTCTAAAATTATCGGCCGAAGATTTATGATCGCCAGATCAATAGGGATGGCCTGAGCATTCCTGATCATCTCCTGATGCTTAGAGCAATAAGTCTTGCTTAGCAAACCGAGAAAGACTTTCGGCTGTAAAGTTTCTAGAGCCGTGCCATTAACATCAAGATCTCTTACTAATTGTCCGAAGCTCAAGAGATTGTCCCAAATTTTTTCCCGCGGCATCAGCTTGCTGATGTTTGGGTAATTATTATCAGTCGCATAAATCACGACATTGGGGCAATGTTCTATGAGCCCGGGTATTAAACTGTCCAGACAGCTAGTGTCTGAAACCAGAATCATCACTTTCTTAACCTCAACGAGGTCGTCGATTTTACTTACCATTCTCATCTTAATGATTTTAGTAAAACATTAAAGCGGTAAAGGCCACTTTTTCATTTGTGTTTTTAAAGAATTTTTTAATTGTATTACTTTACGATATTTTGTCAATAGAAAAACCGCGCTAAGAGTGCATAAGTCGAAAAAAGACCCGAAACTTTCGGGCCTTTCATCTTAATTCAGTATATTTTAAGCGGCTTATAATTTTCCTAGATCCAATTCTTCAGTCATCTTGATCTCTTTAACGAACTCCGGCATATGGCTGACCATAATGATCGGACCGTCATAGGCGTTGACCGCTTCGGCGATAACCGGAATATGGCGGAAATTTATATGGTTAGTCGGCTCGTCGAGGATGAGTATTCCCGGGCGCATCAGGACCAGGCGCGCGAAGGCGAGCAGGCCTTTCTGTCCTTCAGATAAGTCGCCGATCTTATGCCCCATCAGGTCGCCGGTAATCAGGAAACCAGCCGCGATCGAACGGATATCTTGCTCTCCCCAGCCGTCGCCGGCGTTCTTCAGCGAATCAAAGACGGTCTCATTAAAATCCAGAGTCGAGAAGTCTTGGCTATAATAACCGACGCGGATATTCTTAGCGATGCTCTGCCCTTCCTGCTTGCCGCTGACGAGCGAGCGCAGGAGCGTGCTCTTGCCGATGCCGTTAGGGCCGACGACGAGCAAGCGATCCTTCTTGCGCAGGACCTTATCAATATCCTTCAATATCGGCTCGTGATTCTTAATGAGCCTGATTTTCTTTAAGACGACGATCTCGCCGCTCAGTTCTTCCTGGACAGGAATATCGAAATCCCTGATCGTCTTGTCTTCTTGGCGGACATCGACCATATTCTCTTCTAGATCTTCAGTTTCATCCTTGAGCTTCTTCGCGAGCTTGCGCATCTTGCCGCCCTTATGAGCGAAGAAGTTGACTTTCTCCTTGCGGTCGATGATCTGCTTCTGCAGCTGGGCATTCTCACGCTGTTCGCGTTCGACGCGACGACTGATCTCTTCAACGACAGAATAATAATCGCCGACATACATCTCGGTCTTATGCGTAAAATTATTGAGATAGATGACGCCTTCGGTAAAGCAATTCAAGAAATCAGCATCATGAGAGATGACGAGCACGGTCTTGTCATACATGACAAGGAAAGTGATGAGATGGTCGATACCGTCCTTATCAAGATTATTCGTCGGCTCGTCGAGCAAGAGGATGTCCGGGTCCTGAATCAAGGCATAGGCTAATAACAGGCGCGCTTGCTGGCCGCCGGACAAGCCGCCGACTTTGCGATCCAAGGGGATATTGAAATTGACCGCGTCGAGCGCCTTACTGATCCGGCTCTTAATGTTTCCTGGAACGACCGCGAACGCCTTGGAAAAATATTCTTCTATATTAAGATCAAAGAATTCCCGAGACATGGTCTGGGCGGCCGCGCCGATGGTCGCGTTGCTAGAAATGGAAATCTGGCCGCTTTTCGGAGTCAGCTCTTTCTTGATTAAGCCGAAGATCGTGCTCTTACCAGCGCCGTTCTGACCCATCAGAGTCATTTTCGCGCCTTTGCGCATGCTAAAATCAGCCTCATCGAGGATGGGCTTCTTATGGAGATATTCAAATTTGACGCTATCGAATCTAAGCACGACTTCTTCAGCCATAGTAAAAGGGATTAAATTAAAATAATGACAATTCCATACTATAAGAAAAAACCGTTACTGTCAAAGTAACGGCTTTAAAAATGTACGCTCTCACTATTCTTCGCAATCGATTCTAACTTTACTGACGCCATTTTCTGCCAGCTCTTCCGGAGTGATCGCATTACCGAAGTAGATAACCTTGTCATCGCCTTCTAATAGAAACCAATGCTTATACTGCTTATCGTTAGGATCGCGAGGATTCAAACCGATACCAATATACAAAGCGAATGTTTCACTGATCATCTGCGTGTTTATCTGGAATAGGTCGCCGAATAGTCCGATTGGAGACTGGCGCGCATCGATATGCGGTTTCTCGCTTCTTTTTTTCGGCCTAGGAAGATAAATCTTTATTGAACAGTGGTCAGAGATTGGAAAATTCCCAGCATATTCGCTCAGCGGCCTCATGATGACGCCGACGGTGTTCATTAATCTCTTACTGATTTCTCTGAAAGATTTGTTTTGTTCGCTCATGGCTGATATTATTTTGGTTAATTTTGTTAAAAATACTATGATAATACTATACCATATATTATATATTATGTCAAGATATAAGAAAAGCCCCTACTGTTAAGTAAGGGCTCTTTAAAGTGATTATACTAACGTGTCAGCGCTTTATAGTTGCGCCTTTCTAATTTTGTAACTAGCCGTTGATAACTGGCTCTGATTCTGCAGTCCGCCGAAAAAGATGGCGCCTAAACTGCCAGATCCGCTCTGAGAGAAGAACCAATGTTCTGAGCTTTCAGAAGCAGGATCAATTCCTTTACCAAGATAGATCGCTACGGAGCGTTCTTTAGGAGTATCAAAGATAACGACATCTTCAAACGATAATCCCAAATCAGAATCATGCGGCTTACTTTTTTTAAGGCTTTGCAGCGCAGTGGCGTTAGGTTTAGTGATTACCACTGTTTCTGAGCAAGAGCCCATGATTGGAACTGAAAACGAGGAACCGAGCTTACTGTTATGCTTGGCCAATCTCTTTTTTAAATCTCTCGCAATTTGCGCAAATTGCGAGCTTTCTTCTTTAGATGCAGCTGTCATCATTTGTAAGAAATTTTAGGGTTAATTTAATAATGTTAAGAAACTATTGGCTATACTTTATCACATATAATGAGAAGTGTCAACACTATAAAAAAACCGTTTCTTTTAAGAAAAAACGGTTTTATTGGGGGCTTAGCGCTCTCAGGCGCTATTGGTTATTCATAGTAACTAATTGGCGGGCGATGTCTCCGACCGTCTTGAAATCATTCATATTGGTGCTGATTTCAAAACCGAATTCATGCTCGATAAATAGTACTACTTCGAAACGACTGAAGGAGTCCAGGCCAAGATCATCTTCTAGATGGCTGGATAACTCCAGCTTGGGCTCGTCGCTGGAAACAGATAATTCATTGGCTTCCATGTAGCCTAGAATGCATTTTTTCAGCTTATCGAAGATAGCAGCGATAGCTTCCTTGATTTCCGCTTCCGAGAGTTTTAGATCATTCATTTGTCGGTCCTCCTATTTTGTTGTTAGAGTTATTAAAGTTCGATAAAAAATTGTATCATTATCGGCGATTTCCTGTCAATTCCTAAATAAAAAGCCCCATCCTTAAGAGATAGGGCTGTCTTGTTTAAAATATCTAACTCTTCTTTTCCTTTAAGCGGAGCTTGTTAAGATCTTTGCAAAGCAATGAGCGATTAAGCCTGTTGCAGACCTCTGATGCGCCCTCTAAGAGCGCGTCGCCAGCATGGTGATGCTCCAAACACCAATTTTTTATAAATTCCAATTCCCTGAGCCTTTCTTTTTCATTTAAAGAATCGGCAAAATTTATCGCGGTCATTACCCCTTTTTTATCTCCGGATTCTAACCAGATTTGGGTTACCCAGTTATTAACCATTACTGAACTCATGATCGATATATTTATAGTTATTGATTTTTAACGTTCAAAAAAAACTTTTTTTGCCAAAATAATCTTCAAGCTATCCTATAATAATAGTCGAGATATGTCAAGGCCTGAAGCCAAAGATTGATAAAAGCTCGAATCCGGCCTATTATTAATTCATGCAGACTCCTTATCGTAAAAAAGAAACCTATATAAAGCCTAAAGCTGACCCGCATATCACGCCGGAAAAGTTCGCGACCTTAAGCGCAAAATTAAAGCGGATGACGGAAATAGACCGTCCGCGCCTAAGCGAAGAGGTCAAACGCTTAGCCGCCATGGGCGATTTCTCAGAAAATGCCGGCTATCAGCTAGCCAAAGGGCGACTGCGCGGCCTGAACCAGCGCATCCTGGACGCCGAGGATTTGCTGAAGCGAGCAGAAATAATCGTGCCGAATCAAGATAACGGCCAAGTCGGACTCGGACATAGCGTGACCGTCGAAGTTAATGGGAAGCTAAAAACATACAAGATACTGGGTTCGGCTGAAACCGATCCTTTAAGCGGTATCATTTCCCGTAGCTCTCCGCTCGGCGTAGCGCTTCTCGGACATAAGGTCGGGGACATCATCCCCGTCGCCCTCAGCGATCGCACGGTCGAGTATCGGATTGTCAAGATAGATTGATAAGATATCCAATAGAAATAAAAAACCGCTCTGATGTTTCTAGAGCGGTTTTATTTTCTTAGAATGGCCTTGGCGTTGCGCGAATCATATCGGAGATGAGCTGATTCTTCAGCCTGATATCGCTGCGATTAACGTCGAAGAGCAAGTCTATCCTCAGGCTGACCAGATAAAGCCTCTTAGCTTCCTGATTGAAAGCCGGACCTTGGCAGCCCACTAACTCTCCTTGTTGAAAAAAGAGTTGGCTTCGGAAAGTCTGATACTCGATATTATCCGGATGATCTTCGATCAGGCTATTGATGAAGGCTAGCGACTTAGCTAGAGATTCTCCAGCCTCTCGAAAGCGATTCATCATCCGGAGCAGAGATCCTTTTTCGCTGTAAGCCGTCGCCAGAGTCATGATGACTTCGGGCCGATAAGGCTGCTTCTCTCCCTGTCTGACTTTCCTAATGATCAGGCGTAAAGATTCCAAAAGCTCTTTTCCTTGATAAGAATCTTCTAGGTCAAATCCTTTAGCTAGCATGACTCCGTGCTGAAAATATTCTTTGCGGATCATATTCAGATCCATCTTGGCATATTCTAATTTTCCCCTTAGGGAAATCTGGATGCTGCGCTTCTTCTCAAGCCGCGCAGCCAACATCCGGCTAATTAAAAGCCGTAATGATTTGAAAATCAAAGCTTTTGACCGTGCCATGGTTTCTGTGTTTTATGTTATTTTAAAAGATCTATTATTGCGATTTTAACATTCGTATTTCAACACTAAAAAATATCATATTGGCTAATGTTTGTCAATAGTAGGCATTAGGCAAAATAATAATATCTAAGTTATAATTACTAAAGATATGGAATCAAGACTCTCGATCATCGTCCCGATTTATAACGAAGAGCGCATCGCGGCTATTTCCCTGCCGCGCATTTTCGATCTGGCCGTGAATAAGGAAGTCATCGTAGTCGACGACGGATCATCAGATAAGACGCCGGAGATCCTAAAAGAAATGAAGTTAAGGCATGATTTCCGATTGATCAGCCAGCCAGTCAATCGCGGCAAAGGCGCGGCTATCCGGCGCGGCCTAGAAGAAATCAGCGGCGATTATTTCATCATCTGCGATGCCGATACCGAATATGACCCGGCTGATATCATCCCGATGTTTAAAGAGATAAAAGAGGGTGCGGGCAGATGCGCGCTTTACGGTTCCCGCTTCTTAGACAAGCCAGGCTTTAGTTTCCACCGCGCGGTCAACGGCTTCCTGACCTGCCTGACTAACGCTCTATTCGGTTCGAGCCTGACTGATATGGAAACCTGCTTCAAGCTGATTCCGGCTACCGCTCTGAAAGAGATAAGATTAAAAGGAGAACGCTTTGAGATCGAGCCGATCATTACAGCTCAGCTACTCAAGAACGGCTATAGGATCAAAGAGCTGCCCATAAGCTATGATCGCCGCAGCTATAAGGACGGAAAAAAAATCAGCCCGCGCGACGGGCTGATAGCGATGATCACTCTACTCAAAGAAAGACTAGGGTAGCTTCCCTTCTTTTTGCAAAGCCTCGATCTGATCTAGATAATATAAAGCATGAGCATTCTTCCTTTCTTGCCACAAAGCCGCGCGCCACTCGCCTGCGGCTTTTTTATATTCTCCCAGCTGCCAATAAGCC
This sequence comes from uncultured bacterium, assembly GCA_942492765.1. GTDB lineage: Bacteria > Patescibacteriota > Patescibacteriia > Patescibacteriales > UBA12465 > UBA12465. The sequence goes on from OW818634.1 coordinate 233,324, forward strand.
AAGCCCATTTCATTGCGCATTCCCGGCAGACCCGAACCAGCTTCTAAAGCGCGCTGATAATAATATAAAGCTTTCCGCAGGTTAGCGGGATCGCCATAGCCAGCATAGAGGCCCGCGAGGCTATAAAGAGCCCGCTCTTGATCTGGAAAGGCAAAGAGGATTTCCCGATAGATCTCTTCGGCTAATTCCGGCATTCCGGCTAGCTGAGCTAAATTAGCTAAGCGGAACTGCGTAGCCGTGCTGGCTCCGGCGGTCAGCCCTCTCAGCTCGCTCTTGAAGGCCCATTTATCCAAGCTCAGGGCTTTTACTTCTGCCGGGCTATATTTATCGGTATTTATCAAAATGACCGTATAAGCGTCAAAATAGGCCAAATGCCATTTTTTGTCCCGCAGGATGCGGGCGAGGAATTGCTGCGCCCAAGGCGTGCCGTCGGTATGGGTAAAGTAAATCGTCTTGAAATCATAAATCTTAGAATATTCATCCCACTTCGCCTGATCGCTCTGCAGCGGCTTATAGACTTCATTAAAGAAGGCGTTAGAATAAGCTTCCGGGCGATTATCGACAAAAACTTTCTCTTGCGGATAAAGCCAAAAGATAAGGGCGGAGCCGATATCATAGTTATTGAATATCGGACCGCTTAACCTCTTCTCTTTAAAGAAAGCGAGCGAGGCGTCATTACCGGCGCGCAAACCTAGGCCAAAGCTATTTCTGATTAGATAGTTATCGCGACGAGCATCGGCGCGAAGATATAGGGCGATAACGGCGATGAGGATAAGGAGGCCGGTCAGGACATAATAATGAATACGAGGAAAAGGAGGGCGAAGACGAACCAGAATTGGCGCCATATTCGCGCTGATGAGTATCAGGCTGACCAACCCGAATAAGGAAATATTACGCGAAGAGAATATTGCCAAGCCGCTGATAAGCAGGCTGAGAAAGATATCGGCTAGACGATCTTGAAAACGGGCGCGGCCGGTGCGGCTGAAAAAATAGAGCGCCCAGCTTAGCAAGAGCAACGCTCCGACTAGCTTGAAAAGAAAAAAATTATGATCGACCATCAGATGCTCCAAGAAGAAAACTGATTTATTCTCCGCGATCTCATAGCCGTAATTCTTAAAGATATTAAAAGGATAGATCAAGCCGCGCCAGGTATTAGGATTAATGAGACAAGCTAAGGCCGAAGCGCTGAAGAGGCCTAGCCAGAAACGGCTGGCGCGCCAGGCTGATAAGAAATAAGCTGGCAGGCTCTTCTCTTTTTTCATCAAAGCGCCGATAAAAGCCGCGGCTGCCTTAAAGCCGACGAGCGCTAAGCCAATGAAGAAATAGATATGGATATTCGCCCAGAGGACGAAAAGCGGCACTAAGAGCCAGAGCCGGCGATATCTTTTCGTCTCTTCTGCCGAATCTAGAAGCGCGTAAACCAAGAGGACAAAAAGATAGGAAATTATTTCTGGCCGGACTTCGACCCGTTCGCTTAATAGTAGTATAACCGGTAGCGACACTAGGCTTGCTAGGAAAAAACCGTCGACCTTAGCTCGCCCGAAAACATCTAGAGCATATAAGCTGATCTTCTGGCGAGCGATATAGAAAGCCAGGCTAAAGGCGGCGAGGATAATCAAGATATTAAAGATAGAGAGGCCAACAAAGCCGGCTAGCCGATAAATGGCGTAAACGATGACGCCATAGAGCCAATGATGATTAACGAAACGGAAATCCGGCTCGGTATAAGAATAGGCGTTATGGAATAAGATATCTGGCTCGCTCCAGACGGCGCGGCCGTTAGCAAGATGACGCCCTAAGTCAGAGTTCGTCAGGTCTATCGGCTGCAAAAAGATAAGGACGACTAGGCCGAGGAGACCGAGAAAGACCAGCGCCTTTAATAATTTTTGCGATCTTAAGAAATCCAGCATGAGAAATTATCTTAAACTAGCCAGCTATTGCGTTATCTATTCAGGATCATCAAGGAAAAATTAAGCAGCGACGCAAAGCTGACCCAAAGGATATACGGAACCAAGAGCCAGGCCGCGGTTTTCGATATTTTTCTAAAGACCAAGATAGTCCCAAGAATAGCGAGCCAGAGAATAATAACCTCGACAAAAGCGGCGAGCGGGCTATGCAGGCCGAAAAATAGGGCGGACCAGAGGATATTGAGGATAAGCTGGCCGCCGAATATGCCTAAGGCTATCCGAACTTCCCTCTTTTCCCAGCCTCTTTTCCAAACTAGGAAAGCAGCGATACCCATGAGCAGGAAGAGCGCGGTCCAGACCGGAGCGAAGATCCAGGACGGCGGATTAAAAGAGGGCTTAATTAGGGTCGAGTACCAAGTCGAAATCGATGGCGCCGTGAATAAAGAGCCGAGAGCGCCAGCGGCTTGCGGCACTAGGATCGCCACGATAAGCTTAGCTAGGTCATTTTTTTTCATATAGTGCAAGAATTAGAGCTTTATATTTATATATTTTACCAAAATAAGCCTGAAAACGCTAATATTGACATAAGTCGGGTATTTGCTAGAATAAAGACATAAAATGTTTTAAAGCATTTTTGTTTTTTGAAGGACAAAAACATATTCCCGGGTAGCGCAGCGGTAGCGCAGTTGGCTGTTAACCAATTGGTCGTCGGTTCGAATCCGACCCCGGGAGCCATATGGGATGAGCAGAGCCAAAAGCTCTGCTTTTCTCTTTATCTACTGGCTTATTCAGATGTTCGAATATTTTATTTTGGTCTATTTTCTCTTCCATAAGCTCGCCTACTCGGTCAAAGATGATTTTAAACGCTTTGTGAAAGGAGGCCTCGACTTTTTTGCCGTATATACTTTATAAAAAATCAGCCATCCTGGAAGATACAAAACCGCCCTCTATTTTCATAGAAGACGGTTTTTCAATCAGATTAAAAAAAAGCTTACTGTTTAGCAAGCTTCATGGATATAGCGGCGAGGTAGACAGCGGCAAGCCCGACGAGAGCGTACACGACTCTTGAGAGCGCGGACATATCACCGAAGATAGTAGCTACAAGGTCAAATTTCAAAATACCGACCAACCCCCAATTTAAACCGCCGACAATGACTAATACCAAAGCGATCCAGTCGAAAGCATTAAATTTATTCATAATATTATTTTATTTTTAATGACTTAGTATGCGTTTCGACCTCCAACACATATAAAATTATTATATCACAAATCTCGCAAAAGATGATATACTTAATGTACAGATTATGACTGCAAAAGCTAAATTACAAAATAAAATCTTATGACAGTCCTATGGATTGATAGCATCGGACTATTTCTGTTGCTCGCCGGTTTTGTGATCGGCCTTGGCGCGGTGACAGTCATTGATATCCACGGCTTTCTCGGACGAAAGTCATCATACTGGACCGAGGCCACGACCCGAACACATAAAGTTACCAAGCCTATGATCTGGGCTGGTATCATACTTGCTATTGTCGGTGGCCTGATTTTTTACCGCGAACAAAGTTTCTCCGGCATTCCCCTTATTCATGCCCTGATTGCCCTCGCTCTCATAGTTAACGGCTATTTCCTCTCTTTCAAAGTCAGTCCATTTTTATTGAAGCGGGAAAAAGAGGGGTTGTCCGGAGAACTTTTGCCGGCTTCTTGGCAAAGGAAAATTATGGCGAGTCTTGTCGTGTCAGACATCGGCTGGTGGGGCGGATTGCTTCTCTTGGCCATATATCTTGTAAGCTGATAACAAATATTTATGAGAAAAAAGGCCGTAAAAGTGAACGACAAATTCCAGAAAGGCTACAAATACGAACTTACCGAACCGGTGGAACGGAATTTCCATCCTGACTTTAAGCCGGAACTTACGCCAAAGCAAATGCTCGCGCTTGGCGTTTTTGGCGGCAAGTACATGACCGACTGCAAAAAGGAATTTCCAAAAGACTGGTTTACCCGCGCCAAGCTTTCGCCCGAGCATCACGACGATACGCTGAACTACTTTCACAAACACGCCAGCCAGCCACTCCAAGTTTGGCAGAAAAAAGGATGGATCAACGAAGAGCACGATCCGCGCGGCTGGTTCCAGTGGTATTGCCGCTACTATATGGGTAGGCGGCTACCGGACGAAGACGAACGACAGATCAAGCGCTGGAAAGCCATCAGTCGGCACATCTCGCAGATCAAAAAGAATTGTCGTCCGAAAGATTTAACTTGCCGTCCTACTCAAAGGCAGGCAGTGCTCCACTGGGCATACGACAGCCGGAAAATGTGACCGGAATTTGCTTAACTTTTCAAAAATTAAGTAAATCGCCCCACGCTCTCAAATTTCGCATTACGGCTCGGCTGGTTTACAAACAGTGCCCAACGTCTAGACCGTCGGATACTTATACTCTTTGATCCAGTCAAATGCTTAAAAATCAGATAGAAGGGCGAGCAAGCATAAAAACCCTTGATTTACATGGGTTTTTATTATACACCAGATTAGATTCGAACTAAATTAAAGTATAAAGATTGACAAAAATATACTTAAATGCTATATTTATTTATTACATAGATCATTGAAAAATAGGACTAACTGGGTTAATTACTAAAGCTATCTTCTTTTAGGTGGGGTTAGTAATTAACCTAATATTAATCCTAAAACCAAATAAAAATGAAAAAAGTAATAAATACGGTAGGCTACGGCACTACGGAAGGTCTTGCCGATCAAATAACTTTACCTAATGGGCATTTAATTCATACTGAAATTGACTCATTACTTTCAGACGCAGCCGCAAAAAAAGGGTGTGCCGTAAAAACAGTTGAATTCTTTGGTGCTTGTATTTCCGCAAACCTTGACTACCGTGCTCATAGGAAATTTCCGATTCAGGTTGATGAAGTTAGCGTAGCTGATTTTATCGACAGAATTGCCACCTCAAAAGAACGCAAAGAGTTCATGAGACAAGTGATGTAGTTGGATATCTGAAAAAAATAAAAATTTAAGCCTTGGAATATATAAAATCCAGGGCTTTTAATTTACCCAAACTAATCTTAACCGCTGGCTATATTCTATAAAGTTCAGTAAATATACAATCCACGGAACATATTGACTAAAATATACCTAAATGGTATATTTTTTTATTACTTTAACAATTAATATCCACATAAAACTCGAAAAATGTGTACCGGAGAAAAAGATTGCAAATGCGATAATTGCGTTGCGAAAACACACCCTAAATGGTGCTGTTGCGCAATATGCGTAAGATCTGGAAATAATCAGAAGCCACTGAGCGCTCCAGATGGTCATGAAGCCTGGTGCCGCTGCGGCAAATGCGTAGGCAAAAGATAAATTATCGTTTATCTAACATAAAGGAAGCCTTATAGACTTCCTTTTTTATTTCCCTTTAATATATTATTCAACGCAAGTCTCGTAAATATCTTTTGGAATCTGGAGCTTAGCCATCAGGCTGCATTCTGGATCATTAGCCCCTCTATATACCTCTTCCCAGGCATCGCCGTCTTTCTTCATTATGACCGAACTAGTGGACGTCGGATATATTATGGTTAGCTTTATGGCTTCCTTCCCAAGCATAACCGGCACAACTGTGACGATCTTATTATCTGTCTTCAAGCCTAATAGGAACGGCATCTGATTGGCGGTCGCCTGAATTGCGTCTTCATTATAGAAACATCCGACTTTAAGATTCTTAGGCGCGCTGTCTTCTGAGGCCGTTATCAGGCAGAACTCTTCATTATCTAAGATATAGGCTCGAGTATAATCCTTAAAATCGCCTTCGAGCTTAGCCATGGACGAGACATCGGTCTTAGAAACCGAGGAATTAGCCTTATTAAGCTTGAAGCCCTTGCTTAAGAAGATATTTTCCGCGATATCCGCTAAATCCTTAGGAGAATCGTAATTTACATTTAAGAAACCGATATTATTCTGGACAAAGATATTATAATCCTTGCCTGTTATCCAGCGGCTCTTAGTTTTAAGATCTGGCTGTGCGCGCAGATTCATCTGCTCATCCAATATGCCCAGCTTCCCTTCTATCCCGTAGTTATCCTTGATCTTATTATAAATCTCGGTCAAGGCTGATTTAGCGGCCAAGCCCTTGGCTAACGGCGCCTGAGAAGTGTTCTCCTGGGATGGCTGGTTAGCGGCTGGCGGCTGGTTTCCTAAAATTGCCGGACGGCTGCAGCCCGCGACTAAGAATAAAGATAAGCTCAAGAAAGAAACAATGATCTTTTTCATAAGACGATCTTAAATGATTATACTATCATTATATTCTATTTTTAATAATCCCTCAACTTTTCCAGTCCTTTGAATTTTCTGATCTTCTCTAAGGACTTGGATTCGATCTGGCGAATACGTTCGCGCGTGACTTCGAATTCCTGTCCGACTTCTTCTAGAGTGTGGGCGACGCCGTCGACCAGACCGAAGCGCATTTCTAAAATCTTCTGTTCGCGCGGCGATAGCTGGGCCACGATATTCTTCACATAGTCTTTTAATAACTGTAAGGCAGCGGCGCGATCCGGCGTGACATTCTTCACGTCTTCGATAAAATCTTCCAAAGTCGAATCTTCGTCATCATCGCCGATAGTCGTCTCTAGAGATATAGTATCTTGCGAAATCTTCATGATATATCTGACCTTATCGATATCTTCTCCCATTTCCGAAGCGATCTCGTCAGCTAAAGGCTCGCGGCCTAATTCCTGAATCAGGTTGCGCTGGACTTGCTGGAATTTATTGATCGTCTCAACCATGTGGACCGGGATGCGGATGGTTCTGGACTGGTCAGCTAAAGCGCGCGTAATCGCTTGGCGTATCCACCAGGTCGCGTAAGTCGAGAACTTATAGCCTTTGCGATATTCGAATTTCTCAACCGCGCGGAATAAGCCGATATTGCCTTCTTGGATAAGATCCAATAAGCTCATGCCTTTAGCGCCGGCGAATTTCTTAGCGATAGAGACGACTAGGCGCAGGTTTGCTTCGATAATCCTCTTTTCCGCTTCCTTATCGCCCTTTTCCTTGCGCTTAGCCAGTTCAACTTCTTCGTCGCCGCTCAATAACGGGACTTTGCCGATCTCTTTCAAATACATCTGGATAGAATCAGCGCTCAGTTTCGACAGGTCGACGTTTAGCGCGTTCTGATGCGCCAAAGCTTTTCCGGTCAAAGGCGGTTCAGCCGCTTTCTTCTCAGCTGTATCTAAGATGCGGCCGGAATCTTCCATGATCCTGACGCCGCTCTTCTGCAATTCGCCCAAAAAGACGTCGTATTCATAAACATACTCTTCCACTTCCGGGAAAAGGTATAACAATTCAGTCTCAGTGATGAAGCCGCGCAAGCGCCCCTTCTCAATCAGCTTCTTCAGCTGCTCTTCGGTCGGCTTAACGACCGGCTTAGCTTCTCGCGCTGGCGCGACTTTAACGCCTTTCAGGCCATGGCTTGAGAAATTCTTCTTCGCCTTTTTCGCCGTGCCGCGGACATTCTTTTTAGGCTTAGCCTTAGGGGCTGGCTTAGCTTTTGGCTTCGGCGCTGGCTTGCGAGCCGGCTTCTTATTTTTCGCTTTAGTGTTTTTAACCATATGACGAAGTGATTATTTATGAAATAGTCGCGTTCCTGAGCTCGTCCATGAGCTCATCGAGTTTCTTAGCGTCTCCCGCCTTTTCCGCGAGCGCGATTTCGCGCTGCAGAGCCTGGACTTGGCGCTGGCGGCTGAACTTCTTAAGTTCGGAAATTATCTTAATAATCTCGGCTTTGACAGAATCAGCATTATAATCGTAGAAATCTTTTTCGCCTAGAAGCACGAGCTTGTCCAGGGTCTTTTCTGATTCTTCACCGCCTTCAGCCAAGAAGACGCGGAAGCCTTCATAGCTCAAAGAGGTAGATTTATTATAATAGATAATCAGATTTCTGTAAAACTTAGCCAAAGGACCCTCGCTCAAAAGACTAGGGTCAAAATTACTGACGCTATAGGAGATGAATTCCGGAAATTTGACTAGTAAAGACATCAGGAGCTCAGCCAGCTTATCTTCTCGGTTCATTTCCGGCAGTGCTTGTTCATTTTTTGGCTTATTTTCGCTATTTTTTATATTCCTAGATGTCTCTGTCTTTAATACGCCGTGTTTGGACTGCCACTTCAAGAATTCTTCGCGAGTATCCGACTCAGAAAATCCGAGCTCTTCGCTCAGCCGCTTGAGCCAATAACCCTGCTCCATCTTATTTACGACCAGATCTATCATCGTAAACATCTTCGCGCTCACGTCGCGCTTATTGTCGAGTTGAGTTAGATCTGATCCGGCGCTGACCTTCTCGAAATAATATTCCAACATCGGCTTAGCGCTCGCGACCGCTGTCTTAAATTCTTCCGGACTATTCTTCAGGCACTCGTCAGGATCCTTACCCGAGCTCAGGACGATTATCTTCAGGTTCATTTCCTGCGCGAGCACCTCCTTGATACCTCTATCAGCCGCCATCTGGCCGGCGGCATCCATATCAAAAAGCAAAGCGACATTATTCGTGAATCTCTTGATGAGCGAAACCTGTTCGGCTGTCAGCGCCGTTCCGGAAGAGGCAACGACGTTCTTAAAGCCATGGTTATGGCAAGAAATAGCGTCCATCTGGCCTTCAACGACGATAGCCAGGTCTGCCTGCCTGATGGCGCTCTTGGCCTTGTTCAGAGCGAAGAGGACGCGACTCTTATCATAGATCTTAGTCTGCGGGCTATTGATATACTTCCCCATCTTCTCCGTCGCTTCCTTGGCCGGATTGACGCGAGCGGTAAAAGCGATAAGGTTATTGTTCACATCCCAGATCGGAAACATGATGCGGTCGCGGAAACGGTCATAATAGCCGCGGCTGCCGGCCCTAGCCTCTTTCTTGATGGCTAAGCCCGCCAAGACGATCTCTTCGTCGCTATATTTCTTGCCGGTCAAAGGACGGGCTTTCAGGAAATCATATAAGCCGCTCCAGGAATCAAGGCTATAGCCCAGCTGCCAGTCGCTGATATTCTCGTCGCTCAGGCCGCGCTGCAAGAGATAGGCGCGCGCCTCGCGGCCGGTCGGGGTCGTTAGGATATGAGCATAATATTTTCCTGCCAGCTCCATGATGTCTAAAAGGCGGTTGCGCTCGGAATAATCCTGCTGGTTCTCATATTGCAGAGTCACGCCGGCTTTCGGAGCGAGCAAGCGCAGAGTCTCCATGAAGCCTAAGCCTTCCTTCTCCATGACAAAAGCGAAGACGTCGCCGCCGCGGCCGCAGCCGAAGCAATGCCAGATCTGCTTTTCCGGAGATATTACAAAAGACGGGGATTTCTCGTTATGGAACGGACAGAGCGCTTGAAAATTAGCGCCAGTCGCCTTAACGGGAATATATTCCCTGATGACTTCGACGATGTCCAATTTTGATTTTATCTCCTCTGATTGGCTCATATGAATAAATCCGGCAATATTAAGCTCTTTAAGCGGGCTAATTCGTTCTCTACCAAATCTCCATCGTATTCCGCGTTATGGCGGCTGAAGCCCTGATAGCCTGGGCGCTTCTGATCTAGATGCAGATTAAAGGTGACCATATCCTGACCGCTATTATCTTTCGCCTCCGTAAAATATATATGAAAACGCGGATAGAAATCACGGCTCAAGCGGCGGGCAAAGCTTTCCTGCCCGTCTTCGCGCTCCGGAATAAAGACATAACCGGCATGGCGCAGCCAGATTGCGGGCACTTCTCCTAATTGTCTCTTATTAACAAGCAATTTCATTTTTGTCTGTCCTAAATACTAAGAATTTATAAACTAAGAAGCTCCAGAAACCGAGGGAGAGATTAACGATGATCTGAGCCAAGAGATACCAGACTCTATATTTATTGACGAGCACGTGCATGAAGAAGCCGTTCAGATTCAAGCAGATAAAGGCATTGAGGATATAAAAGAATAATTGTCCGACGACCCGATCATGCCGATAATTCCGGAAGGTCCAGAACTTCTGCAGCGTGAAGCTGATCAGGAAAGAAAGAATGAAGGCGGCGCTAGTGGAGAATACCAAGCCCCATTTCAAGAGGCCATGGAAAAAGAATAGAAGTATCAGATCCGTCCCGCCAGCCACGCAGCCGGCAAAGAAGAACTTGATGACTGACTTATGGCGATTGCAAAAATCATAAAGCCTAGGGCAGCGGCTGGCAAAATAATCTCGAAAACGGAAATAGAGGCGGTTGATCGCGGGCATAAGCAAATTACTTAATAAAATTATTTAGTCCAATCATAATTAGTGAAAACCCAATTAGCCAGGCTCTTGCTGTCCTTGAAGCGCCCGTTCTTATCCTGGCTATTAAGCACGACTGAAATCACTTCGCGACCCGCGCCGTTCTTCAGGCGGCCGACAAAACAATACCCAGCCTTCTCAGTATAACCGGTCTTCCCTCCTAGAACAGTCAGAGTCTTCTCGCCCGAATCGAATAGGAGATAATCAGTAGACTCGATCTTTTTCTCTCGGCCGTTCACAGTCATAAAACTATAATCAGCCCTAGTAGTCGCTTCGCTAATTTCACTGCGCTTGAAAGCCGCTTGCGCCAAGAGCGCGACTTCACGCGCTGTCGATAGGTTATATTCGCTTAGGCCGATAGGGTCAGAAAACGAGGTCTGTTTGAGTCCTAGCCTCTCCGCTCGCTCATTCATCTTTTTAACGAACTCCTCTTCGCTCAGCCCGCTGGCATGGACCAGGGCTAGCGTCGCGCCATTATCAGAGGCTACCAAACTCGTATAAAATATGTCCTTGATAGTCACTTTATCTCCCAAGAAAAGGTTCAAGCGTCCGCCTTCGACCTTGTCCGCTTCGGTAATCGTATACTCTTGGTCCCAGCCCGGATTATTATCCAGGAAGACCAGGGCGGTCATGAGTTTAGTGATGCTCGCGATCGGCTGCGGCTCGTCCGCTTTCTCCGTAAACAGAAAAAAACGGTCATTAGCGGCCAAAACCGCGCCTCTTTCCGCAGATATTTCCGCGCGCTTCGCGGCTGGATCCAAGACTAGGCTGCCAGCGCCAGCAGTGACCGCCGGAACGCCGTGAAGCCCGAAAAACAGGGTGGTGATTATATTGGCTATAGCTGTCCAAAACATCTTGGTGTAATTAATTTTTATCTTCCGTGGCGGCCAAAACCGTGTTCAGGGATTCGGCAGAATTAAGCTTGGTATAATCCGGCAGATCTTCTATACTTCCTAACCCGAGGAAGCGGACGAAATCATGGGTGACAGTATAATAATTCTCGTTCTTTGATTTTTCAAATTTCTCTTCGATCAAGCCGCGCAAGAGCAGATTGCGGATAATCAAACTGCAATTGACGCCTCTGATCCTCTCTAATTCGAGCTTCGCGATCGGCCCGCGATAAGCGATAATAGTCAGGGCCTCTAGGCTCGGCTGGGATAATTCCCCGCTGGTTTCATCCTTGAGAAATTCTTGGACTAGGGACGCGTTATCAGCCGCGGTCGTCAGCTGATACTGGCCGTTATTCTTGATGATCGTTAAGCCGCGCTCGCCCTGAGCGTAATCGGCCATGAGTTCGTCCAGTGCTCCTTCTAAATCCTTGGCCGATGCGTTCATAGCCGCGGCTAGCTCTTTCAGGGACAAGGGCTTAAGGGAGACGAATAATAATGATTCTGCTTGTGATTTTAACGACATAATTAGATTTGATTAGTTAGGGCCGCGGCCTCATCCGGCCGGCTGATAAGGATCTCGCTGAACAGCTCGTCCTGCTCGAAGAATAATTCTTTCTGCTTCGCCAGTTCTAGGACGGCTAAGAAGCTCACGATCACTTCCGTCCGCGTCGCGGCTGAAGCGAGCAGCCTCGAGAAATTCACCTTGATCTTATTGGAAATCATCTCCTTGATCGAAGCGATCTTGTCATCGATGTTTATTTTCGGCTCTAGCGTTCTCTCGGGCAATTTCTCTTCTTGCCTCTTCGCCAGCTGCTTTTCTAAATTATCGAGCAGCATCAGGAATTTCTCATGAAGCAAGGCGGAATTAAGCTTAGCGGGCGGGCAGAAGACCGGGAGATTAAAGCCGACGCGGCGATTCTTCGTCAGCGGCGGCAAGAAGGAGCGGCGCGGCGACAAGACCAGTTCCTTGACCTTCTGGCTGGCGGCGACAAATTCCTTATACATCCGGAGCTGCCTTTCTAAGTCATTAATCTCTTCCTCTTCTTCGCCGGCATAGAGATACGGCAGGAGGGCTTTTGATTTTATGAACAATAATTTAGCGGCGATAACGAGAAAATCCGCCAATTCTTCGGGATCTATCCCCTGATTGGCGCGGACATAAGCGACATATTCATCAGCGATCTTCGCCAACGCGATTTCGGTTATATCCATCTCTTCGCTCTCGATCAGGCTAAGCAGCAGGCCGAGCGGTCCGGAAAATTTTTCAGTCGTTACATCCATCATAATTATCTGATTGTTTCTACGGCTTTAACGGCGTTATAGAGATTGCCGCGCAGGCATTGATAGCCGGCTCGATGTTCCTTGCTATTGACGTCCATGCCGACATAAGAAGTCGCCTGCTTGGCGTTCTCCTCGATCGAATCGATGCGGAAAGTCGCGCACATCTCGAATTCCTTCTCGCTGATCTTATTATAAGCTATCGGCGCTTTAGTTTCCGGATCGATCATGGCGCTCGCGTTGATATAGATATTCTTATCAGTCTTGAGCTCTTCGAGATTCAACGGCAATTTCTTATTGCGGTCATAATAGCTGTTCACGGCGTTCTCGATATTATAGATATTCTGGACTAAGGCTTGATCGAGGCGGCGATTGCGGGCGGTCTTCGGCGATTCGACGAAGAACCAGGCGGCGACAAAAGCGGCAATGACGCAAGCCAAGGTCGCGAAGAAGAAGATCTTCACGACTTTATCAGCCTTATCCGGATTCTCGCGCTTGATGTCATAGAAATAAAAAGAGAAGCAGGCTCCGGAGATGAAAAGCATAGTCAAAGCCTTGAAGATGAAGCGGCTGGTCAATTCGCCTGATAAGAAATTATTGATGACGCCGATGAAGACGCCCAGGATTATCATCGCAGATATGAGGATAATGAAATAAGTGAGCCAGCGGCGGATTGCGGAATCCTTTTCCAATTCCCCTTTATGCAGCCCGCGATGGATCAGATGAGAAATGAAATAGAAGATCGGCGCGGCGATGAAGAGCGCGGAAATCGCGAACTTCAGCTGGCCGTCAACGCTGCTATAGCTATTCAGGACGTCGGGAATGACCTTGTCGATGATGCTGAAGATGATCATGCCGAAAGCTAGCGCCGTAAAGATGAGCGCGACGAGCGACAGCAGGTAATAAAAAGCGTACTTGGCGTTGTGCTTGTTATTCATATGATTATTATGCCCTTCCCGAAGCGCCAAGATAATCGAGATTATCAGAAGCGCGGGAAGAGGTAAAATTATAAAAGCGAATAGCATAGAGCTCGGTGCCCACATCATAAGCTTAGAATTCGGCGTTCTTAGGCGTGCGCGGGAACGGGATGACATCGCGGATATTGGCCATGCCAGTCAGATACATTATGGCCCGCTCGAAGCCGAGGCCGAAGCCGGCATGCTTGACCGAGCCGAAACGGCGCAGATCCAGATACCACTGATAATCTTCCAGCTTCATATTCATCTCCTCCATGCGCTTTATGAGCTTATCAAGATTCTCTTCCCTCTGGCTGCCGCCGATGAGCTCGCCGATGCCTGGAACCAATAAGTCCATAGCGGCAACGGTCTTACCATCATCGTTCAGGCGCATATAGAAAGCTTTAATGTCTTTAGGATAATCAATGACGAAGACCGGCTTCTGAAAGACTTTATCAGTCAGATAACGCTCATGTTCGGTCTGCAGATCGATTCCCCATTTTACCGGGAAAGCGAATTTCTCGCCGGATTTTTCTAAGATAGCGATCGCTTCGGTATAAGTGACGCGGCCGAATTCGGCGCTAACGATATTGTTCAGACGTTCTAAGAGACCGGTGTCGATGAACTTATTGAAGAACTCCATCTCTTCCGGCAATTCTTTCAAGACATGAGCGATCAGGTATTTCAGCATCTTTTCGGCGAGCGCCATATCATCTTCTAAATCGGCGAAAGCCATCTCCGGCTCCATCATCCAGAATTCGGAAGCGTGGCGGGTCGTATTCGAATTTTCCGCGCGGAAGGTCGGACCGAAAGTATAGACCTTATTCAAGCCCATGACCAAGGCTTCGGCATTAAGCTGGCCGCTGACGGTCAGGCCGGCCTTCTTGCCGAAAAAATCTTCGCTATAATCAATCTCGCCTTTCTTGTCTTTAGGGGTATTCTTCAAGTCCAAAGTAGTCACCTGAAACATCTCGCCCGCGCCTTCGGCGTCACTCGTAGAAATTATCGGGGTATGGACATAAGAGAAGCCTTCTTCCTGGAAAAATTTATGGATAGCGTAACTAAGGGAAGAGCGCAGGCGGAAGACAGCGGAAAAAGTATTGCTGCGGCCGCGCAGATGCGCGATCTCGCGCAAGAATTCAAAGCTATGCTTTTTTTTCTGGAGCGGATAATCTTCTGGGGCGCGGCTGATGACCGTGATGGTCTCAGCCTTGAGCTCGAAAGCTTGGCCGGCCGCGGGAGACGCGACGAGTTCGCCGGCGACTTCCAAAGACGAGCCGACGCTGATATTTTCCACTTCGGAAAAATTCTTCAGGCCGCCCTCGAAGACGATCTGCAGGCTCTTGAAGAATGAGCCGTCATTAAGTTCGATAAAGCCAAATTCTTTCGAAGAACGCGCGGTTCTGACCCAGCCAGCAACACCGATCTTCTTATTAAGATAAGCTGGCGTCTCTTTGTATAATGATCTTATAGAAGTGTAAGGCATATGAAAAATAATAAATTACGGAAAATTACGGAGTCAATCTCTTGACGTCTCGAGGCAGGAAGCAGGCTTCCTTGACGCTCGGCAGATCCAGCATCTTCATCACGATGCGCCCCGGCCCCATGCCGATGCCGCTATGTCCTGGGCAGCCGTAGCGGAAGAAATTCAGATAATTCTCCAGCTCTTCCAGATTCATACCCTTCTCGACCGCTTGCTTCTCTAAGACATCTATTCTGTGCTCGCGCTGCGAGCCGGTCGTAATCTCTAAGCCGCGATAGAGCAAGTCGAAACTCTTGGTCAATTCCGGATTATCCTGATGGCGCATATGATAGAAAGGGCGAGCGGCAATCGGATAATCGGTCACGAAGACGAAATCATGGCCGGTCTCTTGCTTGATGATATTGCCTAATTCCTTCTCTTCTTCGGTCGAGAAATCAAAATCCTTCTCGCTCTTTATTCCGGCCGCTTTTAATTTTTCCTTAGCGGCCGCGAGAGTGATCTTTGGGAAAGGCTTGGACGGAACTTCAACGGCTAATCCCAAATCTTCCTTGACCTTGGTAAATCCGGAAATCAAGAGATCCTCCTCGATGCTCATCACTTCATTATAGTCGATGAAAGAGACTTCGAGATCCCAGCCGGTGAATTCAGTCACATGGCGGCTGGTAAAAGACGGTTCGGCGCGAAAGACCGTGCCGACCATGAAAACTTTTTCTAAGCCGGAAGCCATGGCCATCTGCTTATAAAATTGAGGGGATTGGGAAAGATAAGCCTTGCGGTCGAAGTATTTCACTTCAAAGACTTCGGAACCGGTTTCAGAAGCGGTATTCATGAAGCACGGCGTATAGATCTGGATAAAATTATTCTTCAGCCAATACTCGCGGCAGCCCGCTTCCAGCTTTGTCCAAACCTTGAAGATGAGCTGATGCTCTTCTTGACGCAAATCCAGCCAGCGCCAGTCAAAACGGTTTTCCGAATTCGCTTCATTATCCGCTTTTGTCAGGACCGGAATCGGCAGATTCTCGTTCGCTAAAGAAATCAGCTCCGCGCTGGAAGCGGCGAGCTCAAAATCTTTGACCGGATTCGGATCATTCTTCTTAGCTGGCTTTTCCTGCAGAGTTCCGATGACGGTGATGACGCTTTCGAGGGTCAATTTCTCCGCCAATTCATAACCGCCTTGGCCAGACACGAAAACGACCTGCATCGATCCGGAAATATCGCGCAGATCCACGAAGACTATGCCTTTATGGGCGCGCAAATTCCTGACCCAGCCCGAGACAGTCACTTCTCCGCTGCCTTGTTTTTTAGCATCAGCAATCAATATCCTTGACATAAATAAAAATAGTTTTTAATTTGCGTATGCCAAATTAAAACTTAGATTATGCGTATTTTTTTATACTTAAATATTAACTTATTTTCGAGATTTTAGCAAGAAAAAAACAGCCTTATTACAGCTGTTTTTTATGAATATTTTAGAAGTGGAAGATCATAAATTTATCTAGAAGCCCGCTGATTTCTTTCAGGGTCTTATTGTCTATCTTTAATTTTTCTACCGCTTTAAACCGGTTATCGCCCATAAAACGCAGCAATTTGATACAATTATCTGTTATTGTCAATAATTCAGTTCTAGGAATGCCCCCGGCCAGGCGGCCTTTCTCAAAACATTCGCCACAGACCAAGCCGCCGCTAGCCAGATTAAAATGATTCTTACCTGGAGCGATTGCCTGAGAGCATTCTAAGCAATGATGCATTTCTGGCTTATAACCTAATTCCGCCAATAATTTTATCATGAAGAAAGCTAGGGCTAGCTCTCCGTTCTCTCTCTTGAAGCCAGAAAAATCGTTTAATATCTCAAGCCAGCGCTCCAATAAAAAAAACAAGCGTTCATCGCTCTGGTTCTCTTTAATAAGGCGGCTGAACAGGCTGAGCGCTTGACCGGCGTAATAAAGTTTATTCAGGTCTTCCCTGATTCCGGGGTACGAATTGCGCATGATAGCGCTGCCGATATAATCAAAGCCTTTGCCGCTGACGATCATGAGATCAACGGCGGCTAACGGCTCGATATGCCCCGCTAATTTAGAGCCGGCTTTCTTAGTGCCGCGCGCGACCAGCAGCAATTTTCCGAAATAAGGAGTATAGACGGTCACCAAGCTGTCATTTTCCTTATAGTCTTGGCGATTAAGTATCAAGGCTGGAGTGTTCTTTGTCTCATCCATAGTCTATTATTTACTAGGTTTGTCCAGATAGCTTTGGAGTATTATTGATGCGGCGATTTCGTCTCGCCCGGCTGTTTCCTTGTCTTCTCCTCCCAAGGCGTCAGCCGCCAGACTGCTTAAGCGTTCATCGACAGTCTCGACTGGCAAGCCGCTTTTTTCCTTTAGCTGCGCGACAAAACTGACCCAAGCCGGATTATTAGCTGCTTCCCCGCTCATCTTCTGCGGCGCACCGATGATAATGACATTAGTTTCTTCTTCTTTGAGGACGCTGAGCAATTCCGCTAGATTAGCGACCGTTTTCAAAGGCAAGGCTAGCTTCACTTCGCTATCAGCCGTAGCTAAGCCGATCCGCTTCTCGCCCCAGTCTACGCCTAAATAATTTAAGATCTTATCCATATAGTTTTTTTATGCTTCTTATTTAGTCAGAACCTCTCCGCCCTTCTCTGTTACCGCTATCGTATGTTCGAAATGAGCGCTGAGCGAGCCATCGGCGGTCAAGACCGTATAATCGTTAGGGGCTATCTCCACGCGCCAATCACCCTCGTTTATCATCGGCTCGATCGCGATAACCATACCCGGACGCAAGACGACATTTTCGGAACTGCGCTCGCTGATCTCGAAATTGAAGACATCCGGCTTCTCGTGGGCCAGGTAGCCGACGCCGTGGCCGACTAAATCGCGGACGACGCCATAGCCATGGCTCTCAGCATAGCCTGAAACCGCTCGGGCGATATCATTGATCGTATTGCCCGGTTTTACAGCCTTAATGGCCAATTCTAAGCATTTTTGGGACACCTGCAGCAGTTTCTTGGCGCTGGCGCTGATCTTGCCGACTCCGACCGTCGCGCACATATCTGTGAAAAATCCGCCATTCTTAGTATGGGAATTAGCCGGTAATTTATATTTCGCTCTTATTTCTGGATCAACCGGCCATTCCATGCCGATATCGAGATCGACGATATCGCCGCTCTTAAGGGTCCTAACCGGATAAGCCGCGCCGTGGACGACCTCGTCGTTAATAGAGACGCATAAAGTCGAGGGAAAGAATATTCCGCCGCCCATAGGATAATTCTTAAAAGCAGAACGGCCGCCTTCCTTGGCGATGAGCTTATTAGCCATATCTTCGAGATAGCCGGTATCGACTCCGGGCTTCACTTCGGATAATAATTTTTTAAGGATAGACGCTAAGCGCTTCCCGCCCTCTTTGATAGCTCTGATCTCTGCGGCTGATTTTATATAAACCATATTTTTTATTTTAGGGCGATCGTTTCTTTCTTGCTGGCGCGCAGCGACATGACCAGGAATAGTCCCAAGAATATAACCATGCTCAGAGGCGCGAGCCAGAATGGGAATTCATGGCCGAAGCTCTCTAAAGTCATGATCGCGCCGAGCACGCCGATCGCGTACATCGCTCCGTTCTTAAGATAGGCGAACTTAGTGATCAAGTCTATCCCGCGGATAGTCATTTCCCGAACCACTAAAGCGCCTAAGCCGTTGCCTAAGATGATAAGAGGAACGCTGACAGTAAAAGCGAAAGCGCCGATGACGCCGTCGATAGAAAATGAAGCGTCTAACACTTCTAGGTAAAGAATCTTGCTCCAAGCGCTCATGGAAGAGCCTAGGAGCTGTTTTTCTTTCTCTTCGGCATTCTTCTTGAAGCCGTCAGTGATGAAAAAAGCGCTGACGCCGATAGTCGCGGCTAAGGCTAAGATAGGGTTGCGCTGCAGAGAGAAATAGACTACTGCAGTCGTCAGAAGCGAAGCCAGGGCGTAAAACCAGACTCCTTGGCGATGGATAAAGCCTTCAACCAAGAAAGCATATTTCTTCTCTTCCAGGAATAACCAGGACAGGAATACTAGAAAAAGATAGATGCCGCCGCCTAAGAGCAGGAGCGGCTTAGAGGCCTCGAGATAATTCCTGATTGCCGGGTCATTGGAGAAAGCGGCGGAGATGACCTGCAGAATAGACAAGTCAGGATTAGCTATCCAGACGATGATGAAGGGTAAGACGCCTCTGACTATGAAAACTGCAAATAATAAGCCCCAAAATAAGAAGATTTTACGGTATTTTTCCGACATCGTCTTCAAGACATGGGCGTTGACGACCGCGTTATCGACGCTGCTGATGACTTCGAAGAGGCATAGTCCGACGATGATGATCAGGGTGCTCCAAAACATAATAATAAAAAAGATTAAGATTAATTCAATCTAAAAGGCTGGTATTAGAAACTTTGGGATTAACGCTGTGGCTTGACGTTGCAGCAGCCGCGAGTCTTCCATTTTTCGTTATCTCTAGTGGCTGACTCGGACTTCTCTTTGAAGTTGACCATACGGAGCTTCTGGCCGCTAGGGACGTTTTTCTTTTCCATAAATTTACTGATTATTGATATATTGATTAAAGGTTGACGCGCTGATGACCGATCGGATTACTATTCTTCTTATCATCCAGACCCTTATCATAGGTCTCGCCGCGGTTAGCGGCGACGCCATAATGGCTGCCGGTAGAAACGCTGCCGGAAGCTAAGCCGGTGCCATGCTCTTTATAAGTATCGACATTTCCGTAGAAGCTAGGATCGCGATTAGTCCTAGATAAGCTCGGGCGGACGCTCTTGAGAGTCGAGGTGGCCGTGGTCCTCTTCTTCTCAGCAGCCACTACCGCCCTTTGCAAGGACGACATCCGCGTTTCGGGCGTGACGCCCAGCTTCTGGAAGACTTTCTTGATATTACGGGCTTCTTCGGCCGTTATGCCCTTATCCAGGGATTTAAGTCGGGACATGGCTTCTGAGGCCTTGAAACGGCCGCTGCGGATAGCGCTCTCAGAGCTCCGAACTACCTTTAAGATATTCTCGCGCTTATCTTTCAGGCTATTATACTTAGTGGCGTAGCCGAGCTTATCCTTGAACTTAGTTACGCTGAAGCCCTTGCCGCCAGTGATGCCTTTTATTTCCATACGGGTTTAATCTAAGAAGCCGTCTAAGAGCTTATTGATCTGCTCGAGATCATAGGGCGTCAAACCGAGCTTGATCCGATTCTCGTAGAGATGATACTTATCCTCTCGCACGGTTAAGCCGGAGGGTTTGATTCCCTTCCTAATTTTTTCCTTATACTTCTTGATCAGGCTCAGCACTAATTCCCGGTTAGCCCCGTCCAGATTCTTATAGTTAGGGTTAGTCCGCATCAATTCCTCCATCCGCTGGGTTATTCGATAATCGGTCTGGTCGGTCAGGTTTTTGGTTATGTCTTTTAAGTCCATATCAATTCATTATACCATAAAAAAAATCGGCTTTAAAGCCGATTTTTATTTTTCCTATCGGATAGATGAGAATTAGAGGCCGTCGTATTCGCGCATAGTCATCTGAGCCTCGATCTGCTTGACCGTCTCGATAACTACGGAAACGACGATGAGCAGGCTCGTGCCGCCGACGGCGAAGGCCTGCATGCCGGTATAATACTTCATGATGAGCGGCAGGACCGCAATCAAGCCTAAGAACAAAGCGCCAGCCAAGATGATCTTATGAGTCGTATAGGCTAGATAATCGCTAGTCGGCTTGCCTGGGCGTATACCCGGAATGAAGCCGCCCTGCTTCTGGAGGTTCTCAGCGATCTGCGCCGGATGGAAAATGACTTCGGTATAGAAATAGGTGAAGGCGAAAACTAAGACGAAATAGATAATGCCGTAGAAAAGCTGGTTATTGAACAGGCTGATAGTATGAGTCGCGATATTCGCGATCCAAGCGGTCTTAGCATGAATCAGGAACTGAGCGATCATAGATGGGAACAAGACGACGGAAATGGCGAAGATGATCGGAATGACGCCAGCCATATTCACGCGCAGAGGCAAGTGGGTGCTAGTGCCGCCATAAGTGCGGTTGCCGCGGACCTGGCGGGCATACTGGACCGGAACGTTGCGCTGGCCCTCATTAATGACCACGACGCCGACGACCGTGATGATCGCGATGACGACGAAGCCGATCAGCATGAAGAGCTGGGTAGAG
Organism: uncultured bacterium; assembly: GCA_942492765.1. Lineage (GTDB taxonomy): Bacteria > Patescibacteriota > Patescibacteriia > Patescibacteriales > UBA12465 > UBA12465. The sequence continues at coordinate 254,329 of OW818634.1, forward strand.
TCGAAAGTAGTGACAATCTGCTGCACAGTGGTCGGAAGGCTGGCGACGATGCCAGCAAAGATCAATAAGGAGATGCCGTTGCCGACCTTCTTCTCAGTGATCAATTCGCCGAGCCACATCAGGAAGATCGAGCCGGCGGTTATAGTCAAAATCATCAAGCCAAAATCAAAAGGGCTGACTTCGCCCAAGATGCCGGATGAACCGTTACGCAGGAGCGTGATCATGCCATAAGACTGAAGGATCGCTAAAGGCACGGTTGCCCAGCGAGTCCACATATTTATCTTCTGGCGCCCAGATTCTTCTTTCTGCATCTCTTCTATGGACGGAACGATCATGCCCAATAGCTGAAAGATGATAGAAGAGGTGATATAAGGACCGACGCCCATCATGACGATAGAGAAATTTTCCATGCCGCCTCCGGAAAACAGGTTCATCAGGCCTAAGAATTGGTTAGAGGCGAATAAGCTCTTCAAGGCGATAGCGTTGACTCCCGGAACCGGGATATGAGCGGCTAAACGGAAGATGACGAGCATGCCGAGAACGAACAGGATGCTGTTCCTCAGATCTTTCGCCTTCCAGATTTGCGATAATTTATCAAATATCATATTGATAATTTTAGAAAAATCTTAAGTCTGACTTAAAAACGGGATTATTTGACTTGTTCTTTGGCGCCGGCGGACATCTTGATCCTCTCGAAAGTAACCTTGACGGTCAGTTTTTCTTTGCCCAATACCTTGACCGGCAAAGAAGCGGAGGAGATCAATTTCTTCTCAAATAAGGCGACCGGAGAGACGACATCGCCGTCCTTGAAGGAATTATTGATAGCCTTAATGCCAACAACCTGATTCTTCGGCTTTAATGACTTGAAGCCTTTAGATTTAGGAATCTGCAATAACTGCGCTTTCATGCCTAAACGCTTCAGGCCGGAAACGCCGGAGCGCTGTCCCTGCCCTTTCTGGCCGCGAGTACTGTAAGTGCCGTGGCCGGAAGCGTTACCGCGGCCGACGCGCTTGTTTGTCTTGGCTCTGCCTTTAGCTTTGGTTATGGTATTAAGTGATAACATATTATTATGAAGTCTAATTAAACGCTATTATTTATCGCTCTGAGGAGCCTTGGCTTCCGCCTTAGCCGCTTTCGGCTCGCGCACGCGCAATTCTCTCAAAGCTTCTATAGTACAGCGGGCATTATTGATCTTATTGTTAGAGCCTAGGGCTTTGCTAGTGATATTCTTGACCCCGGCCAATTCCAGGATGATTCTGGTAACGCCGCCGGCGATGACGCCGCGTCCGGTCTTAGCCGGCTTGATCATGATAAGAGCCGCGCCCATCTTCTTAGTAACCGCATGCGGGATAGTCTCTTTAGCGATGACAACCTTGACCATGTCTTTCTTAGCGCGATTGACGGCCTTATTGACGGCCATAGTGACATCAGCGCCTTTGCCGACGCCGACGCCGACACTGCCTTTGCGATCGCCGATGGCGACGCAAGCGCGGAAATTCATTCTTTTGCCTCCGGCCATGACACGAGTGACGCGCGCTACTTCAAGGATGCGCTGTTCCATCTCGTCTTTCGGCTTATCGTCGCGGCGATCGCCGCGTCCTTTGCCGCGTCCGCCCTGGAATCCGCCGCCGCGTCTTTTTTCGCCATATAAATCTTTGGCGACAGTCGCTGCTGCTCCCTGGCTAGCGTCCTTGGCTTTGGCTTCGGTTGTTGTTTTTTTGTCTTCCATATAATGATTACTAATTGCGAATGTTAATTTAAAATTTCAAGCCGCCTTCGCGCGCTCCTTCAGCTGCCGCTTTCACCCGGCCGTGATATTTATAAGAGCCGCGATCGAAAACAACGGACTCGATCTTCTTAGTCTTGGCTTTAGTCGCGAGAATCTTGCCTAGTTCTTTGCCAGCTTCAGTCTTATTGACCTTCGCCTTAATCTCCTTCATGCCGGCGCTCGCCAAAGTCTGGCCGCCGAGATCATCGATGAGTTGCAAGAACATACCTTTATTGGAGCGGAAAACGCTCAAGCGAGGGCGAGATTCTGTTCCAGAGATCTTAGCGCGAACGCGTCCATGACGTCTGTCCGCTCTTTGTTTATTGGCCTTGATTTTATCCATATGATTAAAATTCTTATCGATTTAAGATTATTTGCCCTTAGCAGCCGCTTTGCCGGCTTTGCGTCTGATGATCTCATCAGCGTATTTGACGCCCTTTCCTTTATAAGGTTCCGGCTTGCGGATCTTTCTGATCTGGGCGGCCGTTTCGCCGACCAAAGCCTTATCAGCTCCTTCTAAAGTGATGACGTTAGCGGCCACAGAAGCGGTGATTCCCTTCGGCAGCTTGAATTCGATCGGATGAGAGAAGCCGAGGCTCATATTCAACTGGTTGCCAGCAACCGTCGCGCGGTAACCGACGCCGTTGATTTCCAATTTCTTGACGAAACCGACGCTGACGCCTTCGACTGAATTCCTAATCAAGCTCCACATCAGCCCCCACATGGCGCTGGCGTTCTTGGCTTCCTTATCATGAGGAGCGACGAGAATCTCGTTATTCTCAACCTTAGCGGCGATGAGCTTATTGATAGCCAAACGCAATTCGCCTTTAGGTCCCTTAAAGGTATATTCTTTGGCATCGGCAGTGAAGCTCACTCCGGCCGGCAATTTGATTGGCAGTTTTCCTAAACGTGACATATGGGATTGATTAAAATATTGAAAGATTAAAAATTAATATATTTCGCCAAGAACTTCGCCGCCGATATTCTCTTTCTTGGCCTGCTTATTAGTCATCAAGCCGCGGGAGGTGGAAATGATGGCGATGCCGAAATTATTCAAGACCGTCGGGATCTCATCCTTAGAGACATAGATTCTCAAACCCGGGCGGCTGATGCGCTTGATAGAGCTTATCTGGGGCTTGCCATTCTTATGATATTTCAATTGAATTTGCAGCTGATCAAAATTATTATGGCGTCCGTTCAAGCCGCCGGCGATTATTTCCGCTTTCTTGACCCAGCCCTCGGTCTCCAAGATCTTGGCGATCTCGAGCTTGAGCTTGCTGAGCGGCAAAACAATCTCCGACTTTTTTACAGCGGAAGCGTTTCTGATTCTTGTGAACATGTCTGCGATGGGATCCATCATATTTTTAGGTTAACTTAATTACTTATTTTTACCAACTGGACTTCGTGATTCCGGGCAAATCGCCATTATCGGCCAATTCGCGGAAACAGATACGGCATAATTTAAAATCACGCATGTAGCCGTGGTTGCGGCCGCAGCGCCAGCACCGATTGATCTTCCGGGTGGAAAATTTCGGTTTTCTCTTCGCTTTGACGATTAATGCAGTTCTTGCCATATATATTTATTTATTTGGTATCTTTTTTAAACGGGAAGCCCAAAAGCTTGAAGAGCTCTAAGCCTTCAGCTCTGTTCTTGGCGTTGGTAGACAAGCAGACTTCGAGACCGAAGATATTATCGACTTCTTCCATATGGATTTCCGGGAAAGCCGTATAATCCTTGAAGCCGACGGTCATGTTGCCTTCCCGGTCGATAGCCTTATCACTGATACCGCGGAAGTCGCGGACGCGAGGGAAAGTGATATTGACGAGCTTATCGACAAAATCATACATCTGCTGGCCGCGCAGGGTCACTTTGGCGCCGATGATCAAGCCTTCTCTGATCTTGAAAGCGGAAATAGATTTCTTGGCGGCGGTCATGACCGGCTTCTGGCCGGCAATCTTAGTCAGCGCTTTTTCCACGCCTGCCATGAATTCCTTCTCCTTGAGATGATGGCCGAAACCGACGTTTAAGACTACCTTAGTCAAACGCGGAACGAGCATGTCATTCTTGAAGCCGAATTCCTTCTTCAGGCTCGGAACGATTTCTTTTTGATATTTTTCTCTTAATCTCATAGTATTAGTCGATTATTTCCTGACATTTTTTACAAACGCGCTGTTTTTTGGATTTATTGCCTTCGGTCTTGACGGTCTTGTGGCCGACTCTAGTCGCCTTGCCGCATTTCGGGCAGACGAGCGCCAGGTTATCAGCCTTCATGAAAGCCGGAAATTCTATCCGCTGGCCTTTTTCACCGTTCCTATTCGGGCGCATGTGCTTGATCAACAAATTCAAGCCTTCGATGCTCGCCTTATTTTCAGACGGGATCACCTGCAAGACCTTGCCGGACTTTCCCTTGTCCTTGCCGGCTAAGATCTTCACTTTGTCATTCTTTTTGATATTCATATATTTCTGGCTTGATTTTTTTTATAAGACTTCAGGCGCTAAAGAGGCGATCTTGACGAAACCTTCGCGGCGCACTTCTCTGGCTACCGGCCCAAATATGCGGGTTCCCTTCGGATCCTTCTTCTCCGCATCAGTGATGATAACGCAGGCATTATCGTCAAAGCGGACATAGGAACCATCCGGACGGCGGATTTCTTTCTTGGTGCGGACGATAACAGCCTTAGCGACGTCGCCTTTCTTGATAGCGGCATGAGGCACGGCCGACTTGACCGCGACCACGACGATATCGCCGACATGGCCGTAACGTCTCTTGTAACCGCCTAAGACGCGGATGCACATTACTTCCTTGGCTCCGGAGTTATCAGCTACTTTTAAATATGTTTGTACTTGGACCATATGATTAATTCAAATTTAACAATTAGGCTTTGCTCGTTACTCTCCATCTCTTATCACGGCTGAGCGGGCGGCATTCGACGAAGCTGACCTTATCGCCGACATGGAATTCATTCTTTTCGTCATGAACCTTGTATTTGCGGCTGACGGTATAGCGCTTCTGATATTTCGGATGCTTCTTGACGGTCTCAACCTTAACCACTATGGTCTTGTCGTTCTTGTCGCTCACGACGACGCCATTAAAAGTGCGGCTGATGATTTCCGGCTTCTTGATCTCTTCTTTTTTGAGTCTGGCTGCGCTCATATTATTTTTTCTTATTTAATATAGTTAAAACTTGAGCGACCTGCTCCTTGACGGTTCTGATCTCGCGGACGTTCTTGAGTTGCTTGTTAGAATCCTTAAAACGCAGCTCGCGTAATTTCTCGCGATCCTGGCTCAGTATCTTATGCAATTCAGCTTCGCTCTTAGTTTGTAATTCTTTGAAATCCATATAGTTATCCTAATTTATTCTTACGAATTATTCTTTGCTGACGAATTGGCACTTCACCGGCAGCTTGTGCCCGGCCAATTCCATCGCCTTCTTAGCGGTCTCCTTATCGAGTCCTTCCATTTCGAACATGATCATGCCCGGCTTGACGATAGCGACGTAGTAGTCGACGGCGCCTTTACCTTTACCCATCGGGATTTCTCCGCCATGAGCGGTGACTGGCTTATCCGGGAAGATTCTGATCCAAATCTGTCCGCCCTTCTTGACGTACTTAGTCATGACGCGGCGAGCCGCTTCAATCTGGCGGGAATTGACCCAGCAAGGAGTCAGGGCCTTCAGGCCATAGCTGCCGAAGCTGATAGTCAGGTGGCGGCTAGCTTTTCCGCCGCGGCGGCGCTTCTGATCCTTTCTCCATTTAGTTTTCTTTGGCATTAACATATGTTTTGCAGATTTGTTTTAATTTTATTCGGCAATCACTTCACCCTTAGCCGCACCGTCTTTCTCAAAAACTTCTCCCTTATAGACCCAAACCTTGATGCCGATGGCTCCGTAAGTGGTATGAGCAGCGCCGCGAGCGTAGTCGATATCGGCGCGCAGGGTCTGTAACGGCACTTTGCCCCAGACCAATTTCTCCCGGCGGGCGATTTCCGCGCCATTCAAGCGGCCGGAGATGACGATCTTCGCGCCTAAAGCGCCGGCTCTCTCGATCTTGCCCAGGTTCTGCTTCATGACTTTTCTGAAAGGCATTCTCTTCTCAATATCCATGATCATGGTCTGGACGATTATCTGAGCGCTGAGGTTCGGACGGCTATACTCCTTGATATTCAGGCTGATTTCACCCATGCGGAAATCCTTTAAGAATTTATCATGCAGCTTCTTCTTCAGGTCTTCGGCGCCATTGCCGCCGCGGCCGATGATGAGGCCCGGCTTAGCGGTCGTGATATTGATCTCGATCTTATTGATAGAACGGATGATCTCGACCCTATCGATGCCCGCTTCCTTGAACTCTCTGATCATGAATTTGCGGATAGCGATGTCCTGCTTGATATTCTTCACATACTTATCGCCGGATTCGAACCATAAAGACGCCCAAGTCTTGGTGATGCCCATGCGAAGTATTTTCGGATTAACTTTTTTACCCATATGAATTCAATTACGAATTAAGAATTTATTTTATGATAGACTAGCCTGCCTTTCTTCTAAACATCTTAGTCTTCTCGCCGGCAGCCTTCTTGCCTTGTTCTCTTTCAGCCTTAGCTCCGGCTTTCTGAGCGGCGGCTTCGCCTTCCTTCGCTAATTTTTCCAGCTTGACCGGATCCGCAGCCTTCACGACCTTCTTCTCTTTCTTGCCGCTTTCCTTTATTTCGGCCAAGACAAGGGACAGGTGGCAGCCGCGCTTCCTGATGGAAGTGGCGCGTCCGTGGGCGCGAGGCATCCAGCGCTTCAACATTACGCCTTCGTCAGAACGGATTTCTTTGATATAAAGATTATCACGCTCTAAGCTATAGGTATTCTCGCCGTTAGCGATAGCAGACTTGATCAGCTTAGCGACCGGTTCGGCGGCTAGCTTATTCATGAATCTTAATTGATCCAAAGCGGCCTCGACCGGCATCTTGCGGACAACGTCAATAGCCAAGCGGATCTTCCGCGGCGACATCCTCAAATGTTTTAAACTGGCTTTTACTTCCATATTAGTTGGTGGTTAATTATTTCTTTAGCTCGATTACTTCTTATCGGCGGCCTGGGTTTTAGCCATCTTTCCGCCGTGACCCAAGAACTTCTTAGTCGGAGAGAATTCGCCCAAACGATGGCCGACCATATTTTCGACGACATAAACCGGCAAATGAGTCTTGCCATTATGGACGCCGAGAGTGAACCCGACCATTTCCGGAGTGATCGAACATGAACGATCCCAAACCTTGATAGCGGTCTTGTCGCCTGGTTTCAGGTTCTTGATCTTATTTAGTAAGCGCAGGTTGACGTATGGACCCTTTTTTAAGCTTCTGGACATATATTTTATTTGCGTTTAGCTCTTCTCTTAATTATTAAGCGGTCACTATGGCGCTTGCGTCTGGTCTTAACGCCCAGAGCTGGCTTGCCCCAAATAGTCTTAGGATGGCGTAAACCGATGGACTGCTTGCCTTCGCCGCCGCCGTGTGGGTGGTCGACCGGATTCATAGCGGTGCCGCGGACAGTCGGACGTATGCCTAAGTGGCGGCTGCGTCCAGCTTTACCCAGGGAGATATGGCGATGATCAGGATTGCTGGCGCGACCGACGGTGCACAAGCATTCTTTCTTGACCTGGCGGATTTCTCCGGACGGCATCTTTAGCTGCGCATATTTTCCTTCGATACCCATGACATAGACGATATTGCCGGCGCCGCGAGCAATCTTAGCCCCCTGACCCGGTTCTAATTCAACACAGCAGACAGGCATGCCCGCCGGGATAAACTGCAAAGGCAAAGCATTGCCAGTCTTGATCTCGATGAGTTCCTTGGAGCTCATGACCTTATCGCCGACAGTCAGATCAGCCGGAGCGACGATATATCTCTTAGCGCCATCAGCGTAATGAAGCAAAGCGACGCGAGAGCCTCTGTTCGGATCGTATTCAATAGACGCGACAGTCGCTTCGACGTTGAATTTATCGCGTTTGAAATCGACTAAGCGGATATAGCGCTTGGAACCGCCGCCATGATGGCGCACAGTGATCTTTCCCTGAGAATTGCGTCCGCCTCTCTTCTTCTTGATGACGATCAATCTCTTTTCCGGAATAACCCGAGTGACATCCTTAAAATCGTCGAAGGTGGCTTCGCGTCTTCCAGGAGTATTCGCTTTTACTTTTTTGATACCCATATATGCAAGCTAAATTTTATAAAATTAAACGCCTTCGTAAATCTTGATCGCATCGCCCTTGGCTAGAGTGACGATCGCTTTGCGCCAATCGCTTCTCTGACCGGTGACACGTCCGCGAGCGACTTTCTTTCCGGAAACGTTAACGACATTGACGTTAAGCGGCTTGACGCCGTAGGTCGCCTTGATCGCTTTAGCGATCTCGATCTTATTAGCGTTCTTAGCCACGATAAAGACATACTTATTCTCGCTGACGAGATTAGTCGCCTTTTCCGTGATTAACGGGCTGACGAGCACGCGATGAGCTTCGTTAGATTTAGATTCAGAAACAGCCGCCTTCTTCGAGCTGGAAGCCGCTTTGACTCCGCTATAAAGATCCTGCATGCTAGTCGCTTCCTCTTTTTTCGACTCATCTTTCTTGACTGCCTTAACCGCCGGTTTCTTAACCGCAGCTTTAGGAGCCGATTTCTTCTTGTCCTCGTCGATTTTCTTATTTCCGAATAAAGCCATATGATTGATTACTTTAAGTTCTTGCTATAACGGTCCGTCAGAGTCTTAACAGCGGTTTCCGTTACTAATAAATTTTTATAATTCAAAATATCGAGCAAATTGATATTTTCCAGATTGATGATCTTGACGCCCTTCAGGTTGCGGCCGGAATACTGGGTCTTCTCATTCTTAGAATCATTGATGACCAGGATATCGCGGCGGTCGGTAGACAGCACCTTCTTCTCCATGGCAGTCAACATCGCGTTAAAATTCTTAGTCTTATAATCATTGAAATCAAGGCTGTCGAGCACGACTAGAGTGCTGGTCAGAGCCTTATCAGATAAAGCCATGAACATCGCCTTCTGCTTCATCTTCTGATTTATCTTCTGCTTGAAATTACGATCTTTTCTCGGGCCGAAAGTGACGCCGCCGCCGATCCAGATAGGAGAACGGCTAGAGCCCGCGCGAGCGCGGCCCGTGCCTTTCTGCTTCCAAGGCTTCTTGCCGCCGCCGGAAACTTCGCTTCTATCCTTAGTATGAGCTAAGACCTGGCGGGCATTAGCCTGCTGCGCGATGACGGCCTGATGCAATAATTCATTGTTAGGCTTGATTCCGAAGACCTTGGCTGATAATTCTAAATCCTTAACAGCTTCAGCGGATTGATTATAGACTTTTATTTTCATACGATTCGTAATTCGCTATTTAATATTATTTCGCTTCTTCAGCTTTCGCTTCTTCCTTAACTTCTTCAGCCGGAGTCTCTACGACCGGAGCTTCCTCTTCCTTAGCTTCTTCGACCGGAGCGGCGTTGGCGGCTTTCTTGGAATTGACCTTCAATTCGCCGTCGCCCTTAATCATGACGAAACCGTTGATAGCTCCAGGAACGGCGCCTTTGACAAAGATGATATTCTTTTCTTCATCGATAGCGACGACTTCGAGATTGGTGGTAGTGACCCTGTCTCCGCCCATGCGGCCACCCATGCGAGTGCCTTTGAAGACGTGAGCCGGACCCTTAGCGCCGACGGAACCGCCCATTCTTTCCTGATCCTTATTGCCATGAGTCTTGCGGAAACCGGCGAAATGATGGCGCTTGACGACACCCTGGAAACCTTTGCCCTTAGAGGTGCCGATAACATCAATCCGATCGCCGACAGCGAAAGCGTCAACGCTGACGACATCGCCGATCTTAAAATCAGCGGCATTATCCATTCTGAATTCGCGAACATGAGCTGGCTTAACGCCTGCTTTCTTGTAGTGGCCTAATTGCGGCTTATTGATATTCTTTTCCTTGCGTTCGCCAAAGGCTAACTGCAGGGCTTCATATCCGTCCTTCGCTTTAGACTTCACCTGGGTGATGGTGCACGGACCAGCTAAAACCGGGGTAACGGCCATAACTGTGTCTCCGGACCAGATCTGAGTCATGCTTAATTTTTTTCCGCTGATAAATTTCATATAATTTTCGGGTTCTTATAAAACAAAAACTGGCTTAGAAACCAGCTTTAAAACCAAATAATAAAAAATGATTAACTCCCTATTTTTTATAATTGTGTTTCACCAGCTGATTTTCCTCCAAATTTAGCTAATTTTCGCTTAAACACTTTCTATGGAACAGAGTTATTCAAGCGCCTCTTAACTAATTAAATATTACTTTTAAATTCTACTACATTTTTATTTCTACGTCAACCCCAGCCGGTAGGCTAAGGTTAGTCAAATCTTCAATGGTTTTCGCGGTCGGATCAATAATATCAATCATGCGCTTATGAATACGCATTTCATACTGATCGCGGGCATCCTTGTGAACGAAGGTGGAACGGTTGACCGTATATTTTCTCTTTTCTGTCGGCAACGGAATCGGCCCAAAAAACTGAGCGTCGCTGCGTCCAATGGTTTCCACGATAGTCTTGGTGGATTGATCAATGATCTTATGATCAAACGCTTTGATCTTGATCCTGATTCTCTGCTTGAATTCTTTCTCGTCTTTTTTGTTTTCGGACATAATTATTATTTAAAATATACACTACAAACCCGCCCTTAAAGGTAAGAGCGGGTTAAAGTGGTTACTTTAAGATCTTAGTAACGACACCCGCGCCAACGGTACGACCGCCTTCGCGAATGGTGAATTTCTGCTTGTCTTCAAGAGCGATCGGAGCGATCAGCTTGATAGTCAAGTTAGTGGTATCTCCAGGCATAACCATTTCGGTGCCGGCAGCTAAAGTGATGTCGCCGGTAACGTCAGTGGTCTTGAAGTAGAACTGAGGCTTATAACCGTTGAAGAACGGCTTATGGCGTCCACCTTCATCCTTGGATAAGACATAAACTTCCGCAGTGAATTCAGTGTGAGGAGTGATGGTTCCTGGTTTGCATAAGACCTGGCCGCGCTCGACTTCGTTCTTCTTAGTGCCGCGGAGCAAGATACCGGCGTTATCGCCAGCCATGCCTGAATCCAGGGACTTATTGAACATTTCGATACCGGTAACAGTAGTCTTCTTGGTGTCCATCAAACCGACGATCTCAACTTCATCGCCGACTTTGACCATGCCTCTTTCGATGCGGCCGGTAACGACAGTACCGCGGCCTTCAATTGAGAAGATATCCTCAATAGGCATCAAGTAAGGCAGATTGACGTCGCGAGTAGGCTCAGGGATATAGGAATCCAAGGTCTCCATCAGCTTCATGATCGGTTCGGCATCCGGACCGGTCGGGTTCTCTAAAGCCTTTAAGGCAGAACCTCTGATGATCGGGGTAGTGTCGCCCGGGAATTCATATTTCTTCAATAAATCGCGGATTTCCTCTTCGACGAGGTCGATTAATTCCTTATCTTCAACCATATCGCACTTGTTCAAGAAGACGATGATATAAGGGACGCCGACCTGGCGAGCCAATAAGATGTGTTCTCTGGTCTGAGGCATAGGGCCATCAGTCGCAGCGACAACCAAGATAGCGCCATCCATCTGAGCGGCGCCGGTGATCATGTTCTTAACATAATCGGCGTGGCCCGGACAATCGACGTGAGCATAATGTCTCTTTTCAGATTCATACTCGACGTGAGCAGTGGCGATAGTGATACCTCTCTCCTTTTCTTCAGGAGCAGCATCGATTTCACCGACGCCCTTGTGGGAAGCTTTCATGCCCTTGGCATTGAAAACAGCCAACATCGCGGCAGTCAAGGTAGTCTTCCCATGGTCAACGTGGCCGATAGTACCGACGTTAACATGGGGCTTGGTGCGTTCAAATTTTTCTGTTGCCATGTTTTTTGGTGTTAGGCCCCCGTTTACCACGGGGTTTCTTTCCTAGATTAACCAGGAAACCAGCCGAACTTAATTAATTAATTGTTATTTAAATTATTTATAACCTTTTTAAACTCTTTTACCTATTATTACTCGATTTCTTGCGCTTTATCCTTTACTTTCGAAGGGATTTGCCAAGCCTTCTTAGGCTTATTCTCTTCCCCCAAGAAAACAGAATTTTCTCGATTTTTCCACATCGAGATTTCGCGATTAATCTTATCAGTTAAATCTTCTTCTGTCAAATTTTCCTTTTCTTCGGAATTTGCTGATAAATCAGCCATAATCGGGGTATTCGCCGGAGTCTCCTGGATATTCACAGCTTTCGGGGACGGAGCAGAATCCAAACCAACGGCATAATTATCAAATCCCATGATTACGTAAGAATCATCCGGAGCGCTAGCGTCGAAGATGATCACCCGATCGCCCGTCTTCTTCACTAGGTTTAAGATTTTTTTTAACTGTTCTGAAAACATATATATTTTTACTTCCCTTGCTTCTCTTTAATCTGCTCCAAGATATTCTTCGGAACTTCAGCGTAGTGAGAAAATTCCATCGCATAGTTAGCGCGGCCTTGGCTCATAGAACGCAAGCCGGTAGAATAGCCGAACATTTCTGATAACGGAACCTTAGCTTTAACCACCTTGATATTAGTGCGATCAGACATCTCCTCGATCTGTCCTCTCTTAGAGCTAAGATCGCCAATGATGTTGCCCATGTATTCTTCCGGAGTAGTGACTTCAACTTTCATGATCGGTTCGAGCAAGATAGCGCCGGCTTTCTGACAAGCTTCCTTAAAAGCGAAAATAGCTGCTAATTTAAAGGCGATTTCTGAAGAGTCGACTTCATGATAAGAGCCGTAATAAACAGCTGCTCTGACATCGACCATCGGATATCCAGCCACGGTACCGCTGAGAATCGCTTCCTTAACGCCCTTTTCAATCGCTGGGATAAACTCGCGAGGAATAACTCCGCCCTTGACTTCATCGGCAAACTCAAAGCCTTTGCCAGTTTCAAGCGGTTCGACGCGCAAAGCGCAATGTCCATATTGTCCCTTACCGCCAGATTGCTTAACATATTTATGCTCCGCTTCAGCCATTTTCGTGATTGTTTCGCGATAAGAAACCTGAGGATTGCCGACATTAGCTTCGACGCCGAATTCGCGCTTCATGCGATCGACGATGATTTCCAAATGAAGCTCGCCCATGCCAGAAATAAGAACCTGGTTAGTCTCCGGATCGGTCTCGACGCGGAAAGTCGGATCTTCTTCAGCCAAGCGCTGCAGGGCGACGCCCATCTTCTCTTGGTCAGCCTTGGTTTTCGGCTCAACCGCGATCTTGATGACCGGTTCTGGGAAAGTGATAGATTCTAATAAGACCGGGTTATTTTCATCGCATAAGGTATTGCCAGTAGTGGTGCTCTTCAAGCCGATAACCGCAGCGATATCACCAGCGCAGATCTCCTTGATCTCCTCGCGGTGATTAGCATGCATGCGGACTAAGCGGCCGACTCTTTCCTTATTGTCCTTAGAAGAATTGACGATATAAGAACCGGCAGTCAGAACGCCCTGATAAACGCGGACGAAACAAAGCTTGCCGACGAAAGGATCGGTCGCGATCTTGAAAGCCAAGCCGACGAAAGGTTTGCCGTCGTCAGCCATGATGATGATCTTCTTATCAGCATCGTTCATATCGGTCACTTCTAAAGTTGGGACATCCAAAGGAGACGGGAGATAATCATTGACCGCGTCCAAAGCTAGCTGGACGCCGATATTCTGCAAGGCGGTACCGCACAAAACCGGGTAGATAGCATTAGCGATCACGCCTTTTCTGATGGCCGCTTTCAATTCTTCAGGAGATATTTCCGCGCCGCTCAGATATTTTTCCATTGTTCCTTCATCGCATTCCACGGCTTTCTCAATCAGCTCATTATGGAACTTAGAAACTTTTTCCTTCATATCTTCCGGAACTGGGATCTCTTCGATATTGACGCCGTTCATGCCGGTGAACTGATAAGCCTTCTGGGATAACAGGTCGATAACGCCGCTCAGATTGCTTTCCGCGCCGATAGGCAGCTGGATAGCGACGGCCTTCTGATTCAATCTGGTCTTGATGGAATTCAAACTCATGTAAAAATCAGCGCCCATCTTATCCATCTTATTGACGAAGCACAGGCGAGGAACATTGTACTTATCAGCTTGGCGCCAGACAGTCTCGGATTGCGGTTCAACGCCGGCCTGACCGTCGAAAACGGCGATAGCGCCGTCTAAAACGCGCAAAGAACGTTCGACTTCGACAGTGAAATCAACGTGCCCTGGAGTATCGATGATATTGATCTTGTTCTGTTTCCAAAAGCAAGTGGTAGCGGCTGAAGTGATGGTGATGCCTCTTTCCTTCTCCTGTTCCATCCAATCCATTTCCGCGGCGCCCTCATGGACTTCGCCGATCTTATGCTTCTTGCCGGTATAAAACAAAACACGCTCGGTAAAAGTAGTTTTGCCGGCGTCGATGTGCGCCATGATACCAATATTTCTGATGTTTTCTAATGCGTAGTCTCGGGCCATATAAAAAGATTACAAATTATTGAATGAAAATGTCTCTATTAATTTATCTGGAGAAATGAGCGAAAGCTTTGTTAGCCTCAGCCATCTTATGAACCGCTTCTCTCTTCTTAACAGCCGTACCTTCGCCGTTAGAAGCATCGAGTATTTCAGTAGCTAATTTTTCAGCAGTAGAGCGGCCCTTGCGGTCGTTAGCAGCATTGATTATCCAATTGCAAGCCAAAAAATAGCGTCTTTCGCCGCGAACCTGAAAAGGAACCTGATAGTTAGCGCCGCCAACGCGTTTGCCTCTGACTTCGACGAGCGGGGAGACTTTCTTGATCGCCTTATTGAAGATATGGCGAGGGTCCTGCTTGGTCTTGTCTTTTAAGATTTCGAAAGCGCCATAGACGATCTTTTCCGCGCCGCTTTTCTTGCCGCGTTCCATGACGTAATTAATAAACTTGGCGATGTTAGTATCGTTATATTTAGCGTCGCCTTCGATTGTTCTTTTAGGAGCTGGTTTACCTCTCATATTTTTTATTTAAGAATTGAAAATTGAACGTTTATTTGGCTTTCGGCTTCTTCGCGCCATAGCAGCTTCTGCCCTGACGGCGAGCCTCGACGCCGGAAGCGTCAAAGACGCCGCGGACGATCTTATAGCGGACACCAGGCAAATCCTTAGTCTTTCCGCCCTTAACGAGAACAATGGAGTGCTCCTGTAAGTTATGGCCCATACCCGGAATATAAGCGGTTACTTCCATGCCATTCGATAAACGGACGCGCGCAATCTTACGTAAAGCGGAGTTCGGTTTTTTCGGAGTGGTCGTAGTTACCTTTAAGCAGACGCCTTGTTTAAAAGGAGCGCCTTGAGCGGTAGTTTTCTTCTTACGATGCAGAGAATCAAGGCTGGAATGAAGAGCAATCGCGTTGCGTCTCTTTCCAAGAGATTTGCGTCCCTGGCGTACCAATTGGTTAATAGTTGGCATAAACGTTATGATCTTGATAATCAAAAATAATCCTGAGTATTCAGGATGACTTTTAGACTGTTTTTATTACTAATTTAATTTAACAAAATATAAAACATAAGTCAAGGTCAGCCAAAAACTATCCGAATCGCTATTATTAGCTAAAACGCGATAAAACGTTCTATGCCCCGACAATAACTTTAAACAAAAAATTAACTATTGGCATAATCAGGTTTCCCGCCAGCATCACGAAGAGGATTACGAAGATAAAACCGATCCTTTCGCTGCCCAAATATCTGTCTCTCAGATTAGCCGGCAGAAAAGCTCCTAATATCTTCGAACCATCCAAAGGCGGAATCGGCACTAAATTGAAAACCATCAGGACTAGATTTATATAGACGATTATCCCTAATAACCCGGAAAAATAAATATTCAAAAATGGTAAAAACCTTAAACATAAGCCAAAAAATACCGCTATTACTAAATTAGCTAAGGGACCGGCAAGAGCCACCTTAGCTTCCCCGTATTTCTTGTCTCGAAGGTTAAAAGGATTATAAGGAACCGGCTTGGCCCAGCCAAAGACGAACGGCATGCCCGAAATGATCATGACTAAAGGCAAAAACAAAGATCCGAACCATTCGAGATGGGCTAACGGATTAAGCGTTAGGCGTCCGGCATTCTTAGCGGTTTCATCGCCTAAGCGGAAAGCCATCCAGCCATGCATATATTCATGAGCGATAGCTGATAATATTAGGACGATTATTTGGAATATTTCAATCATATGGGGATATTGTAGCACAACTTGATTAATTTTAAAAATGCTGTTAGAATAAAACCATTAAAAAATAAGAGTGAATAACCACAAGCAATATGGCGAAAAAATGCGATTTATGCGGACGCAGCGCGACTAAGGGTGCCAGCCGTTCCCATTCCAAGATTAAAACCTTGAAGAGACAAAATATCAATTTACAGAGCAAGACCATCGACGGCATGAAAGCTAAGTTATGCACGTCCTGTTTGCGCACAATCGACAAGCCGAAACGCGTTAAGGCTAAGAGAAAGCCAGGCAAAGCTCCGATCAAACCAATGAGCAAGACGAGAGCTAAGGCCGCAAAAAAATAAGATTTTCAAATCAGAAATATAAAAAGACGTCGCAAGACGTCTTTTTTTGTTATGGAGCGGATATGAAAAAGAGGCATGTTTATGCCTCTTTATTTATCTAGTCGCGATGAGATCCTTATTTCTGATCTATCAAGTCTGCGCCTAATAGATCCGCGTACTCAAAGCGCTTGCTGCTATTACCTATTAGAGACAAGGCTTGGATAGCGTCTTCCAATCTTCCCCGCTGCAAGCAAGATAAAAGAATATCTTCCCCATGGAAATAAATATCTTCCTCTAACTTGGCGTATTTATTCCCTATCGCCCTGATCGCTTCGTAATCACCCCACTTGATGAAAATGATAAGAAGCCTTCTAGCTTCACGCTCAGCAGCATCCTCAGACATCAATTCTGAAACCTTGAAGATATCTCTACCTTCAAGATTCTGCACTTCCAGATAAGTCTTGATTACTTTCTTAAGAAAAATGTCATAATTTTTCTCTTGCTTTGCTAATAAGCCGTCACATAATAAAGGATGCAAGAACTCAACCAGATCATTAACAGGGGCGCCGAGATTCTTGATATGCTCCAGCGCTTTGTTAATGATCTTCCTTTCATTGAGCCATTGACCGGTGCAATGACTAAGGGCAACAGCTTTGGCTGACTTAAAATTGTCCATTACATCCGCCCAGATATCCGCCAAATCGGGTTCTAGTCCACCATTAAATAGGATAGGCCTTATCAGCGAGCTTGCTTGCTGCAAATAATAATCTAGAGCACTATCCAAAAACTCATTCCTGCCCTGATTAAGCTCTAAATACATAATTGCAGATAAAGCCTTCTGCGGATTGTTGTTTTTTACAAACATCCAAGCAGCAGCTTTTACAATCTTTTTGTCCATGACTTAATTCCTTTCATTAGTTAATATTGATTGATTGTTAATGTTCCTTTTCTATCAAATCAGGCCCTAAATGCGGCCTTAGATTTAATATTTAAAATTAACATAATATCTTATTTTTATCAAGACTTTCCGTTGGAGCTGACTTTCAATATTTTTCTTGCCCAAACTGTGCCGATAATCAAGAATGAATAATATATAACCCCGAAACGCCAAGTAAAACCGCTCACTTCAACCGCTGCTCCAGGCGGCTGAGCTAGGATTTCCGAAACGAGAAAAATAAATCTCAATAAGAAATAGGCCGGCGCGAAAAACAATGGTCCTAACATCGGTATTAAGGCGGTAGCCATTAGACCGAGGATAAGCGCGGCTAGTAAGGGCGCGAATGTCCATAAGACTAGGACATTAGCTAAGGGTGCGATCAAAGATAATTGCTTGAAATCTATCAAGGCTATCGGCAGGATGACTATCTGAGAGACGATTGTCAGAGTGATAGTGTCCATGATATTCTTGAATACATTTTTAAATTTAGCGCGCCAGCTTCTCTTCTCTAAAAATTTCCGCGTTATTTTCTCACCCAAAGGATAAATATAGATGATGCCTAGAAGCGCTAAAAAAGACAATTGAAAGCCGATATCATCGCGCAGCAGGCGCGGATTAAAGGCTAACATGAGCGCAGCTGCGAAAATCAGCGCCCTTATTAACGAACTAGTCCGCTCATAATAAATTGCCAGGAAAGCCAGTGCGCCCATCAAAGCCGAGCGCACAGCCGAGGCGGATAAACCGGTAATCAGCGGGTAAATAAATAAGAAGCCAAAAATTATCTTCAGAGCGCGCCGGCGGTTGAGACCAAGCGCTAACAAGAAATTCAGCGCCATGGCGCTTAGGATCGTGATATGCGAACCGGAAATAGCGATCATGTGGCTCAGTCCCACGCGCGCAAACATATCCAAATCTTCACGCATAACGGTGCGGCGATAACCGAGCAGGAGCGCATCGGCCAAGCCGGCCTCAGGCTCAGGCAAGCTAGAATCTATAATCGATTTTAAATACTGTTTACACTCTATCAATTTACGATAAACTTCTTGCGGCCAAGTCAGAGTTCCGGTCGCTATCTTTAGCTTCGGATAATACATGACCGAATAGATATCATAGCGCGCCAGATAGCTCTCATAATCAAAGCCTTCGATAATGGGCGGCGCTTGCAATTCCCCGCTGATATTCAAAAAATCGCCGTAATCATAAGATGGGTAAAGATCGGCCGTCACGAGAACTTGACCTCTTGTCTTACCTCCAACGCATAACGTCAATCTCCGGCTCTTATAATCGACATCGGCTTCTTCACAGACGCGGCCGATAAAAGTTATTCTCTGACCATTATAAGAGGCTAAATCGCCTGAGCTGATTTCTTTTTGAAAAACTTTAGTGAAAGAACCAAGGATAAAGATAACCACGATGAATAATAAATTTGCGGACAGTAAAATTCGCGATGGCGAACGCCAGAACTTTGATTTCTCCATAAAAAAATACCGCTATGAGTAATAACAGTATTTTATAGGATTAGAGATGAAGAAAAGATAAAGTCCTAATCGCAAACTACTTTTTCGGAGTATTTAACAGTCTTGATGGAAAATCCTGGAAAAATTAAAGTCGCGCCGGTAGCATCGGCGATTCTCTTCAGGAAGCTCAAACTAGGCAGACCGACGTCGCCGCATTCCAATCTAGCAATGCTAGATTGCTTGGTATTCAACTTCTTAGCTAAAGCAGCCTGAGAGAAACCGCATTGTATCCGTAATCTTTTTACTTTTCTGCCTATTTCATAGGCTAAATCCGGTTCTGTATAGGCTTTGGCAAACTCCGGGTTCTTCATCAGCTCTCTTTTTACCTCCTCATGAGTTATTGTTTTCATATAAAGGATGAACTTAAATTAAATTATTCAATCTTCTCAAAGCTAAATTAATTTCCTGTTTTTTAAGTTTTTGTTCTTTTTTATTAAAAATATTCAAAATAACAACATCTTCTCCGACAATACTGAATAAAGTTCTATAAATAATATTACCGGAACATCTAGTCCTTAGTTCCCAAAGATTTTTTACTCCGGTTACTTTTCCAAGATCCGCCGTCCGACTAAGATAACCCGATCCAAAATCTGCCAAAAGATTTATATCGATAACGATTGCAGCGGCTTGGCGCTGATCGGATAATGTACTTATGTATTTTAAAACCGGAGCATTGCCCGAAGCATTACTATAATATTTTATCTCCATATTTATTATAACAATATTGTTATATTAAGGCAAGCCCATTGATTAAGCCCTCCCCGACAAAAAAATGCCGCTAGTTTAATAGCGGCATTCTAACAAATCGGATATGAAGAAAAGATAAAGTCCTTACCTACAATCTTTTTATCATTAAATATTCATCTTTTTCTATTTTGCTTAATTTTTCAAATCCAAACTTATTTATATAGAATTTGGGTATCTTAGCAGTAATTATTACCATTTTAACTTTCTTATCCTTCTTTATCTCTTTAAGAGCGCGGGCTACTAGCGCCACCCCGATTCCCTGATTCTGATAGGTCTTAGCAACATTAACCCAAAATAATTCAGCAATGCCGTAATCAAACCAAGCGCCGCAGAAACCGACTAAACCGACTATCTGGCCTTGGCTTTCGGCAACCAGATAACGAGGCGGGTAAACGGGATTAGAAAACATCGCCTTGATCTCCTTACGAGCTAATTTCTTGTACTTATCATTATAATTATCGCCGACGATCATCGCGGCCTGATTTATCTCCTGATTATTCTTAATGAAACGCAGAGCATATTTCATATTATTTCTTCAACCACCTCAGATAAGCTTCCATAAAAGGCTCAAGTGCTCCATCTAGCACGGCGTCGACATTCGAAGTTTCATATTCAGTCCGATGATCCTTGATATAACGCTTACCATATAGGCAATAAGATCGGATTTGCGAACTCCAGGCTGCTTTCTGAACTTCACCTTTCAAGCGCCGCTCTTCTGTCTCTCTCTCTTCCAGGGCACGCTGGTATAATTTGGCTTTCAATATTTTAAAAGCGTTCTCTTTATTCTGATGCTGCGACCGTTCACTCTGACAGGAAACGGTAAGGCCGGTCGGGATATGGACCAAGCGCACGGCCGAATCAGTCGTATTAACGCTTTGGCCGCCTGGGCCGCTAGAACGATAGACATCGATGCGCACGTCCTCATCCTTGATCACTATAGTGCCGTCGTCCTTTATTTCCGGAATCACTTCGACAAGCGCGTAAGAAGTCTGGCGCAGGCCGTCGGCATTAAAAGGCGAATTGCGCAGCAGCCGGTGCGGTCCGTTCTCGCTTTTCAGGTAGCCATAAACCCAGGCGCCGGATATGCGCATAACTGAGCTTTTTACCCCAGCCTCATTGCCATAATTCCTATCCATTATTTCTGCTTTCCAACCCTGGCGCTCAGCAAAGCGCAGATACATGCGCTCGAGCATCTGAGCCCAATCCTGAGCGTCTACGCCGCCCGTGCCGGCATGAATAGCTATCAAGGCGTTATCATGGTCATATTTCTCAGAAAAGAGCGAGACGAACTCCAGGTGAGTAAACTTATCTTCCAGCTCTGAATATTTTTTCTCCATATCTTCGGCCAGGCCAGCATCGCCCTCTTTATCGGCTAAAGCCAGGATCTCTTCCGCTTCCCTGATTTCTTTTTCCAAGGCGCGCCACTCCTTTGTTTCTAAGGATAATTCTTCCGCCTCCCGGCCGATCTTGATGGCGGTTTCGCGGTCGTCCCAAAAATCAGACTCAGACATCCTGAGACGCAGCTCTTTCTCCTGCACGAACTTGCGATCGATATCCAAAAGCGCTTTCGTCTTTAAAAAGCGTTCACGCAGTTCTTCTATTTTTTTTAGGAGATTTTCCATATCTTTAGGCTGATCAATTATTCAATGATATTATTATTACTGATTATCTTCTTTTTCACAAATATGCCGAAGACTAAGACTAAGATAGCCGCTAATAGCCCTAGAGAAACAGCCCAACCGGCTAAATCGCTGAGAATTCCAATCAAGATGATGCCGGCAAATCCTCCGAGGCCAGAAATCTCCTCTAAGACAGCGCTAATGCTGCCGAAGCTATAGTGGGTCTTCCAAAGCAAAAAATTATTCTTAACGTTAAAATCAGCTATCAGTTGACGCCGGCACAAAGCAATTGTTTCTATGAATACTCCTACTAAGACTAGCGCTGACAAGCGCCAGAGGAAGCTAGTCCATAATATCGAACCGGCGATGACGGCGATTAATCCGAAGAGACTGAAAATCAAGCTACGGTTTACCTTTACTCTGTCGATTACCCAGCCCAATAAGTTGCCGCAGGCTTCCGGCAAAGAATAGAATATGGCTAAAATGATGACCTGTTGCAAGCTAGATTCATCCTTCCAAACCTCGATCGGAATGAAGAAAAAAAACGCGCCAGAAACAAAACTGATTAAAAAGCTAGAAAGTATCAAAGTCCTTAATTTGACCGGCCAACGCAAAATCTCCTTGATCGTTTCTTGATAAGGGCGGAGGTTGAATCTTATCGGCTTTATTTTCTTTAATTTCGTGTCGTTCGGCAGGAAGAAGGCGATAATAATAGATATGAGAGCTGCTGGAGCTATCAGCAATAAAAGCTGATGGATAGCGAGCTTATTGACCAAGAATAAGCTCAGACAAACAGCAACTATCCAGGTCATGACGCCCAAAGTGTCAAAAAAACCGAAAGCGCGCGCCATATACCGATGTGGCGTATATTTACAGATATAGCTTTCGCGACTGACGCATGTCAATGGCCAGGCCAAGCCGTTCAGGACGCGGGCAATAACTACGAATACAGCCATTGCCAAGGCGCCGGCGAAATAATAATTTATAGCGATTAAAAAATATAAGACAGTGCCGACAAGCATCATTTTCTTGATCGAAATCTTGTCGGCGTAATAACCGATTATAGGGGTGACTAAAAGCGCGACAATATCCAAGATAGATTTCAATAGGCCGGTTTCGGCATAACTATTAGCGAATTGATATAGGAATACAGGGATCAAGGCTTCGCCAAAACCCCAGCCGAACCAGAGAACAGCAGTAGAGATGGAGACTATCTTTACTTCGCGCGAAACTTTAAAGCTCATATATCAATCATTATAACTGGAAAACCGGCGATTTTCAAACAAAAAACGCCCGAATGAACGGACGTTTTTGTATATAGAGGTATATTTGGCAGATTAACGCTTGCTCCATTGCGGGGCCTTTCTGGCTTTGCGCAGACCCGGTTTCTTTCTTTCAACCTGTCTCGGATCGCGAGTTAAGAAATCATTAGCCTTCAAAGCTTCCTTAGTGGCTGGATCAAGAGCGAAGACAGCGCGGGCGATGCCTAAGCGAACCGCTCCGATCTGACCCTGCTTACCGCCACCTTGAGCGATGACAGAAAAATTATAATCGCGGCCATGTCCGGTCGCTTTCAGGGGCTGAGAGATTAAGCTGGCGCCTTCTCCCGGAAAATACTGGCTAGCGCGCATGCCGTTGATCATGATGATGCCCTTGCCGTCCTCATATAAGCGGACTTTGGCGACCGCAGTCTTGCGGCGGCCGACAGCCTTGATATATTTGCCTTTGAATTCAGCGACTTCATTCTTCGCCCATTCCTTCTCTTCTTCCAAAGGAGTTTCAGTTATCAGGACTTCCCCGATCTCAAGCTCTTTAGCTTTAGCTGGTTTTGCTTTTCTTTCTGCCATATTATTTGATAATTAATCTTTTGAGCATATCAGTGCGCAGCTTCGTCGGCGGAAGCATCTCGCGCACGGCCCTGAATAAGACTTCACCCGGATCCTTTACGAAGACTTCAGACATCTTCTTGGTCTTCAAGCCGCCGAGATAACCGGAATAATGATGATACTCTTTCTGGCCGAGCTTCTTGCCGGTAAATTTCGCTTTCGCGAGATTAGAAACTTCGACGATATCGCCCAAATCTAAATGCGCCTGATATTCCGGCTTCATCTTGCCTCTCAGGACGAGGGCAATGCTGGTCGCCATGCGTCCGATGGTCTTGCCGGTAGCGTCGATCTTGTGTAATTTTCTTTCAATATTTTTCATATAGTATTTATACTAATTCAATCTGGACCATTTCTGCGCCGTCGCCCTGGCGAGTTCCTAATTTAGTGGTGCGGGTATAGCCGCCTGGACGAGTCTTATAGCGGACGCCGAGCACTTCGATCGCCTTCTTAACGGCATTCTTCTGCAATAATACCTTGATCAGGCCGCGGCGAGCAGTCAAATCTCCGGCCTTAGAAGCCGTGATCATTCTCTCTACCAGCGGACGGACGGCTTGCGCCTTAGCCTTAGTCGTCTTGACTTTCTCGTATATTAAAATACTAGAAGCTAGATTACGAAGCATCAATTCGCGCGGGCCTTTCTGGCGATCCAAGATCTTGTTTTTGTTTCTGTGACGCATATCAGTTCAATTACTATTTACAAATTATTTCTTAATTTTTTTAGCTTTCTTCTCTTTCTTTTCAACCTTCTCTTCCTTAGCCTCATCCGCTTCCTCGATTTCGGCTGCTACGGTCTCTTCGACAACAACCTTCTCTTCCTTCTGGCCGGAAATGGTCAGGAACGAAGAATATTGATCGACGAGAATCTTAACCGCTTCGTTAAAAGCATTTTCAGCGGTGATAGTGCCGTCAGTCTTGATATCGAGCACTAATTTATCCCAGTTAGTCATCTTGCCGACGCGGGTGTTCTCTACGCTGATGCTGACGAGAGTAACCGGAGAAAAGATAGAATCGATCTCGATATAACCGATTTCGCGCGCATCTTTCTTGACGTTCTCAGCCATCTTATAGCCGCGTCCTTCCTGAACGGTTATCTCAATATCCAGGCTGCCCGCTTCATCAGTGATATGAGCGATGACGAGTTCCGGATTCTTGATCTCGACTTCGGAATTCTTAGTAATATCCCCAGCCTTGACGGTCTTCTTGCCCTTGACCTTCAGCTCTAAGCGGACTTCTTCTTCTGTAAAGGTCTTCAGGCGCAATTGCTTGAGGTTCAATAAGATTTCCAGGACGTCTTCCTTAACATGAGGCAGAGCCATGAATTCATGACTAGCGCCTTTGATCTTGGCGCCGATGACAGCAGCTCCCGGGAGAGAGGATAAGAGGACGCGGCGCAAAGAGTTGCCCAGCGTCATGCCGTAACCCGGAAATAAAGGCTCGACCGTAACGATTCCCTCATGGAGATCCTTACCGGCCTTGAATTCGATTTTTTTTGGCAATGCGATGTTTTGCATATTTTTTTATGTATACAGGCGAGCCGCCTATATTATTTGAGATTATTTCGAGTAATACTCAATGATCACTTGGACGTTCAGGTTCTGAGGCAAGTCTGCATCTTTCGGCTCATGCAAGACCTTAGCGCTCAAATCTTTGACATCGAAGTTCAACCAGCTCGGACGATCGGCCTTCTTCAGATGCTCGACAGCTTTCTTAAAGTAAGGGCTGTTCGCGCTATTCTTCTTGACTTTGATGGTTTGTCCGGCTTTGACAGAGAAAGAAGGGATATCGGCTTTGCGATCATCGACCGTAAAATGGCCATGATTGACTAATTGACGGGCGGCCGCGCGAGACGTAGCCCAACCCAAACGATAAACGACGTTATCTAAACGCATTTCCAGGGCGCGCAAGAAATTCTTGCCGGCGTCTCCTTGTTTCTTTGAAGCCTTCTCCAAAGTCAAACGGAATTGCTTTTCTAATAAGCCGTAGAACTTCTTAGCTTTCTGTTTTTCCGCCAGCTGGGCGCCGTAATCGCTCAAGCGCTTGCGTCCTTTAGGACCATGAAAACCAGGAGCGTAGTTACGCTTGATCATCGCGCATTTCGGAGTGGAACAGCGGTCTCCTTTTAAGAACAGCTTCTCACCGGAACGGCGGCACTGGCTGCATTTGCTGTCAATATTTCTTCCCATAGCTTTGTATCGTTAATGACTTTATGTCTTTTTTATAATTATGATTAGACTCTTCTCGGTTTCTTCGGACGGCAGCCGTTATGAGGGACAGAGGTGGTATCCTTGATCGAAGTGACATTCAAGCCATTAGCGTTCAAGGCGCGGATAGCCGCTTCGCGGCCGGTTCCGACACCAGAAACGAAAACGCTCACTTCCTCTAAGCCGTATTCTTCTCTAGCTTTCTGAGAGGCGATCTTAGTGATGATCTGAGCAGCGTAAGGAGTCGCCTTCTTGGCGCCCTTGAAACCGGCTAAACCGGCGCTAGCCCAAGAAATGACGTCGCCATTGGTATCAGTCAGAGTGATCATGGTGTTGTTGTACGTCGCCTGAATATAGGCGCGGCCAATCTTGACGACCTTAGCGGTCTTCTTCTTTTTCTTCTTGATCAGCTTTTTCTTCGCTCTGGCCGCCTTATTCTTTTCCAGTTTCTGCTTGATTTCTTCCGGCAATTCCTCGACAGCTGAATCAAAAGAAAACTCGGGAGCCTCTTTTTCCTCTTTAGGCTCGCTAGCTTCTTCTTTATTGGTTCCGCCGATAATCGGGGTTTCTTCTTTTTTTACTTCTTCTGACATAATTTAATTCTTAGTTCGTAATGCTCAAATTATTGGATTAAGTCTTCTGTAAGCCGGCCTTGCTCTTGCCGCTGCCCATAGTCACGCGCTTATTGCCTCTAACCGTGCGGCTATTGGTCTTAGTGCGCTGCCCGCGAACCGGAAGATGCTTAGCATGGCGCAAGCCGCGATAGCAGCCGATTTCTCTCAAGCGCTTGATATTGCTCTGGACCTCGCGGCGCAGATCGCCTTCAACCGTATACTTCTTTTCGACGATTTCCCGAAGCGTATTCACTTCAGTTTCTTTCAAATCCTTGACTCTGGTATCCTTATTGACCTTGGCGTCAACCAAAATCTTATTGGCGCGAGTAGTGCCAATGCCGTGGATATAAGTCAGAGCGATCTCGATTCTCTTGTCATTAGGGATGTTAACTCCCGCGATTCTTACTGCCATAATATTAAAAGATTAACCTTGTCTTTGTTTATGTTTAGGATTCTTGCAAATAACATGGACGCAGCCTTTGCGGCGGACCACTTTGCAATCTTTACAAATTTTTTTAGCGCTGGCTCTTACTTTCATATTAAAGATTTATCTAATTAACGTGAATTACATGCGATAAGTTATCCGGCCCTTGGTCAGGTCATAAGGGCTGATCTGCAGCTTGACCTTATCTCCCGGAAGCAAGCGGATCTTATTCATCCGCATTTTTCCTGACAGATGCGCCAGAATCTCGTGGCCGTTCTCAAGACCGACCTTGAAGCTGGCCGCTGGCATCAGTTCCAACACCTCGCCCTGCATCTCGATGAAGTCTTTGGCGTTGAGAGTAGCGGAACCGTCGTTATTATTTTCTTTTTCGTTTGACATTAACACAAAAAAATTTGATAAAGGCCAAAGAGCGTTTTATCAAAATTCTTTAAAAATTATTTAAGATATTTTTTCGCTTGATCTTAATAAAATTATTATAGAGATAAGTTTGGAAGTTGTCAATAGACTGGATTATTTCGTTAAGACTGCCTTAATTCTCCTGACCCCGGCGCTGGAAGCTTCCTCCTTCTGGATAGAGAAATGGCCTAATGTTTGCGTATTTTCTACATGAGGGCCGCCACATATTTCCTGAGAAAAGGCTGTTTTCAGGGCTTCTGGGGAAATATTATCCCCCTCCCCCAAACGACAGACCGTATAGACCTTAACTTTTTCTCCATATTTTGAATCGAAAACTCCCATAGCTCCCCGTTTTTTCGCTTCTTCCAGGGTCAATTCTTCGCAGATGACTTTAAGGTTGTCCTGGATAGCTTCGTTCACGAGCGCCTCTACCCGACCAATTTGGTCCGGGGTCATCTTGTCTGGATGAGAAAAATCTAAACGCAAGCGTTCGGGGGTGATATTAGCGCCCTTCTGCAAGACATGATCTCCGAGCACGCGTCTGAGAGCGGCCAAGAGCAGATGAGCAGCAGTGTGCAGCTTAACAGTCTCTTCGCCGGCATCGGCCAAGCCACCTTTAAATTTCCCAGCCGAGGCGGTGCGGGACAAATCCTGATGCTTCTTGAGTTCAGCCTCAAAGCCAGCGCGATCGATAGTAACGCCCTTTTCCTTAGCTAACTCCTCAGTTATCTCTAGCGGGAAGCCATAGCTCTGATAAAGATTGAAAGCTTCTTCTCCGCTAATGCCGTCAACAGATAATTTATTGAACTCAATCAAACCTTTTTCTAAAGTCCGATTGAATTTTTCTTCTTCCTTATTCAGGTTATCGATAACAGAGGCTCTGTTATTTTCGAATTCAATATAAATACCCTTATAGCCGTTAATCGCGATAGCTGCAATATCAGCTGTCCATAATTCTTTAGAGATTCCCAATTGACGTCCATAACGGATAGCGCGCCTGATTAGGCGGCGAACGACATAACCTTGATCAGTATTGGACGGAGCCACGCCCCGATTATCGCCAATAATGAAAGCCGCGGCCTTGAGATGATCGGCAATGATGCGCATCGCGCGCGTTATTTCCGGAGTTTCGCCATATTTATGACCGCTCAATTTTTCTATTTCATTGATAATATCAATAAATAGGTCGGTTCGATAATTATCATCAAAGCCGTTCATAACGGCCAGCACTCTTTCTAGGCCCAAGCCAGTGTCCACATTTTTCTGGACTAAAGGTTCAAATTTTCCAGCAGCATTCTTATTATATTGCATGAAGACGTTATTCCAGATCTCTACCCAGGAATCATTATCATCATTGAAGCTAGCGGGAACATGAGCGGTGTCACCGGTCCAATAGAATATTTCCGTATCCGGTCCGCAAGGTCCGGTCGTGCCAGCCGGTCCCCACCAATTATTTTTTTTCGGCAATTTAGCGATGCGTTCTAGCGGCAAGCCATTAGCCTTGAATATTTCCGACCAGAGGCTATAAGCCTCTTCATCAAAAGGCGCATTTTCATCGCCCTTAAAGACAGAAACAGCCAAACGGCTCTTATCCAATCCGAGCCATTTAGCGCTCGTCAGAAACTCCCAGCTGAAATTAATGGCTTCCTTCTTAAAATAATCTCCCAGAGACCAATTTCCCATCATCTCAAAAAAAGTATGATGCGTCGCATCGCCGACTTCATCGATGTCGCCAGTGCGGATGCATTTCTGCGCGTCAGTCAGGCGCTTTCCGGCCGGATGCTTCTGGCCTAATAGATACGGCACTAAAGGATGCATGCCGGCCGTCGTGAACAGGACGGTCGGATCATTTTCCGGAATTAAAGAGGCGCTCGAAATCACGGCGTGATCTTGGCTCTTAAAAAAATCTAAATATTTTTGGCGAAGCTCTCTTGAAGTCATATGTTTGAATTTTGCCTTCTTATATTATATTAACTTCCTCCTCTAAATCAAGGCCGAATTTCTTCTTGATGGCCGATTTTATCTTTTTCACCAGCGTCGTGGCCTGGTTAGAGGTCGCGCCGCCGTAATTGACGAAAATCAGCGCCTGCTTCTCGTACATGCCGACCGAACGGAATCTCTTGCCCTTAAAGCCGGTATTCTCTATCAGCCAGCCGGCCGGAATCTTAACGCGCGTTGCTGAGACCGGAAAAGACGGCATGGCCGGATAGGTTTTCAATAATCTCTTGTAGGCAGCCGCGCTGGTTTCTATATTCTTGAAAAAAGAGCCGGCGTTAGGCAAGACGCCCGGATTCGGCAATTTACTATTTCTTATTTCCGCGATAACGGCAATAACATCTCTCGGAGACGGATTTTCAATCCCCTGCTCTGATAATTTTTCCCGCAACGAGCCGTAATCTAATTTCAGAGATGGCTGCTTGCTTAATTTCAAAGCTACCGAGTAAATGAAGTAGCGACCTTTCAGCTTGTTCTTAAAGATGCTGTCGCGATAGCCGAAGCGGCAATCGGCCGGCTTGAAGATTTTTTCTCGTCCGGTTTTCAGATCTATCGCCGTGAGCGAATAAAACGAATCTTTCAATTCCACGCCATAAGCGCCGATATTCTGAACTGGAGCCGCCCCGACAGTGCCATATATCAAAAACAGATTTTCCAATCCGCTCAGATTATTTTCCACGGTAAAATTTACGAAGCGTGTCCAAATTTCACCCGACTTCGCTTCGACGATAGCTGAAACAGCGTTATCCTTTTTTATTTCCATCCCCCTGATCTCATTCTTCAAGACCAAGCCTTTAACTTTCTTAGAAATCAAGATATTAGAGCCGCCTCCTAAGACCCAGATAGCCTTCTTATTCCTTTTGGCCCAGAGGATAGCTTCTTCCAGGTCTTCTCGACTCTTGATAACGGCGAAAAATTCAGCCGGAGCGCCGATCTTTAAAGTCGTATACGGAGTCAAATCTTTGTTTTTCTCGATATTTAACATATTTTTATTATAGTCGAAAAATTTCATTCAGTAAACTCTAAAAGATATTTACATGTTTTGACTAATACTACAAAACATATTACAATTATTATAATTAAATATAAATATATTTATGAAAATAAAAAAATTAACTTCCAAAGAATTTAAATATATATATAGTCGAGTGCCAAGGCTGTGCGTAGAACTTATAATATGCAAAAATAAAAGTGTTCTCCTTACAAGGAGAGACATAGAGCCTTTACGCGGAAAGTGGCACATTCCCGGGGGAACGGTTCTAATGGGCGAAACACTAGAACAAGCGATTAAAAGAGTGGCTAAAAAAGAACTTGGCGTAAAAATTAATGTTAAAAAGATGCTAGGCGTTATCCAATATAATATTAAAAATTATTTCAGCCAGCCTATCGGCCTAGCATTTCTTATAGACATTATTTCTCCTAGTAACATCCGGCTAGACGAGCAGGCTAGTGAAGCTAAATTATTTAAAATTATTCCTAAAAATACCGTCAAAGAACAAAAAATATTTTTAAATAAACTATTAAATAAAAAATAGAGCAGTTAATCATTTTGAATAACTGCTCTTTTTTGTTTGTCCACACTAGCTAGATTCTCACTGCATAATACGGGTTAAACTTTTTTACATAATGCTTCACGAATTTTGAAGATAAGTTTTTTGATGTTTCTTCGATTTTTTTTGATAACGCCTCTTGTTTAGTTACGGAATTAAAATCTTCTTCGGAAAACGAATTGATTTCATTTACTATACCGACATAATAATCGGAAATATTTGTGTCTAAATAGTTCAAATAGCAATCAAGATGTTTTATAACTTTCAGCAGAAATACCTTAAAATCACTATCAAAATCTAATATAGACTTCGACGAATAAGTCAGATGCCTTTGCCCTCGGTTCTTTGATAGCACCCCTAATTTTTTACATAAAGAGTGAATTGGGGTCCCTTCGTATGGGTAGAAAGTCGCAACGCGCACAACATCTGGATTTAATCGAGCGTTTAGCTGTAGAGTTTCTAGAACATTTGCCTTCGTTTCGGTTGGTAATCCAATCATATTAAACGTGAATAATCTTATTCCGTATTTTTTGATAATTTCAGATTTTTCGACGAAGCTTTGATTGGTCGCCGCGCGGCTCAAGATATTCTTCCTTATATTGTAATTACCGGACTCAACGCCAATTCTTATTAAATCACAGCCACAACTCTTCAGGGTGGCAACTTTTTCATCAGTAATGGAATCAACATGAGCATTAACTATAAAAGGTAAACCGATCTCTTTCTTGAATAATTCTATGAATTCAAGAATAGAGGAAGATAATAGAAAATCATCATCAAAAAAATTTACAGCCTTAACATTATTATACTTAAACAAAATACCCTTTATTCCTTCTATAGTCTTATAAAAATCGCCGATTCTCATATATTTTCCTGATCGCTTACACACATTCCTGTAGATATCCTTATACGAGCCGTTAAAACAATAGGTGCATCTCCTTGGGCAACCCCTCGATAATATTAAATCGACCCATCCATTCCTAAGGTCAATTATTCTCTGATAATCCATAACTTCAACATCAATAAAGGGTAATTTTTCTAAAGATATATACGGCCTTAGGTCATTTTTTATAATTTGACCATTCTTCTTAAGCCATAAATTCTTTATTTTACTAATATCCCTATTATCTTGCATCCTTTCTACTAATTCCAAAAGAGCCTGTTCGCCTTCTCCCAAGACAATCATATCAACGCATTTAAATCCAATAACTTCAGATGGCTTCAGCGTCACATGTATGCCTCCAAATATTATAGGGATTCTGCTATTCACGTCCCTTTTTATAAATTTTGCAATCTCTATAGCTACGGGAAATTGATTTGTTGTTGCGGAGAATCCAATAATATCCGGCCGATAATCGTTAACAGCCGTCTTTATCCTTTCTAAATCAAGAGGAAAACCTATTGATTCATTTAAATATACCAGCTTAGTTTCGTGCGATTTGGTTTTAAGAACGGCAGAAAGAGTAGCGATGCCTATACAGGGGGACGGGTCCCACCCCAAATTAGGAAATATAAATAGTATTTTCATGATATCGGATCCTTTCTTTAATTGGTTTATGAATCTAATTTTATTTTACCTAGTTGTTCGTAGAATCGTTCAGTTTCTTGTTTTAATGGACGCCACCATGTTTCATTCTGTTGGTACCAGAATATGGTTTCTGCGAGCATGTCAACAAATTTATACTCGGGATTCCAACCCAAGTCTCGGTTAATTTTACTGCAATCAATAAAATATTGGCTATCATGACCAGGTCGATCAGAAACAAATTCTATATAATCCTGGGTTTTATTCATAATCTTCAAAATCATTTTTACCAATGTTAAATTATTGATTTCTTCAGCGGAACTGCCAACGTAATAAGTTTCTCCGATATTATTCGCAATTAAAACCGCTTCGATTGCCCTACAATTATCTTCTACATATAACCAATCCCTAATCTGATTACCGCTCCCGTAGATAGGAGCCCTCCTATTATCAATAAGATTGGTAATTACACGAGGAATAAATTTTTCTGGATGTTGATATGGGCCGTAATTATTCGAACATTTTGTGATTGTTATCGGCAAACCAAACGATTGATAAAAATATTTGACTAAATAGTCTGAGGCCATTTTACTAGCCATATAAGGATTAGAAAAACAGTGCTCTCCGTCCTTATCATCTCTTTTTATCAAATCTAAAGTAGAGACATGATGGAATCTTTTAACCCCGTATTTTAATGCTGCTTCAAGTAAATTACTTGTTCCAACTACGTTTGTTTGCGTAAACACGCCCGGATTAACTAAGGAACGATCGATATGCGTTTCGGCTGCGAAGTTTACAATGCAGTCTGGTTTATTGTTTTTGATAATTCTATCAACAAATGCAAAATCGCTAATATTACCTCTAATAAACTGATAATCAAGGATGCTTTCTATATCTTTTAAGCTATTAGCATTACCAGCATAAGTTAATTTATCAAAATTTATAACCTTGCACTGTTTATGATTTTTCAACCAAAAACGTATAAAATTAGACCCCATAAACCCCGATCCCCCGGTAATCATTAGTGTCGAGAATATTTCTTTCATAGTTATACTCCTTTCAATTTTTAAAGTTCAACAATATAAAGCAATAACTAATTAGTTTACATATATTTATCTTTTGTGTCAATATTTTTTATTACAAAAAGACAGGGTGTCCAGCTCTGTCTTTTTGTAATAAAAAATATTGACTAATCAACCTCTCCCATCGCTTGCAGCTTCAAGAGCTTGGCGTATAGGCCGCCCTGAGCTGAGGCTAGCTCCTTGTGGCTGCCCTGCTCAGCCACCTTTCCACCTTCGAGGACGACGATATTATCGGCCTGTTTGATTGTGCTTAAGCGATGGGCGATGATTATCATGGTCCGGTTCTGACTGATCTTCTTCATCGCATCTTGAATCAGCACTTCGCTCTGGCTATCAAGATTGGAAGTCGCTTCATCAAATATTAAGACGCGTGGATTGGCTAAGATAGCCCGAGCGATGCCGAGGCGCTGGCGCTGCCCGCCGGATAATTTTATGCCTCTCTCTCCGGTCATCGTGTCATAACCCTTGTCGAGCTTATTGATAAACTCGTCAGCATTGGCAATTTTCGCCGCCGCGACTATCTCAGCGCGCGTCGCTTCGGGCCGCGCGTAGGCAATATTTTCCGCCACAGTCAGATCGAAAATTTCCACTTCTTGCGGCACGATCGCTAAGAATTTCCTAAAACTCTGCAAGTCATAATCGCGCAGATCCTTCCCGTCTAACAAAACGCGGCCTTTCTGAGGATCATAATGACGATAAGCTAAACGGGCGATAGTCGTCTTGCCGCCGCCGGAAGGGCCGACGAGCGCCGTGACGCTGCCTGGCTGAATCGTAAAATTAAGGTCGCTGACGGCAGCGCGCTTATTAACATTATAATAGAAAGAGGCGTTATCAAAACTGATTTCGCCTTTGATATCTTGCGGCTTAAAGCCGTCCGGCGAGCTGACTATCTCGCTCTCTTCATTAAATAAGGCGATTAAGCGGCTGACGCCCTCACGGCCCTCTTCCATCCGGTCATAGAAACGTGACAAGCGATACAAGGAAGCGTAAGCTTTCTCGCTGAGTGTGAAAACGAAGATCAGAGAGCCGACTGTCATGAGTTCTTTATAGACCAGATAAACGCCGAGAAAGAGTACAGCTGAACGACCGATATCGACGATGAAATTACGCCCTAAGCCGATCTTCATCATCCAGCCATATTGCTTGTTCTCATTATCGCGAATATTCTCTTTGACGCGCCCGAAGCCTTTCAATTCATTCTCTTCCTGCACGAAAGACTGAACGGCATTAATATTGATTATCGCCTGCCCCATCTTGCCCGACGCGATCTCATAATCGCGGAAGATGGCCTTCCTAATCGGGTACATCCGCTTATTCTGCCAATAGGTGATGAAGATGAACAGCGGTGCAAAAATCAAAAAAGACAGGCCGATGCGCCAATCGGACCAGAACAAGGCGACGAGAGTGAAGACGAGCTGGAAGACGGTCGGCAGCACTTCCCAGCAGATATTATTCAAAAATTCGGAAATCTTATCGACGCCTTTCTCGATCTTGATTATCTTGGATCCGGTATTCTGGCGCTCATGATAACCGAGGCTGAGCGAGACTAATTTCTCTTGCGCCTTCATGCCCAAAAAATATTCAACCTTCACCAGTAATTTCAAGATCCGGCGGTCGCTCAAGTATTGAATATAAGAACGGACCTCGTCGGTCACGAGATAGAGAGCGATCAATTTCAAGAGGAAAAAGAACTGGTCCTTAGAAAAATTATCCAGGCCATCAATGACTAATTTCAAGATATACGGCTTTCCCAAATCTAAGATAGCTGCCGCCAAGATTATGACCGTGATAACTCCGAACAATTTCCTGAAAGACGCTAATAAGCGCCATAATTCCGGCCAGAAGCGTTTCCAGGATATGCTATCTTTTTCAGTTTTCTTTCCCTCCTCTTGATTCATAAGCAGGAATAGTACAATATTTTTACGATTTTAACAAGTCTTTCCCGATTCTAAAGACATCGCCAGCCCCCATCAGCAATAAGACATCCTTGGCCGACAAATGCCGGCGCAGATAGGCTGTCGCCTCTGCCATGGAGCCTAAATGCCTGACTGGCTGGGCTATCTTCCGAGTTTTGTTGAATTTAGAGACGGCGCTGGCGAACTGGCGGCTGGACACCCCGCCCTGTTTCTCTCTAGCTGAGCCATAGATATCCAAGATCACTAACTCATCAGCGGCGGTAAAGCTCTTAGAGAAATCCTTAAAAAACGCTTTCGTGCGAGTAAAAGTATGGGGGTGGAAAACAGTGATAATTTTCTTATCCTGATAATGCGCGCGCAATCCGGATAAAGTCGCGGCTATTTCCGTCGGATGATGGGCATAATCGTCGATGATCAGGGCGCCGTGATATTTTCCCAAAAGCTGAGCGCGGCGCTCGGTGCCGGAAAAAGAAGCTAGGCCGCTCCTAATCTTTTCTAAAGGCACTTTTAATTCGCGGCTGGCAGCGATGACGGCGAGTGCATTCAAGACATTATGCTCACCCCAGAGGCGGATCTTGAATTCTCCCAAGCCGGAGACCGCTTCGAGGCGCATATTTTTCTTCAGGCTGACAGCGCGATAAGCGAGCTTGAATATCTGATAGCCATTCTTCAGCCGCAAATCATAAGCTAAATAGTCTGATTTATTTCCAATAGCCTCCTCGGCTTCGACAAAAGTCTCAGCTCGCGGCGCTAAATCATAAGAAGATATCCGGCCGCGGCAGTTTTTCCTGATCCTCTGGCTCGCTTGATCGCGGCCGCTTATAACCAAGAAGCCTGCAGCCGGAATCTTCTTGATGAAATCAGCGAAAACTTTGATATAAGCCGCTTCAGTC
Source organism: uncultured bacterium (assembly GCA_942492765.1). Taxonomy (GTDB): domain Bacteria; phylum Patescibacteriota; class Patescibacteriia; order Patescibacteriales; family UBA12465; genus UBA12465. The sequence continues at coordinate 289,990 of OW818634.1, forward strand.
TTAAAATAATCCGGATGATCATAATCAATATTATTAAGGACGACGCCAGCCGGCTTAAAATACTGCAATTTATTCTGATACTCATCGACTTCCGCGATCAAATTATCGGACGCGCCCTTTAAGCCGCTGCCCCCGAACTGCGGCACGCGCGAACCGACCAGCACGTTCGGCTTCTCACCCGCTTTCATCAGGACATAGCCGAGCCAGGCCGAGGTCGTCGTCTTGCCATGGCTGCCGCAGACAGCGACGCCGTGATACTCATTAAAGACCTGGCCCAAGGCCTCAGCATAAGACAAAATCGGAATACCCTTAAAAAGCGGCTGATGCTTCTTGATATAAGCCATCTCCGGATTATTCTTCTCGTTGAAAGCGGAGGAATAGATAATGACGTCAGGACGAGTAGGCAGATTCTTCTCCGAAAACGGCGACAGGATCTTTATCCTCTCTTTCTTCAGGACTTTATCAGTCATGAAGGAGTCACTAATATCAGAGCCGAGAATATGATGGCCGTGCGCCGCCAAAAATTGCGCCAGCATGGTCATGCCGACGCCCTTGATGCCGATAAGATAGAAATTCTTTTTTGCTTTAGTTTTTTTCATGGATGTCTATTATTATTCCCGACCGCTAATCATTTCCCAGATTATCCCGGAGATAGTATCGGCCGCGTCGCGCTTCATGATCTTGCCGATATTATTGCCGAGTTCCCTTTTCAAGGCCGGATTGCCTAAGACATTATTTATCTCTTTGATCAGCCCTTCTGGAGATAATCCGGCTTGATCAAGACGCAAGGCTGCTTTCGCTTTGACGAAATAAGCGGCATTATCTTCCTGGTGCGATTGCGGCATTGGGATCAGTATCGCCGGCTTGCGCCAATAAGACATCTCCGTCAAAGCGCCGAGACCCGCGCGGGAGACGACCATATCAGACATAGACATCAGGGTAGACATGACGCGATTATCTAGGAACTCTAGAATATGATAATTTTTAATATTAGAAAGCGAGTCATCTTCAGGCATTTTTCCGCGCCCGACCAGATGAATTATCTGATAATCGCGAGCCAATTCTGGAGCAGCTTGGAAGATCAAGCGATTTATTCCGGTCGCGCCCGTGCCGCCGCCGATGACTAATATCAAAGGGATAGAATTGTCTAAAGAATATTCTGTTTTCAGCTCCTGGATCAGGCTTTCATCCTGAATGCCGCTTAATCGTCGTATCGGATTTCCGGCTAAGATTGTCCTCGGTCCGTAATCGATCAAAGATTTCTCAAAGACGACAGTGATAGCTCGCGCCCAAGGAGCCATCAGCCTATTAGCCAGCCCAGGGCGCAGATCCTGCTGATGGATAAGTATCGGAATCTTCTTGGCCGCAGCCGCCCAGACTAAGGGCACGCTGACGAAGGCGCCGGCGCTGATGACGATATCGGGGTGGATATTCTTCAATATCCTGAAAGATTGAAAATAGGCAGCCGAAACCTTGAAGATATCCAAGATATTATGAATTGAAAAATAGCGGCGCCATTTGCCGCTGATAAGCGGGATGAATTCCATCGCACCGACTTCCTTATTGAAAGAGGCGACCATCTCCCTTTCGACTCCATCTTTAGTGCCGACAAAGGCGAAGCGCAAGCTAGCAGCAGCGCCGCCGCGATGCAATTCTTCAGCTATGGCTAAGAGAGGCGCGACTGATCCGCCCGTCCCTCCGCCGCTGAAGACTATCGTCTTTATTGCCTTATCTTCTCTCATATCGTTAATCTATAATTATCTGCTTTTCTAGCCGCGAATCTTCGCATGCTTGCTGATATTCACTAATATCCCCATGCCCAATAATGAAGAAAGCGCGGCTGATCCGCCGGCAGAAATGAACGGCAAGGGGACGCCGGTCATGGGAATAAGATTGATCATGCCGCCGATATTCAAGAAAGACTGGACAGAAAGCCAAGCGACGATACCGATAGCCAAAGAAGAACCGTAGAGATCCGGAGCGCCGCGCGCGATTAGCAAGCCGCGATAAAAAAGAAAAAGATACAATAATATCAGGAGCGTGGAAAAGAAGAAGCCGGTTTCCTCAGCGATGATCGGAAAGATAGAATCGCCCCAGACTTCAGGCAGGTACATGAATTTCTGCCGGCTCTCTCCTAGGCCGCGTCCGAAAAAACCGCCGGAACCAACCGCTATCAGAGATTGGCTGATCTGATAGCATTTATCTTGAGCGCTGAAGCTCGGGTCCTGCAAGCATTTGAAACGATCGCTCTGATAATTCGAATTTAAGCTTAAAAACAAGAAGAGAGCCAGCGCGGCGAGAATAAGAGCGATCGCTATATGAATGACTTTGCCGCCGCCGGCAAAAAAAACAATCACGGCTGTAAAAGCGATGATGAACAAAGTTCCGAGATCAGGCTGTAACATCATCAATAGACTGATGACTCCGAGTATCACCAGGAACGGCAAGACGCCGCTCGTCAAGCTATTCAGGTCCCCCTTCTTCGCTTCCAGCCAAGTCGCCAAATATATCAAGAAGGAAACTTTCACTAATTCCGACGGCTGGAAAGACTGGCCAAAGATATTGATCCAGCTGCGAGCGGTGCCGTAGTCGGCGCGCAGGCCGGGAATAAAAACCAACAGGAGTAAGACTATAGAAGACAATAGAAAAAAACCAGCGAATTTCTTCCACCAATGATAATTGATGCGCGAGGCGGCAAAAAAGACGGCTAAGCCGATGCCGAGACTGAAGACCTGGCGGATAAAATAATGATAAGTATTGCCGTAGCGGGCATAAGAAACGACTGAAGAAGCGCTAAAAAGCATCACTAACCCGACGACGAGCAAAATGAATAAAGCCGTTATCAGGCTTTTGTCGGGTTCATGCTCGCCGGGACGCGGCGATGTTTTTTTCGTGTGTATGCCGAACATAATTTAAAACTTCTGATCAAGCAGGAAGACCATCAGGCCGATAGCCGAGCCGATAGCCGCTATCACCCAGAAGCGCATGACCACCTTTGCCTCGGGCCAGCCCTTCGCCTGATAATGATGGTGGATCGGAGCGGATAAGAAGACTTTGCGGCCGCGCAATTTCTTTGATAAGACCTGAATGATGACGGATAATGATTCTAATAGGAAAATCAACCCGATAAAAATCAAGAGTAGCGAATTATTGGTCAACATCGCGATGATGCCGAGCGTGACGCCCAAGCTCATAGAGCCCGTATCGCCCATATAGAAACGGGCCGGAGGAATATTAAACCACAGGAAAGCGAGCAGCGCGCCAATGATAACGCCGCAGAAAGTAGCCAACTCATAGCGGCCCAGCATGAAAGCGATGATACCGAAGACAGAAAAAGCGATAGCCAGGGTTCCTCCGGCCAAGCCGTCCAGACCGTCAGTCTCGTTGACCGAGAAAGAGGTGGCAACGATAATGAAGATGAATATCGGAATATACCAAGCGCCGATCTCGAAATTTCCCAAAAAAGGAACGTGGAAGACGGTCCAGTCTAATTTGAAATAAAACCAGAGCGCGCCGGCGATAGCGATAAGCGTGTAGATGAGCAAGCGGTGGCGCAGCTTCAAGCCGCCGCCGCCGAGAACGCCCTTGCCGCGCACGTCCAGCCAATCGTCAAAAAGGCCGATCAGCGCGGAAATGATCAAGGCGCCCAAAGGCAATAAAGTTTCGGAGCGGGATAAGAAATTAAGATGTTGAAAAATATTTCCCGGGAACAGACTGCTTAAAGCAGAAAAGCCCAAGATGAAGACTAGGACAGTCCCCCAAATGAGAACTCCGCCCATAGTCGGCGTTCCCTCCTTATGAGCATGAAGCTCGGTAAAGATCGGAGTCGCGCCGCCATTCCTGATTTTTTTTCCTAACTTATATTTATAGAGATAATGAGTCAGGATCGGAGCCACGATGATCGTAAAAATAAAAGCGAGGGCGGAAAAGAACAAGATCTTGACGACATAGAATTCCATCATAAGGAGATTATCTAAAATTAATCAAATAAATAAACATCAGAGCCAAGCTGATAAACATCAGGAAGAGCTCGGCGGCCGTTAATAAGATATTGGCGAACAACCGAAAATACTGGCGGCGATGCAAGACTGCGGCCATGATCCAATTAAAAGCTAAGATGCCTAAGCCGTAAAGGGGATATAAGAATATGTGCCAAGGCGCGCCGACCAGATCGATGCCAAAATCTATATTATAATGCAGCACCAGCAGCTCTCCGCTCAGATGCTTATAGATGAAAACGGCCTGCAGCCAGGCGAGGATTTGGAACAAGCCAGCTAGCCCTAAATAGAAGCGGCTGGGCACAAAACGCCAAAGCGCCGCCAAGGCAACCCTTATTTCTTGACAAAAAGAGTAAAAACGGACGTAAAGATTAGAATAAACCATAAAAAAATAAGAGAATAATCTATTTATTTTCAGTTTATCACATTTTAAAATAATACAAAACTATGTTATAATTAAGATATTATGAGCCAAAAAATTATCACTAAAATATTCAATTACGCCGCTAGCGAAGGGGCCGACAACCTGGTCATCGCCAGGCGAGCCGACCAGCTTGTTCTAGACTACTACTTCTCTGGACAAGACAAACAGAGCCTGATCTTGCCTAAGAAGCTAGAGAAGGAATTATTCTCCAGCCTGAGAAAAATATTAGCCGTCGCTCCCGGAGAATTCATCGCTAAAAAATACTGCAAGCTTCCTCATAAATCCGGCTGCCTTAATTTCTATCTGACTATCATGCCGGAAGCGAACGGAGAAAAGATAATCATCAATCTCATCACTAAGCCATTCACTCTCTGGCGCCTCAACAGGCTCGGATTGCAGAAAGCAGAGCTCCAGGAGATCAAGAAATCTCTTAATCTTAAGTCGGGGCTAGTGATTATCAGCTCTCCTGAGGGCGAAGGCAAGAGCGCCACCCTGAACTCCCTACTCCTCGAGCTGAATGACCCCTCTAAGAGCGTCTATTCCCTCCAAGGGCGAGAAGCTTACGAAGTCCCTGGCGTCGTAGCGCTCCCTCCGAGCGAAACTAATTGGGATAAGCTGCTGCGCTTAGATTCTGAGATAATCTTCACTGATAGCCTAGACGAGTCTCGTTCGCTAGAACACGCGATTCGAGCGGCCGCTAGCGGCCGCCTAGTCTTCGGCACTATGACTGCGGCTGATTCCTTCGAAGCCTTGCGTAAAGTTCTGGCAGCTGAACCGCCCTTGAAATTAAAGCTGGATAACCTTAAGATGATCGTAAGCCAGCGCTTAGTCGGAATGAAGCGAAAGCCAGGAAAAACTAGCCGTGACCGGCGCAAGGAGATCGGCTTATTCGAAGTCCTCCGCATTACTCCAGCTATAAAGACGCTGCTGCTTAAGAAGCTCGAAAAAAAATCAGACGACCGCTATCAGGAATTGGAAAAAATAGCCTTAAAGGACGGCTTCCGTCCGCTCGCTCACGACCGCCTTAAGAAAAAGAAAGAAGGATTGATATGAAGATAATCTGCGTCATCCCTGCCTGGAACGAAGGAAAGAATATCGCTAAAGTCATTACCGGCGCTAAGCCTTTTGTCGACGAGATCGTCGTCATTGATGACGGCTCTCGCGATGATACTGCGGCGGCGGCTGAAGCGGCCGGCGCGACTGTTTTCCGCCATCCGATCAACCGCGGCCAAGGCGCGGCTCTCCAGACCGGCAATGATTATGCTCTCGACCATGGCGCCGATATCATCGTCCATTTCGACGCTGACGACCAATTCTTGGCTACAGAAATAAAAGATATGACCGCGCCGATAATAGCAGGGCGCGCCGATATCGTCTTTGGTTCCCGCTTCTTAGGCAAGAAAGCTAATCTGCCGGCGGTCAAGAAATATCTGATCATGCCGCTCGCTCAGATATTCACTAGAGTGATATTGGGCATAAAGCTGAGCGATCCGCAAAACGGCTTCCGGGCGATGAGCCGCTTGGCCGCCGAAAAGATCAGAATAAACAATCGGGAGATGGCCCATAACAGCGAAATCCAGATAAAGGCCTTCCAGGAAAAACTGCGAGTAGCCGAGGTTCCGATCACTGTCATCTACCACCGCGTCGGCCGCGGCTGGTCGGATGCTAAAAAGATCGTCCGCGACCTTCTGATCCACAGGATAATAAAATAAAAATAAATAAACTTAAAGATAAACTTATGTTGCAGCAGATAATCGCCATCGTCATCATCCTTTTCTTCATTTTCCGCCTAGTCGCGCAGAAAAAAAAGAACCAGATCAGCAATAGCGAATTCACGTTATGGCTCGTCTTCTGGCTGATTGCCGCCGCCGCTATCATCTTCATAAAGGCTATCGACAGCTTGGTCGCCTGGCTCGGCTTTTCCGGCAGCGGCATAAATTTCCTGATCTATATCGCGGTTCTGGCCTTATTCTACCTCGTCTTCAGGCTCAGATTAGATCTGGCCAAGATGGACAGGAGTCTCACAGAAATCGTCCGCCAGATAACCTTAAAGAAATAAACATGAAAATCGCTTCTATCGTCTGCGCTTTCCCGCCTTATGCCGGCGGTATGGGCAACAGCGCCGATCGAATCAGCCAGATACTGAGAACCGAATATGAAGTCGTCGACTTCACTCCTTATAATACGAAACCGTGGCTGAAATATGGCCACGGTTCTGTTTTAGGCTCCCTGCTCTGGCGCTTGAGATCATTCGATTATATTTACCTCCATTACCCGTATTTCGGCACGGCTGAGATCGTCTGGCTCTTCAAGATCTTCCACAAGAGAACGAAACTTGTGATCCATTACCATATGGACGTAAGCGGCCTTAGCCCTTGGGCCAGGATATTAAGCCTTCCCAGCCGCCTGATTCGCGCCTCCCTGCTCCAACAAGCTGACCTTATCGTCACGGCCAGCCTAGACTATGTGAAGAACAGCGAAATAAAAGATTATTACGCGGCCCATCCCGAAAAATTTCGTGAGATCCCTTTCGCCGTCGACCTGCAGAGATTCCAGCCGAGCGGACTGAAGGCGCCGGCTGGTAATAGCCTCTTAGCCAAGGCTAAGGAGATCGTGAATTTCGTCAGCGCCCAATTCATAAAAAAGGATCGTTTCGACCTGCTCTTTGTCGGCGCGCTCGATGCGGCCCATTATTTCAAAGGCGTGGACGTGCTCTTGCGCGCCGCCGCCGGGCTCGGCGATTGCCATTTCGAATTGACGATTGCGGGCGAAGGCGATAAGCGCCAGGAATATGAGGCTTTAGCCGTGCGCCTCAATCTCGACAAGAAAATAAGGTTCGCCGGGAAACTGAGCGAGGCCGACCTAGTTCGCGCTTATCAGAAAGCAGATCTCCTGATATTGCCCTCGATTAACGGCAACGAAGCCTTTGGCATCGTCTTGATAGAAGCTTTAGCTTGCGGCGTGCCAGTTATGGCCTCTGATCTTCCCGGCGTCCGCGGCGTCTTTAATGACGGCGAAGAAGGCTGGCTGATCAAGCCAGGAGACGTATCAGACCTCGAAAAGAAATTGAGGCTATTTATGAGCGATAAATCTATATCCGAAAGAATGGCGGCAAAAGCGAGAAGCTTGGCGGAAGCCAAATATGGAGAAGAGATAGTAGCCGCTAAGCTAAAAGAAATATTCAAAGCGATATGAAGATAGGCTTGATGCACAATCTATACGGGAAATACAGCCGCGGCGGCGCGGAAACAGCCGTGAAGATGATGGCTGAAGATTTGCGCCGATCCGGGCATGAAGTCTTCTTGATAACTACGCGCCCGGAGAATGATAAGCAGAACTCTGATCAGAAAGAAAATAAAACATTGAACGGAGAAAAAATATATCAGATAGATTCCGATTTCTATGATCTGGGCAAGCGTTCCCCGCTCTACCGCGCTCTCTGGCAGGTCAGAAATATCTTCTCGTTCCAGCAAGCGCGCCAGATAAAGGCTATACTGAAATCAGAAAAACCGGATGCAATCATCACTCACAACTTGATGGGCCTAGGCTTCATGGTTCCTCGCGTCTTGAAGAAGTTGGATATCCGCCACGAACATTTCCTCCATGATATCCAGCTCATCCACCCTTCGGGACTGATGATCTTCGGGCAAGAACAGAAAATCGACAGCCTGGCCGCTAAGATATACCAAGCGCTGACGCGGACGCTATTCGCTTCTCCGGCTAAAGTCATCTCTCCGTCCGACTGGCTCCTAGAGATCCATAAGCAGCGCGGCTTCTTCAAGGATTCGGAACAGGAGATCCGCCCATTCGTCTGGCCCGAGACAGAAGCGCCGCGGCCAGCCAAAATCGGTTCGGCCAAGAATTTTATCTTCATCGGACAGATCGAGGAACAGAAAGGCATACTCTTCCTTATCAACGCTTTTAAGAAGATAAGCCGGCCGGAGCTAAGCTTATTCATCGCAGTCCGCAACGGCGGCAAGGATCTGGATAAGGCGCGAGCGGCCGCTAGCGGCGATGCGCGCATCCAGATTTCCGGATTGCTTTCCTATGACGAGACTAAAGAGATAATGAACGCCAAAGATTACCTGATCATCCCCTCTTTATGCTATGAGAATTCTCCGACCGTGATCTACGGCGCCCACGCGGCCGGCCTGTCTGTCATCGCTTCCCGTCTCGGCGGCATTCCGGAATTGATGAAAAAAGGCGACGAACTTTTCACCCCCGGAGACGAGGGCGACCTGATAAAAAAAATAACGCTAGCGACGAAGACGAAATAGAAAAGGCCGGACTGATCCGGCCTTTTATTATCTACGATGCTTGAATATATCAGGCTCCGAAACCCTGCAATCTCTTGTTAGCTTCGATATCAAAGATAGTTTTCTTCAGTCCGTTCTCGAGCGTTACGACCGGCATCCAGCCGAGTTCGTTGCGCGCCTGATGGATATCTGGCAAGACCAGCTCGCTGAGAAACAGCTTATCTTCAGAATAAGCTATCTTAGAGCTAGAGCCGGTCAGAGACAAGATCGTCTTGACCAAGTCAGTTAAATTAGTGTCTATGTCCGAACCGATATTGATCGGGCCCGTCAGTTCAGAATTCATGAATTTTCCGATCGCGTCGATAACGTCATCGATATAGCAGAAAGAAGAAGAGAAAGTCTCATCGCCATTGATAGTGACGTCGACATTATCCAGGGCATTCTTGATGAAATCCGGGATCATCTGATCATCATTCGCTTCCATGCGCGGACCATAGACGCGGAAGAGGCGCATGATGCGCGCATCCACGCTATAGAGAGAGCGATAGTTGCTGACCACGGTTTCCGCAAAACGCTTGCCCTCATCATAAGAACTGCGCTCTGACAGCTGATCGACCGCGCCCAAATCGCTCTCTTTGACTTTCAGTTCGGGATTATCGGCGCGACGCGGACCATAGACGACCGAGGATGAGAATTGCAAGAGCTTAGAATTATATTTGACGGCCATATCCAGAAGATTCTTGACCACATAGGAATTCGCCAGAATAGTGGCTAAACGATTCTCTAGGAAGCGGCGCGGCGACATCGGACAAGCCAGATTATATATCTCCTGCAAGCCTTGGAATTCTATCTTGAATTTCTTCAGCTCCGGAAGCGTCTCTAAATCCAAGGGCTTAGATAAATCATGATTAATAAAAATGAAGTCAGGATTGGCGAGCAGATGATCGATATTGCGCTCGCTGCCGGTGATAAAGCTGTCCACGCAGATGACCTTACTGGTCTTAACCAACTCATCGCAGAGGTGAGACCCGATAAAGCCGGCGCCGCCAGCGACGAGGATGTTTTTCTTATCAAAGATGACTTGCTTAGACATATGATTATTAGTTACTGATCTTTATTATACCAATATTAACGCCGCCGTTCCAGTTTTCCTCCCAAGCGTAGAACGATTCCATTAATTCTCCGCGAGTGCTGAAGACGCGGACATGGGGTGCGGCTCCCGCCTGAGCGGCCGTAGCTATTTCAGGCAAGCCGTCGTTATTCAAGTCGCCGGCAGACAGGTTCACCCCGCCTTGCCAATTGCGGCTATAAGCTAAGAACTGGCGCACCAGTGCGCCGCGATTATCAAAAATCTTTATCTGCGGATCACGGCCTTTGCCCGGAGAAACGATGATGTTCGCCTTATTATGATCTTTGCGGCCGTTGATATTCGCGACCGCTATCTTCACTCCGCCACGGAATTTCTTTTCATAAGCTAAAAAAGCTCCGATAATCTTGCCGTCAGCATGGAAGATCTTAACCATCGGCTCGGAGCCGGCGCCATAAGCGGCGACGATTTCCTGGTCGCCGTTGCCATCAATATCGCCAGCCGCCAGATTCAGGCCGCCGCGCCAATAGCGGCTGTCGACCAAAAATTGCTTCTTCAATTGGCCGTTGAAATTGAATATTTTGATTTGACCGGTGCCGCGCGCGGCTTGGGCAACGGCTATCTCCATCTGCTCATCGCCGTCAATATCAATCAAAGCGACGCTCACCCCGCCGCGAAAATACTTGTCATAAGCTAATATCTGCTTGATCAACCGGCCGCTTTCACTATAAATCATAATCTTCGGTTCGCTGCTCGGCCCCGCGCCGACGATTATTTCTTCTAAGCCGTCGCTGTTGACGTCTCCGATGGCGATGCTTTCCCCGCCCTTGATATCTAGGGATAATTTATCGGCCAGATCGCCAGTGGCAGCCGTAAGCTTGGACTGCTTGGTCTTGACGGAGCTCTGCGGCAGAACGACTAGGCGTCCGACGCGGCTATATAATTTCTCTTTAGCCATCTCGACAGCCCGATTGACATTTAAGCGTCCGTTGCCCAGCTTGCCCTCATAGTCAGGATTTAAACGGCTGATATTATCAGTAGAAGCGAAAAGAATATTAACTATCTCGCGGCGGCTCAATTCCGGATTAGCCTGGGCGATTAAGGCTAGGGTCGCCGTGACTTGCGGCGCTGCCATGGAAGTTCCCGACCAATAGCCGTCATAGAGCTTATTCGGAAAATCAGCCACGCTGCCCGCAGTCACTGCGCTGAAGAAGCTGATGCCCGGAGCGACTAAGTCGACACAGCGCGATCCATAGCTGGAAAATTTAGCTTTCTGATCAAGCGCATCGGTCGCGGCTACGCCGATGACCATATTCTCGCCGATGAGCTCGCCGTCATAACAAGCCGGATAGATAGGCGTCTTCTCGATATCATAACCGACGCCGTCCGCTTGCTCATTTCCGGCCGCGGCGACGATCATGATTCCGGCCTTATGCGCCCGGCGTATCGCTTCTTGCATGCCGTCGCTATAATTAAAAGAGACGAAGCTCAGATTTATTATATCCGCGCCATTAGCGATCGCGTAGTCAATCGCGCGGATGACATTGCTCAATTTTCCCTCTCCTTTATCATTTAGAACTTTTAGAGCCATGATCTGCGCCTGCCAGGTGATGCCGGCGACACCCTCGCTATTATTGCCGCGCGCGGCGATTATGCCGGCGACCATCGTGCCGTGAGAGACCCCAGCCTCAGTCCAGCCGGCCGTAAATTTCGGCGATGGGTCTGGGGCGTTATTAACGAAGTCCCAGCCATTCACGTCATCAATGAAGCCATTCCCGTCGTCATCAATATTATTTCCCGGAATTTCCCGAAGGTTATTCCAGATATTATTTTTCAAATCGGGATGATTGATCTGTATGCCTGAATCGATTACCGCGATTACCATATCCGGACTGCCGGTAATCTTATCCCAGGCGCTGTCGGCTTTTATCTTAGATAAATACCATTGATTGCTATAAAAAAAATCGTTCGGCGTAATATTAGCCAAAACAGGCTCTGCCAGGAACAGCGAGAGAATAAAAAAAGATGTTATCAGTTTTCTCATATAACACCTTAATACTAACATATCTTAATTATTATTTACAGACTCTTGATAACCTCTAAAGTCTCTTCGGCAGAGCGGCGCCAACTGAATTTTTTAACCTGTTCCAATCCTTTTACTATCAGGTCTTTTCTCAGATCTTCATCAGACAATATCCGGCCCATCGCGGCCGCAATCGCCCGCTTGTCGTTCTGATCGAAATACAGGGCGGCTTCGCCGGCGACTTCTCTGAGCACCGGAATATCAGAAACAGCAGCCGGAATGCCGCAAGCCAGGGCTTGCAAGACTGGGATGCCGAAACCTTCGTGCTTAGACGGAAAAATAAAAGCGGCGGCGGCGTTCATGACATAAGGCATGTCCTCTTCAGCTACCCAGCCCGGCATGATAACCTTGCCATTAAGATTAAATTCTTCAATAGTATATTTTATCTCGTCATACCCGAAGCCGGCATCGCCGATAAGGACCAATTTCGCCTCCATATCCGGATGATTCTCTCGCAAGTAGGCGAACGCTTCCACCAGAGCAGATACGTTTTTCTTCTTTTCCAAGCGGCCGATATATAAGAAAAAAGGCGCCTCAAGAGCATACTTATCCAAAACGGCCTGAGTCTTCTCTGGATTTTCCGGCAAGCGGCGATAAAGATGATCAGGATAACCGTTATGAACGACGGAAATCTTCGTCGCTGGAGTCTTGGGATAGAGATTCAGGATGTCCTGCTTGGTAAACTCGGAAACGGCAATGATCTTCTTAGCATGACGCAGGGCGAACGCGGTCGACCAATAAAGATAATCGACAGAATCGCTGCGGTAGCGGCCTAAGGTCAGAAGCCTGACAAAAAAATTTATCAGCTGGCGCGTTCCGACTAAGCTGGTCTTGGCTTTGACTGCCCGATAAAGATTCTGCTCGCGGACAAAAGCGACATCATGGATAGTGTTGAGGGTGCGGCGCGGGCCGAAGAGCGGCAAAGTATGCGCCGGAATGAATAAAACGTCCGGACGGCGATACAGCATCTCCAGAGTCAAGCGGCCCAGAGTCCAGAAAGAAAAGAAGGGCCACTTCAAGAGCTTGAAGGAAAAATTCGGGTTATCTTTGACGGCCTCGATCAATTCCGGACGAGCCGGCTGATTGATATAGAGCCAATAAGTATTAGCCTTATCTATCTCCGCCAGATTCTTGATCAAGTAAAAAGAGTACCATTCGGTACCAGTCTTGTGGAGCAAATTAGCGCGCGAGGCGTCTATTCCGATAATCATAATCCTCTGATTATTTAGTGGCGAGGATGCTGCGTTTATAAGAATCCAAATTATCTAAAGCGATACCCGTGCCCTTGGCGACGCAAAGCATGGCGTCGTCAGCGACATAAGCGGAAACACCGGTAGTCCGAGCGATTAATTGATCGATATTGCGGAGCAAGGAGCTGCCACCGGTAAGCACTATGCCCTTATCCATGATATCGGCCGATAATTCCGGCGGAGTCTTCTGCAGCACTTTCTTAGCGGCAGCGATTATCGCCTCTAGCTCGTTCTGGATAGCTTCAGTCACATCATCGCTCGAGACAGTCAGACTGCGCGGCAGGCCGGTCACGATATCGCGTCCGCGTATCTCCAGATAAAGCTTATCCTCCATATATAAGGCCGAGCCGATATTGATCTTTATTTCTTCAGCTGTACGCTCGCCGATAGCCAGGTTATATTTCTTGCGAATATATTCCAGGATAGCAGCATCGAACTTATTGCCGCCGACGCGCACAGAAGTCGAAGCGACGATTCCGCCCAAAGAAATGACGGCCATTTCCGCGGTTCCGCCGCCGATATCGATAACCATGTGCCCAGTAGCTGAGCCGATGGGTATGTCAGCGCCGATAGCCGCCGCCACCGGTTCCTTGATGATATAGGCCGCTTTAGCGCCAGCCGCGATAGTCGCTTCAATGACCGCGCGGCGCTCAGTAGACGAAATGCCCGCCGGGACGGCGACCATGACTTCCGGACGGAATAAGCGGATGCCCCCTAAGGTCTTATTGATGAAATAGCGTATCATCGCTTCGGTCGCCCGATAATCAGCGATGACTCCGTCCTTCAAAGGACGCACGGCCATAATAGTATCCGGGGTGCGGCCGATCATATCCTTAGCCTCGTTGCCGACAGCCAGGATCTTCTTGTCATGGATAGAGACTGCCACCACGCTCGGCTCATTAATAACAATGCCGCGCTTAGGCAGATGGATTAGAGTATAGGTTGTACCAAGATCGATTCCGATCCTTTTAATAAACATACGCAAAAATATAACACTAATCTATCTTAGTATTTTTGTGAACATTAGTCAAACCGGTCAAAACCGGAAAATGAAGTCTTATTCTTCATAATCACGATCGACGCTCTTCTCGCTGGCCGCGACTATCCGTTTGACTTTCTCGGCGAATTCAAAAGTATCGAATTCTTCCTTGAAGAAAACATAATCAGCGCCGAGCTGCAGGCTGCGCTGACGGCTGTCCTCGTCGCTCAGATCGGTAAAGATGAAGATCTGCTTATCATTGAGCTCATCGTCGGACTTCAATTTCTTAATGATCTCGAAGCCGTCAACCTTGGGAAGAATGAGATCAAGAATAATATAATCCGGCTCGAAATCCCGAAGCTTATTGAATAATTCTTCCATCTCTTCGTCGCCAGTCGCGGTTTCCACCTCGAACTCATCAGCGGAAAACTGAGATTCTAGCCCGTAAAGAAGATTAGCGTCGTCTTCGATGATAAAGATTTTCTTGTTTTCCATATTTTTGATTATTTTAATTTCTTCCACCAGGATTCATTAGCTTTATACCATTCTAGCGTAGCGCGCAAGCCCTCCTCGAAAGATTGGAGCGGCTCCCAGCCTAATTCCGCCCGCGCTTTGGAAAAATCAATCGCGTATCTCAAATCGTGGCCGAGACGATCGGGCACATATTCGATCATCTCTTCACCGCGACCCATCAGGCTAAGTATCAGCTTGGTTATTTCCATGTTAGTCTTCTCGTTGCCGCCTCCTAGGCAATAAGTCTCGCCGATGCGGCCATGTTTAATGATCATATCGACGCCGCGGTTATGGTCATCGACATGAATCCAGTCGCGGACATTCGCGCCCGCGCCATAAACCGGAACCTTCTTCCCTTCCATCAGGTTAGTGATAAAGAGCGGAATCAGCTTTTCTGGATATTGATAAGGTCCGTAATTATTGGAGCAATTAGAAATAGTGATCGGCAGCTTATAAGTATGGTAATAAGCGCGGACCAGATGATCCGAACCAGCCTTAGAAGCGCTATAAGGAGAGCGCGGATCATAAGGAGTCTTCTCATTAAATTTCGGCGCGCCGAAATCCAAGGCGCCGAAAACCTCATCGGTCGAGATATGATGGAAGCGGATATGGCCGTTGTTCTTCGCCGCTTCCAATAAGGTCCGCGTCCCTTCGACATTAGTACGGATAAAGTCAGCGCTATTCTTGATAGAGCGATCGACGTGGCTCTCGGCCGCAAAATGAACAATGACATCTATTCCCTGCACCAGATCATTAACCAGCGCCGCATCGCAGATATCGCCTTTGACGAACTTATAGTTAGGATTATTCTCCACATCCTTAAGATTATCCAGATTGCCGGCATAAGTAAGCGCATCCAGATTGATAAGGCTGTCTTCCGGATATTCCTTCAGCCAATAGCGTATGAAGTTGGAGCCGATGAAGCCGGCGCCGCCGGTAACGAGTAATTTCATATTTTGGATAATAATTTATTCAAGATTTCTTCAGCCTCGCCATATGCATATGGATGCTGCGGCCACTGCACATGGCCATCGCCCGCGTGGCGCGGAATGACATGGAAATGAATATGGGGGACGTTCTGCCCGGCCACCGGATCATTGTTAGTCGTAACATTATAGCCGAGAACTCCCAGCCTATCTTTCAATAAGCGGCCGATCTTCTTAACTGCTAAGATTATGGCGCACAAGTCATCTTCGCTCGCTTCTTCGATATTCTGATAATGCTTCTTGCTTAACACCAGGGTATGGCCCGCGTTGACAGGTTTGGCATCCAAAAAAGCAAAGATGCGATCATCTTCGTAAACCTTGGCGCAAGGAATCTCATTATTGATTATCTGGCAAAAAACGCACATATTATTTTATCTTATAAGGACTATCCTCTTTAGCTTCCCATCTGATCTCATCAATTTCTTCCTTCTTACCCTCTCCTTTATACAATTTATCAGGCAAGTTGATGCTCAAGGCCGCGATATCGGAAATGCATTTATAGCCATGGACGACGCCTGGCGGCACGATGACGAGGGTCGGATTGTCTTCTCCGACTTCAAGCTCTAAGGATTCGCCCTCGGTCTTCGAATCGCCGCGACGATCCCAAAGATAAAGGCGGAAAGCGCCCGGACCGAGGAACACGAAGCAGTCGCTTTGATGGACGTGTTCATGCGGGCCGCGGATGATTCCCGGCTTAGTCAGGCTGACATAGGCCATGGACATATCGAAAGCTAGCTCGTCGCGGCGGAATATCTCTGCCAGCCAGCCGCGGTTATCTTCGTATTTCTCTATCTTCTTGATGATGACTCCATTGATCATATTATTTTATCTTAATTAAGCTAGTCTGAGCGCCGATATGGGCGACCTTGGCGGCCGCATTCTGCAAACTCAGATGCAAGGCCTTATCGATATCGCCTTTGAACAGCGTCCAAGCCGCGGCAAATGAGGAATTAAAGATATCGCCGACGCCAGTAGTATCGACGCGCTTCTCTTCCTTGATGATATCATGCTGGATTATCTTCTGACCGTCAAAGACTATCACGCCGTCGCTGCCCATAGTGATTACGACGATCTTCGCGCCGAAGCTATGGATGATCTTAATCAGACTCTCCGTATTATTCAAGACTATATGATCGGTATTCTTATAGCCTTCAGTATGCAAGACCAACGCCAGCGCCTCATCTTTATTGCAAGCGAGGACGGTAGTTTTCTTCAAATATGCCTTGATCTTATCAGCTCCGCCCAAAAGCTGGGTCATGCCCGGATTCCAGAAGACATTAGGTCCCTGCGGAGAGACGACTGAAAATATCTTTCTCAGATTCCCTGGCCAATCTCCAGCCAAGGAAGCTATATAGATGCCCTTAGTCTTCTTCAGATAAGAAATATCTTTCTCATCTATCGCCAAAATCTTATTGGCGCCGCGCTGAGCGAAGATGATGCGCTCTCCGTTCGGAGCGATCAGGATAAACGATGACCCGCTCTCTTCGTTCTTGATTCTTTTGATCATGCGGGTGTCGACATAGCGCGCCCTCAGGTTTTCAACGATCAAGCGGCCATTCCTATCGCTGCCGACCGGCGCCAGGCAGGCGGTCCGAAAGCCAAAATTAGCTAAACAAGCCGCGGCATTAGCTGCGCCGCCGCCGTAAGAATAATAAAACTTATCGACTTTTATCTTGGCGCCAGATTCAAACGCTAAAAGTTTCTGGCGCAGAATGTCGTTTCCATCTTTCATCAGCACCCCTTGGTCAGTGAAAAAAGAGATGTCGCGAGTCGTTCCGCCGATAGTTATGAAATCATACATATATGTGGACAAGAATATATTATCGAAATAAATTACTATGGTAATAATAACATGAGAAACCCCTTTATCCAAAGGCTCAAGCCTTCTCTAAGAAGAACGGCTTGAAGCGGCGCGTCAAGGCGCCAGCCAGGCTGAACATTAATAAGCCGGCTGATCCGCTCCAGAGCATCTGATAAAAGAGATTAGACCAGAAAATTCCATTCCACAAGAAGAAAGCTCCAATAGAAGCGCCGGACAGATAGAACAGGAAGGCGGCAGCGATATCGTAAGCAGCCGTCGCCAAGAGCAGCAGCAACAAGAAAGAATACAAAGAACGGTTAGTCAGCCGGGTTTCCAATATCCAATTGGCAAAAATTACGGACAGGAAGAAAAGCAAGAGATAGAGGCCGAAAAAATAAAAAGAAAAAAGATCGAGCCAAAAGCCTAAGATCAAGGCGGCATACAACGAAGACTTGAATCCGAAAAAGAACAGGGTGAACATCAAGGCGATCATCGCTAGGTTTATCTGGCTGAAAACTGAAGGCAGCGAAAAGATAAAAGAAAACTGGACGATGGCGACGCCTGAAAGCAATAAGATCAAGAATGCTATCTGCCAGATTTTTTTTATCATAACCGGAATATATTAAGGTATAAGGACAGACACTATAGTCAGATTATCAAGGTCGACGAGAGGCTCGATGATCGCCTCCTGCCAAACCTCGTTGCTTTCATTGAAAACCTGGGTGACGCGGCCGATAACCAGACCGCGGGCGATATGTTCGCCCAAACCCGAGGTGATGACGATGTCTCCCGGCGCTATCTTCTCTAGCTGCGGAATATAATTCATCCTGATAGTCAGGCCGAGATCGCCATCGGTTATGCCCTGCGTCTTATCGGAATTCTGGATAGCGGCGGCTAGCTGGCAATTAGGATTAGTCGTCAAGCATATCTTAGCCGTCGCGTCTTTCGTTTCTAAGACTTTACCGACGATCAAGCCGTCTTCGCTGACTACCGCTAAGCCAGCGACTAATCCGTCCTTGGCACCGCGATTGATAACTAAGCCCAGGCTATCTTCAGCGGCCGCTTCTTTGGCGATGACGCTCGCGACTACAGTCCGTGAATTACTATTGCTAGCGAATTTCAAGGCCTCGCGCAGCTTGCGATTCTCTTCCTCTATCTCTAAGCTGCGGGAATTAGCCACAGTCAGGACTAACACTTCTTTAGCTAAACGATCAGCTCGCGCGGCTGGATCTTCCGGATTATTATTGGCGTCATAAGCCGTCTTGATATTCGTGCCGGCATTATAAAAACGGCTGGCGATAGGCTTGACCAGATAAACCAGAGAATTCTCCAACGGCCGCAAGAATCCCGATATATGCAAAAAAAACAGCGCGGCGGCTATTATCAGGCAAGGGACGACCGGATTGTTTTTCTTGATTCTAACCATATTAATCAGTATTCGAAGGCAGAACGACTTTCTCTAATAATTCCTTATCAGTTAATAAGATGCCGGTGCCGCGCACGACGCAAGTCAATGGATCATCGGAAATCTTGACAGGAATCTTGGTCGCCAGAGAGATAGCCTTGTCCAAGCCGCGCAGCAGGGCGCCGCCGCCGGAAAGATACAGGCCGCGCTCATAAATGTCAGAAACTAATTCCGGAGGAGTCGTCTCTAAGATAGTCTTGATGTTATCGATGATCTTGACGACGGTGCGATTGATCGCTTCCCTGATCTGCTTGTCGCTGACCATGAGAGCCTTAGGCAAGCCGGTAACGAGATCGCGGCCGCGCACTTCTATCTCGGTCGGAGCCTCCAGGGGGACAGCCGAACCGATAGCGATCTTGATCGCTTCCGCCAGCTGCTCGCCGATGAGAATATTGAATTCTTCGCGGATATACTCGATGATGTTGTTATCAAATTCGTTTCCGGCCGCTTTCAGAGATTTCCAGGTGACGACGCCGCCGAGCGAGATGACGGCGATTTCCGTCGTGCCGCCGCCGATATCTACGACCATGGTCGCGGTCGCTTCAGTTACGGGCAAGCGGGCGCCGATAGCAGCGGCCATCGCTTCCTCGATCAGATAGACCTTGCGGGCGCCGGCAGACTTGGCAGCATCCTCGACCGCCTTCTTCTCTACCTCGGTCAGGTCGAGCGGAATGCCGATGACGACGCGCGGGCGGGAGATGAGAGTAAAATTCTCAGTATGGACTTTATTAATAAAATATTTGAGCATCTTCTCAGTCACTTCAAAATCAGAAATGATCCCTTCGACGAGCGGCTTAATCGCTTCGATATGGCCCGGAGTCTTGCCGACCATCTTCTTGGCAGCCTCGCCGACCTCCAGGATTTCATTCGTACGCTTATTGATAGCGACAACGCTAGGCTCGTTGATTACTAGCCCCTTATCAACAACATAAACCAGGGTATTCTTGGTTCCCAAGTCGATTCCTAAGTCATGGCTGAATTTTCCGAGCAGATTATTGAACATAGATTATTTATATGATGGGTTTAACGAATAAGCTGAGGACGACTATCTCAAACTAGAAGATAAATCTTTTATCTTCACTAATACGCCCTTATCCTCAGAGCGGCGTTTCATCTCGACGCTATCTTCGCTCAAAGTCTTCTTGCTGACGACGACGCGATACGGGCAGCCGATCAGATCGGCATCGGCGAATTTTTCTCCGGCCGACGCTTCGCGGTCGTCGAATAAGACTTCGAAACCGGCCTTAACCAATTCCTCATAGATACGCGCCGCCGCCTCATTCTCATTCAAGGATATCAGATGAAGCTTGAAGGGCGCGATATTCTCCGGCCAGATGATTCCTTTATCATCATGAAAAGTCTCAACGATGGTTCCCATGATGCGGCTCGGCCCCATGCCGTAGCAGCCCATTACCGGAGTATTCTCCTGGCCGGCGCTATCCTTATAAGAGATATTGAAAGGCGCGGAAAATTTCGTGCTGAGCTTGAAGATATTGCCGACCTCGATCGCTTTCTTTTCAACCAGCTTCTTATTACCGCAAATCGGGCAGGAATCCTGCTCGGCTATTATCTCCTTATTGACGGCGACATGGCATTTCTCACAGATATAGATCAGGTCTTCTCCGGCCTCGGCTAAAGTCTGAAACTCATGAGAGTATTTAGAAAAAGTTCCGCCGGAAGCGTAAGTCAGATAAGTGATCTCGCCCAGGCCGAGGCGATCATAAGTTTTCTTATAGGCCCCAGTCGCTTTCTCATAATAAGCGTCGAGATCGGCTTGATCGGTGTGGAAGGAATACAAGTCTTTCATCAAGAATTCACGGCCACGCAATAATCCGGCCTTAGCTCTCTTCTCGTTGCGAAACTTCGTCTGGATTTGATAAACGCCAAAAGGCAGATCTTTATAAGAAGCGATAAATTTCTTAGCCAGAGGCGAGACGATTTCCTCATGCGTCGCTCCGAGAGCGTATTCCTTATTGTCGCCGCCAGTCAAACGGAATAGGACATCGAAATGAGCCCAGCGTCCGGAAGCTTCGAGGTTCTCTTTCGGGATCAAAGACGTCATTAATATTTCCTGACCGCCGATGGAGTCCATCTCCTCGCGGATGACGCGGCAGATCTTATCAAGCACGCGCTTGCCTAAAGGCAGATAAGAATAGACTCCGGCCGCGACTTTATCGATAAAACCAGCGCGAATTAGCGCCTGAGCATTATAACTCGGTTCATCTTTTGGTAATTCTTTGACAGTCCTGGTAAAAAGTTGCGATTGGCGCATAAATATGAAGAATAAGAGTGTTTAATCATCTATATCTTAACCAAAAAACCGGCTCTTGTAAAGGCGATTTAAGAATGATTTACGGACGTTCAGCCAGCATATAATAGCGCTCCTCGTCACTTAAGACCGTCACGATCAGGAAAAGATCGCCGCCTTCTTTCACTTTCAATTTCTTATATAATTCTTCGGGTAAAAGCGGGAATCTTTTAGTGATAATATTAACACGGTTGATGCCCCCATCTTTAAGAAAAGCTTTTAATTCCCTGAGGGCGAAGGGGTGGCAGGTTTTAATCTTAAATGCCCGGAAAATTCCAGGCCTATCAGTCCCGACCAAGGCGTCTCCGGTCAAAAAAGACAAATGGCGATTGATCTTTGATAGACTGTAAGAGGCGGCCAGCTCTTCAATCAAATGGGCTTTGATTATCGCCTTATTCGGCTCATAAAGAAAAAGCTTGGGCTGCGGTGCTATGGGCACTATCGGACGAAGCTCAGAATCAATCAGGTCATAAGCGGCGCCTTTAGCCAGGATAGTCGCTCGGCGTTGAGCTGCTGTCTTCAATTCTCCGAACCAGAGCATCGCGACCTTGCAATTATTATCCTCGGCAATAATCTCTATCTCCGGCTTTTCCGGTAAGGTCTCCAATTCTTTATAATCGAAAGCTGGCGATATCTTTACGCCGACGTTGTGAGTGATCTTGAATATTTCCGGCAATATCTTGAACAAGGAGGGCTCGGAATTAAGGAGAGAACGAGTCTTAGTCTTTCCTTCCCTATCTCTAGCCGGATCTAGGAAGAAAGCATCGACATCAGGACTGATATTGTCATAGGCGTCGCCAACGATAAATTCTATCTTGCCAACGATTCCGTAAGCCGCAGCATTGGCCTGAGCGCAAACGATATTGCTTTCCAACTTATCGACTGCGACCGCCGAGCGACAGCGCTTCGCTAGAGGAATCAGATTGCCGCCGAGGCCGCAAGTCAAATCGGCGACTTTCCACTCCGGCTTGAAGCGCCGGGCGATATGCTCCGAGATATCTTCGCTCGTCGATTGCTCCAGATTAAGCGGAGTAAACAGCATGGCTCCGGCTAAAGCGAATTTCTTCGCAGCCTGCCGCCTTAATTTTATAAGCGTCACGATCCCGGGCAAAAACTTATATTCCGGCCCGCCGGCGCTCTTAAACAATAAGCGATATAAATCTTCATCCTTGAAAGATCCATACCGCTTTAATGTTTCGCGTCCGTCTTCGGACTTCAAGAAATTCAAGTCTTCAATAGTCATGTTATTTTTGTCTCATCTTCTTAAGGGCCGCTTTCACTCTCTCGCCGCTATCGACTAAGCTCGCGTCGACGAGATTCAAGGCCGCGCGCGCTTCCGATAAAGAATAGCCTAGAGACATCAGCGCGTCGATCTCATCGCTGCCAGAAGACATGGACGAATTAAGCGCGATCGAGCTGCCCCCGATGCGCATTATCTTGGTCTTTAATTCTAAGACGAGGCGTTCGGCCGTCTTTTTGCCGATGCCGGAAACTTTGGTCAGGAGATTGGCATCACCGCGTATGATCGCTTCTTTGATATCACCGGCGGAAGCGATGCTGAGCACTCCCAGCGCTGATTTCGGACCGACGCCGGAAACTGTCAAAAGGAGTTCGAATAACTCCAAATCTTCTAAAGATCTGAAGCCGTATAAGTCGCTAGCATCTTCCTTGATCTGGTGATGGGTATACAATTCTACCTCCGTATCGATTTTTAGATCATTAAGCAGGTTCTCGCCCGCAAATACCTGATAGCCGATATCGCGCGTTTCGATAATCGCGTAATTAAGGCTCTTATTGATTATCCGGCCGCGTAAGAATGAAATCATATCTTTAGACAATCTTATTATTTTACTAGTCTTCTTATAACCGAGAAAGGAGGGATAAATCCGACGCTTTTAGGCAAGGCGATGACCGCGATCTGCCCTCCTCCGCCGCCATGCGCTTCCTTGATTTCCTCTCCAGTTTTAGCGTCCCAGATCATCTCCGGGCGCATCTTGATTATATCATATCCAGGCCTGATTATCTCTATCTCTTCATCCGCTCTGACGGTATTATGGACTTGGAAAACTAGCGGGTTCGCGAGCCTCATCTTCTCCAGGTTACGGCGCAACGGCGCGGACAGCTCTGCCAAGGTCTGGCCGCAGAATTCCCAGGCGCTCTTCTCGTGCGAATCCGAGATATTCTGATCGGCCTTCCCGCCCAACAAGAACCCGGCGGTATAGCCGCGATGAACGAGCTTGGTATTCAATTCTGAAAAAAGATAATCTAGTTCCTGCTTAAGCTTGGCCCGCGGCATTTTTTTCTCTAACGCCGCTAGAGCGCGACGATAGATGCCCACAACGGTCGCTTGATAATAGACGCTCTTGGCTCGTCCCTCGATCTTGAAGCTGGTCACGCCCGCGTCCGCTAATTCTTTCAGATATCTGACTAGACACATATCCTTGGAATTCAAAAGATAGGCCCCGTGCTTCTCTTCCACGAGTTCTAATTCTTCGGCGTGTCTCTCGGCTTTCAAACTATAGCGGCTGACATCATATTTCCAGCGGCAAGGCTGGGCGCAATCGCCGAGATTGCCGCTCCTATCCACGAACAGCTTAGACAGGAAACAGCGGCCAGAATAAGCCATGCACATCGCGCCATGGACAAAATATTCTAATTCGGCCTTAGGCGCAGTCCGATGAATCTCCTTAATTTCTTTCAGGGTCACTTCGCGGCCCAGAATTATCCGTTTTACTCCCTGCTTCGTCCAGAACTTCACGGCTTCGGAATTAGTGCAATTCGCCTGAGTCGACAGATGTATTTCCGCGCTCGGCCAAGATTTTTTCACGAGCGCGATTATTCCTGGATCGGAAATTATGAGTGCGTCCGCTTTCATAGCTTTCAGTTTCTTGAGATAAGCCGGCAGTTTTTTCAGATGTTCATTATGAGCAAAGATATTGATAGTCACATAGACCTTTTTCTTGGCGGCATGCGCATACTTGATAGCTTCAGCCACTTCTTTCAAGCCGAAATCATTGATTCTGACGCGCAAAGAAAAATCTGGAATACCCAAATAAACCGCGTCAGCGCCATGGGCATAGGCAGTTTTCATCTTTAAAGTATTTCCAGCGGGAGCCAATAGCTCTATTTTTTTCATATATATTAGCCAATTTTTATATTATAAGTATAATCTAAATTCTCATTTTTTGGAATATTGACTAAATCAAAATTAAATGATACAATTTTTTCCATCAAATAGTAGTACGTTTCAAATATCGTCTAACTAAAATATCTCCCATGAAAAAGCTGATCTTATCGATGCTGCTCGTCGCAGTAGTTTCTGCCAGCGCCAGCGCTATTAGAACTAATGACGAAGTCATTGTCATGCAAAAAGGAGGCAACTATATCACCTATGTCCTCCAGCATTATAATAATGACGTCAGGCTCGTCTATCGCGCCCCCGTAGGACTCAATAATTCAGACCTTAAGAATCTCGGCATCCCGACAGAGGCTTGGCCGCTGATAAAGTCAAACGGGGACATGATATTCTCTTTAAATCATTATAATGATACGAAGAAGATCGAGTCCTTAAGCCAAGAGATATCTGAAAAGAAAGAGACTATCAGGAAACAGAATCTCTGGCTATTTATCATGGTCATAAGTCTCGGGGTCATGACTTCTTTAGCAATCAGGGGAATGGTCTCCAGCTCTAACCGCTGGACTATCGAAGGCACATTAAACAAGATCAATCCCTGGAATGATCGGCACAGAGCCCAATCTTATCGCATCCCCCTGAAAGTTTTTTTCGGCGGCAGCGGCGATGATTATTAGCTCCCATCGGGCGACGTAGTATCAAAAAACACGAAAGGCTTCTTTAAAGAAGCCTTTTTTAATTATTGACTAAAATAAAATATCATTATAATATATTAAGTCAACCACAGATCTTTAAAAAACAAAATGTCTAACCTAAAATACACCCCATGGAAACAACGGAAAGCCAAATTTATCAAAACCCCAACTTGATTATCCTCTTCATCACCCTTCTCCTTTTATTCCTAGTTCTGAGATTCTTCTTGAAAAAATTGAACACCAGACTGGCCATATACGATATCCGCCGGAGATTGAAAGAAAAGTGCCGCTTCGAGTTCGAGGGCATCGTTGAGCTATTCAAGCATCTCCCCGTGCGCAAGATTTGGGGAGAACAATATGAAATCGATGATTATATTAAAACCATGATTACCGATGCCGCTTCTCTGAAAGAATGCTTCTTCCATATTCAAGTAATAATCTCGAACCGAAAAAAGAGAGAAGCGCTGACAGAGCTGGTTATCGACAGCATCAAGAGGCAATTCTCTATCGAGGACTTGGCCAAAATCTACGCCGACTGTCTTCTAAAAAATGCCCTGCAAAGAAATGGGCTGGCTCACAATCTATTTCCAGAAGAAAAGGCTCTCATAGCTTCGATCATAGCTGATAATCATCTGAATGAAGATGCTATGCGGAGAGAAGAGTCTTTCCGAAACCAAGTAATAAGAACAATGGAAAGCGCTCTCGGCAGCAAAAACGAAGAAGCGAGAGTGTTGATTAGGGCTGAAATTATCAAATTCAAGAACTCGAAACTTCCGGCCAATAAGAACTCCGAATTCAGGGCTTAGACCGCATTAAACCACAGACAAAACAAAAATCGGAAGAAAAAACTTCCGATTTTTTATTGGCTAAGCTTATCCTAGATTAAAACTATTCTTTCTTATCAGCTTTATTAAGATTAAAGCTAGTAAAAGCTTTCAAGATTTCCACTGGGGTCACGAAGACGACGGTATTAGATTGATCGCTGGATAAATCATTGATAGATTGCAGGGTCCTGAGGTGGAGAGCTCCGTCCGATTGCGCTAAGATCGCAGCTGCTTTAGAAATGTTCTCTGCCGCTGCCAGCTCGCCTTCGGAATTAATGATAACAGCGCGCTTCTCGCGCTCCGCCTCGGCTTGCTTGGCGATGGTCCTTTCCATCGATTCTGGCAAAGAAACATCTTTCAGCTCGACATTATTGACTTTGATTCCCCATTCGTCAGTCTCCTTGTCGACTATCTCTTTTATCTTGTCAGCGATCTCATCGCGCTTGCTCAATAATTCGTCGAGAGTGACTGAACCGACGATATTGCGCATAGTCGTCTGCGCGTATTGAGAAATGGCGTAATAAAAATTTTCTACTTCAATCACGGCCTTCTCGGCGAAGGCGACCTTATAATAGATGACCGCGTTGACGGTGACAGAGACATTATCGCGAGTGATCGCTTTCTGATCCGGAACGTCCACGGCCTTGACGCGAATGTCCACTTTCTTATAGGTCTGGAATATCGGAATCAATAATTTCCATCCCGGTTCCATGATGCCGCTGTACTTACCCATAGTAAACTTAACGCCCCGCTCGTACTGATTGATCTGCTTTAAGCTCGCTAAGATCAAAATACCGACGATGATAAAAAACGTAATAGAGCCTCCCATACATTTATGATTATAGCCGGCAGCCCGGCTTTAAATTTTCTTTATGCCTAGTTCTAATTTAATGCCATCAACCTTGATTTCTTTCTTGAATTCGGCTTTTATTTCCGAAACTATCTCTAAGGACGAAGACAAAGTATCGCGCTGAATGTCGGCGCTCATTTTTTTGATGTCTTCAGCCATAGCGGCCTCCGCTCCGGCGATGAAGATGGCGGC
This sequence comes from uncultured bacterium, assembly GCA_942492765.1. Taxonomy (GTDB): domain Bacteria; phylum Patescibacteriota; class Patescibacteriia; order Patescibacteriales; family UBA12465; genus UBA12465. Next base: position 316,834 of record OW818634.1, read on the forward strand.
TTTGTCTTGCAAATTTAAGCCCGCGTCCTTGCGAAGCATGTTCACGAAGCGGATGATCTCGCGCTTAGTTCCCTCCAATTTAAGTTCGGGGGTGATATTCGTGTCTAGCTCGACTTCGATCTTCTCGGTCGCGACGACAGAAAAATCTATCTCTTGGATATTAAGCTCGTCAGTAATCAGGCTCAAATATTCCGGAGCTAAGATGCCGACGCCTTTAACGGTCATCTTAGCTAGCATCTGGCGGATCTTGATTCCAGCCTCATCGCGCTTCGCCAAACCTAATTCGACCAAGCGGCGAGCCAAGGCCATCTTTTCCAAGACTGAATCTTCTTCCTGCTTCTCATTTATTAATTCAATCGCTTCCGGCCAAGCTTCTAGATGCACTGATTGGCTCTCATTCTTAAAATCATTGCCAGTCGCTTTCTGCCAGAGATTTTCCGCCATAAACGGCATGAACGGCGCTATCAGCTTAGACAGCTCTGTTAAGATATATTTAGTGGTCGCTAAAGCCGCCTGCTTATCAGCTTCGTCCTCGGATTTGAAACGATCGCGGCTGCGGCGCAGATACCAAGTGGACAGTTCATCGATAAATTCCGTGATCGGACGCATCGCCTTTGGCAAACTATAAGCTTCCAGAGCGTCAGTTATCTCCTTGACTAATAAATTCAATTTCTCCAATATCCATTGATCAAGGATGTTTTCGCTCTCGTTCGCCTTGATTTGACCCTTCTCTTCGGCGGCGAACATCTCATAAAACTTATAAACGTTCCATAAGACCATTAAGTTCTTGCGCAGTGATTCCTGGACTCCGGCTTCGGAAAAATTAAGATTCTCGGCGGCCATAACCGGCGCCGCTGACAAATAGGCGCGTAAAGCATCGGAACCATATTTTTCCATCACGACCATCGGGTCCGGGTAATTTTTCAAGCGCTTAGACATCTTCTTGCCGTCTTCAGCCAGGACGATGCCGTTGGCAATGACGTTCTGAAAAGAATGGCAGCCGAAGATTCCACCGGCGATGACGTGCAAATAATAAAACCAAGCCCTAGTCTGATCGATGCCCTCGGCAATGAATTGCGCCGGAAAATTATTATCAAATCTCTCCTTATTTTCCATCGGATAATGCAACTGCGCGAACGGCATGGAGCCGGATTCAAACCAACAATCGAGCACGTCGGGGATGCGCCTCATCTCGCCGCCGCATTTCGGGCATTCGAAAGTTAACGGATCAACCTTATCTTTATGAATGTCAGCAATCTTCTTGCCGGTCAGCTTCTCTAATTCCGCGACGCTGCCGATGACGTGGCGCTCGCCGCAAGCGCATTCCCAGATCGGAATAGCGCTTGCCCAAAAACGCTGGCGGGAGATTGACCAATCGCGCGCGCCTTCGAGCCAATTGCCGAAACGGCCTTCTTTAATATAATCAGGCGACCAATTGATATGCTTCGCGCTCTCTAATAATTGCTCTTTTATCTTCGTGACGCCGACGAACCAAGAAGAGGTCGCGTAATTTATCAACGGCGTGTCGCAACGCCAGCAATGCGGATAGCTATGTTCGTATTTAGCCTTAGAGAATAATAATCCGTTCTTCGCCAGATATTTTATGATTTCGACATCGGTAGAAGTATGGTCATCAAGCGGTTTGACGTGCAGTCCGAGAAAATCTTTCACTTCCGGCTTGAAAACGCCATCCATGCCGACATGCTGGACAAAGGGCAAATTATTAACCTTGCCGAGATTCATATCGTCTTCACCAAAAGCCGGCGCGATGTGAACGACGCCAGTGCCGTCAGTCGTGGTTACGAAATCTCCAGCATAGATCTTCCAGCCGTTAGCATGATTCTTTAAGGACTTATCGTCAGAGTAATAACTGAAAAGAGGCTTATAGGATTTACCGACAAGATCGGAGCCTTTAAGAGAGGCTGCGATTTCATAAGCCTGATCTTTAAAAACTTCAGCTAAGCGCTCTTTAGCAATAATATAATTAACACCAGCTGCTTTAATTTTTACATATTCAATCTCCTTCCCCACTGCTAACGCCACGTTACCGATCAAAGTCCAAGGCGTCGTCGTCCAAGCGAGAACGAAAGTTTCCGGCTCATCCAGCAATTCAAACTTAGCGATCACCGATAAGTCCTTGATGTCGCGGTAGCCTTCGCTCACCTCCGACTGCGACAAAGTCGTTTCGCAGCGCGGACAGATATGCATGGAGCGATAATCCTTATAGATCAAATCCTTATCCCAGAGCTGCTTGAAAGACCACCAAATAGAATCCATGAAATTAAGATCCATGGTCTTATAGGAATTATCCATATCGGCCCAGCGACCGAGACGGCGGATGACCTTCTTCCATTCGTCAACATAAGTCATGACGCTAGCGCGACAAAGGTCATTGAATTTCCCGACGCCGAGCTCTTCAATTTCTTTCTTGGTCTTAGTGCCGAGCTGCTTCTCGACGATGTTTTCGACTGGCAAGCCGTGGCAATCCCAGCCCCATTTCCTGTCCACATGGAATCCCCGCATGGTCTGATAGCGCGGCACGATATCCTTCATGATGCTCGCGACTATGTGGCCGTAATGCGGCGTGCCAGTCGCGAAAGGAGGCCCATCGTAAAAGACATAGTCCCCCTTAGGCGCATCCTTCTCTAGGGTCTTATTAAAAATATCCGCCTTATCCCAAAAATCCAGGACAATTTCTTCCATGGCGGGAAAAGAGTTGGCATTTGGCGTCTTTTGTTCGTCAGACATATAATTTAATGATTAGCGTCGATTAAGATTACGGCTATTGGGATAGATATCCTCGTAAGGGTGGTTTACTTCATCATCCCCACTCTTTTCCGGATTCAATTTTGCCGGATTTTCCATGCCTCCATCAACTGGGACAATCTTTTCAGCCGGCTTTCTATTTATTTTTATTCCAGTTTCTTTAGCCCGATACATGTGAGTCTGAGATTTCGGATAAATCTTCTTATCGCTCTTGAGTTTATGGCGACCACCTTCTTCCTCTTTCTTCTCCTGCTCAGCAACCAGCTCGGCGGTCTTCTCCATCTCGGCCATCTCTTGCTGCTCCATAATTTCATCCGCCTTTTCCCGCTCTAATAATTCTTCAGAATTTTCTGAATCGGATGAATCTATCGGCTTTGGCCATCTAAAAGTTTCAAAATTCATATATAAGCGTATTAATCACTTTTTATTAATGTTTAAGCTTTTCTACTTTTGATGTGCTTACTAATCTCAGCAATCACCGACTCTTTGCCGGAATCATACTTAGAGTAGTCGTCAGCATAAAGGCTATATAAATATTTCTTAGTCGCAATATACAAATCACGATCTTCTTTATTCCCCAATAGATGATTACGGAAAGCTAAAATATTATCTATCTCTTGATGCCCTTTTGGAAGAACATGAATACTGGCCAATCTTTCTCCTGCCGCATCGTCTTCGGTAAAATATTCTTCTCCTATACCAGTATAATTGCCGCGAGAACTAAATCGGGCAGTCTCCATCTTGGCTAGATTTTCTCGCAGTGCATCCAGATTATCGACTACGACCAAAACATCGATTTGCGGTTTAGCAATCATCCCTGGGATAGAGGTGCTGCCGACATGATAAATTTCTAAAACTAAATCTCCAAGAGCTCCAATAATCCGCTGTTTTTTATCCGCAAACCAGCTGGGCCATTCAGGGTTATATTCGACTAATTTGTAAGGACGGTGAATTTTCATATAAACTTAATTACTTCCTGCAGCACTTCTTAAGCTGAACTGATGTCCCGTTCCTGCCGACTGCTTGAATCCAGTTCGTTCTCCCTGAGACGGATACATCGGAAAAAATAATTTCTAGCCCTAGGTCTGTAATATATTTTTCAATTTCAGATTGAGTGAAATAACTAAAAAATCTCTTATATTCATAGCCATAATCATTTTCGGTCTTTATCTCTTCCTCTACGCCCTTAACATGCGATTCTTTGACGGCTACATATAGATAGCCGCCCGGCTTTAACTTAGCTACCGCGTCACGCAGCCTGGCAAATACCTCTTTTTTAGGGACATGAAGCAATACTGCCTGCATGAATATCGCTTCAAAAGAATAATCCAATTTTCTAATATCTTCCAATGGCAAAGTGAAAAAAATACCATCTGGAGTTTCTTTTTTTGCAATTTCAATCATTTTTTCTGAAATATCAATCCCAACAACTCGTAATTTATTTTGGATAAAATATTTCGATTTTAACCCTCCAGCGCAACCAACATCCAGGACTAAATCTCCTGGCTTCAGCAAGGAAATAAATCTATTAGTTCCCTCGATCCACCAGTCATCAGCCATGTGATCCTGGTGCCAGTCGGACGCGATTTTATTATAGGTTTCTTTTAAATCCATATTATTTCCCGCAACACTGCTTATACTTTTTCTCGCTGCCGCACGGGCACGGATCATTGCGGCCGACTTTCTCGCCGCTCTCGTCCTTGGCTTTCTCATGGACAAGATCAGTCGTATTGCGTCCGCTCGCTTCCTTATGCATCTCCTTGACCGCTCCGGTAAAATCTAATTTCTTCTCCGGAGCTTCAGCGAATAATTTCAGATCTGAAGACGCCGCCATCGTCAAAGCGTCAGCTGTCTTATAGATAGAATAGACTACCTGGCGGCTGATGAGATCGTTCAATTCCTGATAAAGATGGTAAGCCTCTTTCTTATATTCGACGAGCGGATCGCGCTGGCCATAGCCGCGCAGGCCGATGCCGCGGCGCAGATAATCGACAGTTTCGAGATGCTCTACCCACATCTGATCGATAGAACGAATGAGCACGCCCTTCTCAACTTCCTTGAATTCGAGGTTGGCGGTCTTGAAGGTCGCATCCAAAGTCTGATATTTATTTTTCGCTTCCGTAATCAAGAGATTCAAGATCTCACTTCTCAGCTCATCCTTAGAGCGGCTGCTTTTTATGACCTCTTCCATGGGAGCCAGCATATCAGCGCCAGTCCAGATAGTGCGCATGGTTTCGGCAATTTCCTTGATATTCCATTCGGCCGCATTATCGGCAGCCGTATGAAAATTGACGACTTTGGCGATTTCAGCGTCAACCATCTCTAAGACGATATCACCCAAAGCGCGCGCTGGCTCAATAGAGCCATCTTCCTTACCCTGCTCCGCTCTCACGCCCTCGGCAATCTCTAAGATTTCGCGGCGGCGGCGATAGATGCCTAGGCGATGCTTATTGATGACATCATCATATTCCACTAAGTGCTTTCTGATATCGAAATTATTCCCTTCTACTTTCTTCTGCGCGCTTTCAATCGAACGGGAAATCATCTTATTCTCTATCGGCATATCAGCTGGGACTTTCAGAGTCTTCATCAATCCCTTCATGCGGTCGCCGCCGAAGATACGCATCAGATCGTCATCGGTCGAGACATAGAATTGGGAAGAGCCCGGGTCGCCTTGGCGGCCAGCGCGGCCGCGCAGCTGGTTATCGATGCGGCGCGATTCATGGCGCTCGGTACCGACGACATGCAAGCCGCCTAAAGCGCGGACTTCAGCCTGTTCAGTCTCTAGCGGCGGATTGCCGCCCAAGATTATATCGACGCCGCGGCCGGCCATGTTCGTCGCTAAAGTGATGGCGCCCTTACGTCCGGCCTGAGCGATGATCTCCGCTTCCTTCTGATGATTCTTGGCGTTTAACATCTGCGGGCGCAAGCCTTCGCGTTCCATGAGCTCCGCTAGCACTTCATTCTTCTCGATTGAAATAGTACCGATCAGCACCGGCTGGCCTTTTTGGCTTCTCTCTTTAGTGTCGCGGATGACAGCCTGAAACTTATCCATTTCCGTGCGGTATATCAAATCATTCAAATCCTTACGGACATTCGGACGATTAGTCGGGATGATGATAGTCTCTAAATTATAAATCTTATGGAATTCCTCGGCTTCAGTCGCGGCCGTTCCAGTCATGCCGGATAATTTTGTATATAGGCGGAACAAATTCTGAAAAGTGATAGTCGCCATGGTCTGGGATTCTTTCTGGACCTTCACGCCTTCTTTCGCTTCAATCGCCTGATGCAAACCTTCGCTATAGCGGCGTCCGGGCATCAAGCGTCCGGTGAATTCGTCGACGATGATTATTTCTCCATCTTTCACGACATAATCCTTATCGCGCTTGAACAAGACGCGCGCTTTCAAGGCCTGCTCGAGATGATGGACTTCCTTGACTCCGCCTTCGACATAGATATTGCCGAGCCCGAGGATCTTCTCGACTTTGTTGATGCCGCCTTCGGTTAGGGTCGCGGCTCGCATCTTCTCATCGACGTTATAATCGTCATTCTCTTCCAAACGTTCTACTATCTGGGCAAACTTGAAATATTTATCAGTCGATTCTTCGGCGGCAGCGCTGATGATAAGAGGCGTACGCGCTTCATCGATCAAGATGGAGTCGATCTCATCCACAATAGCGTAATGAAGCGGACGCTGGACAGCCTGATCCAGATTATAGACCATATTATCGCGCAGATAATCAAAACCGAATTCGTTATTAGTGCCATAAGTGATGTCGCAAGCATAAGCCTCGCGGCGCGGGATCCTCTTGAAATGCTGCAAGCGCTCATCATACTGGCTCTCGTCGACATATTCCGGATCATAACCATAAGCGATATCATGGACGATGACGCCGGTCGTGAGGCCCAAACTATGAAATACCGGAGCCATCCAGCCAGCGCCTAAGCGGGACAAGTAATCATTAACGGTGATCAGGTGGACGCCTTTTCCAGCCAAAGCGTTAAGATATAGAGGCAACGTCGCAACCAAGGTCTTGCCTTCGCCAGTCTTCATTTCCGCAATCTGGCCGCGATGCAGCACAATACCGCCGATAAGCTGGACATCGAAATGGCGCTGGTTTAAGATACGGCGAGCGGCTTCGCGGATAGTAGCGTATGCTTCCGGCAAAAGGTCATCAAGAGTCTCGCCCTTGGCCAATCTCTCTTTGAATTTTGCGGTCTGCGCTTTCAGCTTTTCCGCATCCAGGGCCTGCAATTCCGGCTCAAAGCTGGCAATCTTATCGATCGTCGGCTTCATGGCTTTGACCATTTTTTCATTAGCGTCTCCAAATAGCTTAAAAATATTCATATCATTAAAATAATTTAGCCAAGATTACAAAAAATAAATCAAGCAAAATAGTTCTTTAGCTCTAACATTAGTATAATACGTATTTCCTATTAAATAAATATTGACTTAGCGACAAAAAGATGATAAATCCGATTCTAAAAGACCCCGCTGCTAGCAAGGCCTTTTTTTATTAACCATTAGTCTATCTGACGAAAGCAGGATCAATGAGCGCGATTATCAACTTCATATTTCGTATTCTGCGCTTCAAAAAAATTGACGAGCTCGAGCGTGTCGGTTTCCGTCGCCATCCATTGCGCCGGGTTAACGTCATGGAAATGCGCTTCAAAACCTAATTCCTCCAGGCGCCGATCAGCGACATAGCGGACATATTGGTTGACATAATTGGCGTTCACGCCGGCGATGCCGCGCGGAAAAAGATCCTGATTATAAGCATTCTCCAGGCTGACGCCTTCGATGATGATACTCTTGATCTCAGCGGCAAATTCCGTCGTCGCGATTTCCGGATTCTCTTCTAGAATAGTTAGGATGAGATTCAGGCCGAATTTCAGATGCAGACTCTCGTCGCGGACGACCCAATCGATCATCGACGCGAAATTCTTGAGCTGCTGCTTCTGACGAAAACTGAGCGCGACCATGAAGCCGCTGTAGAACCAGATGCCTTCCATAACTATATTGAAAGCGACTAAGTTACGGACCAGATCCTGCTTGCCGCCGACGCTCTCGATATCTAGGTTCTCAGTCATGCGGCCGAGATATTTAGCAATGAACGCTTCTTTGGCTCTGATCGAAGGCGTCTCGAGATGAACATTGAAAGCTTTTTCTTTATCGAGCGGAAAAGTTTCTAAGACATATTCGAAAGCCTGACAATGATTAGCTTCTTCCCACATCTGTTTCGCTAGATACAGGTGCGCTTCCGGCGCTTTCAGGTAAGGATAGACTCCTAGGGCCAAAGAACGATTGACGATCAGCTCAGACGGATTAAAGAAGCTCATCAGGAAACTGACGGCATGCTTCTCGTCGGCGCTCATCTTCTTAAAATCCTCCAGGTCTTCCCCGAGCGCGATCTCGTGCGGAAACCAGGTATTGGCGACAGCTTGATTATATAAGTCATAAGCCCACTGATAGTGAATGGGGCGGAGATTCATGTCTCCTTCTAAAGGTTTTCCTAATATCATATATTTAATTATTTAATCATTAATTTATTACGGCGATCCGATTACTGGCAGCTTTCGCATTGCAAGCGTTCTTGCGGATCAAGCGGACAAGCTTTGTTTTCCGTCTCGCCCGCAGATTCTTTCGTAGCGCTGACCGGCGGCGCCGCGACTGCGCCAAAACCACGCTTGCCTAGCGCCGCGCCCTTATTGATCTTGACCGTGCTTTGTTCGGCGCTATGGCGCGGCTTCATGTGCAGATAATAAGTCGTCTTCAAACCGCTCTCCCAAGCCGAGATATATAACTCCATGATAGTATCGATCGCTCGCGTCTCCAGATACATATTGCGGCTGATCGCTTGATCAACCCATTTCTGCGCCCGAGCCGCTACTTCGATGAAGGCTTCGGGCCGGACAGAAAAAGAATCCTTAAAGATAGCGCGGATATCTTCTGGGATATTATCAAGCCCGCTGATATCGCCGTAGCTCGATAAGATCACGTCTTTCAAGCTCTCCCATAAGCCGAGCTCTTTCAGGCGCCCGACTAGATTAGTATTCAGCTCCAAATGCTTGCCGCCGAGAGTGTTGCGGCTGAATATCTGAGAGAAGCGCGGATCGATTCCGGTCGAAGTGCCGGCGACCAAGCCGATATTAGCCGTCGGGGCGATCGCCAAGAGCGTCGAATTGCGCATCCCTTTCTTAACGCGTTCGCGCAGCTTCTCCCAATCGAGCTTGAAATCTCGGCTCACCTTCAGAGCGAGGCCGCGATTCTTTTCTAAAGTCGACAAGGTATCATAAGGCACGCAGCCTTTTTCCCAGCGCGAACCGGGAAAATTAGGATAAGCGCCGCGCTCAATCGCTAGATCAGCGCTAGCGGAAATCGCTTCATAGCTGATGAATTCCATGAGCTCATCAGTCAACTCAGCCGCGGCCGGCGCATCATACGCCAGATCTAATGATTCGAAGATGTCGGCTAAACCCATGACTCCAAGCCCGAGAGCGCGGTTGCGGCTGTCAAAATTCTTCGCTTCTGGAATCGGCGGTTCATTTATATCCACGAGATTATCCAAACTGCGTATCGCCAAGCGCACGCTTTCGCCCAGCTTCCTCCAATCGATCTCGCGGCCGTCTAGATGCCGCGCTAGATTTATCGAAGTCAGGTTGCAGACCGCCACGTTATCGCGATTCGCGGGCAGAGTTATTTCCGTACAGAGATTAGAACCATAGATAGTCCCGGTATTATTGTTCAACGCGCGCACGTTGATCGCATCCTTGAACGTGAGCCAGGGATGCGCGGTCGCCTGCAGCGAAACGATTATCTGGCGGAACTGATCAAGGGCTTTGAGCTTCTTGAAATGCCGCATCTTCCCCGCCTCGGCCAGCCGGCAATATTCTTCATAACGGCGGCTGAAATCAGCGCCATAGAGGTCAACTAGGTCAGGCGTCTCGGCCGGATCGAAAAGATACCAATCCGCGTCCGCTTTGACTCGCTTCATGAACTCATCAGAAAGATAGACGGCGATATTAGCCGTCCGCGTCCGCCGATAATCATCGCCGGCATTCTGCTTCAGATCCATGTATTCCTGAAAATCAAGATGCCAATTCTCCATATAGAAGCAGAGCGCTCCCATCTTCTTGCCCGCTCGCGAAATCGCGCGGATCGAAGAATCAATGATATGCAGGAACGGAATCGGGCCGGAAGAAAAAGTATTATTAGTCGATATCGGCGAGCCGCTAGCGCGCAGCTTGGTCACGGACAGGCCGATGCCGCCGGTCGCTTTCGACAGCTTCAAGACATCGGCCACGGTCTTGCCGATATGATCGATATCATCTTCCATATCCATGATGAAGCAATTGCTCAAACGCGAACGGACCGCGCCGACATTAACGTTGGTCGAGCCTCCAGGGACATATTCCAAGCGCGACATCTTCTCGTAGAACCGCGCGGCGATATCATCTGGATCGGCTTCGTTCCAAGATAAGCCCATAGCGGCGCGCAGCCAGAAATACTGCGGCAGCTCCAACAGGCGCTGATTCCGATCGCGCATCAGATAGCGGCGCGACAGCGTTTCTAAGCCGGCAAAAGTAAACAGATCATCGCGACCGATATCGGCCGCGCCGATCAGCTTGTCGAAGTCGAATCTTTCTAATTTCGGCGACAACCAGCCAGCCTTGATGCTCGTCTCGATATTCTCTCGGAACTGCGCGCGATAACGCGACGCGAAGACTGGGTGGCCGCTGCTGATGCCCAGAACTTCACGATAAAGGCTATCCAGCAAAAGACGCGCCGCTAAGCGGTCATAGACGGGATCCTCCTTGATATGCTGGCTCGCGGCTCGGATAATCACTTTTTCTAATTCCGCCTCGGTGATGCCTGCGTAAGACATCAAGGCGGCTTCGCCGGCGATCGCCGCCAAAGATTCTGCTTCTAGATTAAGCGCCGCTCTCTGCCCGTTAAGGCCGACGGCGGCTGATTTCAGCCTTTCGATTATTTTCGTATCCATAAAAGAAAAATAAAATATTATAAATATATGAACTAGGCTTTCGCCTATGTTGTGGTCTAATTATATTTATTATACCATATGTAGTGGTAGGGGACAATGCCGCAAAATCCCCGAAAAATCAAATAAATACCAAAAATCCGCCTGGCGGGCGGATCTTTAATCTTTTCTGTGGATAACTTTTAAACTCAAGGCGGAACGAGCACTTCTCTATTCCTCGTCTGGCAATTCTTCAGCGCCGAGTTTTTCCGCCTTCTTGCGATTGTAGAGCTTCTCCTTATATTTCTTGATGACTAATTCTAAATGATCCTTGACCTTATCGATCGCCTTATACATATCCTCTTCAGTCTTCTCGACGCGCAAGATCTCGTGCGGCAGCTGCAGATTTACTTCTGCTCTGAAGATTTCACCCTTATGCTGGCCGCCGACCGACTTCTCAATCTCGACGTCGCAATTAAGGATCTGGATGCCGCCGAGATATTTCTCGACCATATCCATCTTCTCCTGAACATAATCCCGGATAGCCGGAGTCATCTCTAACTTAGTCGCTTTCAGTTTTATTTGCATATTTTTAATATTAATACTTCTTAAAAGAACTTAGCGATATCCTTATAGGTGACGAAAATGATAACCGCGATGAGCAACAGGAAACCGATGTTATGGATAAGCGCTTCCACTTCCTTGCGGACGGGCTTCCCCTTCAGCTTCTCGATCGCTAGGAACAAGATGCGTCCGCCGTCTAAAGCCGGGAACGGAACGATATTGATGATTGCCAGGTTCAAAGATAAGAGCGCCATGAACTGAAGCAGATAGGTGAAACCGAGACGAGCGGCTTGGCCGGTAATATTGGCTATTCCGACCGGACCGGCGAATTGGTCGCCGACATTATCGCCGTGGAATACCTGAGCGAATAGGTGTCCGAAGGCGACTACTATCTGGCCCAAGATCCAACCGGTCGTCTTCGCCCCCTCCCAGAAGGCCGCGAAGAAAGGATACTGCACTAGCCCGGAAGAATAAATCGCGATACCGATAGTCGCGCGGCTGCCCTCTTTAACCGGAGGCGTCACTTTTATAGTCTGCTCAGCCCCATCCCTCTTGATTAATAATTCCGCTTCTTGTCCGGCGCTAGCCGCGACCGCGTCTTGCAAGACTTTCTCAGTCTCGATGCCCATATCATTGATACGCAGGATAGCGTCGCCAGCTTTAAGTCCGGCGCTAGCCGCCGCTGATTCCGGCAAAACTTCCTGGACCAATACTTGCGCGTCAGTGACGCGCGCTTTCCTGCCCAGCGTCTCTGAAGATTGCGGCAAGCCAATCATGTAGCCGACAGAAAACAAAATCCAGGCTAGGACGACATTCATGATTACGCCGGCTGATAAGATAGCGATGCGCCGAGCGATATTCTTAGAGCTGAAGCTATCGCCTTCGTCCTTATCGCCGCCATTCTCCCCTTTTATCCTGACGAATCCGCCTATCGGCAGCCAATTAAGAGAATAGATAGTCGCGCGCTTAGCCGGATGCAGCGCCTCGTTGTCGCTCGCTTCCAAGCTCTCGACGCTGCGATTGCCGGTGACAAAACGCCATTTCCCGAACCGATTGCGATACCAACCCAGGGCTCGCGGCGGAAAGCCTAAACCGAATTCTTCAGCCTTCACACCGAAGAAACGCGCTGTCACGAAATGTCCGAGCTCATGCACGAGAACGAGCACGGATAAGACCAGCAAGAAGATGATGATTGTTACTAGCATAGATTAGGATTATATTTCCATGATATCCTTCTCCTTGCGGTCGCGGATATCTTTCAGCTCCTCGTTCTTCTTCGCCGAGAATTCGTCCAATTCCTTCATGAAGCGGAACTTATCATCTTCGGAGATCTCCTTAGCCTCAAAGGCTTTCTCAATCAGATTCTTAACATTATCGCGAGCGCCGCGCAGGATGATGCGGACCTTCTCCATCTTTTCATTCAGCTTCTTCGCGAGATCCTTGCGATTCTCTTCAGTAAGCGGCGGAACTGTCAGCCTGATCTTATCGCCTTCGTTGACGACGCCGAGGCCTAAATCAGCTTCGACGATCGCTTTCTCAATATTCTTGACGACGGTCTTGTCCCAAGCCGCGATGACGATGCTGCGGGAATCGGAAACAGCGATATTACCGACGGCATTAAGCGGATTCATGACGCCATAGGCTTCGACTTCGACATTATCGAGCACAGCCGGATTAGCGCGGCCAGTGCGCAGGGCGCCGATCTCCTTCTTGAAGAAATCAAGCGCGTTAGTGAATTCATTCTGTTTGGTTTGTAGATACTGGTTCATATATTTTTATTATTAATATTATTATTTTAGTTTCACCGTTCCTAGATAGATATTGTTCGGATTATTGAAATCGATGAGTAGGGCGCGGCCAGCGCGGGCGGTCGGCAGATTCTTAGTGGTCCAAGTCGTGCCGCCGTCAGTCGACTTGAAGAAGGTCGTATTGGTCACATAATAGATATTGCTGGAATTCTGCGGATCGATAGCGATAGCATTGATAGCCGCGGACTTATCGGGCTGGAGCAGCTTGATGTTCTCCCAAGTGATGCCGTTATCCGGAGAGCGCAGGATAAGCTTCTCGGTCGCTAGAAAGATCGAACCGTCTTTAGCGCTCACGACAATGTCCTTGAAGCTCGCTCCGAGGTCGAAATCGCTCAGGACCGCGTTCAGATCCGTCCAATTATCGACGATGAAGTTCTGCTCGATATCGGAAGAATAGGCGGCATTAGTATCAGTATTAGAAGTGAAGCTATAGATCTTGTTCTTGACGGTAGCGACGAAGACCAGGCGGCTATCAAGCGGCGAGATCAATAAGCGAGCGATGCCATCATCTGTCCTCTGGATAGTCCTCCAGGCCGCGCCGGAGTCGATGCTCTTGATTATTTCGCCGCGGCTCGTGCCGATATAGATATTGGCGGTATTATAATGATCGATAGCGACGGCATTCACGGTTACGTCAGTATTATTGTCAAAATAAATCTGCGTCCAAGTCCGGGCGCAATCAGAAGAACGATAGACCCGATTAGCCAGAGCCGCATAGATCACGCATTTATTCTTCGGATCGACTTTAACATCGCTGATGGTCGTTGTCGGTAAGCCAGAAACCCCGACCCAGCCCTTGGTGGCGTTATAAGTATAATATAGGCCATGCTCGAAAGTGCCCAGATAAACCGCTAAGGAGTCTTGGGGGTCCATAGACATGACGTTGACATTGACGTCGCTGATAGACTGGAGGCGCCCGTCATTAGTCGGCACGCTAGCCACTGAACGCCAAGTATTGCCGGCATCGGTCGATAAGAACAAGCTGCTGTCTTTAACAGAGTTCCCTCCCGTAGAAGAGGTGGTGATGGAGCAGGCCGAGGCCGTGATCATGACAGCCGCGAGCGCGATTATCATCTTGAGATTTTTCCGATTCATATTTTTAAAAATTTAAAATAATCTGTTCAAGCACTAAGCGCGGATTAACGTTCCCGGCCAAATAATCCTTCGCCTGCGACAATATCCGGAATTGATTCAATACCCCGGCGGCATTCAAGCCGCTGCCGCCGTCGCCGCTATTTCCTCCTAAGGCTTCCAAAGTTTTCTCTAATTCTGATTTAAGAGCCGCGTGCTGGAGATGCTCATCCTTATCAAGACTCAAGAGCAACAGGTCGCGAGCCAGGCCTTCAGCCATGAGAATCACAGCGTTCGCCGATTCGACGGCTGATTTGCTCCAGGTCTTATCAATGAAAATCTTGTCTAGGATATTCAAGCGATCGCTCGCGCCCAGACGCATCAATTCCAGCCAGCGGGTCGCTTTTTCTAAATAAGCTTCATAGGCGTCAGGATTCTCAAATAATTTCAAGGCGGCTAAAGGCCGGCCTAACGCCAGAGACGAAAGATCTTTAGCCAGATTCCGATTCGCGCCCTGATTCTTCAAAAGATAGTCATAGATGGTCGCTGTGGGTACTGGATAAAAATATAGGACTTGAGCGCGCGAGAGGATCGTTTCCGGCAGATTATGCTCATCAACGGTCAGCAAGATGATAATCACCTTCTCTTTCGGTTCTTCTAAAGTCTTAAGCAAGGCGCTTTTCGCTTCCGGGCTCATGAGGTCGGCCTGCTTGATGATTCCAATCTTATAGGAATTAAGGAAAGAACTCAAATTAAGCGTCTTGATTAATTCTCGGACAGCTTCGATCGAGATGCTTTTCTTCTCGGCTTCCGGCTCTAAGATATGCAGATCGCTATTGAAGCCTTGAGGATGGCTCTGGAGATTATCCGCGAAAGCCAGAGCGATCGTGGATTTGCCCAAATCGTCGGCGCCAGTAAAAACATAAGTCTGAGCGATGCGGTCATTCTTCAGGCCGCGCTCTAAGAATTCTATCACTTTCTCATTGCCGATAGTCGGCCATTTATAATCGGTTTCTGCCATAGAGTCTTTCCGCTTGATAATTATTTTCCGGTCGCGATCTTATCCAGGTTAGCGTTGCTGATCCCTAAGCCGCGGCTCCTGATGACGTTGAAAGCATCCGCCGGGCGGCCGAGATAATATAATTTCAGCTTGAGCGGATCGAAATAATAGGCCATGCCCTTGTCTTCCGTTTTTAATAAGATACGTCCGGCCAGTTGTTTCCAGGCGCTCGGATTTTTCGCCAACGCTGTAAAATTCTCATTAGATATCCCTAAACCGAAACGACGCATCAAATTAAAAGCGTCGGTCGGGCGGCCGAGATAATACTTCTTGCTGTCTGTCGGATTGACATACCAAGCCTGCCCCTTATCCTGGACCTGCAATAAGATCCGGCCTTTCAGACTCTGAGCCAGAGAAGACGCGGCCGTAACGGTAGAGTTCGCGGATGAAGACGAAGATGAATTCGCAGTCGAGTTCGAGGCGGCCGAGCTTGATGAAGTCGAACTAGTCGAAGGCGCATTCTCTTTTATCCGCGCCTCGAAAGTCGTATCCTTATCCGCAGAAACGAGAATATTATACAGAATTATCGTCGTGCCGCTAGCATTCTTCGAACTAACGACATAGCGCCCGGTCTGATTGCGGCGATACGGATTATAAGGAGCGACATAGATATAAGCTTGCCCGCCAGCATCAGTGGTCATATTCGAAATCAGGCCGTTATTAGGGATGATCGGATTATTGTCAGCGTCATATTGCTGAGCGGAAAGAGAAAAATTATGATTGCGTTTCAGATTTCCTTTGCCATCGCGCAAGATTATCTTAAGTAGCGGCACGGTTTTAGCAATCGTCTTATCCGTAGCGCAAGTGAACTTAAGCGCATCGAAGAACCAGAACTCGCCGAGATCAGCTCTCTTATCCCAGACTTTCAAAGCATAAGTCTTGGCAGTGTCCGGCTTAAAAGCCACAGAAGCTCTCCCGCCCGAATCAATGGTTCCGCTTGAAACCTTGGTTCCGGCCGACGGCAAGCCATTCGCGTCAACTACCTGAGTATAGACTTCGAATTTCAATCCCGGAGCGATATCGCCGGCAGCATTGCGCAAAGTTATATTCAGATTAGAACTGCTATTGCAGACGCCGGTTGACGAAACCGAAGACGACGACGATGAAGAATAGGCTTTATCTAAAGTCAGGAGGAATTGACTGGTAGTGCCATCGGCCACCCGGTTATCCCAAACATATTTATAGGTCCCATCGGCGTTCTTAATGGCCAACATATACAGACCGGGGGCGATTTCCATTGAGCCATAGCCGTTGTCGCCGATAGTAAATTCTCCAACTTTTGTACCTTTAACATAATTGTCGCTCGCATCCGTGCCCTGGTTATAGACCTCGACCTTCGCGCCGACCGCATTATTATCGTTAGCATCCTTTAGGCGGACTTTTATGACGCTCAAATAATAATTGACGTTAGTCAGCTGGCCGTCATAAATCTGAATGTTATAGAAATAAGATTTCACGCCATTGTAAGTTATCTCCATGACGTAAAGATCTTTCAAGGTTCCGTCGATGCTTCGGACGCTTCCCTGCGGCAGATAGGCCTTGACGCGACCGGTCGAACCGGAATTAAGGCTAGCTAGCAGCTCGTCCTTCATCGGTTCGCCGTCAGTATCGGTCGTCTGAGAATAAACATTGAAAGAAGTATTGGTCAGAAGATTATTATCAGAATCATAGAGAGTAAATGAAGCGCCGCTCAAAGTCCGCTCGACCGCGGCGGTTTCGCCGCAATCTAAATTTATCCCATAGAACCAGAAGCTCGCGTTATCCTTAGAAATTGTCTGGACGCGGATGACATAGGTATCGGACGAGACGTTAGCATTGCGCCAGATCAGATTCACACGGCCTAAGACCGAATCAGTATTGCCGCCAGTAAACTTGGTAGTCGGCCGAGTAAGGCCGTTCGCATCTCGCTCTTGTTTATAGACATCAACGCGGGCGTTCATAATATAAGCGCCGCCCGGATCGCGCGCTACGAAATTAATACTCGTATTCTGATTGCAAGTCGCCGCCTCTGAAACTGACGGGGCTAAAAATAAAGCCGCAAAGAAAAAACAGACCCCTAAAATCAGCCAGGTTTTTTTTATCTTTAACATTTTATTTAATATTAGCAAAATAAATTAAATATTCCTATTACCCCGGCAGGCTAGAAAAATCGCCAGGGATAACTGAGTTCATTATAGCATATCTGACTAGAAAATAAACTGGATTTTTCATTGATTTTTAGGGATTAAACTGATATATTTAGAACATAATCCGCTAAAAATATGCTAAATCGTTTTCGTAAATTCATCCTCTTATGCGGCGATCTCGTCAGTCTTAACCTGGCGCTATTTTTGACTATCGCTATCCGCTATCCGCAGCCGCTCTGGACTAGTACCTGGCTGGAGCACTCGCGCTATTTTTTCGTCGTCTTCATTATCTGGCTGATTGTCCTCTATATCAATGATTTCTATAATCTCAACCTGAAAGCGAACGGCCGCAGCTTCTTTCAGAAACTCGTCAGCGCCATCATCTTGAGCGGCGGACTGTCCATTCTCTTCTTTTACCTTAATTCCAATACCAGCATCGCCCCCAAGACTAATCTCTTGATCTTCCTGGGGTTATTCAGCCTGATCTTCTTTGCCTGGCGCGGGCTTTACCAGGGCCTGATTCATTCTTTCATTCCCAAAGAGAGCTTAGCGATCATCGGCTTCAACCAAAAAACGGAAAAGATCGTTGCCGGCCTGCAAAATAATCCCGGTGCCGGCTATCAGGCTGCTCTGATCTTCAAGAATCAAGAAGAGATCGCGAGCTTAGCCGACAGCGTCAAGGAAAAAGATATCCATACCGTCGTCATCTGCGACGATTTCGGACTGAGCGGCGGCTTGCGCCAAGTCTTATTCAATTGCCTCTCCCTTAACATCACTTTCTTCGATTATCCGGATTTCTACGAACTCCTAACCGGAAAGGTTCCGGTCGAAGAGATCGGGCCGAGCTGGTTCCTAGAAAATCTGAAGGAGGGCGGTAAGAATTATTATAATTTCATCAAGCAGCTGATTGACACGATCTTGGCGATAATCGTCCTGATAATCACTCTGCCCCTCTGGCCCCTGATCGCTATTATCATCAAGCTCGAGAGCCGCGGTCCGATCTTCTTCCGCCAAGTTCGCCTCGGCCGCAATGAGAAGCCTTTTAGAATGATAAAATTCCGGACCATGAAAGAAGAGGGCAATGCCAGAACACTAACCATAGAAGGCGACAAGCGCATCACTAATTTCGGCTCTTTCCTACGCAAGACGCGGCTAGATGAAATTCCTCAGGTCTTGAATATCCTGCGCGGCGAGATGAGCTTCATCGGCCCGCGCCCGGAACGCCCAGAGATAATCGCTGATTTAGAAAAGCAGATTCCCTTCTTCAAGACCCGCCTCCTAATCAAGCCGGGGCTCACCGGCTGGGATCAGATTTCCGGCCACTACCACTCCCCTTCGGTCGAAGACAGCTTAGAGAAGCTCCAATACGACTTATTCTATCTCAAGCATCGTTCTCTCTACCTAGACCTATCCATCGCCCTGCGGACGATAGCGACCATGCTTAGCAGAGGGGGGAGATAAAAGAATTAATGGAATTTAAAAAAGACTTACCACAAAATAAGTCTTTTTAATTATTATATTCTAACGAGAATTGATCTTGAATAAGCTGTAAGTGAAATCTTGGCCGTTCTTCTTGTAATCAGTAATGAACTTGAAAGGCAGAAGCTTCTTGAAACTGTATATCCGCCAAGTCACTGCTCCGACTTTGGAATAATTATCTCTGATATGGTCTTCGATGATCTGACTGCGCAAAGTGGTTTCTATGGGCTTATCTGCGACCAAGAGACAGTCGACCAGCTTGTCCTCCAGCTCAGCGACAATCATTTTCTGTACATCTTCCGTGAAGGTCCAATTCCAATTAGGGTAAACAAACCTGATCCTCTTGACCGCGGGCAACTTGATATACATCGGCAGATTATATTGATCGGCCGGATAAACATAAACATATCGGCAGCCCACTACCTCTTCTATATAGGCGGCGGCGCCCGGAGCAAAATCAGAATGATAGAATTCCCCAGGCCTGATCCAGAAGATGCGATAAGCCTCTTTGCCTAATGAAAAGATAAAATTAGCGCCGGCTAAAAGTATGTACGATAGAATCAAAAGAGCTAGCGCGCCGGCGACACGCCTCTTATAGCCAGAAATCCGAACAACAAATCGCTGGTAAAGCTTCTCCCTGAAAAATAAGAATACCCCGGTCAAGAAACCGGCCATGGCCGGAAGCAAATGAAAATTACCATAGAGGGGGTAAGACATCAGCAGCAGGCACAGCGAAGATAGGATCGGAAAAGTCAGCTTATAATATCTCTCCCTGCTCTCTTTATTGAAGAATATCGCGCCTAGAACGATGATATCGACAGAAAAAATCAAGAAAAACAGACTGAACGGCTTCGGCGGCCAAGCGCGGGCCAGACGAGAAACGACTTCAAAATTATAGGTGAACATCAGATAAGCGACTTCTTTGAGATTATCACGATAGATATATAAGAACGGCAATAACGGCGTAATCATCCCGGCGACGAAGCGGGCGATGTTCTTCAGGTTTATCAGAACCCGTTCCCTTTTGAAATTAAGCAGGCAATAAAGAAAAAAACCGCAAGATAATAAGACAAAGGCGTTAAATTTTATCAGGAAGAGCGCTCCGAATAAGACACCGAGAATGACGAGATTAATATTATTGGACCGTGATCGAGACTCCGCCCTGATCTTTGAGAAAGACAGATAAATAAGAATTACCAGACAAGCGACGTACGGCTCGGGCAGGAAGACGCCGCCGAACATGACCGTCCAAATCAAGATGAGAAACGCTGCCGATAATATCCGCCCCTTGATCCCGAAAGAAAAATTACGAAAAAAATACCTGATGAACAAGGTGCAGATCGAGGAATTTATGATTATCATCCACAGCGGAAAAAACTCATAGCCGCCGAGATAAAAGAGCGGCGCGAATAGATAATATTGCAACGGACCGTGATGCTCAAAAAAATCTATAAATGGAACGTAGCCGGAAAAAGTTTGCCAAGCCGACAAGAGATGCTCCCAGCCATGAATGCCTTTAGACAAATAGAAAAGATAAGCAGCGAAAGCGGCCGCCAAGAAATATGCCAGATACTCCCAGAAATATTTATTTATTCTCTTTTTTAGTTTCATGATATTCTTCTTCAGTATTTATGTCCCAGAGATTATCCTTAGTTTTCACGTCCGCGATGATATTATCGGCGGCCACGAACCCTGACAAGATAGAATGATCCATATTATTATACTTATGCATGCCATTGCGGCCGACGAGATAGAGGTTCTCGAACTTATCGAGATAGCTTCTTATCTCTCCGAAGCGGTCATAAGAGCCGAAATAGGCCGGATAAGTCTTCTTCACTCGCAAGACGACATGATCTATGAGATCGGTTTTGTCGACCATCTTCATCCTCTCGAGCTCCCTGGCGGCAAAATCCTTGATCGCCTCGTCGCTCTTATTCCAGAACTCATCTCCCTCAAAACAGAAATATTCCCCGCCCAGCCAGACATTATCCTTATCCTTGAGCATGTCCGGACTGAAATTATTGAAGATATCCAAGCGCCCGATAGTCGCGTCCCTTTCTTGGATATATATCCAATTATCGGGCAGGATCTGATAATCCTTATTGAAGACCATCTTCTTGAATAATAAGCCGACCATTATATAATCGCGATAGACCAGGCCGGCGGCGACGTCCTTGACTGCGGCCGGAACCGGACCGCGCAATGAGGCGATTAATTCTTTCACCGGCATCGTGGATATTATATGATCAGCCATGATCTCGTAGGAAGCGCCGGATTTCAGATCCTGAATCGTCGCTGAACCCAATTTCCCGTCCGCGCTGATATCAAGGCCCGCCACCCGCTGATTAAGCTTGATGACTCCGCCCCTCTTCTCGATCAGATTCGCGGTCTCTTGATACATCTGTCCGGCGCCATAACGCGGATAGTGGAATTTCTCTATCAGGCTCGTCTCGACTTTCTTCCCTTTCTTCTTGAAGATATCGAAGATAGCGTGCTTGATAACCTCGGTGACGGACAAGCCTTTGACTCTCTGCCCGCCCCAAGAAGGCGGAATCTTCTCACAAGGCACTCCCCAGACTTTTTCCGTATAATCCATGAAAAATGTCTCGTATAATTCTTGGCCGAAACGATTGATATAAAAATCAGCCAGAGATTTTTCTGAACGGATCGGAAAGAGGCGAATGCGTATATAGCTGAGGCCGATCTTAAACACCCGCCAAGGACCGAGATTAGAAAGAGTCTGATAATTCAGCTTTATCGGGTAATTGAAGAACTTCTTAAGAAAGAATATCCGAGTCAGCCGATTAACCGAAAGAAAATCGCCTTCGCCAGACTCCCCGTCCTTAGGCCCGAGAATCTCTTGCCAAAAATCATTGACGCGATCGACCTTAGAGAAAAACCGATGCGGGCCGATATCAATGCGATAGCCGTTATGTTCTATAGTCTTAGAGATGCCGCCGACCTGGCTGTCTTGTTCGATCAGGATAGGCTTGATGCCCGGGACTTTGAGCAATTGATAAGCGGCGGCTAGCCCTGCCGGACCGGCGCCGATGATGATAACTGTCTTGTCTTTTGATGTCTCTTTCTCCATATTATTAATATTAAGCGCCGGATATATTTACTCCGCTCGGAATCTCTTCAGATTGAAGGTGATATTCTTGTGCGCCCAGAAACTCCAGAACATCACCAGCAAGAGGCTGACAGCCTTGGCGAACATATACCAGAGTCCGAATAATTCTACTAAAGCGCTGATGATCGCCTGATTGAGAGCTAGCCCGACGAGCGCGACGCCGACGAAGACTCCGAATTGCAGGGCGATCTTCTTGTCCTTATCTTTAAAATTGAAAAATTTATTCAAAGTATAATTAACAGCCATGCCGACGGTATAGGAGATGGCAGCGGATATGAAATAATGGAGATGAGCCTTATCGGTCAGAAGATATAATATGCCGAAATCGAAAATGGTCGCGGCTCCGGCAAAGAAGACGTAATAGACGATCTGGAATATTTTTTCATTCTTGATTTCTAGAAATATCAGCTTCATAATTTATGATCTTCCTTCCCTATCTTTTCAAAAAGCTCCTGCCAGACAACCTTTATTTTTCCGATTGAAAAATCTTCAGCCCGAGCCAGAGATAATTCTTGATATTCCTTCCTCTTCTCTTCGTCATTCAAGAGAGTCGAAAAAGCTTCGAGCCAGTCGCCATATCCCTTATCGGCGGTATCAATATCTTCAGATATTTTATAGTTTAAGACCGGAACGAGCAAGCCGAATTTCTTCCCGTTGCTTAAGAGTATCTCTCTCGGCCCGTAATCGCAATCGCTCGAAACGACCGGCAGACCGCAAGCCATAGCCTCTAAGATGACCATCGGCATGCCCTCGGAAACAGAACTAAGGACGAAGGCAGTCGCTCTGGCCATGAATTTATAAGGGTTCTTTTGGAATCCTAGGAAATAAACATTATAAGAAGAATCTATTTCTGCTATCGGATTAGAAAAGACGGAAAATACTTTCAGGCCTAATCCGGCGGCATAAGCTAAGAGCTGACCGCGCAGATCGCCATCGCCGATGATGAACAGTTTCGCGCTAGGATTATTTTTCAGCTGACTGCTAAAGGCTTTTAGCAGCGTCCATTGAGCCTTCTGATAAAATAGGCGGCCGACGGTAATGAGGCTGTCTTGCATCAGTTCGTCGGAAAAATCTAAAGCCTCGGTCTTCAGGCCATTGACCGAAGGCAAGTCAATCGGATTATAGATGACGGAATTATAGCTTTTAAAACTGATCATCTTCTTAAAGTCATCGTTAATCCCCTCGGAGACGGAGATAACGGCGTCGGCCCAAGGATAAAGCATCTTGATGAGCAGATAATAGGGGTATTTCTTAAGAGTCTTGAAAGATGAAGAAATATTGGTATGCAGAGCGATGATCGCCTTATGGCCGGATATGATCTTCGCGCAGATGTTCACGAAGTTAGCCCGTTCGATGAAGCTGACGACCACGTCTCCGCTTCTCAAGATCCGGCGCAAGCGCCAAGCATAGACCGGAATGAAAATAGTCTTGAGCGCGCTGCTCGTCGCCTGGGTATGCCCGCTAAGTTTCATGACCGGGACGCTAAGCGAAAAATCCTGTTCATCCTCCAGCGTGATGACCTTATCGAAAACGCCGGCGCTAGACAATATCTGCGCCACTTTCTCTGCTCCGCCGAATTTCAACGAGTTGATAAGAAGATATCTCATATAATGATCATTTGCGGCGATCTGAATAAAAGAAAAACAGGCCTAGCGGCAAGAAAAATAGGAAGAAAAATCTCAGATAAGCCGGGGCCAGCGCTTTTATCTGCTGGCTGATGCTTATATGGCCATGCAGGGAAAATCTGATGTAGTTGACGAGATTCCTCAGCTTCCAAGACAGTGCTAGAGGCAAAGCCAAAAATTCCTGATAGTAAGCGATTGCGCCCAGCGGATTCTTCATCCTGAGAGCTACTGAGCGAGCAGATAATCCGCCTGGCTGGTAGTCAGCGATCAGCAGGCAGTCGTTGATGAAGCGGGTCTTATACTTCAAGGCCAGGCGATTCCAAACTAGAGCTTCTGACAAGAAATTCTCTCCAGGAAATACCGGGAACTTATAAGCTCGCAGGATATCGGTCACGAAGAAACCGCACTTATCGCCCGTCACTCTCCGGCGGTAGAAAGTCTCGATAAAATCAGAATCATAAACATCTTCAGGAAAGGCGCTGCCGATAAGATTATGAGCGGGATCCATGCAATTAGCCAGGACTCCTGAAAATAAAGCCTGATCGGCTAGCGATTGCCAATATTTCCAAAAGACGCTCAAAGCATTATCCACGAAATAGTCATCAGAATCAATGACTAAGAATAAGCGGCCGCGCGCGTTATCAATCCCCACATTCAAAGCCGCGTGCTTGCCTTTATTTTCCTGCTTGATATATCTGATCGGCAATACTCCTTCCTTAATCCAGGATTCAGCCAGGGCTCCAGTATCGTCAGTCGAGCCATCGTCGATGATCAGCCATTCGAAATCTTTATAATCCTGCCGCTTCAAGGACTCATAAACCCGCCCCAAGAGATTGGCGCGATTCAAAGTCGGAGTACAGACAGTGAAATTATAGCTGGATTGATTATTCATCTTGCTTGATATCCTTAACGGCTATTAATTGAAAAGCGAGGCGCGGAAAACGATAGACGATCTTCTGCCCGATATCATTGATCAGGCGCCACAAGGCATAAGGCTTATATTTATATTCGCCCCTTTCGCCCCTGATGAATTTAAATCCGCCGATGCCGTTCACGCGATAGCCGCGTTGCTTGAATTCTTCGATGCTCCAGCCGGATTTATGGATTTGCAGCGGATTATCATCATAAGTATCCTGCTTGATATAGCCATTCGGGGTAGCGATGACGACTCGCTTCTTAGCCCATCTTTCCGCGTTATCAAGGAGGATAAAGCCGTCGGCCTTATCAAGATGCTCGATAATCTCGGAAGCTACGACTAGATCATAAGAATGCGGCGGGAATTCGATGGTCAGGATATTATCCTGGAAATATTCGTCATGAATCCCCTTCTCCCGGCTCTGGCGCAGATAATCTTCGAACATCTCGACTCCGACCTTATGTTTCACGTTCAAGAACTGCACTAGCGAATTATAGCCGCAAGCCAAATCGAGCACGCTATCGCAATCCTTGGCTGCCCGCTGCAAATAGATAGTCCAGTCAGGAAAAATCTGCTTATAAATCTTCTTAAGATAGTTGGTCATAAATTTTTATTCTTAGCTATAATGACGGCATAGGGAGAAAAGCTCGCGCCGTTAACCGGCCAAAATCTAAGGATTTTTCCTGACAGGTTTAATATCTTGATCAAAGCTTTCTTAATGACGCTCTGGGACGTGCTTTCGGCCCAGAAATCAAAACCGCCCCTAAAGCCGTAAAACAATATTTCATATCCGGAATCAATCAGAATCTTCTTCCAAGCTGCCGGATCCATCGATGGCAGATAATGCCTCTCGAGATTATCGCGATCTAAGCGGCTATGAAGCATCTTCTGGAAAGCGCCGCGGAAATTCGGAGTAGTGAGAATCAACAGGCCGCCCGGGGAGATGAGGGACAAGTGCCGGCGCAGGACCTCGTCATAATTGACAAAATGTTCGATGAATCCGAACGAGCAGACGATATCATAAGTCCGGCCGCAATCAAGCTTGAAAAAATCATCACAATAAAAATCTCCCGCCTTGTAGTTGTTAGCGGCCAGCCACCGCGGCATATCGGTCAGGACGCGCGGCGTCAGGTCGACGCCGTTCAAGACGTAGCCTAAATCTCCGAAGACGCTCAAGTATCGTCCCGGAAAGCAGCCGACTTCGAAAACGGATCGATCCGCACCGAGAGCGGGCGCATAAGCCTTGATGATTCGACGGATCGGATCAGAGAATGACGGCTTGAAAAAAATCAGATCCTTATAAGATTCGTCCCAATGTTCCTGACTAGCCAGATTATTCCCTTCCATATTAGTAAGCCGAGAGCGCGCGGCGCTTCTTGGCGTTAAGTATAGATAAATAAATATTCTTGCCCAAGAGTGAACAGGCGGCCGTAAACAGATTGCGCCAAGTAAAATCTACCTTAAGAGATTTGAGAAAATATTGACGCGCTTCTTTTGACCTGCCAGCCAGGAAGTTCATGGTTCCCAGATGCCGATAATGGATGGCCAGGATATCCGGATACTCGCTCAGCAGCTTCAGGTGCTTAGCTACGAAACGTTCATAATCAGGCGCGGCTTTCGTGAAATCCTTCGATAGGTTCTCATCATCAATATAATAATTGATCAGGACTTCGTCAACGAAATCAAAACGATAACCCGCGGCCGCTATCCGGACGAAGATATCCTGATCCTCGAATAATTTCAGAGACTCGTCCCTCGAACCGACTTTTTCGACGACGGTTCTAGGCACCATGATCGAACTATTGCTGAAAGCGTAATTTCCTCCCTCCAAGAGCAAATCGCGGATGGAGCTAAATTTATGCATCTTGTGGATGCCGCCGGAATTCTTATTGCTGTTATTGACTATCATGACATTGCAGCTGACTAGGCCAAGATTCTCATTGGGATGATCGTTAAAGAATTTCAGCTGTTTCTCCAGTTTAGCCGGCAACCACTCATCGTCATGATCAAGATAAGCGATGAATTCTCCGGAACTGACCAAGAAGGCTTGGTTCTTCGGATTAGCCGCGCCGCCGGAATTAGCCTGATAGATATATCTTATTCGAGAATCGGCCGCCGCCATCTTCCGGACAACTTCGCCGGTATTATCTTTCGAGCCGTCATCGATGACGATCAACTCGAAATCCTTGAAGGTCTGATTCAGGACGCTATTAATCGTCCGGGGCAGGATGTCCGCGCGATTATAAGCCGGGATGATTACGGAAACTTTAGGCATAAATCAATTATTATTCTTATCTTTCTTATTAAGAGACATGAGCAGGGGCCATAAGCTGTAAGAGATGAGCGTGGCGATAGCCGATCCGGCCATGCCGAAGAGCGGCAAGAGCCATAAATTCAAAGCGACGTTGATGATGACGAGCGCAATCTGCACCAAGAAGATGAATCTCTCCTTATTCTCGACGACTAAGCGGTAATTGATGGTCGCGCCCAAGAACATGCCGATATTCGACCAAGCGTATATCTTGAGGATGCCGGCGGCGGCGGCATATTCCGGACCGAATATCAGGGAGATGATGGGCCGAGAAAACAAGGACAAGAAAACGGCCAAGAAGAGGGCCGCAAAAAACATGAATATATATAAGGATTTCAGCCGCTTAGCAAAAGAGAGATCGCTTCCCTGCCTAGCGTTAACGATGGCGGGAAAGAGCGAGTAGCAGACGAGAGTCGGGATGAAATAGAATATCTCCACTAATTTCACGGCTGCCGAATAGATGCCGACCGCTACATCTCCCAAGGCCTGGCCGATGATGACCTGGTCTATCCGTAACAACAAGAAGCTGGCGGCAGCGGATAGCATCAGGGGCCAAGAATATTTCAGAATCTTATAAAAAAGCGCGCGGTCGAAATCGAATCGGAAATCTTTCTTCTCAGAAGCCAGATAAGCGAGGAGCAAAAAAAGAGCTAAGAGGGCGGCGTCGAGGACATAAGACGCGGCCAAATAGATTATTCCCAGCCCTAGCTTGATGATGATCAACTTGACGAGCAAGGAGACGGCTGAGACGGCTATCTGGGAAATAACATTTTTCTTAGCCATCACTTTCGATTGAAAGAATGATCCGGTCACCTGGAAAGAAGCAGCGATGAAAGTCAGTGAGTATATGGCGATCATGAGATGGATTAAGCCACCCTCGTTGAAGATGAAAGAAAAGGACAGCGCCGCTAAAAAAGCGACCGCGCCGCCGATAAGCTTCAAGACAAAACCAGAACTCATGATCTTATCCGCCTCCTGATTATTCTTAATGATCTCTCGGGAAATGACGATATCTGAGCCGATGGCGGTAATGAAAGAAAATAAGCTGGCGAAGCCGATGGAGTAATTCAAAAGCCCGTAATTCTTCGGCCCTAGATATCGGGCGACGATAATGCCGGCGACAAAGGCGACTAAGAGTGAAAACATCTGCCCGAAAAAAAGCCAGCCCGTATTCTTAGAATACTTGCGAAAACCCTCATGGCTCAGGACCCAGCGCCATCTTCCCGGGAGAAAACTATTTATCTTGTCGAACAAAACGTCAATCATTTTTATAATAAAAAAGCGGCAGATAAATCCTACCACTCCTTAGTCTTATCTATAACTTTATTTTTTAAATCTAAATAAGCTTCCACGGCCTTATGCTCTACCGCCGGTGAAACGAGCCTCAGAATCTCTAAACCGAGAATGCGATATTGCTTCCCGACCTTATTCGCCTTCAAGAGCCCCTTCTTCAAGAGGCGCTTCAGGGTGCTATTGCTTATCTTGAGTATCTTCTCAGTCTCGCCAGTCGTATAGACGGCATGAGCCTTGATTTCTTCATTGATTACAGGCATATGCTTCCATTATATTACCATCCGGCTAATAGGTCAATAAGTGTCATTAGGGGTCAAATTAACTGCGATAAATCCTTAAATATTCCTTAACCATGGCCGCAGTAGAAAAATCCTGACCGGCTAATCCCGTTCCCGACCCTGACTTCTCGCTCTCCCCTAGATTACTCAATAATTTCAAGAATACCGCCTGATCATTAAGATTAAAACATTTCTCCGGACCGATTATTTCCTCGTTCCCTCCGACCCGGCTAGCTAAGGCTGGTATGCCAGCGCGAACTGCTTCGATCAAGCTAAGCGATAAGCCCTCAAATATTGAAGGCAAGACGAATAAATCAAAAGACTTTAAAAAACGGCTCGCATCTTTTATCTCGCCTCCCAGCAAGACCTCATTCTCTAATTTATAAGACTTAATCAGTCCTTCATATTTAGCCCGCTCCGGACCTTCGCCTATCAATAATAGTTTCGCGTTCGGCCGAATCGCCCTAGCAGCCTTATGAACATTGATCAAGAATTCATAGTTCTTCGGATAAGCTAAGCGGCCGATAGAACCATAGACGAAAGCGGTCTGGAAATCCGCGGCTGCTTCTGGGACCAAGCCTAATATTTTTGCCAATTCTCCGCGCGCCGCTTCCCTGTCTAATAGATATCCCGGCGCGAAATCGCGCCCGTTATAGACTAGATGGCTCTTAGCTCCGACTTTCAATAAGCCGGAAGCGATAGCGAATTCCTGATTCAAGCGGCTGACAAAGATGAGATCATCTAATTTTCTAAAAGCGGCCTTGAAGAAAAGGCGATAAGCGGCTCTCAATACTCCGGCGGCTTTATGTCCGCCGTCTAGGAGCGAAAGCCCGTGGACAGTGAAGACTAAGCGCGGCTTCGGCTGCAAACGGCTCAATCCCCAGACCCCCAAGAGCGCGTTCGTGCTATTAAGATGAACGACATTGAACTTCTCTTGAGCGACATAGCTATTCAGTTCAGCCAAAAATCTTAACCACTTCAAGGGATTGAGACCGCGCTCTAAATTCTTTAAGCGGCGGAAAGGAATACCGGATTTTTCCAGTTCCGCAGGCAGATATTCTCCTGGTCCGCCAGCGACAACGACGTCTTCCCCGGATAATTTCAACCCTTGCGCTAGATAAAGCGCAAAATTCTGAGCCCCGCCAATTTCGCTTTTAGTTATAACTAGAAGTATTTTCATATCTTTAATTCTAGCATTTTTTCAGAAGAATGCCATCTCCCCGCGCAAAGAAAAAACTGCTATAATGATATAGTAAATCAAAATTATGGAACAAGGTCTGAATTTCTTCCTCGCTATCTCCGGCCGCTTCGCCTGGCTGGGTAATTGGCTATTCTTCTTTATCGCTCTGGTTGAATGCGTGCCCTTCATAGGCGCCTTCTTTCCGGGAGCGACTATGATAAATGTCGGCAGTTTTTTTGCCGCCCAGGGATTTTTCAATGTCTGGGGCCTCATTATCTTCGCTTTTGTCGGCGCCGTACTCGGCGACTGGAGCGGCTACGCGCTCGGGCGCTGGGGCGGAAAATGGCTGGAAGAAAAAGGGATTATCAAGACCGCCTGGCTCGCTAAAGGCGAAGAATTCTTCCAGAAATACGGCACGAAGAGCATACTCTGGGGCCGCTTCTTCGGTGCGACACGGGCGGTCGTGCCCTTCGTCGCCGGCGCTTCTAAGATGAAGCAGAGGACTTTCTTGTTCTGGAATATAATCAGCGCGCTAGTCTGGGCGTTCTGGAATGTCGGCCTCGGTTATTTTTCCGGTAATCTGATTGCCGTTATCATTGAAAAATGGTCACAAAAGATCGGAGCCGGACTTTCGATCATAGCGGTCATCGCTCTGATATATCTGACAATTAAAAAACATGGCGAGAGCTATTGGCAATATTTCAAGCACGTCACTTCTGTCTTCATGGAAAAAATAGCGGCTAATTCTTGGTTCCAGGATCTGAGCCGCCGTCAGCCGGCTATTCCAGAAATCATCAGCGTCAAAAAAAGCCAGGAAAAGATTTTCGCCGGCTTTATCGGACTAATAAGTTTGATTATCATCTATCTTCTCGTCCTGATATTGGACCTGTTCTAGGTTATTCTGTTTCTTTATCTGTGAATATAACTAATCTTTTTGAATAGCTCTTAGAATCTTTGTCCCAAACCCCTTCGCAGGTAATAAGATTAAGGTGCGCTTTGCCGTCGGCGACGTTAAATATGCTCGCTACATCTGCTTTAGGGT
The DNA here is from genome assembly GCA_942492765.1 of uncultured bacterium. Classification (GTDB taxonomy): domain Bacteria; phylum Patescibacteriota; class Patescibacteriia; order Patescibacteriales; family UBA12465; genus UBA12465. The sequence continues at coordinate 347,462 of OW818634.1, forward strand.
GATAGCGCTTAATTTCCCGGACCACGAAAATAGTGGTCGATCCCTGGCTATCTTGCACATATAACTTATCACCCGCCCGCAACTTATGCAGGTTATCAAATACCGACCCCCGGCCATTCTTGCGGCCGTAATGTCCAGTAATGACGGCACTGCCGCTTTCTCCGGGGCGCGGCCCGATATTGAACCAGGCCACATTTGAAAAATTTTTCGGTATGCCGACTGCTCCCTTAGGCGTTAAGCCGACACTCTCGAAGGCGGCATCAACTTTTATCTTAGGAATCTTAAGACGTACGGGCAAACCGGGATTGGCCTGCGCTGGCTCGATTTTTGCCTGATTCTGTTTTAAAAAAGTAGTCGCATCCTGAACGAAAAATTCTGGGCTGCTCTGAGTCGATCTAATAGGAAGAATACAAAAGATAGCTCCTGAAAAAAACACTATTCCTGTCAGAATAATCTTTAACGACCCTCGTTTGGCAGACTTTTTTGCTTTCATGAATTGAGATAATCAACCCATAAAGGCCCCGCTCGAGCGGGGCCTTTATAGCTATGCTCGAAATAAGATTACGCGCGCTTTCGCAAAATAACGGCCATAGAAACTGAAATTAAGACAAGAGCTCCGGCCAGCATTATCCATAAGATATTGCCTTCTGGGGCTAAACCGGTATTTGGCAGAGCTGGAACCGCGGTAGCTACGACGACGGTTGCAATGGCTAAATCTCTCGCGATCAGACCATTCGCTTCGCCGGTAGCGATAGCGGTATTGGTCGTCGTTTCGGTAAGCTTGGATTGGCAAGTATAGGTCCAGACCTCGGCCACATCTAATTTAGAATCCATATTAATATCGCCGGAAATATATTGCATCGGGCTGCATTTGTCATCAGTCAGAGTCACGTTGCTGAGCGCAACCGTTCCCGGGTTGCTTATCTTCTCGGTATAAGTGACCCAGCCGCCGCCAGCGAGTAAAGCGAGCGGTTTCGGCAGCTTAGTCACATGGATCAAAGGTGGCACTATCGGCAGGCCGACGACGACGTGAGCGCTAGCAATATCAACGGCGCTCAAGCCGTTAGCCCAGCCGGTCGCGACGACGGTGTTCGTATGAGTCTCCGAGAGTGTCGTGGAGCAGGTATATTTCCAGGTCTCACTGACTTCCAGTTTGCTATTGCTATTCATATCCCCAGAAATCAACTTAATCGGGCTGCAAGTATCGCCAATCATCGTGATATCGGTAACTGGTACAGTACCGATATTGCGGAGAGTATAGGTATACTCTACCAAGCCCGGTCCGCTCGGCAGGGCTAGGGGATTAGGCACTTTCACTACCTCTATAAGCGGAGGAACTGGCGGAGCGATAACAGGCGAGCCGATATCATTGTTAGTGACGATACAGAATTTATTCTCTCCGGGCGAAAGATTGACATAGCCGGCGGCATCGCAGTCGCCAGAGAATGTCCGAGTATAATTAGGGCTGGTAGTTTCGGTAACGACATAGACGCCGGCTGGCGCTCGGAAAGTATTGGTGATACCGGAAACAACCGGAACGTCGCTAACAAACAAAGGAAAATCAGCTACAGTTTTGGTGCCGCCATTATCGTTAATAACCACCTTGACGACGTTGATCGTCCCGGTGCGGATCGAACTGCCTCCAGAAGAAACAGCGGCGCAGGTCGGGCCAGTGATAGTATCGCTTAACAGAGTCACATCGCCGCCGACAGCCAAAGCGCGGCCATCCAAAGTGACATTAGCGCCAAAATGAATACCTGTCCCGGCTAGAATCGTACCGACAAAAGAGCTGCCATTGATGGTCGCTAATGTTTCCACACGCCAGAAAACATCGCAAGCCCTGGCTCCGTTAATAAGATTAATCGAGCCGGAAGAAATCAAATCGCTGGAGGCTCTGAATATATAGACACCCGGACCGTCGAGAGTAAGTATGCCACCATTCAGCCGCCCAGCGCCAATATCATAGACTCCCGAAGAAAGAACTAAACCATCGAGAACCGGACCTTGACTAGAGGTCAGGGGCTGGCTCGGAATGCCTGTCGTAAAGGCGGTGCTAGCGTCGGCTTGAACGCTCGGCGCTAAGATAGCCGTCGCTCCATCGGGTCCGGTACCGTTCGTATCATATATCGTCCCTGCCACTTCCCCAGTCGTTAAGCCAGCATAATTAGTGCCGGCGGCATTCAATCCGACATCGCCGCTAATAACGGAGGTCGGAGAATTGGTAATAGCCGTATTGGCTAAAATTGAAAAACTCGCCGCTGCTCCGAGATCTGGCAACGTGGCCGCCGCCTGTACAGGAGCCAGTCCTGATAAGCCGAGCAAAAAAGCTACGGCTAGGGCGACTGCTAGAATCTTGTTATTTTTGTTCATAAACTTTTAAATTAATACTAAATATATGTAAATTTTCTATTTATTATAAGAAGATTGGAATTATCAAAAAAGCCCAAACAACACTTGTCTGAGCTTCTAATGCGAGCTTCTCTATGAACTTTTAAATTAAACATATCTTAATCATACCACAAACCGCCTAAGCATGATATAGGCTGGCCTAATCATGGCCATTGATGCGACAATCGCGCTCCTCCGGACCATAAAGATCCCTGATCTGTCCGCAACGCAAGCACTTAATCTCAATGTGGCCCTTGAAGTCTCCTTTAAAGAGCAATTTCCCGCAATTGCAGCGGTGCTCATTTAGAACCGAAGGTGATGTCATTTATTTATGGAGATAATGAACTTCTTTTGAGCCTCTGAATAAAATTATGCCATATTTAAGATATTACGTAAATACCGGCTATGGCCATTGCTAAATTCATGATATAATATATAAAAGATAAGAAATTAAAATAAAAAAAATATGGCCACGATTAATTGGACCAAGGAATATTCGGTCGGCGTCAAGGAGCTAGACGAACAGCACCAGAAGCTGATCGCTATTATCAACCAGCTCTTCACCCTCTACTCTGAGAAAAAATTCAAGGATATCGATGTCGAGCCGATCTTCAAGCAATTGCTTGATTATGCGGATTATCATTTCAGCACTGAAGAGCATTATTTTGCTCTTTATAATTACGAGAAGAAGGAGCCGCATATTGCCATGCATGATGCCTATCGCCAGAAAATCAAGGACCTGAAAGATGAATATGATGCCAACAATAGCGAGAAGACTCTCTTCGCCATCAATAACTTCCTTAATGACTGGTGGATATGGCATATCAATAATGCTGATAAGGAATACACCGCCTACTTTAACGCCAACGGCTTAAAATAAACCTCATATACAAAAATACCCGGCTTTAGCTGGGTATTTTTTATATGTGTTGACAAAACATCAAGAAAAATGCTAAGTTATTCTGACCAAATATACCTTATTTGGCAAACTAAATCAGTCCTTTAAAAACAGAATGCAAACAATAAAAACCACATAATAATGGAAAACTTAAGCATGTTGCAGACTTCCGGCCAGGATCGGAAAATCGCTAAATTTCTAGCTTCTAAGATTGAATGTCTTATCGTTCTCTTAGGAATACCGACTTTTTCGCAGAAAATAACGACCGTTTTCGGCAACAGACAATATATAACCCTGGCTGAATTAAGCCAATTATATTGCCGCCTGCCCAAAGAACGTCTCGACGAATTAAAACCAGTGCTCAGCCAGATCGCCAGCGATTTCATGGGCTGGCTTAATTTCTTCAAGACTTATCGCTTTAATAAAGCGATTAGGCCTCTAGCGGTCGGCGTCATGATAACATTCGCTAAGACCTTTGAAGAAAGGCGGCTGATGCTCGAATATCTGGAAGAAAAAGAAAGGAGCCTGGTGCTCGAAACTATGAAGATTGACGCCAAAGATTGGCCAGAAGTCATAGTTATCTTGAACCAAGAGTTCGACGCTAAACTATATAAGATGGCTTTACGCTTAGCCAGACACGATAAAGAAAAGCTACTGGCTATGACCAGGCTGACAAATATCAGCAACCAAAGACGAGCCTATCTTTATAGGCGCCTATTAGAGATGGATGATTCGCTGACGAGCGAAGAATTTCTTTCTATGTATAGATGTTTAAATCATAAATCAATCATGCGCCCCCGGATCATCGCGATCCTAGAGAAACAAAAAAATCCTTTTTCTTTCTGGTTTAGAATATACCAGGTGGAACTTCATAATAGCCGACTGAAAAATCTCGGCTGGAACAAGCTTAAGGATGTCGAAGTATCTCCTGAAATACTTGTAAAAACCTGCAATAACTGCAGAGACAAGAAATTCATGGGGCTGGCGGCTGCCAAGCTGCGAGAAATGAAACTATCCCAAGAACATTGGGAAAAATTGTATGACGCAACGACGCTCAACGCGCCGCAAATACGAGAAACAATCCTAGATAAGCAGAGATTAGCGATATCCCTTGACGCCAGTCAAGAATCGATGAAAATCTCAGCCCTGCTATATATTAAGAGCATCCATTATTACCCGATCATCGCCGAAAATATCATGATCGGCATGATAAATTCCCTACCCGAACGCCATAATCCGACCGGATTAAGGTTTGCGGCCGCAGAACTCCCTGCTCAGCATCCTAACCTTCCCAAGGCTTGGCCGCTTAAGGATAAGCGCCAAGACCCCCTAGGACTGCAAGCCGCGCTTAAAGAGCGTTCCGCTCGATTGAATATGATAAGAAGCCTAATAATAAAAAGCGACACGCATTCTTTTAAGAAAATAATGCTGGTGTTAGCTCCGAAAATTAGCGACCACGAAGAATGGATCAATCTTTCAAAACAATCCAAACCCTACCCCCACCTCCAAAGATTGATCATCGAAGAATATAGAAAATTTTTCATCCAAGATTTCCGGTACAGACACATGTCATCTCCTTCCGCAAAAACCACTCCTACCGACCTGCGGAATCGCGAGATTCGGAAAATCTGGGAAATAAAATTAAAAGAAGTAAAATTAGTTGCCTAACTTACTGCCCCAAAGCCAATCCTCGGATTGGCTTTTTTATTTACTAAAAAACACCCGAGCGGGTGTTTTATTTTATGGGCGGAGAGGCAGGGATTCACCCCTCCGCTTCGCTTCGGAGTGTAAACTTCTCATCCCTGCTTTCATCCACAAAACAAAAACACCCCTGCGGGTGTTTTCATTTTGTGAGCGGAGAGGCAGGGATTCGAACCCTGGGTCGACTTTCATCGACGACAGTTTTCAAGACTGTTCCATTAAACCGCTCTGGCACCTCTCCTAATTTTTTCTAAAATTAGTCTAACATATAAATATTTCAAAAACAAGCCGCCCTTTTTCATTGGGGCGGCTTGTTTAAAAATATCGCTTAACTCAAATTTAGTCGAATAAATTGCCTCCATCCTCGATCATCGGGACTGGAGCAGTGCTGGTTGCCGAAGTCCGGCAAGCTTTCAAGCTCTCCTGATAGGCCTTCCAGGTATCGCTCTGAAGCTTCTTAGAAGCTTCTCTTATCACTTTGTGAGCTTCACCGAAAGTCTTGACGCAAGCGTTCAGGGTCTCGCGCGGAGACGAGGTAGCAATAACGGCAGCCTGCTGGCAAGCGCTGCGAGCAGACAGGGCGACATTAAGCTCAGTAGCCGCAACAGTCACTCTCGCCATCAAAGCCTTATCTTTGACATCGATAGCTGACACGACGCAAGCGGAAATCTCCGGGGCGATAATGAAAGGAGTCGAAGTGGCCCTCTTCTTGATGCCCCAAAGAGCAGTGCCTATCCTCTGAATCTTCTCATACATATTAACCAGTCCCGGATGCTCGATCTTCTCTAACTTATTCGAATCTTCAGGCTTCTTCAGTTCGATTCGCTCAGTCGAAGTCGCTTTTCTAACACCAAACAAGGAATTACCGATCTTCTTGATCATCTGGAAATACTTGATATATTCCGGGGAAGGAATCTTTTCTAAATCAGCAGGAACAGTGGTTGTAGTCGCGGTCGCCGGATATGATGTCGTGACTGCCTCAGTCGCAGTGATCACGGTCGTAGCTTCGACCTCTGAATCCGTGTCTTCCGCTCTCACGGCTGTCGCGATCAAGCCGAAAACGAAAGAAGCGATAATCAGAGAATAGATTGTCTTCTTCATAGTTTTTTAAGATTAATTAATAAAACTTAACCTTTATTTATTATACAACATCTACTATAATAAATAAATCGCTCAAAAAATTAATTACTCTGGATAGTTATGCTAAAAAATAAACACTCCCTGCTAGAGGGTCCAATCATAAAATCTCTGCTAACTTTAGCCTTACCGATAATTATTGCTAATGTTTTTCAGGCTGCCTATCAATTGACTGATTCTTTCTGGGTTGGGCGCTTAGGCGAAAAGGCGGTCGCATCGGTCGCTATCAGCTCTCCGGTCATCTTCCTGTTGACTTCTTTGGGGATAGGTTTTGCTGTCGCCGGCTCGACTCTGACTGCTCAATACTTCGGCGCCAAAAAAGAGAAAATGGTCAACCATTCGGCCGCTCAGACCTTATTGATGGTTGGTGGCGTCTCTCTGCTGCTCAGTCTTATCGGCTTGATTTTCGCGCCGCAGATATTGAAACTGATCGGCGCTCCGGCCGACATCTACGCGACTGCTCTGAGCTATATGCGTGTGGTCTTCATCGGCCTCCTGCCTAATTTCTGTTTCTTCATGTTCCAGTCTATAATGCGCAGTATCGGCAAGCCTTCCCTGCCGGTCTATATAGTCATCGGTACGGTCATCCTTAATTTTATCCTCGACCCCTTATTCATGTTCGGCTGGGGCTTCATCCCGCGCCTGGAAGTTGCCGGCGTCGCTTTCGCGACTTTAATGACTCAGACTTTAGCGGCCGTCATCGGCTTCGCCATCCTCTTCTCTGGCAAGCGCGGCATCCATCTGAAGCTAAGATATCTTATTCCTGATAAAAAATTCATTTCCCGCTCTTTCTTCCTAGGACTGCCAGCCTCTATCGAGCAATCTGCCCGCAGCCTAGGCATGGTCGTCATGACCTCGCTCATTGCCGGCTTCGGAACTTTGGCCGTCGCTTCTTACGGCGCCGCTTCTAACATAATTCAATTAATCATCATCGTCTCCATCGGCCTGTCCGCTGCGACGGCGACTCTAGCCGGACAAAATATCGGCGCCGGCAATATCGAAAGAGCTGAACGCATCGTGAAGCTGAGCATGAGAATCTCGTTCATCAGCTTATCTATCGCCGGGCTGTTAGTTTACTTCTTCGCGCCCGCTCTCATAGCCTTCTTCGTGCCTAATGACGCGGCGATTGTCGCTGGCGGCGCGGCTTTCCTGCGCATCCTAGCTTTAAGCTTCGGCTTAATAGGCATCCAGATGTCGGTCAATGCGATCATGCAAGCTTCCGGGAATACTCTGACCTCAATGATCATCACTCTGACTTCGCAATGGGCGTTGCAGTTGCCCCTCGCTTTTGTGCTTTCTAAATATACTTCTCTAGGCATAAACGGCCTTTGGTATGCTTTCCCCGCAACCAACGTCTTGATCGCCTTGATTGCTTTCCTCACTTTCAGGACCGGAAGATGGAAGAAAAAACGCCTGACATCTGATGACAGGCTCGCTTCGGAAATATCCGAGAATATCCAAACCGAGGAACTAGTTCCTTACGACGCTTAATTTAATAATCACCAGCAGAACCGGGATTAAAACCCGGTTTTTTGTTTTATCCACAGATACCTTGTATAAAAAGGTAGCAGGTGATATACTGTTATCAAGACAATAAAAAATCCAAAAATATGGAAAATGATTTTAAAAAATCCCTGGAGAACGCCGCTGCGCAGATGCGCAAAGGCGTCTTGGAATTCGCCATCCTTCTCGTCATCGCTAAGCGCAAAACTTATGCCAACGAAATAATTTCCCGCCTGAAAGAGGCCCGACTCACTGTCGTCGAAGGGACTGTCTATCCTCTCCTCTCCCGGCTGAAGAACGCCGAATTATTAGACTATGACTGGAAGGAATCTAAATCCGGACCGCCGCGAAAATATTATACTTTGACTGAAAGAGGCCGGCAATTTTTAAAGGGTTGCGATGAACAATGGCAAAATTTAGAGAAAGCGATTGATAATTTAAAAAAATAATCATATGGAAAAAACAATTTCAATAAACCTCAGCGGACAAAATTTCTTAATCGAAGAAGAAGCTTATGAAAAACTCGCGGCATATCTAGAGAGCATAAAACGCCACTGCGGCGCCGGCGCTGACTCCGTCGAAGTTATTGCCGATATTGAAAACAGCATGGCCGAAAAATTAAGATCATCTCTGACGCCCTATAAAGAAATAATCACTGTTAAGGACGTGGAAGCCCTGATAACGATTATGGGGACCATCGAAGATTTTAATCGTGAAGTTGGTAATTTCGATGAGGCAGACAGCGAAGCGGGCGGGACGGCCAAGAAAATGAGGCGCAAGCTTTATCGCGATACCGACAATGCCGTCATCGGCGGCGTCGCCGCCGGACTAGGCGCTTATTTCGATATCGATCCGGTTCTTTTTCGCATCGTCTTCTGCGGTTTGATATTCGCCGCCGGCAGCGGACTTTTGGTCTATATTCTCCTCTGGATTGCGATGCCGGAAGCGAAAACCGCTCATCAAAAACTAGAGATGCAGGGGCAGACGCCGACTCTCGCTGCTTTTAAGAACCTGGCAAAAACCGGAAAGCAGCTCCAAGAGAATTGGAAAAAACGCTGGCGCAAGCGTTCGGCCTTGGAAAAAATTTTTAATCTCCCGCTACTCATCATTAATGGACTATTTTTCGCCTTAAAAAACATCTGGCAAGTTGTCTGGCCTGTGATAAAATTCTGTTTCGGATTATTTCTAACGGTTTTTTCCTTTATTGTTTTAGGTCTCACCGGGGTCGGCAGCTTGTTTTTACTTTTATATAACAGCCCTTCTTGTTACCTCTCTTTCATCCCTATTTCAGAAATGACTCGGGCTATTCCCTATACTTGGATTATCGTCTCCGGCTTTCTGTCCTTGGCCATACCGGCCATTCTCGTTCTGATCGGCGGCCTTGCTATCCTGCGCCGAAAAAATATCATGAATTTTGCCGCTGGATCTATCTTGGTCGGAATCTGGATGGCAGCCGGGATATCGTTCTGCGCTTTGGGATTGCGCTATTACCCGGAATTAGAAAAAAAATTCAATGATTATCCTTTAACCATTGAATCGGAAAAACTAATCGATATGACCGGAATAAAAGAAGTGGAAACGAACAGCTATTATATAAATGTCGCGGTCAGCGCCGCCACCAGTACCCCGGCCACTCTAAGCGGACGCGCGGTTGATTTGGAAAATATCGCCATCAGCCGCGAAGGGGAAAAATTAATTCTTAAAGAAAAGCCTTTCCATTTTGATGGCATCTGCTTTGATTGCCATCTACGGCCCGTGACATTACAGATCGCGACCAGCTCGACTCTAAAAATAAACCCCGACACTGCTAGCTCCACCGAAAAAGCCCTCTAATGAGGGCTTTTTGTCAATCAATAGATTGAAAAAAATCACAATGTCCGTCTGACGGCACCTCGCTCTGAGCTTCTGAGCAGAATCCGCGACCATTCTCCGGAGTAAAGCTTGAGCAATGGCGGCACTGGCTCGCTTCGTTCGGCCAATCAGCCATAAATTCCGCCTCGATTTCATGGGACATAAGCTTTCTTATTATAATCTATTTCTTATCTTTTGTTGCGGCCGCTTTCTTGGCCGGCGCCGGGGTCTTAGCAGCTTGAATCTCTAGAATAGGAGCGCCTGCCGGCGCTTTCTGGGTTAACGGCAACGTAAAAAAGAAAGTCGCGCCTTGGCCAAGCTCGCTAATCACTCCGATCTGCCCGCCTAGACTCTCAATATTCTGCTTACAGATATAAAGACCCAGGCCCATGCCATCCTGAGAGCGGGAAAGAGACGGCTCAAGCTGAGAAAATTTTAAAAACAAGCTCTTCTGCTTCTCTTTAGATATGCCCTGCCCGGCGCCGGTGACAGCCAAGCGTACAGTCTCCGCGTCTGGCTTGGTCACTAGGACTGTTATAGTCTGATTCTTCGGACCATATTTAACGGCATTATCGACAAAATTATAGACTACTTGCGAAATCTTGAGCTTATCGCCTTCCATATTTATTCCCTTAGCCTGAATATCGAAAGCGACTTTAGATTCTGACCGCTTCGCTAAAATTCCTAAAGATGTTTCCATCGAGGCGATCAGTTCATCAAAAACTAATTTTTCTATACTGACCCCAGTCTTGCCGATTTCGTTACGACTGGCAGTAAGCATCGTCTTGATCAGATTAGTCAATTTTAAGCCCTCAGTATGGATGAGCGAGATAAAACCTTTATAATCCTCAGGGATGGTCTTGGGCTGTTTCTCCATGACCTCAGACAAGCCGACAATAGAGATGAGCGGGGTCTTGAGTTCATGGGTCGCGATATTCAAAACTTCATTCTTTAAGCGGTCGACCTCTTTCAGTTGATTAATAGTCACTTTAGCAGCCGCGAGTTCGGTCACATCCACGCCAGTTCCGAGAATCGCCTGCGCGGCATTGCTATCGTTCTTTAGAACGCTGAAATGCCAGACTATATTCTTTTCTGCTTTATCCTTAGCGATGAGCACGTTCTCAATCGTGTCATTCGGGGTGATATCGCCGACCAAGAAATTCAAAAGGCTGCGGGTCTTGATCTGATCGGCTTTCTTGACGAAAAGAGTAACCCAGTCCTTCCCCATGATATCTTCGGCTTCAGCTTTCAATATTTCCCGGCCTTTCTTGTTGATGAGCAGAACATTATTATTAACATCGAAAATAAGGACAAGAACGCCGGCCACATCCAGATACTGTTGTAATTTTCGTTTCTCCGACTTGAGATGATTGCGCGAATTCTTTATCTCCGTATTATACTCCTGTAATTTCTTAACGCTTGATTTTAGAGAGATGATCATCGTATGGAAAGCGTTAGCGAGAATGGAAAATTCGTCATTGCCTTGTACGAGTGTCTTATCTACCTCGACGTCGAGATTTCCGCCTTCGATTACCCAGGCCAGCTTCGTCAGTTTAATAAGCGGCATGATCAGTTTGCCGGAAAAAAAGAACGCGTACCAGACGCAGCCCGCTGTTGTCAGTATCAGCAGCAGGACGGCTAAAAGTCCGCTGATCAGGTTAATCCTGTCGATCTCGACTTGCAGATTCTTGGCATATTCGAATTCCGCCAAGAGGAGCTTATTGACGTTCTCTTGGACAAAGGTATTCTTCCGGCTGGCGGCCTCATAACGGCTCACAGCTTCCAGATAATCGCCGGCGGCGAGATTATTGACGCCGATTTCTATATCGAAAATGACGTCATTGATGTTGTTCTCCAGACCATTAAAGACTATACGGCTCTTATTATTAACGATGGAATTATTGAGCCCGGCTAAGATGTTTTTGGTATCGGAATAAAACTGATTGAAGCGGCCTATCTCCGCCTGATTAGACGGAGACTTGATGCGCTTATCAAAAGAAGAGACTAGGCTAGAAGTGTCGCCGATAAGAGTGAATTCTGAAATCATGTTACCGGCCAGATTTCGATATTTAGACAGGATCAGGCGATCCATCGCGACAAAAAAGCTCTCCGAGATCAATAAGACCGCGATAATCGTAAAGAACGAGATTAAGATTTTTTTCTTGATATTCTGCATATAGCGCTTCTGAAATTGCTTATTGCTGAGCGGACTTATAAACTTCTTCGTAAGTATAGAACCCATCCTTGATTATAGTCCCCATTATATTCTTCTTATAGACGATCGAGGGTTCAAAAAAATATGAGGACACCATAATCTTCCCATTATTGATGACATCCGTAACTTCCAGCGCCTCGCCTTTAGCGAGCGCAACAGCACTCTCGGCCGCCTTATAGGCCAAAGAGCTGATGGGTTTATAAACAGTAGAAAATTGCGTGCCAGCCACTATCCTCTGAACGGCTGAAAGATCGGCATCTTGACCGGAGACCACCACCTTGCCGTCCAATCCTCTTTCTTTAAGGGCCTGGACAACGCCGGAAGCAATACCGTCGTTAGCCGCTATAACGGCATCAACTGTCTGTCCGGACTCAAGATATTCTTTCATCGTCTTATAGGCTTCCTCGGGTTTCCAATCGTCGGTAAACTTATCTACGACCATTTTGATTTCTCCGCCGATAATCCTTGAGGCTAGGGCATTCATGGTTCCGTCCCGAAAAAGGTGAGAATTATTATCAGACGGCGAGCCGCCGATATAAGCAAAGTTTCCTTTGTCGATTACGGACAAGACGCTTTCCGCCTGCAGCTTCCCGACCGTCGTATTATCAAACGAGATATAGAGATCTATATCGCTGTCTTTTATCAGACGATCATAAGAAATCACTTTTATCCCCGCCTGTTTAGCCTTTTCTATCGCCGGCCAGATAGCTTCCGAGTCGGAAGGCATGACAACTATCACGCTGACGCCTTGGCTGACAAGGCTCTCAATCTGCAAGATCTCTTTTTCAATATCATAATCCGAAGAAACGACACTGACTTCCGCTTCCAGTTCTTGAGCTCTCTTGATGAATAACTCCTTGTCCTTGACCCATCTTTCTTCGCGAGTCGCGCCTACGGAAAAACCGATGATTATCGGTTTCTCTCCGGCTAAATACGTCTGCTTCTCGTTCAATAAGCGATTAAAAAAATAGATGCCGCCCAAGACCAGCGAGGCTAGGAGAACCAGGACGATTATGATTTTTTTCATATATTAAAACTTGACCCACTTCGTCTCTATCTCCTCCAGCGTTCCATCCTTCTCCATATCCGATAAGATAGAGTTGATTCTCTGCGTCAAAGAATCGTTGCCGATCTTAGTGATGATGCCGTAGGTCTCTTTAGTAAAAGGGACGCCGACTATCTTTAGCCCGGTATTATTCTTTATCATATCCAAAGCCTGGATATAATCGACTATGATCACATCGAATTTTCCGCTCTTGAGGTCATTGACAATATTGAGCCCGCCGCCCTCGGAGCTATCAAAGCTGAGATAGGGGAAAATAGCGTTTTCCGCGGTATATTTCCGAGCTTCATCCTGGCCAGTGGTATCCTTCTGAACAGCAATTTTCTGGCCCGCCAAATTGGCTACGCCCCTGATCGTCTGGTTATCCGAGCGGACGACTATCACCTGCCCGCCATGGAAATAATGATCACTGAAGAGAACCTCCTTCTGGCGCTCTGGAGTAATGGTAATGCTGGAAATAGCTAAATCTATCTCGCCGTTCTTGACTTCGGAAAATAATTGATCCCAACCGCGGTCTTCAAATGCTAATTTTACGCCCAAGCGAGAAGCTATTTCTTTGGCCACATCGACGTCAACGCCGGCCGGATTATTATTCGCGTCAAAAAATTCCATCACCCCATACGGAATATCAGAACCGACTATTAAAGTCCCCTTCTTTTCAATATTAGCCAAAGAATTATCGGCTGTCCTAAAATTTTCATACCAAGTCCATATTCCCGCGGCCGCAGCGATGACTAGGATCGCCGAGACAGCGAGAAGCAAAATCTTTTTTTTCATAGAGATTATAATATTACGGGCTAATTAGCCCTGCCACTGATTACGGGGCTCAGGCCCTCGCTAATGGCTATTGCATTATATTCTTTATAATTATAACATATTATGGTATGAAAATAAATTATCTCAAGAGCAGCTTTATTTTCTGGAGGAAACTGATCAATGCCTGGTCTTTTCTGTTTTTCACCATGATAATAATAGACTTCGCTTATAATAACGCCTACGAAGACATCTTGAACGCAATCGCTACTATCTATATCACCGTCTTAGCGATTTATGTCAGCAACAAGGAGTTCGAGCGCTGGTACGACCGGCATGAAGAAAACCACCCCGGGGAGATATTTGTCATTATCTGGACGGTTCTCATAATCGTTTTCTTCTTGCTAGACCTCATATACGGCAAGACCTATAAGCTGCCCGGGGCAGTCGTTTCCGCCTATATTGCCGTACTGACTATCTTGGTCATCACTCGTAAATCTAAAGAATTATATAAGCTCCGGCGGCGGAAAAAATAATAGCCTGAATACCCTGCTTTAAGATATCTAAAAAACGGCCCGCATCGGACCGTTTTTTATATCTTGATTTAGGGAATTTAGAAACAACTCTTAGCTTTCAGATAATCACTGACTGAAGGCGCCTCTCCGGACTTTATCTGAGTGACTCTTTCCTGCCCTAAAAATTCCACAGCGCATTTCTCCTGAGCCGGAGTTATGGCCGTCGGTACGGTCTTCAGGTCGACGCCCAATGTTTGCAGCGTCTTTTCCTGAGACGGAGACAGAAGGGGGTGATCATAAGTCGTTTCGGAACTCTTGCTCGCCGGGCTGAAGATATCGGCGTTTATGCCCAAAGGCTTCTTGATCACTATATAAGCCAGTAATAGAATAGCTAAGAAAATAAAAGCAACCGCAATAATACCGACGATCATGAAAAATTTTTTTAGAATCAAAAACTTTCCCGGCTTCTGGTTCTCAGACATATTTTTTATATTATCCGGGGCGGACCCGGCGATCAAAATTATTTAGCGAATAGCCGATTGAGCCAGCCGAACAGGCTAGCTCCTTGCTGGGCGTAACCCAAAGAATTTTCTATTTCTAGATCAGCCTGTTCAAGCAGCTTTATCTGTTCTGTCAGCTGCTGCTGATCGCCTTGATTAGCGAGCATATTCTTGACTTGATTCAATTGCTTTATCTGTTCGCGATTCTGTTCTAATGTCTTTTCAGCATTATTTATCTCCCCATAATTAGGGCCTAAGAAGAACTTAGCCAAGGCGCTCCGGCTCTGGACTTTAGCCAGGCTCGTTTCCAATTTCTCTTGATTCTGCGTCTGAGCCTGAGCAATCGTCTTTATCTGCTGGCCGATTCCGCCGTTTCTTTCGGAAATCTGCAGCATCGTCTGCACCGCGCTGGCTACCTGACTCCTTCTCTGCTGAGCGACAGCCGAACCCGCTTGATTCTCAGCCGGAGTACTAGTTCCGCTGCCATCCTGCAGCTTCTGTTGCGCTTGCTGCCTGGCCTGAATAGCAGAGTTCGTCCCTGATTGAGAAGCGTTTCCGGTCTGCATCTGCGCGTTATTCCCTGCCTGATTCTGGGCATTAACGCCCGTATTAGCCGTTTGAGTTTGGACCTTGACTTGGCCGCCGACCCCGTTGCCATCTTGGAGTTTCTGTTGAACCTGTGTCTGGACCGACGCGGCGGCTCTAGGGGCAGCCGGGTTAGCGACCTCGCTACTTTGGATCCGCTCTTCGGTCATCATCTGGACGTTCGCCTCCGCACCCGTATCAGCGGTCTGAGCCTGAACTTGAGCCTGGGTCTGGGTCTGCGTCTGCGTCTGCGTGCCTGCGCCGCTTGAACCAGCGGCGTAAACGCTGCCGGCTAGAGCGAGCGTCACCGCAATAGCGCTGACGATTAAAAGATTTTTTCTCATATTTTTTCCCATTCGGCTCGCTGGGCGGCTAGGCGCCAAGCGAACATCATGGCTTAATTAACAACGTTTTATAAGATAAGTATAGCATATCTTATAGACCCCTGCCAAAAAATAAAAACTCGGCATCAGCCGAGTTTTTTTATCATTGAAGTCCGATCTTATTTATGAAATCGCATAATTCCCGACCAATCGTTTTCTGCCAAAAATCATCTTGTTCTTCCGGCGTCATCTCGGCGACGTATCGACCTGTTTCTGGACAGATCTGGATAGATTCCAGGGGGTAGTCTTTGATTGTCTTAGGGCTAGGTTGGCTGACGAAGAGGCGCGGCGATTTCATGATCATTTCCTCTGTCTGGCCGTCAGGATATGCCAAGCATATTCCATATTCCCAATAGCCGCCGATGCGGCCGCCGAGCTTTTCTACTAATCCAGAATAATGAGCTAATACTTCTGAATCGGACGCCCGATCAGACCGACCGCCAATGCGACGCACATTAAGACCGGGCTGCTGCTCAAGCGCTAAGCCGTCGAGATAAAGGGCGTTATCAGTCGAAAGAACTGGCGACCCGATAGCCGCGGCGTAAAAAATCGCCTTGCTTCTGGCGTTTTCTAGGGCCGTCGACCCGTCCTCTTTTATTTCGGGAAATTCCTGATCTGGCAATCCTTGAATTTCTAGATTAAGGGACTTAAGGGCACAGTTTATCTGCCAAATCTTGGCGCTGTTCTTGGTTCCGATGATTAGAGCCATAAAGGCGGAGAGCTTGGTATTATATTGGAACGCTCGTTAATAATAAAGTTATTGATATTATAGCTTTGGACAAATAAAAAAGGAAGCTCGATGGTTTTGAACTTCCTCTTAAGAACGTGAACAAATTAGTTTAGTACTTTACAATCCCAATTTCGTTTTTAGGGACAATTACGGTGCATCCCCCAATCGGACTGTCGTGCCACATTATACCCAGCATCATTCTGGTTTCTCCTCCTAACTCTGGAACTACTATTATGGCAACCAACTCTTCCGTCAGATTTCTTTCATATAGAATTTTACTTTCATCCCTTTTACAAAAGAAGACAATATCTTTTTTAGAATTTTTTATAAAATTCCTATTAGACAGGCAAAATTCCACAACCTGATTCTGAGTCAACCATTTCCATTCGTTGTCCAGGGGCAAAGAATAAAAAACGTCCTTCATTTTTTCCGCATTTTCTATTTGATATGCGGCAACTTTTTGCTCGGGAGAGGGTAATCCGGGGTTTTGACTCATGCCTAATGCTTCATATTCAGCCTTCCATCCGGTATGCCAGGGATAGGCAACCGTTTCCATGGAATTTTGCACGTTTACTGTGCCGTTCAAAGAACGAAGCAGGCTATTGTCCAGAGTAGCTTCAGGCATCAATTTTGTTTCCACAGATTTCTCTGTTTTTACTGTTGTTGCCGTAGTTGAGCGATGGCCGGATTTGCTTTCGCAAGATGAAAGAGCGAACAAGCAAACGCATACAAATACAAATGTCAGATTTTTCATGATTTTTCCTTTTTTTGTGAAAGTTAATATTAATTTGATTAATTACTAAATCGGCCTATTTTTAGACAAACTTGGTAATTAATCAAATATAACCTTGTTTTTCAACGAACCATTCAATAAACATATTATAGCATATCAGTCAATACTTGTCAAGAGTAAGAAAATATGGCCTATCTCCTAAAAATCAACGTAAATCTGCACGTGCATTTACGTCTATCCCGCTAGTTTAAAATACCTTTGACCATTCTTTCAGCCGAAAATGGTCAAAACCTGTTTTGCTATAGTCTACAGGTAAATCTTCAGATGAAGTTTCCTGTAAGTCGGTTTGTTAATATTAAACAAAATATGGTCAATTTCTTGACCTAAATCTTGACCTAAACTTTGTCCAATACCGTTCTGTTATTATTAGATAAATAATACTTATTTTCTTCCCCTAAACTTACCCCGGAACTTTCGGGAACTATGATTTGCTAATGTAAGATATGGCCGAGGTTCCGTTTTTTTTCTTTCTTCGGCGGATCCCCCGTAGGGGGAGCCGAAAAAGAAAAACGGACCCGGCCTATATATATTATTAATAGTTAATATATTGACTTGATTATATGCACACTTAAGAACCGGCTCCCTATATATAATTAACTTGACCATACGCACACACCTAGCCGTCATCACGAAGATTCAACAAAATAATCAACAATATTTAATGGTTATCTTTGTTAAAAAGAACAGCTAATTAGAAATATATGAAATACATCCTTTACGCTCGTAAATCCTCGGAAGATAAGAGCAAACAAATCCTATCCCTGGAAAGCCAAGTTTCAGAAATGAAAAAACTAGCCTTTAGTTTAGGGTTGGTTATTGATTTGGTTTATACCGAGAGCAAATCTGCCAAACTGCCAAATAATCGGCCGATATTTTTGGAAATGGTTAAGCTTTTGGAAAGCGATAACTCGGCCGAGGGCTATGGCATATTGTGTTGGAAAATTGACCGCCTCTCTCGTAATCCAATAGATAGCGGAAAGATTCAATGGCTACTCCAACAGGGCAAGATTAAGGCCATTCAGACGAGCGATAGACAATACTTGCCGAGCGACAATGTGCTACTTTTAAACATTGAAGGCTCAATGGCTAATCAGTATATTTTGGACTTATCAAAAAATGTTAAGCGTGGAATATTAACCAAGATAGAAAAAGGACTGTGGCCGAACTTCGCCCCGATTGGTTATCTAAACGACGGGAAAGGTGGAATCGTGATTGATAAGATAAGGGCGAGATATATCAAGAAAATATTTAAGTTATATTCTACGGGAAACTATACAATGAAAGAATTGGCTAATTTAATGTATGATAAAGGCTTTAGAAGTCGGAGCGATATTAAATATCATAAAAGCAAAATCTATAAACTAATAAATGATTCTTTCTATTGCGGAATTATGAGGTTCCACGGCAAAGAATACGAGGGCAAGCACGAAACGCTGATTTCTAAAAAATTATACGCCGACTGTCAAAAAGTAATGACAGAGAAACAGCACCCCAAAAAGAAACAACCCCATTTTCATTTTAGAGGATTAATGATTTGCGCCAATTGTGGCTGTCTGCTAACAGCCACACGCAAGAAAAAGAGATATGTCTATTACTACTGTACCAATGGCCGAGGCGGATGTAGCGAACATAATCACTACTTAACTGAGAAAGAAGTTATTAATGCCCTGTCTGGCATATTTGACCGAATGTATATTGACGAGGACGAAATAGAGCGAATGCACGATAACAGCGTTGAATTATTAATTAATCATAATCCGGATAACCAAGAATATTTGGAATCTAAAAATCACCTCTTAAATGAGATTAGGAAAAGAGAAAACAGAAAAGAAGAATTATTTAATCTTCGGTTAGACAAGAAGATTAGCTCGGAAGATTATGAGACAAAAGAGGCTATTATAAAAAACGAGATTAAGGAGTTTAACGATAGTCTGAAAAAACTAGAAAACGAGCAAGAAGTCGTCTTAACTAAAGAGGCTTTGGAACTCACTAAAAAATTCTTTTTAGCCCCAAAATCAATGAAAAAAGCGTTTTTCAAAATTAGTTTGGACGATAAACAGAAAATGCTAAATCAGATACTTTGGAACTCCGAAATTGAAAACAAAAAATTAGCTAAGATTAACTTCAAAGAACCCTTTGAAACCCTAGCTAATTGCTCTGAAAATCACGATATTGACAAACTGCGGAGAGAGAGGGATTCGAACCCTCGGTACCTTGCGGTACACACACTTTCCAGGCGTGCGCACTAGACCACTATGCGACCTCTCCAATATCCGCCGTCAGGCGGAAGTATGTTCTTCTTATTTTAATAATCTTTCAACTACGGCCTTCAGCCCTTCGATCTTATCGCCGTTAGAATCGGTGAAATCATCATACGGGCGCGCTCCCAGGATCATCTCTTCTCCGACAAATATCGTCGGCGCTCCTTTGACCGAATAAGTTTCCGCTTCCTGGACTAACTGTTCTATTTTTACTGATTTTTGGCTCTTAGTCAAGCAATTCGTAAAATTCCCGGCATCGAGCCCGATCTGCTCGGCATAAGCGCCAAAATTGCCGGCGTTAAGCTGCTTATTGCTAGCTTGGGCGAACAATAAAGCGCGCATCTCTACCCATTTCCCCCCTTCTCCGGCACAATCAACAGCCGCCTGCGCTTGGCCAGATAAGGAAGAATTCTTAAAATAAGGGCGGATGACGATGGCGACCTTGTCGCCGGATTCGGCTCGTATCCTATCCAAAGTTTCTGCTAATTTCGCGCTATAGATATTGGCGTAATCTTCATAAACAAAAATCTTGAGCGAGGCGTTCGCCGAGCCGAAAATCTTATCTTCCGCTTTCAGCTCCGGATATTTGGAGGACACGAAGCTCTGCGCTTTGGCTTCCGACGGCATCCCGACTAAAGGCGAATTCAAGGTGCCGACCTTTTTCGGCCGGATGATCATAGCGATAATGATGACCGCCAGGATGACAGCGGCGGCAATCACATACATGTAGATTTTTTTCATAGAGATATGAAGATTATATATTTTTATTCTAAGATGCTAGCTGCTCTTAATATTAGTCCTTCCTTCAAGCGCGGCCCGATGAGTTGCGCGCCGATAGGCATGCGCTTCCCTTCTTCGACTTCGACAGTCCCGACTGGAACGGAAATCGCCGGCAAGCCGGCCAAGCTCGCGCCCGTAACAAATATATCTTCCAGATACATAGCCAATGGATCATTAACGCGTTCCCCGATCTTGAAGGCCGGATGCGGCGAAGTCGGCGTCAATAAAATATCGACTGTCTTGAAAGCTCTCTCGAAATCCTGAATGATCAGAGTGCGGACGGCCTGCGCTTTCTTATAATACGCCTCATAATAACCGGCGCTGAGAGTGTAGGTCCCGAGCATAATCCGGCGTTTTGCTTCCGGTCCGAAGCCGGCTCCGCGCGTCGCTTTATAGAATGCCTGCAGATTATCCGCCTCAGTTTTTGCTAGCCCCCAGCCGATGCCGTCAAAACGCGCTAAATTAGAGCTGACCTCCGAAGGCGTAATGATATAATAAACCGGGATGCCATATTTAGTATAAGGCAAGCTGAGGTTTATCAATTCCGCTCCGGCGGCTTTAAGCTTATCAGCGGCAGCCATTATTCTTGCGGCCACTTCTCTGTCCAAATCTTTCAGATAATATTCTGCCGGCAAGCCGACCCTAAGACCTTTTAAGGATTTATGCGCAATCTCTTTCTCATAAGCCTCGATCGCTTCCGGGGCGGTCGTCGCGTCGCGCTCGTCATCACCGGCAATAGCCTTTAAGACCAGAGCGGCGTCATAAACGGTTTTTGCCAGGGGGCCGACGACGTCGGTAGAAGAGGTCATAGATAATAGGCCGAAACGGGAAACGCGTCCATAGCTCGGTTTTAAGCCTATTACGCCACAGAAGCTAGCTGGACAGCGCACCGAACCTCCTGTGTCGGTTCCTAGGGCAAATAAGCACATATTAGCCGCCACAGCGGCCGCACTACCACCCGATGATCCCCCGGCTACCCGGCTTAGATCATGAGGGTTCTTAGTCGGACCAAAGGCGGAATTTTCCGTCGAAGCGCCATGAGCGAATTCATCCAGATTAGTCTTCCCTAACATGACCGCGCCAGCGGCCTTCAGCTTGGCTACCACCGTCGCGTCATAAGGAGCGATATAATTCTCTAAGATCTTAGAAGCGGCCGTCGTCCTGATGCCTTTAGTCATTAAAATATCTTTACAGAGATACGGGATGCCAAGCAAGTCGCCGCGTTCGCCAGATTTTATCCGCTTATCAGCCGCCGCGGCTTCAGCCAAAGCTTCTAGCTCGCAGACAGTCAGACAGGCGTGGATATCCTTATCCGCTTTTTTTATTTTTTCCAGACACGCTTTCGCTAGATCAACGGCGTTGATTTCTCCGTTATCCAGTTTCGCGCGCGCTTCTTTTATTGTCAGTTCGTTTAAGTTCATAATTTTACAAAACTCTCTTAACCTTAACCTGCCCGCCTTCCCTCTCGCCTTGATTAAGGGCGGCTTCAGTTTCCTGCTCATCCCAAACATGAACGTCATCGGCGCGCCAGATATCGCTGAGCCCGCTGACTTGCGCCGTCGGCTCGACATTCTTCGTATTGACTTCATTCAGCTGGCTGATATATTTCAAAATGGAATCGAGCTGGCCGCCGAATTTAGTCATTTCTTCTTCGCTGAGCTCTAAACGCGACAGTTCGGCGATATGTTTTATCTCTTCTCTAGTGATAGCCATATTATTTTATCATTCTCAAAAATTCGTCTTCCTCCAATATCTTTATTCCCATCTTTTTAGCTTTTTCATATTTAGATCCGGGCTCGGCGCCGACGACGACATAATCAGTCTCTCGCCCGACGCTTTCCTTCACTTTCCCGCCCGCTGCTTTAATCTTATCTTTCGCTTCATCCCTTGTCAAACCGCTTAAAGAACCGGTCAGAACGAAATTTTTTCCAAAAAATTCGCTCCGTACGGTCTGAGCACCCATAACCCGAGCGGTCTTCAAAGATACTCCGTTGGCGCTAAATTTTTCCATCATTTTTAGGTCAGCTTCTTCGCGCCAGAAATCATGGATGCTTTTAGCGACAATCGGGCCGACATCGGGCATGTTTTCTAAATCTTCCAGAGAGAAAGCTTGAAAGTATCTTATCAGCTTATCAATCGACATTCCTCCGTCTTTAGCCTTCTCCGCAATCTTCTCCGCTAATAGTCCGGCCGTCTCTTCGCCGACATGGCGTATGCCCAAGCCGTAAATGAAGCGATCCAGGGGCAATTCGCGGCGCGAAGCGACCATATTGATGACATTATCCGCTTTCTTCTCAGCAAATCTCTCTAGGCTCAATAAATCCGGCTTCTTAAGCGCATAGAGATCAGCGGCGTCTTTTATCAATCCATTAGTAATAAACTGCTCGATCAATTTTGGACCGAGACCATCGATATCAGCCGCGCCCTTAGAGACGAAATGAGTGATCCGGCGCAGATTAACGGCGTAGCAGCGCTTGTTAGCACAGCGGTAGGCGACTTCGCCCGCTACTTTGATAACCCGGCCGCCACAGATCGGACATTCTTTCGGCGCCTCGATCTTCTTCTCTTTTCCGTTTCTCAGATTCTTCAAGACTTCGACGACTTTAGGAATTACGTCTCCGGAGCGCTCAATGATCACGGTATCGCCTAGACGCAGATCTAGACGCTCAATCTCATCGAAATTATGCAAAGTCGAACGGCCGATAGTGACACCGCCGACTTTCACCGGTTCCAGGACAGCCGTCGGCGTCAGGGCGCCGGTGCGTCCGACCTGCCAAATCACGCCGTTTATCTTCGTCGTCGCCTGCGCGGCCGAGAACTTGTAGGCCATCATATAACGCGGCGCTTTTCCGACTATGCCCAACGTATTCCACATCTTCAGATCATTGACTTTGACGACTGTGCCATCAATCTCAAAAGCCAGGGCGGCGCGCTTCTTCTCGACATCAGCATAAAAGCGAAAGACGGCCTCTAAATCTGAGCAAACCTTATTCTGCTTCAAGGTCTTAAAACCTAAGAGGTTCGCTAAATTATCAGCTTGATCACGGCGGCGAATTATCTCTCCCCGCTCATAATTATCTAAAAGCAGATCATAGGCATAAAATTCCAACTTTCTTTCGGCTGTGATCTTCGAATCCAGCTGCCGGATAGAACCGGCGACGCCGTTGCGCGTATTGGCCAGGGGGGCTTTGCCGGCGGCGACATATTTCTTATTCAAAGTAGCGAAGGTTTTGTTAGACATAATCGCTTCCCCGCGTAACTCAATTGTGCCTGCCTCGATAAGATCATGGATCTTCTTGGCTTCCGCGGTAGTTAAGCCTAGCTCACGCAACTCTCCGTCAGTCGGCCGTCGGAGGCGCAGCGGGATACTATTTATCGTCTTGATATTATGAGTCACGTCTTCTCCGACCTTGCCGTCGCCGCGGGTCGCCCCTTGGATTAATAAGCCGTTCTCATATCTCAAATTTATTGCCAAGCCATCCAGTTTCAGCTCGCAATAATATTCGGCATCCAGCGACCGCTTCAAATAATTCTCATTCCGTTCTTCCCAGGCGCGCATATCGTCCTCGGAAAAAGCATCGAAAAGAGAGATCATCGGAATGGAATGGGCCACTTTCTTAAATTTATCCAGGACGCCGCCAGCGACGCGCTGCGTCGGCGAATCTGGAGTGACTAGCTCTGGAAACTCATTTTCTAGACGGAACAATTCGTTCTTTAGGCTATCTAAAGCCGCCGGAGAGATAGATTCCCGGTCAAGCACATGATAATTATAGCGATGAAGGTCTATTTCCGCCTTTAATTTATCTATCCTATTCTTAGCTTCATTCTTGGTCATATTCATCTTAATTATAGCATAAAAACCCTGCTTTTGACAGGGTTTAGAAAATAAAAAAGGCTCGTTTTTTCAACAAGCCTTTTACGATGTAGAAGATTCTTAATTTACAAGATTCTTAAGGGGTCATGATAGCGACTCGTTTTTTTAGGGGCCGACTTACTATCCCAAGGATAATACTTTACTTGGAAATCAAGGACGTACTTCTTGTTTGCCTGCACTATGATAGTATAGGCGTTCGGAATTCTATTATATCCCAGCGTCTGCGCAGGCCATAATATATTGGATCTTATCCAATATACCGCGATTATCCTAACCTTTTTGCCTATGAGAGATTGTGCCTCTGTCCCTCGAAACACTCGAGTAGTTTCAGGGGCGATGTCGATACCGGTGGTATCGCCGCAACTGAGGTCAGTAACTATGCGGACAATCTTCACGTCGACTACATAATCTGAAGTTACGGGCAGTAATTCTTTTACGGAAAAAGTGAAGGCCACAGTATCTTCAGGAGCGGTTAAATTAAGCTTGTCAGAAGCATTAATCGTATTCGCGCTGATCATGATAGTCATGATCATAGCCGAAAAAAATAAATTCTTTTTCATAATTCGTTCTTTTTCAGATTTCAGATTAAAGTGGATCAAAAGTTATATCAAAATTGAGATCATAACTCTTGTTCTTTTTCACCATGAAGCGCTGGGGCTCGGGATTAAAATGAGTCTCAAAATACTCACTCCTGGCATAAGGTCTCCATGTATAAACATAGAAAACGTTTAATTCAGGAACAACGGTCACTTCTTGGTCGATTAGCATCT
Source organism: uncultured bacterium (assembly GCA_942492765.1). Lineage (GTDB taxonomy): Bacteria > Patescibacteriota > Patescibacteriia > Patescibacteriales > UBA12465 > UBA12465. The sequence continues at coordinate 372,162 of OW818634.1, forward strand.
TGGCGTTATCTCCTCGGAGAGTTATTGAGGTGCCCGGATTGAGATCGACTTGAAAGAAGTCAGTGCCGTTATCCAAGATAACTTGTATAACATATGAATTAGAATAGTATCTATTCCAATCATAAAAGGTCAGAATATTAGCGGAAAGAGTAAATGTTACACTATCCTTCGCTTCCTGGATGATTTTCTCATCCGGGTTAAAGGAGTCATCCTCCTTGCTGCAGCCGGTAGCGAATATCGCCACTATGACTAAAAAGAAAAGGGTCTTTTTCATGACATATTGATTATTTTAAGGTTCTTTTTTCACTGTTAACTTTATACAGACATTATATAACATTTATCAGATTTTGTCAACTAAACCACAAAACCCTGCTTTTAACAGGGTTTTGTAAGTAAATTTAAGGATTTCTTATTCTTTGACGGTCGGAGCAGTCTGTTGACCCTGCCCACTGGCATTATTGATAAAAGTGACGATATCGCTGACAGCCTTAGTGTTTTGAGAGACGGCTGCCTCGATCTGGGCCATAGCGTTAGCCGCGTTATTTAAGCGAGTATTGAATTGCCAGAAGACCATGACCAAGCCTCCAAGGATAAGACCAACAACTAAAGGAAAAACAAATTCTCTTTTCATAGTTTTATTATTTAGTTCGCGGCGAGCAGCAAAAGCGGCCGCCGGACTGGTTATATTATTTTTTGTTAGTCTGGGCATTGAGGTTGGCATTAAAGAAATTAACGATCGCGGTGATCTTGCTGGAATCTTCGATGGTCGAGGTCTGAACCGCCATCAGCTTCTTCTCAATCTTATTGATGGAGAGATAGAAATAGACGAACATGACTCCGATAAGCGCTAAGCCGATAATGGTCAGCAACGGACCGATCAATGATTTTTTCATAGTAATGAAAGAAAATTTAATTTAAGAAACTTTTTCTATTATAACAATTTCGCAAACAATGGTCAAATATCGAGAGTAACGATTATTTATTCATCTCCAAGATAGTGATTCTAGTCTCGAGCTGATCAATTTTCTTTTGCTGTTCCTTGATCGCTTCGATAAGCGGCGCGACTAGATTGCCATATTGGACGGACTTTAGACCATCTTCGTTGATAGAGACTAATTCCGGATAAACTTTTTCCACTTCCTGAGCGATCAAACCAACACTCGATTTGCCGTCCTTCTTCCAATCAAAGGAGACTCCACGCAATTGCAGAATCTTATTCAATGAGCTATCAAGAGTCCTGATATTCTTCTTCAGGCTGCGATCAGAATTATAGATGAATGATAAAGCTTCAAGGTTGCCGGTAAAGCGGCCTTTACCATTAAAATAGCCGGCATAGCCAGTAGTCGATTGACCGAAGACGCCATAACCGGCGGTGCTGAGGCCTTGGACTCCAAAACCTGCTCCGGATCCGACGACACCAGCAGAATTTGTTCCAAGAGAATTTCCATATAGGCCGACAGCATCGGAATTAGTAGTTCCTCCATATACGGCGGTCCCCATGCTGGCGGTGCTAGCATAGATAGCGTAACCAGATCCTCCGTCAACAGTCAATTTTCCAAGCGCTGGATTGGTCGTACCGATACCGACATTGCCGGCGCTATCGATTCGCAGTCTCTCTATGCCATTAGTATACAGGGATGTGATGCCGTGCGTGTAAGTTGCGGCATTCTTAGATATCTGCCCTATCACCAAGCGTCCAGCGGCGGCGCCTGTCGTACCCGCGGTATATTGGATAGCCAAACTTCGATCCCAACTTAAGGCATCGGCGAGCACGAAAGCCTGCGTGGTCGGCTGTATCATCCACAAGCTGCTTGCGCTAGAATAACTCTGGAGGACGGTTCTGGTCTGTCCTGCGGTACCAGCGATATATATAGCTCCTCCGTTTACGTCAACAGATCCTCCTACTTCAAGCCTTGATCCCGGACTAGCTATCCCGATGCCGACGTTGCCGCCATTCAGACCGAAGATAGCTCCTCCATTGTCAAGCGCTATCTTTGAAGTTGGGCCGGTACTACCATTAAACTCTATATAATCAGGGGAGCCTTCGTTGTAATTAATACCCCAGCTAGTTCCAGACACATAGTCGCCCGAGGGAGAAAATATCTTGCCATCTGGAGCGCCTGTCACCGCCGGAACAATGCCGCTCGGAACTATTATATAACCAGTGGTCTTAATATTGCCAACTACATCCAGTTTTTGTGCCGGAGAAGCTGTGCTCACTCCGACGTTCGTTCCGTTGTCAAAAACGATGCTATTTCCTTGTGCAGAGGCACTCGTCCATTTGCTAATATAATTAGTTGTTCCCGAGCCGGTCAGGCCGCCCGTAGCGGCTAAGGTGCAGCTTTCGACCGCTCCGTTTGCAGCTATTCCTAAGGGATAATAACCAGCTGAACAGTTAGCCGGATTAGCCGCCAAGGCGCTAGCCGTCGCCGCATTGCCATCATAGGTTGTCCAAGTAAGATTGTGGTTCGGGGATCCTAAAAAGATCATTGAAGACCCCGTAGGAATAGTAAAATTCTTTCCGCTTTCGAGAGTCGGACCGGCCGCTAACACTCCACCGACGCCGAAAGCGATTACCAGCCCAGCCACCAAAAAAATAAAGATTTTTTTTGACATAAAGCTTATTGCAAATAATAAATTACGAAGTTCTCTTTTCTTAAATTATACCACGTTTCATTATTTACGACAATAATAGTTAACCAGGATATCACTAATGAAAGGGGAATAAAATTTATCGCTAAGCTTAGGCAAGACTACCTTTAAGAGGAAGTAGCGGGTCGCCGGAACGCTAATATCAATATCTTGTTGACTCCCCAACTTGATCCATTGCTGGCTATCGGCAGAAAACAGGAGTTCTGCCTTATCGGCGCTAATCTCATCAACTCCCAAAGAACTCTTAGCAATCTTAACGATAGTGATTAAGGAGGCATAGCCATCATGGGCTACCGGCAAAGAGACCAGCTCCCCGCCGTTCTCATTCTTAAACCCCTTGTCAATGAAATTAAACCAATAATCCCGGCTATTTCTCTTCAGTTTCGCCAGCAGCGTGATAGCGTTATTTTCCGCGCGGCTCAACCTAAAAACAGCTGATTCATCGTATCTCTGAAACAGGCTATCTAGGATCATTTCGCCAACTATTTCCGACCCTCGGTTCTGCCACAATTTTATAAGGACGGGGTGGTACGAAGTCGAGCTATAGACATACCAATTTATATTCGATTCAAAGGCTGTAAATAGGACCTCCGGCTTAAAACCGCCGTTCATGACGCGAGAACCAAAGAAACGACTGATATCAGAAATCTTATCTCCTTGAATATGATAAGCTATGCCCTTATAAGCCCCGTAAATAATTAAAAAATTATTTTCGCCGCCGCCGAAGCCGAGAAGCCCGAAATAAGGGGATGTCATCGGCTCCAGAGTTAAGATTCTGGAAAAAGCCTGGCCATCGAAATAATAAGCTATGCCCTCATAACCGCTGCCATTCTTGATAGTGAAGCCGACTAGCCAGCGCCGGGTTAGCGATCCAATAGACACGGCAGCGATATCCAGACCTGATAATTCTCCAGGCAGACTCAATTTATTACCTTCAAAGAACAGCTCATTTCCTTTCTGTTCTAGGCAGCGATTATCCAGGCAGCGCTTGTCGCCATAAGGGCCATTGAAGTCGTTCAATCTGACATTATTGAGAATTTCTCTATTAGCCATGTCGGAGTTATCGCCTATCTCGGAAAAAACATAATCTGGCTGAAAAAAATAAGCGGCCGCCGCTTCATCATAATAAAGCCCGGTCTGCCCGGAATCGACATATTTATTATTCGAAAAAGTATCGAAATAAGACCCGAAAAGCAAGGAAGCATCAGCGATATTCGGAGCTACTTCGGGCTGGATTGCCACGATGTTTACTGGAGATCCGGTCGCGGGAGAAATTATATTCGGCTGGAAAATCTGCGAGACATGATCTGCTGGGACTGTTGCCTCTGGGATGACTTGAGCGGTCTCGGTCGGAGCAGAACCAGAAGATGCCTCTGGGTCGGCAACCGCGGGCGCGGGCGCCGAAGCTGCAACTGGCTCTTTGACTGGGGCAGAAGCTGAAGTAGAAGCTGGATTAGAAGCTGGGGCGGGAGGAATAATAGAGGCGGTATGATTGACGACCGCAAAATTAGCATTCCAATCAGACGAAGTAGCGATAGCTACTGCCGGTTTTTCCTGGCTGCCAGTCCAGATTTCATCTATCTTTACCGCCAACGGATTCTGAAAATCATTGCTGGAATCAGTGGCGGATATGAGGCCGATATTGATCAGAAAATAACAAAAAAAGTAAGAAATAAAATAATAAACGATAGCGACGATAACGGCAATAGCCGCGAGCACTATTTTCTTTACGGTAGCGAGAGATAAGCTAGTATCCATAAATAAAATCTAATCTTGATAAGTCAAGGTTATGCCCAAATTATAACATAAAAAAATCATAAATAATACCAAAAAACATCGACCCGAAAGCCGATGTTTTTAAGTAAACGATGCGATTATTTGACGATCATAGTGCCGACCTCGCCGCGAGAACGATGATTGCCGACATTACAGAAGAAAGTATAGCTTCCGGCTTTGTCCGGGGCATTAAAAGAAATGACTCTTGTTTCCTTAGCATAGACTCCGATGCCGATAGCGGACAGGGACGGATCCTCAAAAACTAAAGCATGAGCAAAATCAACACCAGTAATAGAGACGGAAACGGCCTGACCTGGCTTGACGGTAAAAGAATTCGGGCTAAAACCAGCAGCGCTGACTTCTAGCTTAATGACGCTAGGGGCTAAAGCTTCTTTCTTGACCGGTCCGCTCTCTGACGGAGCCAAAGGAGAGGTCTGGGCGACGTTATTAACAGTCTGTTTGCCGTCTAAAGTCACGACCTTGTCGTCTTTAGTGATAGCGCTTGCTCCAGGGGCGGCAATCGTCGCATCCTTTAAAACTTCATTAACGACTGGAGCCGGAGCCTCTGCGCTCGGTGTCGTTTCGTCAGGAGTTCCGGTCATATCTGCCGGTTGATTAGTCTGTGGCTCCTGAGTGCCGGTTTTCTTGCCCTGGAGAGCAGCGACCACGATAATCAAAACTATCACCACGATCACTCCCAGGAGAATCAGCATCTTTTTAGATTTGTTTTCCATATTTTTTAAATTATGTTAATTGCTATATATTATAGCATAATTAATATTCTATCTCCAAGCCGCGAGTCGTCTGATCATTAGATAACGTCGGCCAATCGCGCCAATCAAACCGTTTGGCGGTCAGGCGATAAGATATCTCTACGGCCTTATCAGAGCGGAAAATCAGCTTATTGCCGTCAACGAGATAATAGACCTGAGCAGATCTCCCATAAGGAGTGACGGCCACATCAACCGAGTCCTTATCGTAATCGACGACTTGGTGCCAGAGCCAGAGATCGCTTCCCTCTTTTACGGCAGCAAAATCGATAGTAGCTTCATATTCTTTCGTGGCAATCAACTTATAGATTCCAATCTTGCCAGTATATTCTTCCTTGACTCCGCCAGCGATAGAGGGAGCAAAAGTAGAGTAATTAATACCCTTGATTGTATAGAGCGGATCAATAGTCGTGGCGGTTATCTTATTGACCGTTAAGCTGTTAAGATTAGTAATATTATTGTTACCCATATTAATCGCTCCGGCCATAGTTCCACCAGTGAGAGGCAGGTAGCCGGTAGACATGGCGGCATCGACATAGCCTTTCGTGGCAGCATCACCATCGGCTGTCGGCAGAGCGACATTACCGATCTTATAATTTCCCGCCAAAATCGCATAACCGGTCGCCGGAACAATAGATAATTTTGCCAGCGGAGTGGTCGTGCCGATGCCGACGTTGCCGCCGGGGTTCATTATTATATTGGTAGTAGAAGCTGTCCCAAGAGTTATTGCTCCGCTATTGGTATAGATTGTCATAGCCGCCGTATGGTAGAGAGTCGCGGTCCTTAGGTAGCCGGAAGCATATAAATAAGGAAAGGACATATAACCATCTGCTCGGATATACATGGTAGAAGCGGCATACAATAAGAAATCGGTGCCGCCACTTAAGCCGGATGATGTAAAATCAATCCCATAAAAATCCCCCGTGCCAAAGCCATTTATCTTCAAGCCGTGGCCGGCACCAGCATAAATATTCAATTTAGCTCTTGGAGTAGTTGTGCCGATACCGACATTACCGCTATTCAGACTCCAGATATCAGTCTCGGCCGTTCCGCCCCAAAGAGAAGCGAAGGAACTTGTTGCCAAAGATATCACTGAATCGACATATCCTTTAGTCGTCACATCGCCATCGGCTGTCGGCAAGCCGACATTACCGATCTTGAAATTACCCGCCAGAATCGAATAGCCGGAAGTCGGGACAATCTCTAGTTTTGCCATCGGAGTAGTCGTGCCGATGCCGACGTTGCCAGTACTCGGAATGGTTAAGACCGGAGTCGCGGTTTGGAATATATAATTCGAGACGCCGACCGAGTCACTGCCCAATTTTAGGGTTGCACCGACGCAGACTCCTCCAGATAATTCATAGCCTTGAGCGCAGGCTGAGCAGACTTCAGTACATTGATTAAAGGTCGTGCAATTGCTCGGCACGGCAACATTCAGCTTGCAGGTGCCGGTACAATTAGTATAGCCGGTGTCGCAAGATAAGACGCAGGCGTTGATATTACAGCTGAAGGCATAGGTTCCGCCCGTCGGGTTGACCGGGCAAGCCGTCGTCGATTCGACCGCGCAAGTATTGGTGTTATTAGTGCACCAAGACTTCCCTTCCGCCCAATTACAGAAAGTTCCGGCCTTCATTGTGTTAGTTTCGCAGCCGCGTGTCGAGGTATCGGCGCTGGCCGTTGCCGCCGACAATAGGCCGAAGAGCAGTAGGAGCGAGAATAGGAATCTATTTTTCATATTTTTCTTATTATAACATTATTGACAGCAAGCAAAACTACGCGCCACGTTACAGGCATTGAGCGATCCGAAGCCGTCTCCGGAAGCTAATTTTATCCAGACGGTTCCATAATCGCTGCCGACAGCGCTAGTCCAGCCCATACAATCGTTCGCGTTCGCGGTATAAGCTGGCGGACCGTTGGAAACCCAAAAGGTCGAACCGGCTGGGATGGCTGCGCCGCCGCCAGTATTGATAGTGTTGAAGATTTCTCCGGTCGTACAGACATGCGTGCCGGCTACGGTCGCGGCACAGAGAGCGTTCGCTCCAGAATAACCGGTTTGAGAGCCGCTGTAAGTAGCCGGAGTCGAAGTAGAATAGGAAGCGACGCCGCCGACAGAAGCCAGCGCAGAATTAACCCAGCCCAAGGTCACAACGTCAGAATCGGCCGTTGGCGAAGCGACGTTGCCGATCTTATAATTTCCGGCCAAGATCGAATAACCACTTGCAGGAACGACTTCTAATCTAGCGAGCGGGGTCGTTGTGCCGATGCCGACGTTGCCGGCGCTAGTTATTCTCATTTGTTCCGTTGCTAACGTATCCGTCGTTACATTTCTAGTTCCAAAAACTAAATCTCCCAACGTTTTATTAGTAACACTGGTTTCTAAAAATCCTATATAGGCAGGGGAATACACGGCCGAAGCGCCAACATAACCGAAGCCTATTGCCCGATAGCCTAACCCCCATTCGGAGCCGCCTAAATGCAAATATTCGCCGGCCAGATTAACAGAGGTCGGCGGGGTTCCGGCGCCAACAGAACTTAATAACCCGACCTGTAAATGAGCACCAGGATTTGTGATGCCAATCCCGACGTTGCCATTTTGGAGTATGTTTAGACCGGCGGTATTCTGGCCATTCATATTGCCGACGCTCAAATAGGCACTCGCCGCAATAGCATTATAATTCCAGACCATTCCTCCAAAATTACTATTACTTTGACCAAATAGAAACCTTGAGGAATTACTTGTGCTACCAACCACTAAATCTAAAGTTGCGGGAGAATAATTAAAAGCATTTCCAATATATACGGCGCCACTGGCCATGGTCACTTTTAATTTATAATTTGGATTGGTTTCCCCAATTCCCACGTTGCCGGCATTTAATACAACATTGCCTGTTCCCTCAACGTGAAATTTCGCTACCGGAGTGGTCGTACCGATACCGACGTTACCGCTATTCAGACTCCAGATATCTCCGCTCGTAGTTCCGCCCCAGAGAGAGGAGATGCTGCTAGTTGCCGAGGCGACAGTCGAATCGACATAGCCTTTAGTAGCGGCATCGCTATCGGCTGTGGGCAAAGCGACATTACCGATCTTGAAATTACCCGCCAGAATTGAATAGCCGGAGGCCGGAATGACTTCTAATTTAGCAAGCGGGGTCGTTGTGCCGATGCCGACGTTGCCATCAGAAGCTATCTTCATTCTGTCTGTATTATTTGTTCTAAATAGTATCCCCATAGGAGTCCCTGTTCTCGATTGATTCAAAATAATATCTTGATAGCCTCCTACTGTCCATCCTGAGTATGCGACATAATTTGCCAAACCAGTTCCAAAATATATTTTAGCATTAATGTCATCAAATAATATATTTCCGCTCCCTAATTCTAATTTTTGTGTTGGCGCCGTCATTCCAATACCAACGTTGCCTTTCAGAATGGTTTTAGTGATGCTATCATTACCCAAAACCACAGAATTGACTCCTACACCAATAGCATTATAGCCAATAACGATACTATTACTATCGGAATTATCATAACCTCTCGTATTGCTGCCGATATAAACAGAATTTTCAGCATCCGTCAGCGCCGTTGCGCCATCAGCTTGATAACGGCCAGCAGACAAACCAATAGCGGTATTATATCCGCCGGTAGTATTTCCGGCTAAAGCTGTATGGCCGATAGCCATATTATTGTTGCCAGAAGTATTGGCTAATAAAGCAGCATATCCGATAGCCGTGTTCTGACCGCCGCCGATATTGGCAAGCAGCGAATCCCTTCCCAGGGCGGTATTATTACCTCCTGTGGTATTAGCTTTCAAAGCCTGATAACCGACAGCTAGATTGCCGCTGCTGGTATTAGCAGTCAGAGCCCAATAGCCAATGGCGGTATTATAAACACCGGAAACATTGGCCTGTAAAGCATAATAACCGATAGCCATATTTCTATTGCCCAGGTCTAGATTATCATTGAGACCGGCATTATAGCCGATGAACATATTATTCCCCAGGCCCTGCTGAGAAATACGACCAAATACTTCCAGTTTAGCGCCTGGACTTACCGTCCCGATGCCCACGTTCCCGCTATTTAGATTCCAAACATTCCCTGCTGTTGTTCCGCCCCACAAGGCAATACTGCTAGTAGCCGAGGCAATCGTCGAATCGACATAGCCTTTCGTGGCCGCATCGGCGTCAGCGGTCGGCAGAGCGACATTACCGATTTTATAATTCCCTGCCAGGATAGAGTAACCGGAAGCTGGAACGACTTCAAGGCGAGCGAGCGGGGTCGTTGTGCCGATGCCGACGTTGCCCAGGCTAGTAATTCTCATCGCCTCAGAATTATTAGAAGAACTTATGGCGATTGATGCCCCTGTATGCTGAGAGCTCAGCGTTAATAGACTGGCATTATTATTCCAATACATAGCGGCGCCGAAACCGTCAGTCGGGCTGCCAAAAACTATTCCGGAATTAAGAGCGTCTGGCGCATACACGCCAAGATAATTAGTGCCACTGCTTTCAATCCAGGTTACCGGAACCGTTCCTGGATTTATTAATCCTGGAGTTCCATTACTGATATGGAGTTTCGCCAAAGGGGTCGTCGTGCCAATACCAACGTTTCCGGCGGTATCGATTCTCATTCTCTCAAGCTCTACGCCAGTTCTGAAAGAAATATAATTAGTAGTAACGCCATTTTGATCTATAGTCATTATATCTCGCCCGCCGCTAAAATTATCATTCATCGCTCTGATTTTGAAAGCTCCATTTGAGGCTACTATTCCAAAAGATTTTTCAAATGTAGACGCATCCGTGTCCGTAGTATAGAGCGATGGGTTTATAGAACTCAGATGAAGTAATCCAACTGGCGACGTCGTCCCGATGCCCACATTGCCGCTATTTAGATTCCAAACATCCCCTCCTGTCGTTCCGCCCCAGAGAGTGGTAATGCTACTGGTCGCCGATGAAATTACTGAGTCGACATAGCCTTTCGAGGCAGCATCGCTATCGGCTGTCGGCAGGGCGACATTGCCGATCTTAAAATTTCCAGCGAGGATAGAGTAGCCGGAAGTCGGAATCACCTCTAACTTAGCGATCGGGGTCGAGGTGCCGATGCCGACATTGCTCGAAGACGGAATGAATAAGGTCGGATAAGCCGCGCTTTGGATGACGGACGTACCGGACACGGAGTCATAGCCGAGCTTCAGCATTGAGACGGTTCCCTCGCAGGTGGCGGTACAGGCATTGAAAGTCTGGCCAGGCAGACAGCCGGGGTTAGCGACACAAGTATGCGTTGCAGAGCATAGCGCATAGCCAGAAATACAGCCGGTACAATAATTATTGCAAGTATCATAAGTGCTGCAGGGAGAAACCGGCGCGATCGTCGCCGTGCAATTATAATTAGGCCAAGTGCCGCAACGAGTATAGCCGCCGGCACAAGTAGCGCCGTAGCCGCAAGCATCGGCCGTCGCGAAATTATTGCACGTGAAAATTGAAGCGCAGATTGGAGACGGCGTCCAGGTCAAGCATTGAGGCTGGTTGGTGCGACAAGCGCCGCCGCAATAATATTCCCCGATACCGATATTGCAGCCTACGCCCAAACCATTATCAGTCGGACAATCATTCGCGCGCGCCGAAAAACCGACCGTCAGGCCGAGAGCGAAGATCAAGATGACTAATGATTTTTTCAGCATAACTTAATTAAAGTATAACAGCCATTATTAGCGGCAACAAGCTATTCTTAAGGAATTATTGCATGTCATCAGCAAGCCGCGCCCTTGCGGCCTGCCCGATCCGGGCATAGCGATCTGCCAATAAGTTCCGTAAGCGGCCGTCGTAGCGACTGACCTGCCCTCGCAGTCATTGGCCGCGGCCGTATACCCTGGAGGACCGGCAAATATCCAAACATCTTCGGCCGCTAAAGTTATTCCGGCCGAGATTGACCCCAGGATATTATCAGGCGTACAGACGGAAGAGCTGGCATAGGCGGCCTTGCAGGCATTTTGAGCGGTCGTATAACCGGCCGAACCGTTATTGTCGCCGGTATAGGCCGTCGGCGTTATTCCTACGTAAAGAGCCGAGGAAACCACTCCAGAAGCGACATAAGAAGCAACAAAGGAGTCGACATAACCTTTAGTAGCCGCATCCGAATCAACCGTCGGCAGGGCGACGTTACCGATCTTAAAATTTCCAGCCAATATTGAATAGCCGGAAGCCGGCACTATTTCGAGGCGAGCGACCGGGCTGGTAGTGCCGATACCGACGTTGCCGCCCGAGGTAAATCTGGCTATCTCGTTCGTGTTAGCAACGCCATCTACAGTATTATTTTCGACGACCAAGGCGCCCGATGTGACCGGTCCATTAATGCCTCTCACACGTATGCCCATGATATTTACTTTACTAGCTGCTGTTGGCGTAGTATTCCAGGCGTTGGCGGAAAAACCTAAATACGGCGAAGACTTCTCCGGAGCCACGGCCGTCGCTGATACCGAGGTCAAAATTCTATTATTAAATAATTGGGCTTCGGTGGTCACGGCATTAGTATAATTATACCCATTTACCACCATGCCCGTGTTAATGGATGTTCCTCCTGTAAAAGACTGGCCGCCATTGACGACAAACTTCGTATTAGTTACTTCCGAGGCGCCAATGGCAACATTACCGTCTCTATTTATCAAGATCGCGTCCGTCGTCCCATTCATGGCCCGGATTGCTCCACCTATTTCAAGATTGCCATTTACTTTAAGGATTCCACTTGTGGCAACGAAAACTTCTTTTATAGAAATAGAGGTGATTGTCATTCTCAATCCGGTGGCGACCGGATAAATTATCAGCTTAGCTGTGCTAGCTGCCCTGATATTCTCTGTAAATGTTCCGGTGGTGGTCAGATAACTGCCTGAATTACCGCCAAGAGTAATAAAAGCAGTGCTGCCGGAAATAGCCGAAACGGTTATAGTCACTTGATAAGTGTGGCCAGCCACAATATTTGTCGCTGCGGATGTAGTGATAGTTCCGACCCCATCTCCAGATTTGTTGATGCTGTTATTAAACGGCTGATCATATCCGGCTACATTTGATAATGTCCAATTAGTGCCGCTACTGCCAGTCAAAGCAGGCGCCATTTCAGCGCTTAAAGTAGAATTGATTTGCGCGTTCAAGCCAGCCATCGTGGTTCCGATGTCCAATCCTTGAGACGGCGAAATATTTCCGATACCAACATTCCCGCTATTCAAATTCCAAATATTGCCGCCGATCAACCCACCCCAAAGAGTGCTCATGCTGCTAGTCGCGGAAGCGACGAAGGAGTCGACGTAGCCTTTCGTGGCCGCATCACTATCGGCTGTCGGCAGGGCGACATTGCCGATCTTAAAATTTCCAGCGAGGATAGAGTAGCCGGAAGTTGGAACAACTTCGAGGCGCGCCAACGGATCATTCGTACCGAAGCCGACATTGCCAGATGAGAATAAGGAGTTGCCTCTGATAGTTCCATTGACCTCCAGGCCCGAGGACGGAGAGCTGGTCGCGATGCCGACCGGACCGTTAAGAGAAACCGGCAGCCAAGTATTGACGAAATCGCTGAACAGGTCGTTCCAATTCTGAGAAGTCAAGGTATCGGTAAACAGCTTATCATAGCTAGAAGTAGCATGATAAGCTTGAGCTGTTTTCGAACCGATTAAAAACAAAAAAATACCGTTCATTACTAAAACAGCTAGAAAAATTTTTGATTTTCGTCCTGAAAATAGGGACATTCAAAATTTATATTTTTCAATTATTTCTTGCCTGAATTATAGCATTTTTCAAGATAGCTGCCAAGGATTTTTTGCCCTTCAAAAAATCCGGATCAAATCCGGATTTCGACGCTGCGCTTCGAGTTCTGATATTCTCCGATAGCCCTGAAAACTAAAGGAGGAAAATCGATAAAATAGACGTCATAGCGGCTCCCGCCGACTAAATCTGCCTGGAAAATAAGAGCGCCAGGGTCATCCTCATATGAATAGCTATTTTGCCTGAGCTCCCAAAGCAGCCTTTCAGCTCCGGACTCAGCCGCATAATACGCTTTAGTAGATTGCGCTTGGATACCGCCGGCCTTGATGCCTAAAAAGACGACATAGGCGCCGCCCATAGCGACCAGAAGCATGCCGGCCATGATGAACATGGTCAGGATCAAGGCGCTCCCCGGCTTGTGGGCATTGATTTTCATAGTTATTTATAATAGCGCGAAGTCATTGTCGTCTGGATATCCATCTCTGATTTAAACTCCCCTTGCCCGAGGGCGTGCGCCTTGAGGTTCAGGGTTATCGCCATTTGCGTCGTTGTCGCGCCGCTAGCGGCGATAAAAGATAATTTATCTATCCTGATCTTAGCCGGCGAAATAAAATCAGAGACCGCGCCGCGCGAAACTCGGAAGCGCTGCCTGTCGCCAGTGCCATCCTGATCCAGCGAATAGGTAACGCATTGATTATAATAGTTCTTGAAATAAAGGGTATCGCCATAAGCATTACTGCTAATGACATATATCTCATCATCCGGAATCCCAGCGCAGATGCCTTCGTTCTTTTGAGCCATCCTGATTTCCTTGCCCGTGACTTCCAAAAAATATTTTAGGCTCTCCTGAACATTCTGTGTTGCCAGGGCGCTGCGCTGACTATCTATGACCATCTTAAAAATCTGTGTCATGGACAGAATGATGATCGAAAACAAAGACACGGAGACTATCACTTCGATCAAGGAGAACCCAGTTGCTTGTAATTTATGATTTTTCATGGAATTTTAGCGCCAATTATACAAGACTGTTTCTAAGTCATAGACATAATTACGGCCATGCTCTCCCCAGAAGATACTGGAATTAACTCGGAAAGAATGGTCGTCTATCGCCTGAATGGTTATCAGGCGAGAAAAGGGGGTTGTTGTCGCCGCCAGATCATGAGTATAAAAATTAGCCGCGTTCTTATTCAATACCAGCTGCTCAGGCATAACTGGATTATAAGCCTGCGGCGCGGCATCTTCGTAATCCATAAAATATTGGCCGGCTGCCAGCTTGTCATCATAAGGCAAGCTCTCGCGCCAATTAGAATCTCGAACCTTGCGGATAAGCTCTATTCCCTCCTGAGCTAATTGGTAAGCAATCAGATTGCTCTTGTTGTAACTCTGGCTTTGGATATTCTGAACGATGAGTCCGAGGATGCCGATCAGCCCTAAAGACATGATGAACAAGATGACGATCACTTCGACTAGAGTAAACCCTTTTTTTGAAAAATTATCTTTCATAAGCTGCCTAAATCAATCTAAAACTTCGACTAATCCTAAAAAATTGACACGAACCGTCTTCTTAGTATTATTCCTCCCCTCGGTCAGCTCTATTTCTAAAGACGACGAGGTGGCAGTGGTGGCATCAAAGATATTCGTCCTGGGATCCGGAGGCAAGAAAGTAACGTTGCCAGAAGCGATATCTGTTCCTCCCTCCATAGTCAGTTTCGATATCCTGATATCGGTCGGCAGGCGCGTTATCCGGCCGCCATATTCGGGTCGGGCTTCGGTCGCTTCGTCCATGCTCATATAGCCCGCGGTCTCCGGCGAATCCAAATCAGCAAAAAGAGTATAATAATCCTTATTAACATCAAAGGCTATCCCCCAACCGCCGGCCGGAACCGCATTGTTATATTTCACGAGGCCCAAAGTATCATTCTGCGCCAGATGAATATCGGCGACCAGATTCTGAGCGGTCATGATGAGATCCGTCCGCTTATTAGCCGAACGATAATTAGCTATGAAAAGCGCGGTCACCATGGCAATCATGGAGATGCTCACGACCATTTCTATCAGAGTAAAAGCTGGCTTATCTATTGTTCTCATATTATTCGGCTTTGACTTCCCGCCAGATGGGCAGGCCGTAATTTATTCTCAAAGTCGTCGACAGACTGCAGACATAATTGTCATTATCCGTTAGGCGTAAAGTGATAGTCGTGCCGGTCGCATGGAAGAAAGTGATTGCGGTCGTCGCATTAGTCGGATCGCTAATAATCGCCGAGGCGTCAGTCGTGGTCCAGAGATAGCGGCAATTAGAGCCATAGCAGCTCTGCGGCAAGGCGGGCGAACCGCTCGAATAGAAGACGGAACCGGAACTTGTAAAATCGGTCGAGGTGCCGACTAGCACGTCAAAAGGAGACCAGCTGAAGAACGGGGTCGGAAACTCATGGCGATAGGTCGTGAAAGTCCTGATATTGCCGTCCGGGTTGCCGTCTGTCTGTTCGTCCTCCGCGCCGTCGCCGACATAGCGATTATCATCGGCGCCATACTGATACCACGGGGTCGGATAATACTCTCCCCCGTCCAGATAATATAGCCTGACCCACCAATAATAATTACTGTCATAGCTCAAGTTCTGACAATTAGGGTCGGTATTCGGAATGATATATTGCGAGGCGAC
The DNA here is from genome assembly GCA_942492765.1 of uncultured bacterium. GTDB lineage: Bacteria > Patescibacteriota > Patescibacteriia > Patescibacteriales > UBA12465 > UBA12465. Next base: position 387,767 of record OW818634.1, read on the forward strand.
TGCGGGAGTTTTCACTCCGCTCCAACAGATATAATCGCCAGTCGAGGTCGCGAAAGTCGGGCTGTCATTAACAACGACTTCATAACCAGCCTGCACGCCGCTCCGCAAATACCATTTTAAGACCGCTTTCAGGGCGCCTTCGCTGCAAGCATCGCTATAGCTCCATTCGGAGCCGAGAGATGGCCTAGTTGTAAATTATCGATATAAACTTTATAATCTCGCGTCGCGCAATTACCGATACCCCCGAGTTCACTCTCGCAATTAAAACTCAGCCAGCCAAGATTGCTTGAAGCGTCGCCGACGAAATCTCCGGGCAGGATTCCATGTCCGGGCAAGGTCGAGCTGGCCAGATAATTCCAACCCTGGTTCATGACTGGTGTAGTAGTCGCGCTATCCAGCCTGATCCAGTCTCCGCTGCCGTCGACTCGCGCCCAGCCATACACTTTCTGTTCCTCCGGATTATAACAGGACCAACAGCTATTGCTGGGATTGCAAGTACTCGGGCAATGAGCGCTGACGCTGGCTCCGCCATCCGGCGGCGTGGCCGAACCATCGAGCGAAATAAACCCGAGCGAATAATTCCAGGCGTCGCCGGAAAAATTATTGTTAGAATCGATGGAAACGTGATGGACTATGCTCGTGCAAGGCGGGACATAGAAACGGAATCCCGGAGGCGTCGTCAAATTGCCTTCAATATCTAAACGGTCGCCAGTGACGTCATCTAGACAATCGAAATAAACGTACTGATATTGATTCCCGTACCAGGCCGCGCCACGGACCGTCGAAGTAGCGGCTTGAGCGTTCTTGGGCGCCAAAAAACAGGCGAAAAAAAAGATCGCCGTCAAAAAAATCAATTTATTTTTTTCCAGAATCAGGGTCATAATATATTGCCATTATAGCACTAATCCGCTTTTCTTTAAAAAATCCCTTCCCCTCCGAATCATTTCGAGGCGTCCCGCCTCAGTCTTGTCATCATAGCCGGCTAAATGCAGTAATCCATGGACGAATAAGAAATAAAGAAGATATTCGCTCAGTCTTTTCTTTTGCGCGGCCGTTTTCAGGGCGCTGATATCGAGGCCTATCTCCAGAAACATATCCTGATACTTCTTCGGTCTTTGTGTATCTGCGATATTGATGATGATTTCATTCTCTTCTGAAAAAGAGAGGACATCGGTCGCCTTGTCCAAATCGCGATAATCGCGATTCAGGCTTTTGATCCGGGCTGGCCCGACTATAGCTAACGAGATATCGCCCTTCTTCTTATAGGCGCGCACGAATTTGTCAGCGATGCTTTCGAGCCTCCTGGCGTTTATTCTTTCTTTGGTAGTGTTGTTGATCTCTAACATAGGGATGAGTTTTTTATTTACACTAGCCTCCTTATCTTCCGCATAAGCTCATAAAAACCATATAATATCGGATTAATAATGACATCGTAAGCTCCGGGATAATCCTCTGCCCGACCGCCGAAACCGAGCTTGAAGCGCGTTACGCCCGGCCATTTATTCTCATCGATACCATAAAAATCATAATACCGATAACCGCCCTCCTTAGCCTTCCTGATCATCGACCATTGCAATAGATACGGCGCCATGACATTGCGGAATTCGTTATCGCTCGCGCCGTGCATATAAGTCGCTTTATCGCCCCAGAAACAAAACATACCAGCGGCGATATTTTTTCCCTCATAAACGGCGAAAAATAATCTAATGAATCCAGGCCAGCCGCTTAATAAATTAAGATAATGCTTGGCGCTATGCAGGCGAAAATCATCGCGCGCGCCGGTCATATCCATCAGGCGCCAGAACTCGGAAAAATCCGCGACCGCGCCTTCTTTTATCTCCACGCCTTTCTTGGCCGCTAGATTAATATTATAACGAGTCTTCGGATGCATAGCTTTGAGCAAGCTCTCTTCATCCGAGTCTAGATCTATTATCAGGGTCTTCTTGGGCTGCAGATCGCGAGTCTTCTTAATCTTGAAGCGGCGGCTTGAAAGCTCGCTTGGCGGCTCTATCCTTAAGAAAATCGCGCCCTGATCCATTTTCCTTATTTCGAAAAAGAAGAAATCTCCGACCTCTGTCCTCTGTTCTTCTGACAAACCCGGTCCGAAGATGATTCCTCGTGGCGCATACCAATACGAATAACCGCCCGGAAGCGGATTTTTCATGATAGTCGCAGCTGCCAGGATATTCCCTTCCTCTCTCACCCCAATCCGGAGAATTTCCGCCTTTTCCGCTTGCAATAATTCGCCCCAGTTCCAAGACTGCAGAAACTCAGCTCCGCGCGCGTCAGCAGTGCCTTTAATAAAATCATCTAGCTCTTCTTTTTTCGTAAAATAAAACAATTCCATGCTTCGATTATAGCATACTATCATCATTCTTTTCCAGCCGGACAATAAAAAAAGAGCCGAAAAACGGCTCTTTTATCCTCAAGTTGGGTTATTAATTCTCTTAGTTGATTCCAGCCGGAGTCGCGATCTGCGGCGTATCGCCAGTAATAGCATTGACGGTTGCGCCTAAGCAATACCTGATAGTATAAGAAACATTGCCGCCAGTCGTCGCATCTTGTCTGGCATAAGTATAGGCCGTTACGTTGCTGCCGCAATTAGAGCCGTCGGTCGGGAGCGGAGCGCTCGGAACCTGGCGCAAGAAAACGCCGTTGCCGCTAGCGATAGAAGCGCCCGGAGTGACAGAGGTGGTTGTCGGATAATCGCTCGTATCATTATAATACATTTCCAGAGCGGTCTGAATCTGCTTAACGTCAGAGATGCGCTTAGCATCGCGCGCTCTAGCTCTGGCTGTATTCAAGGCCAGAATAGAAAGAGTCGATAGTAAGCCGATGATGGCGATAACTACCAATAACTCAATCAAGGTAAAACCTGGTTTATTATTTTTCATAGAGAGTCCTCCTCTCAAGATTAGCGATTCTTGGCTTAATTTTAAATTAAGAGAAAGGCTAAAAATGAATTAATTTTTAAATTATATTTATGTTAAAAAAATTCCTAAATATTGCTCCAATAGCAATTACCATTAGTATAACATCTTTAATATTCGGGCGCAATACTTTGGAGCGTTCCTAGAACTGGCTGGCTAAATTATACATGGGCAAGAGCACGGCCGCGACCATGACGCCGACGCCGGCACCCATCAGAACCATAATGAGCGGCTCCATTAACTTACTCAGATTATCAAGCATATTGCTGCTTTCTCTGGTATAAAACGAGGTGATGCGATCAAGCACAGAATCGATCTTACCGGTCTTCTCGCCAACAGAAATCATTTGCGGCACCATCTTCGGGACATAGCTGGATGCCTCGAAGACGGTCGAGAAAGGATTGCCGTCATTGATAGATTCCAAGGTCTCTAGAATCAATTCCTTGTAGATGAGATTACCGACGACTTCCGCGACTATCTCCAGGCTGCGGGTGATTGTAACGCCGCCCTTAAGCAGAGTCGATAGGGAGCGGGAGAAGCGCATCAGATATATATATTGGAAGAGCTTGCCGAAAATAGGCATCTTCAATTTCATCATGTCGATATTTCTCTGCCCGTTATAAGTCTTGAGATAAAATCTGATAGCGATGGCCAGCCCGATTACGGCACCGATAATAAGAACCGAGTAATTCCTTAAAAAATCAGAAGCGCCGATGACTATGCGAGTTGAGAGCGGCAGCGTGGCTCCGGTCTCAGTCAAGATCGCGGTCAAGTTCGGAATGACATAGACCATTAAGACTATGCCTACTCCGAATAAGGCGGAAATGATAAAGACGGGATATATCATCGCCCCCTTGATCTTAGAGGCCATATCATAGCTTTTTTCCATCTCATCAGCCAGATAGCTTAAAACTTCGTCTAATTTGCCGGAGGTTTCGCCAGATCTGACGATATTGATAAAAAATTCAGAAAATATTTTCGGACGCCTCGCAAAAGCATCCGATAAGAAAGCGCCGCCGTCAACTTCGAAGGCGATTTCTGAAATCATATTCTTAAGCGAAATATTATTGGTCTGATCGATAAGGATCAAGAGCGATTCCACGACCGGAACGCTAGCCGATATCATGACTGAAAATTGGCGCGAAAAGATGACCAGATCCTTGGTCTTGATCGGAGCGATGATGCGAGAAATCTTATTGAGCGGCGTATTCGTCACATCAACCAGGCTGGCTATAGTCAGATCTTTCTTGCTTAATTTGGCGGATGCTTCGCTTTCAGACAAGCCGACGATGGTCCCGCTCTTGGATTTTCCGTTCGAATCTTTAGCTTGATATTTAAAAATCGACATAAATCAAAATTAGCTCTCGATGACTCTTAGAACTTCCTCCATCGTGGTCTTCCCCTGCAAGATCTTAATGATGCCATCCTGCTTGATAGACAAGAAATCTTCGGTCTGCTTGACCGTATTGATATCGAGGTTGACCTTGCCCTCATCAATGACCTGGCGCAGCTTTTCATTTATCTCGATCACTTCCGCAATCGCGACGCGGCTGGAATAGCCGGTCATCTCGCAGCGCGGGCAGCCGACCGCCTTATAGACCTTATGGCTTTCTAAAGGCTTATCAATATCCTTGAGATCAGGCAGCTCATCCTGGACTATCTTCAGGGGGGCATTCTTCAATTCAGCGATTATTTCGCTAATCGCCTCATCAGGCAGCTTGGTTTCTTGCTTGCAATTCTCGCATAAGCGGCGCGCTAAGCGCTGCGCCACGACAGTTTTCAAGGTCGAAGACAGTAAGAAGCGCTCGATCTTCATATCTAAGAGACGGAAAACCGCTCCCAAAGCGTCATTAGTATGCAAAGTCGATAAGACCAAATGGCCGGTAAGAGAAGCATTGATTGATAAATCGGCCGTTTCTTCGTCGCGGACTTCGCCGACCATGATGATATTCGGGTCTTGGCGCAAGAGAGAGCGCAAACCGTTAGCGAAAGAAAAGCCGATCTTCGGACGAACTTGCGATTGATTGATACCCTTGATCTCGTACTCGATAGGATCTTCCAAAGTCGAGATATTGACTCCTTCCTGATTCAAGATTTCGAGCATCGCGTAAAGAGTCGTGGTCTTACCGCTGCCGGTCGGACCGGTAACCAGAAAGATGCCGCTCGTTTTCTTGATGCCGTCATTGATGCGCCTTAAAGCCAGCTTATTGAAGCCCAATTCCTCCAGGCCGGGCGCTCCCCTGGAAACATCGAGAATTCTCATAACGACCTTCTCATTGCTGGCGAGCGGTAAAGTCGAAACACGAAAATCTATTTCTCGATTATTAACAATGAGGCGGATGCGGCCGTCTTGAGGCACGCGGGTCTCGTCTAATTTAAGCTTGCCCAAGACCTTGATGCGGGCGATGATCGCATTATGGATGCTCTTCGGCAGAGTCAGCGAAGTATGGAGAATGCCATCAATACGATAGCGGACGCGGCTCTCCTTAGCGAACGGCTCAATATGAATATCGGAAGCGCGCGCTTCCACGGCGTGGCGGATAATGACAGAAACGATGCGCGAAACCGGAGCGCTATTGATATCTTCAGTGCTGAGCTCTTCATTCTCAGTCTTAACAGCCACTAATTCTTCCCCTTCTTCCTTGGCCTTAATCTCTAAGGCGCTGGAAATTTCCTCTTCGATCTTCTGATACTGCTTGAAGATCTTCTGCCAGCTGGCATTAGATATGAGGAAATACCGGACTTGCAGCTTCTCATCAGCGGCTAAGAAGTTAACCGCTTCCATCGCTTTCAAGTTAGGTTCAACTAGTCCGATCTTCAAGACGTTACCTTCCCGACCGAAGCAGATGACCTTATAAGTCTTAGCGATCTCTTCGGGCAAGAATCTGACTGTCTCTTCCGGGACTTCTTCATTTATCAAGTTATAAAAAGGCATGCCGTAAAGATCGGCACGGGCTTCGGTCAATTGCTCGTCAGAAACTATCTTTTGGGCTAATAAAAATGCGCCCAGATCCTCTTTGTTCTTCGGGGCAGCGCTCCTGATCTCGTCCGCCTTGGCGGCATCGATCATCTTCTTAGATAGCAATAGGCTGATCAGCTGTTCGTTCTTATCCATAAGGTTATTTCTTCTCGATATTGAAAGGCAGGCTATTCCCCTGGACGCAGCCGGCCGCGACCGTTTCTGCCGTGCTGGTCGCCATCTTATCCGCATCCTTAAGAGAGATGGGCTTGCTAGTCACGACATCCGGACGCCAACAGATATTATCAAAATTAAAATTAGTGACTTGATTGACTAGCGCGGTAAAACGCGGCAACTTCAAGATGCTCGTATCTAGGGCGCTGGAACTCGCTACCGTCACCACGGTCGCGCTGATATCGCTTACTTTAGCGGCCGAGTCAACGCCGGTCTGCTGGCGCAAGACTCCCAGGATAGAATCTTTGAATATAAAAAGAGATAACCCGGCCAAAACGACAAGGATAATTATGATATAGAGGATAATGGGTGAATTCTTTTTCATATCTCTAGATGGACTGATAATAATAAGTCGTGATAGTGATGGCCGCAGAATCGTCAGAGGGTGAGAATTCTACGCTCGTCACATCGAAAAGCCGGAGGTTGCTTTCTAATGAACGCAATAGATTCTTAAATCCCGGATAATCAATCGAACTGATATTGAGCTGCAGGCTGATAGTGCCGACCTTCTTATTGAGAGCTGGGGCGGAGCCAGTAACGACTGTGCCCTCCTCGGTAACGATCTGAGAGGGCGCCTTTTTCGCTTCTTCTTGAGAAATGACGATATCGGAAACCAGCCAGCCGCCGCGGCCGATTATCTCCTCTAATTCTCCGAACAGCCTTTCGCGAACATAAGTATCCGGCAAGACGCTATTGAATTTCTGCAGATCGGCCGGATTTATCTTCTTGTATATTTCAGAAACGGCCTTAAGGCTGGCAAGCCTCTTCTGGGTCGTCTCGAACAAAAGCTGTTTCTCCTCCGTGTTAGCGCTGATTGCCGCCTGCGTCGCGCGAAATTTCGGACCCAAGAATACCAGATAAGCGAGGAACAAGAAGAATATCAGGGCGGCCGCCAAAATCATATTAAAATAATCATTCAGGAAAACATTCAGGTTATTCTGTTTTTTAACCGGCTGATTGACCATAATTATTTCTTAAAGATAGTCGGATTAACCTTGAGCAGAATGCTGAAACTGACGCGATTAGCTTTAGTCTTACTTTTAGAGGAAGCGGCATTAGCTACCTGGACTTGCTGGACCAACGGATCATTTAGGAAGGCTTTGACCTGCCAAGAAATATCAGCGTAGGTATCGGCAGTCGCTGACAAGGAATAGACGCCATCTATGCTACCGGTAAAACCCTCATAACGGACAGAGCTGAGAGTATTCTTCTCTAGCCAGCTAAAAAAATTGCTCCAATAAATATGATTATTGAGTAGATCAGTGAAGACTGCCGATTTTTCTTTATAAGACAGAGCGGTGCTAGCCGATTTCTTAAAAGCGGCCGCTTCCGCGTCCAATTTCATGACCTTGTCGCTTAAAACTTGGAGCTGAGCCGTTTCTTGGGTCTCCCACCAATTAAGCCCGAAGTAGACTTCGGTCACTAATAGGCCGGCCAAAAAGAGGACCAAAGCTAATACCATGAGATTCTTATTCCAATCAAAAGAAACCTCCGCCTCCTCCTTGATCAAGTTGACTTCCAAGATCTTCGGATTTTGCAGTTCGTGCTTGCTCGCTTCTGCCTTCTTATTCAGTTTCCCTTTTTGCAAAAACATTTAATTTTTATTCGATTTCCCGCATAGCCAAGCCGATGGCGACTGCCAGGCGCGGCCCGACTTCGCTAAGCACCGGCCTTAATTCTTCCGGATAGCGGACACGATTCCAAGGGTCACCGATGATGACTTTGATATTCAAACGCTTGGACAGATAGTCGGCTAAATTAAGGAGCAGGGCGCCACCACCAGAAAGGATGATCTTCTCGACGCTGCCTTTATTCTGGGACTGGAAGAATTCCAACATGTATTCCATCTCGGTTACGATCGGCTCCAAAGTCTTAATCAGGAGCTGCGGCAATTCTTCAGTCGTATCGGCATTAAGGGTAACGCTCAGATCGAATTTGAATTGTTCCGCTTGAGCGAAAGAAAGGCCGAGCTTCTCCGCCAAGATGCGCGTGACCGTAGAAGCGCAGACAGCTAGGCTGCGATTAAGCACTGGGATGCTCTCTTTCACGATGAACAGATCCGTACTATTGGCTCCGATCTCGACGATCATGACTGTCGACTTATCATCGCCGACCAGAGAACGGACGAGCGAAAAAGTTTCAGTTTCCAAACTGGCTAATTCTAATTTGGCCGCCTTGAAGATATCGATATATTTGCGCACCAGTTTTTTCGGGCTGCCGGTCAAGAATACCTGGAGATTCCCCTTGGTCTGAATCTTGCCGTTCTGATCTGGGATGATCTTCCAATCTAAAGTCATTTCATCGAGCGGCAACGGAATGACTTTCTTGGCCTCTTCATTAACTGCTTCGGCCATGTTTTTCTTATCGACATTATTCACGCTGATAATAGAGGAAAAGACGGCAAAGGTCGGGAGCGAGGCCGTCACCTTCTTGGCGGTTATACCCGCTTCTGTCCTGACCTTATTGATCGCGCGCGCCAAATAATTGGCGTCGTCAACCTTCATGAAATTCACTTCCGAGACATTTTCGCTGAAAGCGTAATTAGAAAGATATATCCGGCGATTCTTTTTCTTAAGTTCAACCATCTTCAATGACGAATCACCGATGTCAATTCCTAAAAAAAGGTTGTCGCCACCCAAGGAAAAAGAGCTCATAAACTTTGCGGGGCTTTCCCCGTTTTAAATTGAATTATCCGAATTGTTAGTATATAATAATTATATATTATTTAGAAACATTAAACAAGCGAACATATGAACTTTTTCAGCCGCTTCAAGAAGGTTTTCCTAATCATCGGCTTTCTCGCTCTAGTCTTCATAATCGGCTATCTTTTGTGGAGTTTTTTCTTCAAGACTGAGACTGTGACCCCGATAGCGACAACGACGCCGGGAATCAGCGGCGGATTGCCGTCGGCTGGCGCCGGAACCACTACCGGAACGACCGTCGGCGAAGGCGGAGTCTTGCCAGGAGGAATAACCATTCCGACCGAATCTCCTTCCGCCGGAGGAATAAGCCCGGTGGCGGTCGGCGGGTTGACGAAAATCAGCGCGATTACCAAGACTCCGACCCTCGGACCGACTTTATCTAGCGATGGCAAGGTCCAATATTACGATAAGAGCGACGGAAAATTCTACAAGGTGGACGACAAGGGCAATGTCGTCGCTTTGAGCGACAAAATCTTCTTCGATGTCGATAATATCGTCTGGGCGCCGGATAAGAACCAGGCCGTAATCGAATATCCGGATGGCAATAAGATCCTCTATAATTTCCAGACCAAGTCACAGGTCACCCTGCCCTCTCATTGGCAGGACTTCTCTTTCTCTCCCGATAGCAGCCGGATAGTTTCCAAGAGCTTGGGGCTGGATGAGGAGAATCGCTATCTCGTAGTCTCTAATGATGACGGCTCCAAGGCGACCGCTCTGGAGAATATCGGGACTAACGACAAGAATGTCTATTCTTCCTGGTCGCCGAATAACCAGATCGTCGCGATGTACACCGAAGGCGTCGATTTTAATCGCCAAGAAGTCTATTTTGTCGGCCTTAACGGTGAAAATTTTAAATCGACAGTCGTCGAGGGCCGCGGTTTCGAATCAAAATGGTCGACGACCGGCGACAAGCTCCTATATAGCGTCTATAGCACTGACACCAATCTGAACCCGCAATTATGGATAGTCGGAGCCAGCGGCGACACCATTGGCCAGAATCGCCAGAGCATCAGCCTGAACACCTGGGCCAATAAATGCACCTTCGCTTCCAATAACGAAGTCTATTGCGCCGTCCCTGAAAGCCTGAGCAAAGGCGCGGGTATGTTTCCGGAATTAGCCGATAAGACCAAGGACAACCTTTATAAGATAAACCTGACTACTGGAGCCAAAGAATTGATCGCTATCCCTGACGGCGCCTATAATATCTCCGAAGTCATGGTTCCGACCAACAAAGACTCCCTATATTTCACGGACAAGACGACAAATCAGATCTATCAGGTTGATCTTCCTTAAAAAACAAATTTACCAGCTTAGACAGTCCTAAAAAATCAGGCATCTAGCGCCTGATTTTTTAAAAAAGAAATAATATGCCCGAGATATTAACTCGACTTAAAACATTCATCCTAAACCTTCTCTTCCCTATCGAATGCCTCGGATGCGGACGCGAAGGCTCCTGGCTCTGTCAGGATTGTTCGAGGCGCTTGCAATTCGAAGATAGCCGGAAAGGCGATGATAAAGCCAGGAAAAACAGATTAAAAGCTCCGGCCCTGGACAAGATCTATATCGCTGGCGATTACGATGACGCGCTGCTAGCGAATATGATCAAAAAATTCAAATATCATTTCGTAACCGCTCTCGGCCAGCCGCTGGCAGACTTTCTGTCTTTATACTGGTCGGGCCAGCTAGCCTTAACGGATATCCCTCTTGTCATTCCCATTCCCCTTTCCGAAAAACGCCGCCGTTGGCGCGGCTTTAATCAAGCGGAAATATTAGCGCGTGAATTTGCTGTTAATTTTTCCTATCCTCTCACAAACGGCTTGAAGAGAATAAAACATGGGCGCCCGCAAGCGTCTCTAAGCGAAACCGAGCGCCTCAAAAACCTTGCCGGCGCTTTCGATTATGCGGGCCCGGATCTGACTGGCCGGACTATAATCCTGATTGATGATGTCATAACGACCGGTGCGACCCTGAACGAAGCGGCTTTAGCGCTGCGCGCCAAAGGAGCAAAAATAATATACGGCCTAGTCTTAGCTAAAGGCTAGGATTGACATTATTGAGAAACCACCCTAATATTTTATGAATACGAAATACTTGGAACTTTAACAAAATCCTATAATTCAATTAATCTGATTATTCACTAAACTTGGAGGAATTCAAAATGGCACACAAAGAACCTAAAGAAATCAAACAGCCCGAAAAATGGTATAGGCTGGACTTATCCGAACTGGTCAACCGCAAAAAAGAATTCAAACTTTCCGGCTATTATAGCGACATGAATGTCGCTATCGTCATCGGCGAGAACGAAGGTTATGGAGGAGATTTCAAGCTCACAGAAACAAAGATTACTCCAAAGAACAAGTTCGTCGGCAATACCGAGAATGGCTCCGTGGTAGCTCTAGCAAAAGCTGAAGAAGCTAAGGCTCTAGCGCTAAAATACATCAGCCGAAAATTAACCTGCGCTAGCAGAGTTCTAGTCGGCCTGAATAATGTCCCGCTAAAATAGTCTAAAAAATTGCAAAAATTAAAAATCGTAAAAGCCGACTCTAGTAGCCGGCTTTTTTCATTTTACCGTCCTATCTTTACAAAAACCCCTCCCGATACTATAATGAGAATACTTTAGGCTAGCGTCCGAGCCCACCAAACTCGGTTGGAAAAAATATCTTTTTCTAAATAAAGCGCAGGCTTATCCTGAAAAGAGCTTCCGTCTCCCGCGAACTATCGCGTCTGATCCGGACGGAAGAAGCTAGGTGGAACCGCGAGACCCTGATTCCGGCGCCAGTTGCGCCCGATAAGTCCCGTCCTGGCAAAAGCAGTCTTGACTGTTTTTGCGAGGAGGGGACTTTTTTAAAAGAAAAATTATAAAAACAAAATTATGGCTTTAGAGGCAACCCACATGAGATTCGCGCTTGATCTCCAGGATAAATATCAAGTCAAAGATACAGAAAAGTATATTGTTGGAGCTATCTATCCCGATAGCCGATATTTTACCGGAATTGATAGAACGTTAACACATCCGGCTGACTACGATGATTGGAATTGGGGAGAGGCCGATGACTTTAAGAGAGGCTGGCTGGCGCATTTGCTGGTCGATGATATCCAATGGCAAGTAATCCAAGAAGTCCTGCCTGATATTTTTACGGGCGATTACGGTCATGATCACGAAATCTGGGTTAAACATACAGCAATAAAGATTCTTCAGGACATTGAAGACGCTAAAAAATTTAATATCAAGCTCTATCTGCCATATTTGGAATTTACCGCTAACCCGAATGGAGAAGATATGGAAAAAATCAAAGAATCTAACCAAGTAATCGCTAGGCTTTATACGGAACCGGATAAATTAGACATAAGCAGCTACCACGAGTTCTGGGAAGGTTTCGGAATCGACAGCGAATTAACCAAGAATCTTATCAGCCAAGCTGAGCAATACCGCACTGATAAGAGAATAATGGCCATAATTAATACTCTCTACCAAAAGATGCTAGACAAAATTAATCTATAATAATCAACTATATGAAAAACGAAATCAACGTCGAAGTGAAGCGCCATTCCCTGTCGCATCTCTTAGCCGCGGCGATCAAAGAACTTTGGCCGAACGCCAAGCTCGCTATCGGACCAGCAATCGAAAACGGCTTCTATTATGACATCGACTTTGGCGATGAGAAGATCAGCGATACTAATCTCAAAGAAATCGAAAAAAAGATGGCTCATCTCTTGAAGCAGAATCTGAAATTCGAACGCAGCGAATTGCCGATCGATGAAGGAATAAAAAAAGCGAAAGCTGAAGGCGAAATCTATAAGGCGGAACTCATCAGCGACTTAAAAGCTCAAGGAGAAAAGATTGTCAGTTATTATACGGTTGGAAAATTCACTGACCTCTGCCGCGGCCCTCATGTCGAAAACACCAACCAGATCAAGCCGGGCAGCTTCAAGCTAGACAAGCTCGCTGGCGCTTATTGGCGCGGCGACGAGAAGAACAAGATGCTCACTCGCATCTACGGCTTAGCTTTTGACACTAAAGAAGAATTGGATACTTATTTAAAGATGATGGCCGAGGCGGAAAAACGGGATCATCGCAAAATCGGCAAGGAACAGGACCTGTTCATGCTCCACGAATGGGCGCCAGGAATCCCCTTCTTCCTGCCTAAAGGTATGACTATGCTGATAGAGCTCTTAAAATTCATCCGAGAATATTCTTATGGAGACGGCTACCGCGAAGTTAGGACGCCACAATTATTAAACGCGGAGCTTTGGAAAACTTCTGGCCACTGGGATCATTACCAGGAAGATATGTTCATCCTCCACCACGCCGACGATGAGTGCGACCTGGGTATCAAGCCGATGAATTGTCCGGCGCACATGCTCGTCTTCAAGCGCGATATTCATTCTTACCGCGACCTGCCCTTGCGCTTAGCTGAAACTACGACCCTATACCGCAACGAAAAATCAGCACCCTGCACGGTCTGACGCGCGTGCGCAGCTTATCACAGGATGATTCCCATATCTTCGCCCGCCCCGACCAGATATTGGATGAAATATCCGTCTTGCTGGGAAAAATCAAGAATATCTATCAAATTTTCAATCTGAATATCGACGAAATTCATTTATCAACCCGTCCGGAGCATTTTATGGGCGAGAAAGCTGTCTGGGACCAAGCGGAAGATAATCTGAAGACCGCGCTCGAGAATGCGGGATTAAAATATAAGATCAATGAGGGCGACGGTGCCTTTTATGGCCCGAAAATCGATGTCAAAGTCAAAGACGCGATCGGACGCCAATGGCAATTGGCGACAATCCAATTAGATTTTCAGCTGCCGAGCCGCTTTGACCTGGCTTATACTGATTCTGACGGCGCCAAAAAAACTCCGGTCGTGATCCATCGCGCCCTGTTAGGTTCCATGGAAAGATTCATGGGTGTCATCATCGAACATTATTCCGGCGTCTTCCCGGTCTGGCTTTCCCCTGTCCAGGTCAAGATCGTCTCGGTCGCTGAAACCCATGTTCCGGCTTGCGAGAAACTGGCTGCTGAATTCAAGCAGGCTGGCATCCGCGTCGAGATAGATGATGCTAACGAGACCGTCGGCAACAAAATCCGTAAGGCCGCTAACGAAAAGGTGCCTTACATGCTCGTCATCGGCGATAAGGAGGCTAATTCCCCGACTCTCGCTGTCCGCGACCGCGGCGCTATGGAAACGAGAGACATTTCTAAAGATGCTTTTATTTCCGAAATCTTAGGCAATATCAAGAATTATCGCTAGCCGACTTAAAATATGCTATTATGAATCTACGTAAAACTTAAAAAAATAATAACATATTCCATATGAATAAAATGAAAATATTCTTCAAGAAAAACTGGATGCTGATAATACTAGTGATCGTTATAATGTTCATCTTGGCAATCGTGCGCGCTAGAAGCCAAGTTAATATGATTCTCTTCTATAGCGACTCTTGCCCGCATTGCAAGAACGTGGAGGCCTACGTCCTAGAGAACGGAGTCAAAGACAAGATAAAATTCGCCGAGAAAGAAGTCTCCCAGAACAAGGCTAATGCCTCCCTGCTGGAAAGTAAGGCTCGCCAATGCGGCCTTGACCCGAACCAGGGCCTCGGCGTCCCCTTCTTTTTCAATGGCCAGGAATGCTTGATGGGCGACGAGCCGATCATAGATTATTTCAAATCTCTGAAATAAAAAATTATGTTAACCAGTCAAAACAGAAATAAAGCCGTCGCTCTTGCTTCTGCCGGCGGGCTCGCTTTCGCACTGAAAGCCCAGGCGATCTGCCCGGTCTGCGTCATCGCGGTCGGCGCCGGTCTAGGACTGAGTGAATACCTAGGCATCGACGATACTGTCGCCGGTGTTTGGATAGGTGGCATGCTGGTCGCGATCACTATCTGGACCATCAACTGGCTGAATAAGAAAAATTGGTCCCTGGGAAATAAGGATATCCGCGATCTTCTCATCGCCATTCTCTATTACGGACTGACCCTCTGGCCTCTCTGGGGACAAGGCTTCATCGGCAATCCGGCTAATCGCCTCTGGGGGCTTGATAAGCTGATTATCGGCGTCGGCGCTGGCAGCCTCGGCTTCCTGGTCTTTACCCTCTGGTATGACCGGATCAAGAAGCGTCGCGGCCACGCTTATTTCCCTTTCCAGAAAGTCGCTATGCCAGTCGGAGCCTTAGCCGTCTTAAGCTTAATATTTTATTTATTAACCAAGTAAAAATATGCCTGATATCTTAAGTCTGCATGACATGATCGAAAAAGTAGACAAGCTCAAGAAAGACAATGTCCTTGATCTTTCCTCTGATCAGGATCTCTCCATTGCGATCATGAATCTGGTCAGTATCGAGGAGCACTTCTTCTTTACGGGGGCTAAGACCGGCAATCCAAAATATTACGACCTGCTCGCCGAAGTCCGCGAGATGCGTAAAGACCTCCTTAAGAAAATCGTCAAGGAATATGAAGGCGAAGTCTGGTGCATTTCCAAACATCTGCTCGGCGCTTCCTATCGCTTGATGGAAGTGGGCACCAAAGCGCAAGGCAAGGGGGATAAGAAGGAAGCGGAAGAGATGTTCAAGAAAGCTTATGACTTATATTCCATGTTCTGGGGCTTAAATATGAAGCTGATCGATCTCGGCGATATCAAGAAGATTGAAGAAGGCGCTCTGAACAACGAAGATGAGGAGCCGCACGGATTCGCTGGCAAGCTCGGCGCGCTCGTCAAGAAAGTCATCAATTGCTGCATCGAATAAGCCAAGATTATCATAAAACACAAAAGACTGTCTGCCCGACAGTCTTTTATTTTTCAACTACGATCATCTCCCGGACCAATATCTTCGGAAAAGGCAATTTATATCCAGTGTCATAGGACCGGATAGCATTGAATATAATCGATGAACTATAGCGATAATTCTCGCCGCGTCGCGTGCCCGGGTCGTTAGTGATGAATTGCTCTGTCTGATAATCATAGCCCTTGATGACAATCATGTGTTCTTCTGGACCAGGAGCTTTAAAATTAGGATTCTTCAGGGCGCGACCGTTAGTCGGAACCAAGACGATATTCCCCCGCTCTAACTCTTTCAAAATATCCGAAGAGCTGGCGACTGGCTTGATCGCTACTTTTTCGTAGCTAAAATAATCATTGAACAGCCAGCTCACTACGTCTTTAAGAGCGACATCGCGATGTTCGCCATACTTTTCCTGTTCAAAATCAGCTAGCGTCAGTATCCTAGCTAGCCATTCTTCTTTAGAAATATTATTTTCTTTGTTGACCCAAGCCATCGCCATGGCGACGCTGGCTTCTTCGCAGCCGTCTTGCTGGCGCTCATCGCTCCATTCGCCGAGCGGCGCCTGAGAAGTGAACGGAACTGGGATGATAAAACTGGATGACGAAGCTTTGGGCACAACTGCCGGAATCGTAGTCGTAGCCGCCGGAGTCATAGTCGCCGTTATTTTCAGAGCTGGCACAGAAACAAGAACCGAACTCGAGGCGGAAGACACGGGCGTAGACGATGCTGGAGATATAATAGCAGGCAAAGACGGAGCAGAAGGCACTGGGACGTTTTTGTTCATCAAAGTCGGCAAGAATAATCCGATTAGCGCCAACCCGAAAATTAACAATAAATATTTTAAACTCCTTTTCATCATATCTTATTATCTTTATTCTCTTTCTTAAACAGAACATAAGAATAAATGGTAATCCAGGCCATCAAGGCTATCAATCCACCGATAAGGATTACGAAAGCAACAGTCGGCGCGAGCCAGGGTGCGAGAATTAAGCCTAGCCCCCAGATCATGAATAAGCGGCCGCCGAGACGATGCGTCTTATTCCAGACATTATCGGAAGATAATGTCCAAGGAGTCCGCAAGCCCATAAACCAATTGCGCTTCAGCTTGCCGAAATAATTTCCGAGAGCAATCATTAGCAAACCGATAGCGCCAGAAACGACGACGCCGATATTGACAGCGTAGCCGAGATTAGAGAAAGTGGCCGCCGCAAAGACCACTAAAAAGACTGATAATATCAGATTGCGGAAGATCCGATAGACGCCGGCGAATTCCTGGTAGCGCTCGCCTTTGGGGTCAAGCAGCGGCATGACGCTGAACAAGATATACATAGCGACTAAGATGCCGGGAAACAAGATAGAGTGGAACTCGCGGCTGCTCCAGCCGTTCGCTCGGCCGTAGAAATCCCAATGCGTGACGACTTGCGCCGGTAATTGCGGATAAGCCCAGAGGCTCAAGCCGATGGCAGCCAAAAGGAGCAGGGCTGGCCAGATTTCTGTCTTAAACGAATACTTGATAGGATTGTTCATATATTTTTATAAATTTCCCTTCTTAAGCATCTTAGCAATCCCTTCCATGATCTCATCGGCGACGCTCAGATTAATCTCATAAAAAATCTGCCGGCCGTCGCGGCGCGAGGAGACTAGGTCGGCGCGGCGCAGGATATCGAGGTGATGCGACAGGGTCGCTAGCGTAATATCGACGCTTTTCGCGATCTCGCTGACCGGCAATTCCGATTTCTTCAGGCAGCGCAAGATCTTCTGGCGGTTCGGATCAGCGAGAGCGGCAAAAGTTCGGCTTAGAGACATAGGCGATTGATTGATATTTAGATACATATCTAATTATATCTCTAAAAAGAAAAGGCGTCAAGCCTAATATTATATTACGAGACTGCCTCTGGTTGGATAATAATCTTATCTTTTTCTATTATTAAATATTTTGGATCTGCCAAGAAATGATCGGCAGTATGATAGAAGAGCAGGAGTTTGCCGTCCCAATCGACAATCCTGCCGACATAATTGCCCGCCGGAACGAGAGATTCGCCAACCGACTCCCTAAAACCATGAAGCGGGCTGTCGGAAACGGCATATCTAATCTCGTTCTTGATATCATCACAAAAGATTAAAAACCATTTTCCCGCTAAATGATAAATAGCCGGACATTCTACGATATGGTATTTTCCGGGGGAGTAGATCGGCTGATGATATTTAATAGAATTATCATCAGCGATTTCCGCCAAACCGACGCAAGCGTTGTCTTCATGGTTGACGGATTTATCTTTGGCCGCAAAAATCAGATATCTGCGGCCCGCGGATGCAACGCTCCAAGGATCACGGAATAGGATGGCTGGCTCATCAGGATACCATTTATCGATCCGATCAATCTCATCGGAATATATGGGGTTATCGGCCGAAAGAGCTAGCAGGGGCTGGCTCTGACGGCTCCAATTGCGCAAATCCTTGGAATAGGCAACGCCAATCGACTGGTGGAGACGACTGCCCCGACCTAAGGCACTATAATACAACACGAACCCATCGTCAGTCTTGACTAGATGCATGGCCCATAAGCTTTTACAATCCCAACCCCCGATGCTCGGCTGCATTATAATCCCCTCCTCTTCCCAACTAAAACCGTCTCGAGACGAAGCTAACCCAAAAATATTTTCATCCTCGGTTTCACTCGAAGTTATATAAATCATCCATAATCTGCCGCGCCAAGAAACAATATCGAAATCCCGGCAGTCGCCATTCTTCGGTTTGAACATATAATTAAATAATTATGGCTTAAGCTTATACTCTACGAACTTCCCTTTATCCGGCGATACGGAACAAAAAATAATCACTCTGCGCTTCAAATCATAAATAAAAGCGCATCTGGTGGTCGATATAGACTCTCTGCCCCGACAAATACTATAAAGCGGGTATCCCTTTTTATCCGATAGAAATTTTTTAATGCCGTTTAAACTTTTAATATCTTTGAGGAGCTCCCTTCCTCTTAATAGTCTAATTTTTGAAGCTAGTCTCGTCTCTTTTAATTTAGACCCGTTTTTTCTGCTTAATTTAAGACTTATGTTAGTGATTACTCCTCCGTCCCTAAGCCTAGTAACGGCAAAATCATCCGGGGTTTTCTCCACGATAAAAGCTGTTTTTCCATCAGAAAGAATGCTATTAAACGAGCAGCGACTCCCCTCTATGACTTTCAAAGCCTCCTTAATATCTTTCTGGTCTAAGAGGCGTCTAGTTATCGTGGAAGAGTCGGGATATTTAACCGGCGGATAAGGCCTGAGAGTAGCCTCAACAATGCCTATGCCATATTCATTCAACCCTTCGCAATGGCCTTTTTCATCGACGATAAGCAGTTTTTTGACTAGGCCGGTTTCTCTTACCACCCTCGTCTTAGCCTTCCTCTCTAAATCGCGAGTCTTAAAGATCAGAAAACTGTCATTTATTTTCTTAGCGGCTAGAGTGCACATATATTATCTTAAATAAAAATTACTCACTTATTGAGATTTTTTTTCGCAAAGCAAAGCTGATGATTCCCAAAAAGAGCGTAATAAGATAGACTAAGTGATAATTAAAATTCAGCTTCTGCGTGTAACTGAGCAGGAAAATAAACAGCGCCGCAATTATTGGATAAATGAAATAAAAGAAAGCGAAGTAAGCTTCTTTATCCCCTTCTCCGGCGCATTTTATTAATTCCACTTTTTCCACCAAACTCAAGGCGCCGACGGCAAAACCCGTGATAAATAAAGCTAAAAATAAAAAGAATAGACTATCGGCTCCCTGCCAAATTAAGCTAGAAGCTAGCGTCAATATTCCGAGCTGCCAAGATTTTGCGCCAAAACTTCTATTTTCATAATAATTACGCAATAGATAAAAAGCTAGGGCAGAGCTCGCAGTAATGACAATAAATGACAGCGGGATAAAATAATAGGAAAGCTCCAGAACTTTGATCATAAAATATTCCATATAAAGCAGGTTACCGATCAAAACGCAATTGACGATATTGAACCAAGAAATAAACCAGATGAATCCCTTATCGCTGAGAGTTTTTTTCATTCGAGCTAAAATATTATTTTTTATCAAGCGCTCACGGGCAGAATCCGGATAAAACAAATAGGTTCCCATCTCTAAGTTGCTAACCATGAACGAGCTCAAATAAAGAACACTCAATAATAACAAAGTGGGCGGGCTAAATTTTAAAACGAAAAAAGCCACTAAAAACCCGGCGATCCCGCTGACGTTCCCTACTAAGCTGCGCACGCTAAAAAAATAATTTTTGAATTTATTCGGCACGATTGAATCCATCCAAGAGAACCAGCACAGATAGCTCCCCCTGCCAGCTAATCCGCTTAAAAATACCGCCAGCGCAACAGCGACAAACCAATATTTGAATTGGGTAAAAGCAATGACGGCAAAAATCAGATGGGGTAACGTATCAGGAATCATGGACAACACTTGTGAGTATTTTCGGCTTTTAAACAGATTCAGGAACTTAAGTCCATAAAATTGAGAAAATATCTGACCGACAAAATGCAGGCTGCTGATTAAACCGATATTAAAAGCACTCGCGCCGAAGGCTACCAACAGAGTATTAATTGACACCGCTAAGGCCGAGCTTAAATTGGTCAAGCCGCCGCTGATGAATCCGAGAGTAAAAAATTTTGGTTTAGGGGAGTCAGACATATAAAGAATTTACCAGACAGAGAGGATAAGACAAGTTTGAAAAGATTATTTCTTAAGTCTCATGCCTGCATGCTATTCCGAAACAATAAACTTTCTATCAAAAATAGCTCCTATTCAGGGGCTATTTAAATCTGCGGAGAAGGAGGGATTCGAACCCTCGATAGGGGTTTACACCCCTATAACAGGTTAGCAACCTGCCGCTTTCAGCCGCTCAGCCACCTCTCCATCGTCTATTGAATTGTCGTGCGGTTTCTATCAGCTCAACGAGCCATCCCGCTTCCGCTTTTTCCTATTTTTTGATATAATCACTATATAAAATCTAGTCTCGCTTGTCAAACCGCCCCGCTCACGGCGGCCCTAAAAATATGCCTGAAAATAACTCGCAATACCTTCGCTGGCAAGTGCCCGAATACCGCGTTCCGAAACGCGACCGGAAATGGTATCTAATGGCCGGAATCGTGGCTTTTATCATGATTTTCTTCTGTTTTTTTGCGATTCGCGGCTGGAAGCTAGTCTTTCTCGGCACTAGCTCTAATTTCCTCTTTGCCCTCTTTCTGATCATCGCTATCATCATCATGATAATCAACGAGAGCCGGCCACCCCTGATGGTCGACGTAGAACTGGGTCCGGAAGGCGTCAAGATCGGCTCGAGCTTCTACGACTACGATATGATCAAGAGTTTCGTCGTTCTCTATAAGCCCAAGCAGAGCCTGAAAAGCGTCTATTTCGAGTTCAAAGGCTCAATTAGGCCTCGCCTGGGCCTACCCCTGCGTCGTTTAGATGCCCTGGCTGTCAGGAACTTCCTAGTCCGCTATCTGGATGAGAATCTGGAAAGGACGGAGATGCCGTTATCGGAGAGGTTGACTAAACTACTGAAACTATAATAATATAAGGGTTGTCAGTTGTTGGCGTCAATGCCGATAAATAAGCTTTCATCGTTCAACGGATAGGACGCAAGATTGCGGATCTTGAAATCCAGGTTCGATTCCTGGTGGAAGCACATTTAGCTTATGATAAGCCTCGATTCTAACATAACCGAACTTAACCGCGTCGGCAAAACTACCTCTAAACTACTAAAAAAGCTGGGTCTGGAAACTGTCCATGACCTGCTTTTTTATTTTCCCTTCCGTTATGACGATTTTGCTAGCGTCGAAACTATCGCCGGATTAAAAGCGGGCGAGAGCGCCCAGGTCATCGGCACGATTGAGCTAATCCAGAATAAGAAAAGCTTCAAGCGGCGCATGTTCGTAACCGAAGCGCTCGTAACTGACGATAGCGGCTCTCTCAAAGTCATCTGGTTCAATCAGCCCTTCTTGACCCGGACTTTCAAGCCTGGAGACAAGATTTCCCTGGCTGGAAAAGTGACTGAAGACTATAGCGGCTTATCTATGATAACTCCGGTCGCAGAAAAGATATACTCCGAATCCCTTATCCATACTAAAGGCCTGATTCCTAATTATCATCTGACGGAAAACTTGACGCAGAAGCAGCTCCGCTACTTGGTCAAGGAGGCGATCGCTCTGGCTGACAAACTAGAAGACTGGATTCCTATAAATGTAAAAAAACGTCTTGAATTATTAGACTTAGGACCAGCCTTACATCTGATTCATTTCCCCAAGAGCTATGAAGAAATTGAGGCGGCCCGGAAGCGCCTCGGCTTCGCGGAATTATTCCTGCGCCAGCTTAAATCAGCGATAATTAAGAGCGACTTGAAGAATCGCCGCGCTCTTTCTATCGATTTCAAAGAAAAAGAGACTAAAGAATTCGTCGCTTCCCTGCCTTTTAAATTGACCGGAGCCCAAAAGAAGACCGCTTGGGAAATATTGCGCGATTTAGAAAAACCGATGCCGATGAGCCGGCTCCTTGAAGGCGATGTCGGCAGCGGCAAGACTTTAGTCGTGGCCTTAGCTCTTCTCAATGTCGCTCTGAACCGTAAAAGATCGGTCTTGATGGTTCCAACCGAAATCCTAGCGTCCCAGCATTTTAATTACCTGAATAAGCTATTTAAAGGTTACGGTTTCAAGATCGCGCTCTTAACTCATAGCCATAAAGAAGCCGGGGCTGATGAGGCCGATATCATTATCGGCACGCACGCGCTTATCCAGAAAAACGTCAGGTTTAAAGATTTAGCCTTAGCTATCGTCGATGAACAGCATCGTTTCGGCGTCGGTCAGCGCCGGAAAATATTGGATTTCAATAGCGCGCCCGGAGAAACGCCGCATTTCCTATCGCTCACGGCGACTCCTATCCCCCGCTCTTTAGCCCTGGCTATCTATGGCGACTTGGACCTATCGATCATTAACGAAATGCCTAGCGGCCGCAAACCAGTCATGACCAAAATAGTGACCGAGGCTAACCGTTCGAAAGCCTATGACTTCATCCGCGAACAGATAAGCTCCGGCCGTCAGGCCTTCGTGGTTTGCCCGCTCATTGATGAATCCGATAGCCTCGGGATAAGATCGGTCAAAGCCGAACATGAACGACTGGATAGGGAGATATTTCCTGAACTTAAAGTCGGACTGCTCCATGGGAAACTTAAAGCTAAAGAAAAAGAAGAGATCATGGCCGATTTCTTAAATAATAAGATTCAAATATTAGTCGCGACAGCCGTCATCGAGGTCGGCGTCGATGTTCCGAATGCAACAATGATGATTATCGAAGGCGCGGAACGCTTCGGCTTAGCTCAGCTCCACCAATTCCGTGGCCGCGTCGGGCGCAGCGAAGCGCAATCTTATTGCCTGCTTTTCCCGTCTTCGGAGGAGATTACAAACCTTAAGACGATCACTCGCCTAAATGCTATGGCTAGCCATAACGACGGCTTGACGCTAGCGAAGATAGACTTAAAACTGCGCGGCGCTGGCGAATTATACGGCCTCAGCCAGAGCGGCTTTCCGGAATTCCAGATTGCCACCTTGTTCGATTATGAGAACATAAAAAAAGCGCAGGCAGAAGCCCGCGCCCTGATAGCTGCAGATCCGGAACTGAAAAAATATCCGCTTCTGAAAGAAAAACTCGGAAGATGGGAAGATGATGCGCATCTGGAATAAATGGAGGGCACCAACAAAAATATTTTATATAAAGAAAAAAGAGGTTCTGTCAGAGAGCCTCTTTTTTATCAGTCAGCTTTTAGCCGAACGATAATTTCTGCGCTTTCTTCTTTTTATCAATCTTGAGCCAGACGGTAAAGCAAAGAAGACACATTGTCAGGATTATTATCGTTGTAATAATCCAATTAGTATTAAAAGCGAAATTCGGATACCAATGAACGAATTTATCAACATCTGAGTTGCTTACTTCGTATTCTAGAAATAGAGCCAAACGAAGCAGCACCCAAAACAATGGGAGAGCGAGGAAACAGACAACATTAACGGCTCCGATTATCACTAAAATTATTAAAAAACCAATGACGAAAGAACTTACGATCTTTTTCATACTAACGATTTTTTGGTGAATTTTAACGAATTTTACTTAGTTAAATTATATCACTTTTATTAAAAGATGTCAATAGCATCACGTGGGAAGCTAGGATTATCATTTTCTGCACTCTTGACTTTATTTTGATATTATAGTAATATAAAGCAATAAAATAAGTGTGTTCTTTTCTAATGTCAAACCAAACAAATAGTGATTATGTCGAAAAGCAGAAATCCTTTAACGAAAGACACCGATGTTCTCGGAGTTTTTAATAATCTTAGTTTTTCTTTCAAGCTCGGCTCCTGCGAAATGATCCCGGCTCAAGGAGTCAGGGCTCGCGATGTAGTGAAAATCGATAAGCGCGAGGGCGACATTCCCAAGGATCTCTTCCTCAATGACGGCCGCATCATGTGTCTGACAGTTTCTAAGGAAAAGATTTCTAATCATCTAAACAACCTCAAAGCTAATCCATCGATTGAGAAAACATCTAATCCTTGCCCACCCCATGATCGTGGTCCAAGGGAAAAGACAGTTAAAGTCGATCACAGACGACATTAAGATCACAAAAAAACACAAACAAAAAGGCCAATCTCACGATTGGTCTTCTTTTTTTATGAAAATAAATTCTATTTTATAATTTCTACCAGCTCATCTAGATTCTTGATCTTGCTGAGCTTGAGCTTTCCGCCTTTGACATCGACATTAGGGATAATCGCGCTCAAGAAGCCTAACCGCTCCGCCTCCTGCAAGCGCGCTTCCAGCTTAAAGACATTGCGCACTTCTCCGCCCAAGCCCACTTCCCCGAGAACTATGGTCCGGCGATCAAAATCTTTATTGAGGTGCGAAGAAATTATAGCCGTACAAGCCGCCAGATCTAAAGCTGGATCGCTAATTTTCAAACCGCCGATGACATTCAGGATTATATCTTGCGCTGTCAGGTTTATCTTGGTGCGTTTCGTAATGACCGCGCTAAGCACTTGCAAACGATTGAGATCGAAACCGCTCGTCTTTCTCTGCGGATAGCCGAAAACCGTCTTGGTCGCCAGGGCTTGGAGGTCAGCCAAGAATGGGCGCGTGCCCTCGATGACGCAGCCGATGGCCGAACCGGAAACCCTGCCCGCGCTATTCTCGACAAATATCAGACTAGGATTCTTAACTTCCTTGAAGCCGGTTCCGGTCATCTCAAGTACACCGAGTTCGTTGACTGAGCCGAAACGATTCTTAGCTGCCCGCAACAAGCAATAATTATTATTTGTCTCATTCTCCAAATACAAGACCGTATCGACGATGTGCTCTAGTGATTTCGGACCAGCCACAGTTCCGTCTTTAGTGATATGGCCGATCAGGAAGACGGCGATATTATTTTCTTTGGCTAATTCCAAGAATTTGATGGCGGCCGCCCGGATCTGAGAGATACCGCCGGCTTCTGCCGGAATCAGACTGGAATAGACCGTCTGGATAGAATCGACAATGAGTATTCCCGGGGCTAATTTCAAGACCGAAGAACAAATCTTCTCGACATTAGTCTCGGAGATGAATTTAAGATTCTCGATATTGCAATTCAGGCGGTCGAGGCGGGATTTGACCTGCGCGGCTGATTCTTCGCCGCTGACATAGATGGCTGCCTGTTTTTTTCCGAGCGCGCTGGCAATCTGGGCGACTAAGGTCGATTTACCGATACCCGGCTCGCCACTCAGTAATATGAGCGAACCCGGCACGACGCCGCCGCCTAAGACGCGGTCGATCTCGCTGATTTCCGTCTTAAAACGCTCCAGGGATGAAGCCTTAATTGAGGCTAAGTCGATCACTTCGGCGCCACCGAGCTTCTTAATCGCCTCTTTCTTCTCGGCTTTAGAATCAGTCACCTGCTCGCCGAGCGTGCCCCAAGAGCCGCATTCTGAACAACGCCCACTCCATTTCGGGAATTGGGCGTCGCAATTAGAGCAGACGAAGATTGTTTTGATATTTCCAGGCATATGCTGAAAGGCTCCGCTAAACGAAGCTGAATTTTACTTTTCCCAATAGGCTTTATCCATCAGCCATTCGCCATTAACTTTCAAGAAGCTGAGGTCTAACTTCTGGATAAAAGGTTCGCCGCCGCCGATCTTTTCCGTGCTTTCGCGGCGCTCGGTAGTCACTATTATCTCGGCGGTCCCGGCAGAATCATCGAAGCTCTTTATTTCCGTCATCAGAGCCTTGGCGGTAATGCCATAATAAGAATCTGATTTGGCGCTAGCTTTCTGTTCGGCGACGTATTTATCGGCCCAGGTCTGCAGGCTAGCCGTCATATAGATCTTTAGGTCGGTAAAATTGCCGTAATCAGACTGAGTCGAATAAGAACCGAGGCGCTCCGCATAAGATTTAGAACGCTGCGCCAAATCCGCGGCATTAATTGAATGCGTCGGTTCTTTGGTCAGGTCATATTCCGTGCGGCGCGGCTTATCACTCGGAGTCGTCGTGCCCTTCTCTTCTCCGGCCGGCAATTGGCTGATAGGATTATCAACTCCTGGAGTCAGAGGTTCTTCGGTCGCCGCTTTCTTCATGAAGACGAAATAAATGATGGCCGCGATGACTAATAGTCCGAGAAGGACGAATAGGAGGCCGATAGTTTTACGATTGGTTTGCATATTTATTTTAAATATTTATTTTTACATGCCTGCTTCTTCTTGGCGGCTTTCATCGAATTCCTTCTTAGCTTCTTCTAATTCGAGCAGCTGGCGCGGATCAGAGGTAATTAACTGATCTTCGGTATAAGAGGCGACCGCTTTCATGGCGACGTGCTTATTGCCAGCGAAGAAGATGCCTTCGCCGACGCCGCATTCTAACAACAGATATTTCTCGCCCTCAGTCAGCATGAAAGTCTTCTGAATCAGGTCGATGGCGGCCGGCGACTGCTTGAATAATAGCTGCAAAGAAGAATTATTAACAATGGCCTGGCCATAGGGAGAGGTTAAGAAATCATTAACATCTTGCGTAATGGTCGTGACGCCCAGATAATACTTACGGCAGCGCTTGACGAGGGCGAAGATGAATTTAGCTGAATCTTCATGCTGCATCATCCACCAGGCTTCATCGATGACTAGGATGCGCTTCTTCATCTCGCTGCGGACGACATTCCAGATATAATTGACGATGGTATAAATAGCGATCGGACGGAGCTCATCTTCCAGATCGCGGACCGAGAAGCAGACGAGCTGATTGCTCATCTCGACGTTAGTCTGATTATTGAGCAAGCCGGCAAAAGTTCCCTCGGTAAATTTGCGCAGACGCAACGCTAAATCCGTACCGCCTTCCATGCCGTCAAGAATCTGCTCGAAATCAGCCATGATTGGCGCTTCAATCTTGGATAAATCGGAATCCGGAGTAATATCCTTCTTAGCATAAGTTTCTAATAAGGCGCGGTCAACGATAGAATCCTCATCATAGCTCAGATTGCCTAACATCAGGCGCACTAAGCCTTTAAGCGTAATGACAGCGCTGCGGATGATGTCTTTCGGTTTCGCTTCCCCGCCGATAGAACGCGGGAGATCGAACGGATTAATCTTATTCTCGGAAGACAAGGAAATGTTTATATAGGTGCCGCCGACGGCTTCAGCCAGATGCTTGTATTCATATTCCGGATCAATAACAATGACGTCGGTGCCGAGCATCAAAGAGCGCAGGATCTCTAATTTGATCGCATAACTCTTGCCGGCGCCGGAGGTAGCGAAGACCACGGAGTTGGCATTCTGAAGAGTGAAGCGGTCAAACAGGATCAAGCTGTTATTATGGCGGTTGATGCCATATAAGATACCTTGATCGCTTGTGAGCTCGCTAGAAATGAAGGGGAAAGACGAGGCGATCGGCGAAGAATTCATGTTGAAGGTGATATATAATTCATCGTCGCCCAAAGGCAGAGTCGAATTGAATCCCTGTTCTGACTGATAATAGACGCGGCGGGAATAGACTAGGCGTGAACCAAAGACATCCTCGACCTGATCGCTCAGGCGATCCAGATCTTCGAGCTTGTCAGCGTATAAGGTGACATACAAGGCGAACTGGAAGAATTTTTCCGTTCCCTGGGTGAGCGCATCGCGCAGGTATTCGATATCGCGCAAAGCGGTTTCTCGCAACGGATCACGAGCAGCGCCCTTCTCCGCGTCAGAAACTATCTGCGCTTCCAAAGCGCCGACCTTATTCTTTAGTTGCTTCAAGATAATCGCGCTCTTGACCTGATAGAAGAACATCGAGACGTCGAAGGTCACGTTCAGATTGATTATCGGCGCGAACCAGCCGACAGAGATATAGCGCGGATAAGAAACGATGAAAATAGTGCGCAAGAACTTATTGCCCAAAGCGAGGTGATTGGCTTCGACTTTAAGGCTAGCCGGAGCGATGATATCGCGGACGGATAAGACGCCGCGGCGGAAAGCCTTCTCTTCCTCGATGATCTCCCGAGTCAATTCCGGATTCTCCTCAATCGGATGCGCCACGGGCTTAACCCCGATAGTAATCGGGGTATTAAGGCCTATCTTATTCTTTTCTTCTTTCTTGCTGAAATCGATCATATTAGTTTATTTCTCTACCCTGAGCTTGTCTAAATCGACTAATTCCTGGTTCTGAGAGGTTTCCGGGTTATAGGTCTTATAATAAAGCTCAATCAGGCTCTGGGTATCTAAGCGGGCGACGGCGACGCCGAGCGATTCTAGGCCGCCGGTGACGCTGTCGATGCGGCGATCAAGCATCTCCTGATAATTCTTAAAGGTTTTTTCCTTAAGCTTGATGACAGTCGCCGGCTTAAGCGCTTCGCTCAATAGGCTCATGAAACCTTTATGCTTATCAGTCAGCGGGTCATAAGGAACAATCACGTAAAAACGCTTATTCATGATCTTGCCCAAGGAGGTCAGCTCTTTGATATATTCGATATAGTCGGCGGTCTGAACTTTCAATAATTTATTCATCTGCTCCTTCTCTTTATTCTTCAAGTATTCCAGATAATTATTGATGTCTAATTCGCGGGACTGGATGACGATCTGGAGCGTGAAGGTCAGATTATTCAAGAAGCGGACATAAGAATCAATAACCGCATTCTGTTCGTCTTCGCTCTTGAGCGCGAAATTTATACTGGAAACGAGAAGCACGGCGCGCAAAGTGCCATCCTTCATCACGACGGTGTTATCCTTAATCTCAGCAATATTCAGATATTGCTGGGTAGAAGAGCTTATTTTATTCTTAGCCAATCCTTTTTCCGGCATAATTTAAATTTATCCTTTTTATTCTCCTTTATAGCGTCCTTTGGTATCGACGACGAGCGCCAGTTCGGCCAAGCGCGACTTCTTATACATTTTCGGACCGACGGCTGGCGTCTCCGGCTTGATCTCGATATTCGGTTCTCCGACTTCGGCGGCCATCATGCGATTATTCCAAACCCTTATTCCCGGACGGCGTAAAGTCTGAAAGGCATTGAGCATGAACAGATGAAAGGGGCGGCCGTTTATCTTGACGAAGGCGAATAGGGCGGCAAAGATGAGCGTCACGATGCCGACGGTCAGGAAGAGAGTAAAATCGAACAGCTTATAGCTGATGCCGATAATGACGGCGGCGCCAAGAATAATCATGAATTGGCGCACAGTCAGAGGGCCGATAATCTTATTCTCGACATCGATGAATTGAGGAACGGTGAACTGCTGCATATATCTTAAAAAACTAACTTGCTATTCAAGCTGACAATCGCCTCAATCTCTTCCATGTTCAGATATTCCTGGTTGGCGGTCTTGCGCGCTTCGGCTACCTGCTTCATGGGCTGGCCTTTAGCGATCGCTTCTTGGCCTAAGCGCAGATACAGGCGGCTGACCGGACTCTGGCGCCAAGCGCGGACGCCGGCGACCATCTTATCATAACCATCCTTCTCTAATAATTTTATCTTGGAAAAAACTTTAGAGGTTATCTCAGCTGGAGTCGCGCCTAAGCGGCGGAAATTTACCACATCCAAGAATTGCAATTCTTCAATCGGACCCATGACTTTGGGCATCGGCTTGATATCATGCATCTGCGGGCGGGCGGCTGAAGGAGCGGGTGCCTGTTTGCCAGCTAAAGTACGCGCGGCGGCCATAGAAATCGGAGGCGTCGGAACGGCTTTAACGGCGGCGGGAGTTGCAGCTGATTTAGGCGCGATAGCGGCGGCCGGAGCAACTTTGAGAGCAGAAGCGGGAATAATGATCTTCGGGGCGATTGGAGCAGCGGCGACGGCCGGGGCTTTGGGAGCTGCTACCGTAGCCGCAGCGGCTATCGGCTTCTCTTCAACTTTCGGCTTAATATCTAATTTAGGCTTAGGCAGGTCTAATTGTTCTTCCGGTTCAGGCAGTTCATGCTTCGTATCTAGAGCCTGAGGAATGATGGATTTAGTTTCTCCCTTAGCTAAAGCTTGTTTAAGATTATACTCTGAACTTATCGGAGCGGATGCTTTATCGGCGCTGCCGATAATCTTATCTAGGCGCGTCACTGGCGGCATGGCGACTGGGGCGGATTGAGTGGAAACAGCTGGAGTGATCAGGCCTTTAGAAATCCGAGTGTCGCAGATCTTCAAGACGCGATCAATCTCTTCCGGACTTAGATTAAGGCCTCCAATCTTAACGTCTTTAGATAAAGTATTACGCGTATCTATCTTGCTCCTGATGCCGCGCGCATAAGTAGAAACGATATTCTTAAAACGGCTGATAGCGACGGCGCTCGGCAAAACTAAACCCGCTTCCTTAATCACCACTTCAATATCCTTATCAAGATCTAGGGCGCGTATTTCCGAAACCAGTCCTAAATAGTCGGCCATGGACGCGAATATTTTCTCTTTCAATTCTTTAACGAGCTGAGCCGCCATTTCCGGAGTCAATAATAATTCTCCGGTCAGGTAAGCCGGCAAATCTGAGAATTTTAAACTTTTGACCATCAACTTCATGACGACGATGGCCAAGTCAACCTTATATTTAGCCTCTAGCTCGGAAATTTTGGCCATGGCTGACGGCGAAGAAACCTGATCGCGCAGGTTTTTAGGAAGATTATTGAATTGTTGTAAATAGTCGAACATCTTTTTCTATTTTAACATATTATGCCAAAAAGAGAAAGGAAAATAAGCGGCTAGAGAGTCGTTATCGGGCGGCTCTGAGTTATATAGAATTTGCCCTGTTTATAGGCCCATTCGATATCGCAGGGAAACTTATAATGCTTCTCAATGCCGACACATATCCTAGCCAACTCCACTATTCTTGGGCCATTCAATTTCTGCTTAGCCTGTCCCGATTTAGCAATCGGAACCCATTTGGTTCCGCCGGCAGAGCCCTTGATAATCTGCCTGGCCTGAGAGGCTACGTTTATATCAATAAGCGAATAGTCGCGCTTATCCAGCACATAAGAATCCGGGGTTATCGACCCGGAAACAATCGCTTCTCCTAGGCCGTATCCGGCTTCGATGATCATCTGATTCTTATCTTTGGTCACGGGGTGGACAGTAAAGGCGATGCCGGAAATCTCTGAATCGATCATAACTTGGACTACGACCGCAACGCCGACTTTTGTCTTCAATAATTTTTTCTCGTGGCGATAAAAGATGGCGCGCGGCGTGAATAATGAGGACCAGCATTTCTTGACGTTAGCCAGTAAAGTCTTGTTTGTCGTGTTCAGGTATGTTTCCAGTTCCCCGGCCCAAGAGGCTGACGACGAATCTTCGGCCGTAGCGCTAGAACGGACCGCGACAAACTTGGCCTTCAGCTTCTTAAAATCACTGACAATATCTTTTTCCAAGTCGACAGGCATCTTGGCAGCGGCGACCAGGTTGCGAATTTTTGCGGAAGCGCCATCGACGGAATTTATATCTTTATAATTCACTTTCTTCAAGATCGCTTCTAATTCTTGGGTCAGATCAGTTTCAGCGAGAAAACGATTAAAAGCCGAGGCTAAAATAACGAAACCCGAAGGAACCGGAATCTTAGCTTTAGTCATTTCTCCAAGAGAGGCTCCCTTGCCGCCAGCTTCGGCAACAGAATTTTTAGTAATCCGACTAAATGGCTTAATATACATATCATTATTATTTACTTATATTAATATTAGCATAAAATAACCAAAAAATGTAATTAATCAGACTTAAATTATTGACAAGATTACAATAATATTATAAAATATTAGGAATATTTAGAACTTTAATAACAAACAAATCACCTCATAAACCTCTGGTCCCGTAGTTAACGGGTCTATTACTTGATGAAAACTTTAGCAATAATTCGTCACGGACGGAAAGACAAAGATGGAACTTTGGTCGATAAGGATCAGCTCGCTGAGATTGAAAACATCGGAATTGCCAGCTTAAATGGTTTAGTCAAGAAACACAAAGGCTTAGTTGTATTCCATCTGGGAACAGCCCTCGAAAGGACAGGACAAACCATAAAGGCTTACGAAAGACATCTCGATATATCTAACGCGATTAATTCTTTCGGCGGCTACTTACCGGCTGATGCCCGCTTAGGAAGCAATAAGATTTTTAAAGAATTCAGCGAGAATCCCGAAATCGTCAAAGAAGCGGAAAGGACTACTTGGTTCAATGCTTTTAGGAGACATAATCCGAAATTCATCGAGAAGATACAAATTAACATGCTCGATGCGATTACAGACATATTCTCGCGTGTCGATGACGGCAGCTTAGTTATTAGCTCCAGCCATACGCCCATGATCGAATGGCTCGCCCTTGGCATTGACGAGAACGACCATAAAATTTCTTGCAAAATTCAACTTAAGGAATTGACCGGCTTCATCTTTACTGAAGACAAGGGGCGCATCCAGGTTGCAGGAACTATCGGATTTTAAATGGCCCAAAGAAAAATGATGACAAAACCGACACCAAAAGTGCCGGTTTTTTATTTTATTTTATTATCCTCACTATTCCTTTATCCGCATCGACTTCGACGAGGTCGCCATCTTTCAGGACTTTAGTCGCGATCCTGGTGGCGATGACGCAGGGCACGTTCATTTCGCGGGCGACGATGGCCGCATGCGAAGTTACTCCGCCTTGATCGGTCACGAAAGCTCCAGCTTTTTTCATGGCCGGCAATAAATCCGGTTGCGTCGAGATGGAAACGAGAATATCTCCTTTCTTCATCTTTTCCATATCGCGGATAACATTAACGATCCGAACGATCCCCTTGGCTTGTCCGCGGCAACCGCATTGCCCTTTCAGCTCTGAAACATCCCTGCTCTCATCTTTCTGGATATATTTCTTAATTATCTGCTCGGCTGCACGGCCGCTATAATAAACTTCGGTGTCTTTGGCCGTATAATACAAGCTGAGCTTAGCGCGAGATTTTATCTCTTCCTTGTCCAATTGATGATCGAACAGAGCCGCTTTTATCTCCTTCGAGGTCATGAATCTCGTTTCTTTCAGGCTCAAACCGATACGCCTAGCTATCTCCTCCAAGAAGAAAGTCGTCTTATAAAGAGCGAAGAGCTGGGCATAGCGGCGATATATCTTCGTCACCATGAAATCGCCCCAGGCGCCGAAGAAACGAGTCGTCTTTTTTGATAGGCTCATTTTTTTGATGAGAGCCTGTTTGTCTGCCAGTACCATCTTTATCTTTTTCTCTTGGTCTCCATAGGTTTTCTTGAGGTTATTGTCTCCATTAACTAAGCGGACTAACTCTTTCAGATAATGCTCAAAATTATAGACGCCCTGCTCTTCAGTATAGATGAACTTGGTATAGAAATACTTGGCATAATGCTTCTGCAAATCATCTAATACCTTCCTATCGATCCGATTCTTGAGAGTCCGGACGACCTCCTCGAATTTATCCTCATACTCCTCGCTGTGGGTATATAGGCCGAAGAATTTAACATCTTCTTCTTTGAACTTCCTGAATAATTCCTTGAAAATGGAAAATTGCTTGGGATCAGACTGGACAGCAATACCGATCTTAATCAGAGCATCTTGCTCTTCTTTCAAGAGCGAATCCTGTTCCGGCTGAGTAAGCAGGGCGAGATATTCCTCAATTTTCGCAACCGGAGCCTTCAGTTCTCTTAGCATCTGCTTGCCGCGATTAGTCAGATTATCGCCGAACATATCGGCGGCTACCGGAATCCAACCCCATTGATAATATGCCTGATGCACTTCTTCATGCTCCTTATAGTAGCGCCACAGCTTCTCTGAAGATACCTTATCCAGACCGCTTTCAGGAATCTTAGCGACCGTAGCGACTAGCTTATCGGCGAAAAGTCTTATCTGAGAATTAACCTCTTCCATGAAATCGACGTCGCTCTCGAACTTGTCGACTAAATGGTCGCCTACGGCCTGCGCGTCCTGCTTATCAAAATAGAACCAGAGATGATAGCCCCGATAAACGCAAGCTTGATGCTGATAGGCTTTCCCGCCTGGCTGAGCGAATTGATTCGTAAAGCAATAAAAAGGGATGGCCATGAACCAGGGGTTAGCGTTGATGATCTCTTCGGCTAACAGCCATTCACGATTAAATATCTTCTCGACTTCTGCGCCTTTATTCTTCTGGAAAAGATTGATAAGCTCCGGCCCGATCGCATAATCGGTATTGAAGGAATAGCTTTTCTTCCTATTTTTAAGTTCTTGCGCGATTATGCCTTCCTTAATCAGCTTATCCAGTTCGCGGGTGATATTGGCCGCATCTTTCTTGACAGCCTCTCTTATTTCTAAAAAATAAAAAGACCGCTTCGGGCTGGCGGTCAGAAGCATCAATATCTCATAAGCGGTCTGCGATTTGAATAGATTCTTCATATATATATGTCTTGAAGACAATAATTATTGTCTATAAGACAATATTATCACGGAAAATAATCCTGTCAACCTTTTTTCTTCTTCATTAAACGCACTATTCCCTGCTCCGCGTCCATCTCTACCGAATCGCCATCGCGGAGAACTTTAGTCGCCACCTTAGTGCCGACGATACACGGAATCCTTAATTCTCTGGAAACGATAGCAGCATGGCAGGTAATGCCGCCAGCGTCGGTAATGATTGCCGCCGCCCTCTTCATAGCCGGAACCAAATCCGGCGTAGTTGCTATCGAGACCAAGATATCGCCCTTCTTCATCTTAGGAATATCGCTAGGAATATTAATGACTTTGATCGCGCCCCTAGCCTTGCCCGGAAAAGCGCAGTCACCCGACAGTGAATTGACATTCTTGATATTCTCTCTGATGATATTCAGGCGGGCCGATATCTTTCTCGCTTCTGCTCCGCTCACATTCAGATCATCCTTGAAATCCCCGACAGAATAATACAGATTGAACTTATATCTTTCATTCAAGATAGCAACATCAAAATTATTGCCCAAGAGGAGCTCCTTGAACTCATGCGGATAAAGATAGCGGACTTGGCGGATAGCTAGGTAGCGGCGGCGGCCGATTTCCTTGAATAATCTCTCGACTATCGACCAGCTATGGAACATGGAATCCTTTCTAGTCCCCTTGGTAAACACGAGATTCCTAGCAAAAGCTAATATCTCTTCGTGCTTCTTATCTATCTTGAGGTCGCGGACTAATTTCTTCTGCCTATTCAATATTTCTTGCCGACCAGCTTTCACGCCTTGCAGGGCCTTCTGGGGATTCACACCCTGCCTAGCCAGGCTTGATAGGATATCGATAAAATACTCTCTTCCCCAAGACGGCCCGACCATGCCATAACCAAGCCAGCCGAAAGATTCGGCATGCCGGCTAATCATCGAATCTAATCTCTTATCTAATTTTAACAATTTCCTGTCGATATCTTCTACGCCATGCTTGGCAAAGATTTTCTTCAAAGCCGGCTTACTAATGATGTGTCCCAATATCGACAGAAGTTGTTTATATTCTTCAGAGGCCTTAGCGTCCCTAGTCGGCGTCGTGAGAGTAGAGAAAGCTTCACCCAAAGAATAATCTTGACCGGCAATCCTATCTTTAAGGTAATTCCTCAGATATTTAGAGAGGATACTCTCCCCAAAATCAGCCGCCGTCTGCATCCAATGAAGGACATGCAGGCGGCTATAGATAGCATAGTATTTATCATAAACCTTGAATAATCCCTTGTCGGAGAGCTTGGTTAAATTTATCTTATTCAAGCTGTCAGAGGAGCGATACAGCTCATCTTCTGCTTTTTCAAGATCTTTAAGATAACGATTGCCCCATTTCGGGTTCTTCTTAATATTCTCCAATAGCTCTAAACCGATCTCTTTGAATTCCTGCCGAGCCACTAGCAACTGGCAGATATTATCCTGGAAGATCATTGCTAAGCAGGACATCTTTCTTCTAAAGCCATAACTTTTAAGAAACCTGTTCGCCCGGGCCGTGTTCCAAGCAATACCAGCCATCATTGGATAATAATTCGGCATTTCCTCCATACAGAAGAGTTCTTGGCGGCTGACGGAAATATTTTTACGCTTACGGCTGTTCATATGTTTAGCAAAATTATCTTATCCTCTTTATCACTTTTACTATTCCTTTTCTGGCGTCGACTTCTACTATATCGCCGTCTTTCAAAATTCGCGTAGCGATTTTTGTGCCGATAATGCAGGGAATCTTCATCTCCCTAGAGACGATAGCGGCATGGCAGGTGACTCCGCCGGCATCAGTAATGATAGCGCTAGCGCGATTCATGGCCGGCACCAATGACGGATTAGTAGAAAAACTGACTAGAATATCACCTTTGTTAAATTTCTTAATATCGGCAACAGCATTGATAATCTTGACTGCGCCCCGCACGCGACCAGGAAAAGATACTTGGCCGGTAAAAATATCCACATTAGTCTTGATGAGTTTCGGCATCTGTATATATCTAACCATACTTTCAGCTTCTTTCCCTACCAAGACACGGCTTTTACCCTTAATAGTTACGAAAGCGGAAAGATGGAATCTCTCGGGCAATTCTTCAGCTCTCGGCCGGCGCCCAGAACGCAAGAATCCTCTAATTTCTTCTGGGGTAAAATATTTCGCTTGTGTCTGAGAACAGAAAAGACGGCGCCCTAATTCTGTAAACCATGAGCTCATCGCATAATTCAGATAATATATCTGCATCTCTTTGCGCAATTCCTTGATAAAAGAAAATTCGCGTAATAGGCGGATGTCATGACGGGCGGAAACCGATAACGAACTTTCAATCCTCTTCTGCCAAGCGCCTAATTTTTCCCTCTCTCGCTTATTAGCCGACAGGATCTTTCCCGCTTTATCTCCTGCCCTGCCTTTCAATAATTCGAAATAATACTCTGGTCCGGCAGCCTGGCCGTCATAATAATATTGCAACCAGCCGAAGCGCCTAGACAATGATTGCAACTGGCGGCGCTGAGAAATATTATCCAGGTTAGCAAGCTTCGAAGCTCTTTTAAAGACGCGCCATAGCTTCGGCTGTCTCTGCCAGCGCGCTAATAATCCTAAAGCTGCCTCAGCTTCGCGACGGACATAGGTGGCTTTGAGAGGAGTTAATAAGCGGCTAAAAATTACGCCAGGATCGCCAAAAGCAGATAGCGAGCCGCGAATATTTTTCTCTACGAACACAGAATATTTATTATCGCCCATGTCCACATATTGCGGGATAGCAGACCAATCAGCTATCTCCAGCCAGATGCGACAAAAATCGTCATAAATCTTGCTTAATCCACGCGGTGACATCTTTTTTAAGTCTTTGTGCTTGAGGCTAGAGACAAATCTTGTGATTTTAGCAAAACCAATATAATGCTGCCGCACGATTTCTTCCGCCAAAGTTGAGTCAGCCTGCAAGCGCGGCAAAAAATAAGCGCCGGCGGCGGAAAATTGGCTAACATCCGGAGCCCAGAGCGCCTTACCTTCCTGAAAAATGAATATGGAATCGATAAATATCTTCCCTTTGGTCTTCAAACGCAGATCATAAAAAGTCTTATTCCAAAGGAGCCAAGGATGCGGCGGCACGTTATAATCTTCCGTAAAGAGAGTAAATTTTTTGGACATATTTTAATATTCCTAGACTCGACAAAAACTCGACTTATACTTTTCCGGATGATGAGCCTTTAGTCTTTTTATCTTACAGGAAAAGCGAAATCCGGCGATTTCGCTTTTTAATTGCGGCAAATCAACTTGCTGATCATAGCCTAAGCAGATTATCTCCGGACGATATTTTTTCAGGATAAGCCAGCGGTTCTTAAGATTTCCTAAAACAGCCCTCCCTGTTATACCTAGCTCTTTGAGGGCGCGTCTAACCTTACGCTGGCGAGTCTTCTCGTCATCTTGCGGCGCACGTTTCTTAATCACCAAGACATTCTTGTCGCGGGCAATTATGACTATCAGCTCATCGCCAAAAAGGCGAGCCTGTTTGAAATAATCCAAGTGCCCAGGATGAAGATTGTCGAATGTTCCGAAAGTCATGACGCGCATAATAGAGACAAAACACCACTCTTCACAGAGCGGTGTTTTTATTGTTCTTTATTTTATCGCCTTTTTCAATTCTGCGACCTTATCGGTCTTTTCCCATCTGAATTCTCCTCGGCCGAAATGGCCGTAAGCCGCGGTCTTCAAGAAGACCGGCTTTCTTAGCTCCAGATGATCAATAATCGCTTTCGGGCGGAAATCAAAAACTTTATTAATTGCTTTTAGGATATCTTCTTCCGCATATTTATTCGTGCCAAAAGTATCGATATAGATACCGACCGGCTTAGCGACGCCGATAGCATAAGCGACCTGGACCTCGCATTTATCGGCTAATCCAGCCGCAACGACGTTCTTAGCCGCATAGCGAGCCATATAAGCGCCGGAGCGGTCGACTTTGGACGAATCCTTGCCCGAGAAGCAGCCGCCGCCATGACGCGCGACGCCGCCATAGGTATCGACGATAATCTTGCGGCCAGTCAGACCGGTATCGGCCGCCGGACCGCCGAAAGTAAAGGCGCCAGTAGAATTGATATAGACTTTAGTCTTCTTGTCCATTAATTTGCCTAAAACCGGCTTAATGACTTTCGCTAAAATATCGGCACGGACCTTAGAAAGCTTAGCCTTCTCGCTATGGCAAGCGGCGATAACGACAGTTTCGACACGCTTAGCAATGCCGTCATGATATTCGACGGTCACCTGGCTTTTTCCATCCGGTCTTAAATAAGGCAGGGTTTTATTCTTACGGACTTCAGCTAATCTAAAAGTTAATTTATGAGCTAAGGTTATCGGCAAGGGCATGAGCTCCTTAGTCTCGTTAGTCGCGAAGCCGTACATCAAGCCCTGATCGCCGGCTCCCTGCTCCTTGAATTCGCCCGCGCCCTCATCAACGCCTTGAGCGATTTCCGCGCTCTGCGCATGGAGAGATGACATGATACCAACGCTATCGCAATCAAAGCCGGATTCAGCGCCGTTATAGCCGATGCTCTTTAAAACCTTCCGGACAATATCGTCAACTTGGATATATTCTTTAGTTCTAACTTCCCCGCCGACGACAATCATACCGTTAGTAGCGAATGATTCCACGGCCGCATGGCTAGCCGGATCTCTCTTTAACATCTCGTCCAGGATACCATCTGAAATTTGATCGCAGACCTTGTCCGGATGTCCTTCGGTAACAGATTCCGAAGTGATTAATTTTATGTTCATATTTTTTGTTCCGCTGTGGTAACGGAGATAATTAAGTTATGTCCTGCTATCGAATCTTTAAGTCCCTGATTCCCAAGAAGACAGATAAGCGGCTTGTTCCGCGGTCAATTTATCTATCTTGATGCCTAATGACTTCAACTTCATCATAGCTACCTTCTTTTCTATTTTCTCAGAAACATTATGAACCTTGACTTCTAATTTTCCAGCGCTCTTAGCGACGTACTCAGCCGCTAAGGCCTGGGTAGAAAAACTCATATCCATAACGCTAGACGGATGACCTTCGGCAGCCGCTAAATTAATGAGGCGGCCCTGACCGAGAACATAGACGCGTCTCTTCCCTAAGATATACTCATCAACATTATTATTGACGTTATAATTTACCTTATTAGCCAATTTTTTCAAAGCCGGAATATTTATTTCCACGTCGAAATGGCCGGAATTACAGACCATGGCTCCGTCTTTCATAACCTTGAAGTGTTCCTTGTCGACAACCTTGAGGTCGCCAGTGATAGTGCAGAAGACGTCGCCGACTTTAGCCGCTTCTTTCATCGGCAGTACTCCGAATCCGTCCATCGCTGCTTCTAAAGCTTTAATCTCGTCGACTTCAGTCACGATAACTTGAGCGCCCATACCTCTGGCGCGCATTGCAAAGCCGCGGCCGCACCAGCCGTAACCGGCTACCACGAAGACTTTACCAGCGACCAATAAGCCAGTCGCACGGATGATGCCGTCGAGAGTCGATTGTCCGGTGCCATAGCGGTTATCGAACATGTTCTTGGTCTTAGCGTCATTAACGGCGATGACCGGCAATAATAATTTCTTATCAGCGGCCAAAGCGCGCAAGCGAATAACTCCGGTCGTCGTTTCTTCCATGCTGCCCAAGATATCCTTAACCTGATGCTTATATTTATTATGCAAGAGAGAGATCAGATCGGCGCCATCATCCATCGTGATATTCGGGCGATTCTGCAGAGCCTGATTCAAATGAGAATAATAAGTCTTAGTGTCTTCGCCATGGATAGCTAAGACCTTGATGCCATGGTTCTTCACTAAAGCCGCGGCGATATCGTCTTGCGTCGATAGCGGATTAGAGGCTACTAAAGTAATATCCGCTCCGCCAGCTTGGAGAGCCAGCATTAAGTTAGCTGTTTCCGCGGTTACATGCATGCAAGCCGAAACCCGCTTGCCCTTGAATGGCTTAGTTTTCTTAAAATCGGCCTTAATGATTTCTAAAACCGGCATATCGCGACTAGCCCAAGCCAAACGCTTTTCGCCGCTAGCGGCTAGATTCATGTCCTTTACGTGGTGAGTCATATTTATTTAAAATATTTTTAAGCTCTTATTTATATCTTCAGACTTTCCTTATAATTCTCCTGATACCTTTTCTTAAGTTCCGCCAGACTGAAGCGATGCGTCTGGGTGCCATATTTCTCAACCGTATAAACCGCCACTAACCCGGCTAATTGGCCGCAAGCCTTTAGATTATAGCCCTTTATCAGGCCTTTGATAAGGCCGGCGCGATAGGCGTCGCCGGCGCCGGTCGGGTCCGAGGTATTCTTCGGTTTTGCCGGTTTAATCACTACCTTCTCCTGGCCTTGATATATTTCCGATCCCTTGCCACCCTTAGTTATTACTAATATCTCGACTAGTTTTACCAGCTGCGCCAAAGTTATCTTCATCTTATCGGCCATCAGTTTTATTTCATAATCATTGCCGATAAGCACCTTCGCACCACTGACAGCTTTCTTAAGTTCCGCGTCCGAAAAGGCAATTAAGGCTTGGCCCGGATCAAAGATATACGGGACATGATGCTTCT
The DNA here is from genome assembly GCA_942492765.1 of uncultured bacterium. Lineage (GTDB taxonomy): Bacteria > Patescibacteriota > Patescibacteriia > Patescibacteriales > UBA12465 > UBA12465. The sequence continues at coordinate 428,849 of OW818634.1, forward strand.
GATAGGCGAACGCATAGTCTAACATCCGCTGCTTATCATCAGCGGCAATGATAGCCAGATCAATCTCCTTAAAATTACAGGCGCGGCGCGCATAATCTTTCGGTCGCGCTCCAGGATAAAACGCAGCGATCTGATTGTCAGCTTGATCGGTAATGATATAAGCCGTTGCCGTCCTGTCGGTCGAAACGGTCCTGACCCGGCTGATATCAGCTCCGCCCTTTTCTAGCCATTTACGATAATCGCCAAAATCAAAACCGGCTACCCCTAGGATAATCGGTTTCTCTTTCAGAAGAGCCAGGCTATAAGCGATATTTCCGGCCGTGCCACCGAAGCTGCGGCGCAAGCCGCTGAGGAAGAAGCTTAAATTCAAATTGTGGATTTCTTTAGGCAGGATATGGTCTGAGAAACGTCCGGGAAAATCCATGATCTGGTCGTAAGCGAGCGATCCGGAAACAGCTATTTTTAATCTTTTATTTTTTAACATCTGCTTTCTGGGATTTTTTAAGTTCTGATCTCTTGAAACGGCTGATCTCTTGCGATATTGCCTTATGTTCTAAACTGGATTCGGAATAATTTTTCAGAATGCTTTCTAGTTCTGCTAAAGTTGTAGAAGGCGGCGTTACTAGAACGGGTTGAGGAATGACTGCAGAGGGCTGAGCCGGAGCAGGCGCGATTGAAGTCTTGTCTTCTATAACCGGCTCTTCTCCCACCAGCTGCATCGCTGCTGCGATATTCTGATTTTCTGGGACTTCCTCCATGATGCCTTTACGGAAGATATAAAGCTTCCCTTTTATCAGTATTGGCGGCTCTTCCTCAAATCCTTCCGGAGTATCAGAGGCAAGGTTCAAACGATCATAGAAATTAAACAAGGCTAGGAGGTTATTGTATTCAGCTGGACTGACCTGTTTATCGTTCTTTAGGGCGACTAGATATTGCGTCTTGGCCAGCTTATCAGAACTGTCCAGACCGACTTTAGCGACATAATTTTTCAGCCAATCCTTAATCAGCTTAGTATCATGATTAGCAACTATCTTTTCGCTATTCTCGACCAGGACGCGGCGCAGATCTTCTTTCAGCTTATTCCTTTCCTCAACGACTATGATATTTAAGAGTTTTGCCTCGATCTTCTGCAATAGGTCATAATTATCTATCTTGAATTGGAAGCAGAAATTATTCTTGATTAAGTCGACGACCTCATTATTTTCTAAAAGCGGCAAACCGATGAACTTCAGCTTCCGCATTGTCTCTTCGTAAAAAGACAATAGCTGCGGCTTTAATTTCAACTCCGCCATATTATCGCTAGCGGCCTTAAAAAGCACCGAAGTCAATTCCTTGGCCTTAGCATATTCATCATGCAAGACGATATAATCGACGACTTCTCTCAGGGAGTCGGCATAACTATTGTCTAATATTCTTTTGGATTCTTCATTAGCCATATATCAATGAAACGGGAATAATAAAATTAAGGCATCTTTTTTCCTATGCTGGTCGCCTGCGCGTATTTTTCTTCAAAGTTTTTTGAATCTTTTAATTGGCCGAGGCGCCATTCCAATTTCTCAAACAAAGTTAGCTGGTCTTTGCCTATCTTATTAGTATCAAATAATTTCTTCAAATCAGGGTTATCTTTGATTGCATCATAAACATATTTAGCGGCGCTCTCATTCATGGTTTCTATATTCTTATGGCCCGCTTCGTTATCAATACTCTTTAATTTAATGACGCCGCCTGCGTCAAGATTAAATTTCCCTGTCTTATCATGATATCCATAAGACAGGCGATTATTATTTCTAATGAAGGCCTGAAGCTGCTGCTTGCCGGTTTCAATATCACGAATTTCATGATGTTCTTTGTCCGAAGTTTCTTTCCATTGTCCATCCACCATCTTATAAGCCGCGGTTGCGCCCCAATGATTAGTATTCTTATTCAATTCCGCAATCTGGCTGCCTAAGCCGAAAGCTTCCTGCTGATTAAAGCCGGCGTAATTCTCAGAATTCTTGTCAGAGAGATCGCGCATCATCTTCTTCAAGCCGACATGATCAGTCCGGCCGCTGAAACGCTTCAAAAATTCATTATCATTAGCTTCTTTCGTCATCTTCAAAGCGATAGCCTTGACCATGGTCTTATCTTTCGCCTTGATAGCGTCATCCATGATGCGCAATAATTCAGAAACATCAGTAACATCCTTAATCTTAGATGCCTCGGAAGAAACGGCTTTCTGTTCGGCCGCACGGGCTTCAAAACTATATTCAGGAATATTGCTTTCGATCTTATGTTCCGCTCTTTTCTGAGCCATCTCGGCTTCTTTGGCCGCCACTTCCTTATCTGTCAGATCCTTCTTAGAGAAAGCCTTGCCATAATTCTGATTCATAAAGGCTTGCTGTGCCTGAATGTCCTTGCCTTTCGCCTGAGCTACTTTAATTTCAGCTTGACTCGTCTGCTTCTGCTTCTCCCACTCCGCTATCTTCTTCTCATCGACTAAACGAGGATCGCGGCTACGCTCGCTCTTGATATTCTGATCAATATTCTTTATCTTATCATTTTCAGCCTTGATAGTATCAAATACGACCGTCTTCTCATTCTGCGCTTTTATTCTCATATCATCACGCTTCGAAGGATCAGCGCTCATGTATGCTAATTCGTCTTGACGCATCCTAGCCTCCTTTTCAGCCTGCACTTTCTCCTGTTCGCCTTCTCCTTGCAAGCGCGACATCATCCGCCCGCCCTTAAGCCTCTTGCCGACGCCTTTCCAGGAAGTCATCTGCTCCCAAGCATCGGCAGAATTTCCGGTCATGGCTAAAATGCCATGAACTCGGCCGCCAGTTTCCATTGCTTCTCTAGCTGCTAATTGGCCGGTAGTATAGCGCTTCTCTTCGAGTTCTTTGCGTTTTTCTTGAACACCCTTCCAGGCTCTCTTAAGATTCAGATCGACGCCGGTTTTCTCATGGAGCTTGCTGACTCCATATTCCATCGCGGTTCCTGCTCCGGCCTTAAGGCCCTTAAGGGGCAAAAGCGCTGCTCCAGTAACTGCTCCGGTCGCGAAACCGGCTCCTTTTTGTATGGCCGCCATTCCCTTCCCAGCCATACTGCCAGCCGCTCCACCGATACTCTGAGAGACTTTCAATCCGCCCAAAAGCATGCCAATGGCAATAACGAACTGGATAAGGGACGCGGGCGTAGAGGCCTTAGTGGCGGCTACGGCAGCCGCTCCAGAACCATTGGTCACCGGTCCGGTATTCGAAATCTCCTCCGCCGCCGAAGTGTTAGCGGAGTCCATCTGCTTATAAGTTTGAAGAGAAGCGAATGAAAGCCAGATGAAAAAAGCTAAAACCGGACCGACAATAAGATTTTTCGTAAATTCGCTCCACCACTCTGAAGAATATTTTTGTCCACCCGGGAAAGCCGATAATAAATAGGCGGCCGGCGATAAGACGACATAGATCCAGATCATAACTAGGCGCATCACAAGCATCATCATCATCGTCACGATGACGACGACAGCGACTAGAAGATATATGATGCCTAAAACATAGGCGCCGACGACTGTCCATAGGCTCATGGTACTGTCTTCCTTGGCCAGGGTCACGATATTACTCAGCCCTAAGATGTCGGTCAAATTCGCGCCGCCGACGTCTTTAAAGGCGTTGACAAAAGTCAGCATGACAACCTGCGCGGCATCAATCATCAGACCGCAGATAGTCTTAGAGAAATTAATAAGCACCGCCATCAATATCAATTTAGGCAGCCATTTCTTATAACTATAATTCTCTAAATGCAGAATAGTCCCGAAGGCTATGATGAGCAGGATAACTACGAAGAACATATTGCAGATATCGCGCACTATCACCCAGCCGAGCCTGACAGCATCGGAACCGATGAAATTCTGATATCCGGCGATAAGGATCAAGCCCTTGATCACTAAAACTAAAATAACTCCTAACGCCCAGATGAATACTCCGAGAATGCCGCTAACGACACTGACCGCCCAATCCGGAGCCGCAAAGACGTTATGACCGAATAAAAAAATTCCGATTACGGCTATAAGCGGCAGAATGACTGATAAAGTTTTTTTACTATTAATTGATTTCATGTTAATTGCTAATACCTGCGATTGCGCCCCAGATAGCTCCCAACGAAGCTTTAAGAGCTTCGAGCGGACTGGTAATAGCTCCGACTATCATGGCAATAACGGAACCCACGGCTATGATTACAAAGAGGCATCCCAAATCGCAACCGGCCAAGAGACAGCATTCATTCGAAGCCTTGACTGGCGGCTTTGCTCCCGCAGCCGCTCCAGTTGCTCCGGCGGCGCTGCCAGGAATCATGCTCGCCCATTCTTCTCCTAATTTACAGAACAATCTTTCCCCTAAAACATAACTTAAAAAAACATGAATATTTACCCAAATCAGAGTAAGCCCCCAGCTAGGAATCAGATTCAGCCATGATTGCTGTAATAGTCTCGAAGTTCCGAGACTCAATGGCGAAGCGCCGGCCTCTCCGGCAGCTTCTTCTACGCCAATGGATTTAGCCGCCTCCTTCTTCTTTTCGGCCAGAACCGCTTCGCGTAATGACATGGCGCTCTGACTGCCAGCCCCGTCTTGGGCGCCAGCTCGCTGTGCCTCTCTTAAGCCGCCGGCTCTATCGGATGCCCCGGATAATTCATCAGTTTCGGCCGCTTCTTGTTTTTTCGCTAATAACTGTTCATCAAGATTCATAAGCCTGCCTTATATGCTTTATCTTTCCTTTAATTATATACCATTTGCAACGTTTTTGACAGCCTATTTTCGAGCCTATTTTTCACCCTATTTTTAAGGTTGCCTAATGCTATTATTTTACTATAAAATAGCCGCAAAGGCAAAGAAAAAAGGCTTATCAATTTAGATAAGCCTTTTAAAAGTACGGTACGGTTCTAAGAATCATGAGGGGAATGTTATCTTAGAGTCACATCAAAGTGATAAGTATAAGTCTTATTCTTCTCTATAACAATCCAATCTAGTCGTGGTGTCCACAAAATGTCCATATTTCGACCATACGAGGTTTGAGTATCTGGAATATGAACTACCACCCAAGGACTCACCATCATCTTTGAGCCTATAATAGTTTTTGCAGCCTCTCCTCTAAATACTTTTCTCGAACCTGGCGTGAAATCGACTTGTTCTGCCCAGGCGAATGATACGAGCGTAATAAGATTTTTTTGTACTTCATACTCCGGTCTTATCGGAGTCACGATAGTACTAGTTACTATGAAAACCACACTATCTTCTTTAGAGTTCGGGGGCTCATTGAATGGATCATCATTCTTGCTGCAGCTTGCTATGACTATCATAGCAACGGCTAAAAGAAATAACATTTTCTTCATGATTTCTTATGTTTTTATTTTAAGGTTCTTTTTATCTTTAGCAATTTTATTATAAATATGATATAATATTATTAACATTTTGTCAACTAACTTACAACAATTTAACACTTTTTGATGTTGTGTCAAATACTGTATTTTTCGCCAACTATCTTCAACCGCAAAATCCAAAGTAAAGAAAAAAGGCTTATCAATTTAAATAAGCCTTTTAAAAGTACGAGTCAGTTCTAATCATAAGAAGAATGTTTAGCGACATACTACACTGGCACAAAAGTTACATCAAAGTGGTAGGTGTATGTCTTATTCTTCTCAATAACTACGGAAACTGGAGCGGGAGAATACGTGGTTTCGAACACGGGACTAGGCAAGGTCGATGACCACATCCGGTAAATATGTACCGAGGAGCAAACAATTACCTCTTTTCCTATGATGGCTCTAGCTTCCTCTCCTTTGAATACCTTTCTAGTTCCTGGAGCAAACTCATATAATGCGCTTGACCAGGTATTTAACCAAATTCCGACGGAATTTTTTTCGGTTAAATACTCTGATTTCCAGGGAGTCAGAATACTAGTGGTGACGATGAAGACTACACTGTCTTCTTTGGGTGTGACGGGTTCTTCGTTAAAAGAATCCTCCGACTTGCTGCAGCTCGCCATGAATATCATCATGACAGTAGCTAAGAAAAATAACATCTTTCTCATGATTTTATGTTTTTAAGGTTCTTGTTGTCTTTTTTATCCTCTGTAATTAACTATAGATAGTATATAACATTATCAAGGTTTTGTCAAGCAAGTTATCAACAGGCTAGAATATGCCTAATAATTCCTAGCATAAGCCCCCCAGTTATCAGTAACCTGTATCTTCAGAGTCTTCGGGCCCTTAGAAGAATAATAATGATAGAAAACATGGGGATTAGTGGCTGTCGGGTGATGATCTTCGCCGGTGATAGTCTGGACGCTGCCATCGCCCCAGTCAAGAATGATTTCCTTAAGCGGCTGCTGTTCCTTGTCGACCTGACTATTAAATTCTAGGCGATAAACGCCTTTATTAAGGATATCAAAAGTATTGCCGGAAGCGGAAATCGTAGTCCTGGTCCCGCCGGCATAAAGCCTGATATTACTGATAGTCGGATAAATCCAGCAGAAAGAACTCGTTCCCTCTCCAATGCGCGTATCATTAGCGCATTTATTCAGAGTCGAAGTAAAATCGGAATAGAAGCGTGTATCGGGTCCATAGACATTATCATTAAAATTATAACTTCTATAAGATGTCATGAACAAGGTCTTTAGGATATTCCTATAATCGGGAGTACTTTGTTCACTAACAATGACTGGGGATAACTGTTGATTCCAAAGCGGAATACAGGTGCCTGACCCATCACAAGAGTTAATGCCGATGGCGGTATCGCCGGGAACTAGGCTGGCGGCGGTCAAGCAATAGGCATCTTTATTTTCGCTGCAATAACCAATAGAAGTACAGCCGCTCGCATTCCCTATTTGATTACAACCATAAGGCCGGCCAGCGGAGATAGTTTCTTTATTACTATCTGAATAAGTATTGCGCAGAGTAACCGGCGCGCTCAGAGAGCTTAGGTCATTAGGCAGGGCGGCGGCACCATAAGGAATAAAAGATCGATTCCGGCCATACCCGGAGATAGCTTTAGGCGCAGCGCTATACTTATTATTCGAGCTGTCAACGAAGAACCCGGGCGTGGTATCAGGATAAGCTGGATCGCCGTTGATTCTGGCGGCCCAAGACTTATTCTCGCCATTCTCATTGACAACCTGGATGAACCTATTGCAAGTGAAGCGAAAAATCTTAGTCGGATCGTCTCCGGAGTTATCTAGTAGCTTTAAATCATTTTCCGTCGTCGGCGGAGTATTATAGTCATAAACCCGGACAATCGGATCAGCTAAGACCTGATTATCTGCGGCAGTCCCGTGGCCGCTATACCGATACCAGCCGTCAGTTGAGACAAAGAGCATAGCACGATAGGCACTTCCGCTACTCACAGTAGAACCGTTGACCCAAGAATCGGCATTCGCCAATAGTCTGGTATAGGTATAGCCCGTGGTCGCGGTTGACCAGTCCTCGAGATATCTATGCTGGCTCGGGCTATTAAAACTGGTGTCGTCATCTCTCAATACTTTAAGAATGAATTTCTTGCTGGCATTGTTCTTCGGAACGCACCACCAATCGCCGTTACAGTTCCAGTGGTCGCCTCTCCACCAAGAATATTCGTAATAGAATCTTTCGTAGCCCGAGGCGCAAGAGCCAGCGCTAGTCTGAAAGCCGTCGTTAGAATCTCCACTATCACAATCGCCGTTAGTATTATCATGTCCTAGATAATAAGCCTTCCGATTTTCTACTAAATCAAAATTACCGTTCAATTCCGTACAATAATTAAGAGGATAAGTGCCTTTATAGGCATAGGCAGACTGCTGAGAAATCCTAGTGGTCGAAATCTTATCGACCGGATACCAGATCAAGCAGACGCTCGGATTGAAAGAATCATGCTCTAAACAATAGCCCTCTAGGCCGTTCTTAATCACATTGCTATTCTTAGTTTCGCAAGTCAGGCTGTCTTCAGTCGGATAGAGACGGCATTCGCGCGGCGCGTATTGGTTATTGCCGATTTCTAAGACCGGCTCGATACTGAGATTATCAAAATAAACAGCGTTCTTATCCTGAGGATCGCTCGTATCCGAGCTCAGATAAATCTTGATCTTATTCTTCCCTTCTCCGTAGCCGATATCGAACTTGGCAATCTTCGTTTCCCAGCCGGTAGGCGCGGCCGCGTAAAATATCATTGGCGCGTTGGTCACCGGATCATTCATGACCGTGCCATTTACGTCAGTAATCATCACTTTCGTGCGCAAGGTCGAGCCCTTGGTATTAATCATGTAGCTCAAATAATAGGTATTGGTTTTATTTGCTTCAGGCGAGGCTAATTCAGCAAAGCCAGTCGGCCCATCGCCTAAAGTAGAGACTTGATATGGAGCGACGACTTTCAGATAACCCTTGCCTTGGGCCGGATAATCAGTCGGGGCATTCTCCGGTTCTTTCACTACGGCGTAAGCGTCGTTAGGGCAGGCCGCGGGACCGGAAAAATTAATATTACCATGGCAGCTCAGCGAGGGGCTATCCTCAAAATCAGCATAGAAACCGGAGCTGAACCCAACCTCCTTGATCTGGCTGAAATGATATTTATTGAGCAAAGAATAGCCGGTCGCGTTCTTATCGTTATTAGCATCGAAGCTGCGGACCGCCGTCGGCATAGTGATAAAATTGGCGCATTCATTCTTATCATCCAGGCGGTTGCATTCGGCGACAGCATAACAAGTCTTCTTCTTCGTGGCCGGATCCTCAATATAAGTCACGCAGTCTAGCCATTTAGAGCAGACGCGGTCTGGGCGGACTTTGATAAGCTGATTAGAGGTGCATGACCCCTGAACGCTAGGCGAACAGGCGGTCGGCGTAGCGCCGGATACTGTCTTATAAGCATCCCAGCCTTTTTCTAAGCTGACTAGACCGGAAGCTCCGGCAACATTGCGTTCATTGAAGAGAACGCAGCCGTCGTCGAAATTCACGAGCCCATTGCAGCTCGTCTTATCAATATTAGCTTTCAGCTGATAATCGACAACCAGTTCCCTGACTTCTATGGTCTTGCCCGTCGCGCCGCCGCTGACCAAGGCCGTGGAATTATTGATAGAATTAAATATTATCGGCTGATTGGCATTACTGGAAATAGTGAAGCTGTTAGTAGTCGTCCCGAAATTATTATTAACCAGCAGCGGCCTAGCGGGAGTTTCAAACGACAGAGCGACATTACCGGAAGCGCCGGTGTCGTATTTAACCGTGAAGCTATATAATTTATTCGGCTCAAGCCGGATAATCTGCTGCGTAGCGGTCGGCTGCTGGCCATTAAAATTTTCACCGTCATAACCCCAGCCTTCTTTAACTCCTTCTATCGTCTGATAGCCGGAATTAAAGACCAGATTGACTGAGAATTGGCTGACGGGATCGATATATTCCGTGCAGCCCGATTCGTTGGCGCTACAGAGACCGGCGGCCGTATCCGGAATCCAGACCTGGTTGCCAGCCCCGCCTAAGCCGATAGTCTTATCATATGAAGTAGAGCAAGGATAATCATTATTATCAATAATACATTTGTTTGCGCCGCAATCGTTATCGCTCGTACAGATAGCGCTGCCTTTTTCGACTCCGGCAATTGAGCCGTCCTTACTGGCATCACAGCGCTTGACCGCTATCTTATACCACGACTTGCCAAATATCTTAGGATCAGCGCTGGCTCTATATGAGCAGGCATTCGCTCCCGGATTCTTAAAGTAACTCACAGCTCCGTCATCGCTATTACTCCATTCCTCGCAACCGACGTTGGGTTTCTGGCATAGAGACTGGGCATAAGTATCCGGATTGTTCTGCCTATAGGCGTCTACCCAGGAAGTAATGATAGCTCCGCCTTGGCCTTGACCTAAGCGGCTGCAGCCTTTGCTAGCCGCAGTGCATAATTTATTCGGATCATAGACCGCATAGAGGGCGCTGTCGGCATTTACTTTGACGCAGTCGACCTCGGTCGGATCGCAGGCATTATTGTTATTGGTGTCATTCCAGATACCCGGACCATAATCGGAATAATTCTTAGTGTCTACCATCTGCTCGCAGCCAACAGCCGATTCCGAGCAGAGCTTAGAAAATTGGCGCAGGTTATGCATTAAGCCGCCGCGATCGGCATATTGAGCGCAACCGAGATTATAATCGGCTCCCTGATATTGATCGAAGATATCATAGTAGCAGACGTTAGGAATCTGGCTAGAACCTTTGACTAGATAATAGCGGTCAGTAATCTCAGAGAGGACGAAGTCGTCGAATAAGAAATTAGCGTTAGCGCTGATGATCAGGCGTTCATTCGGACCGACGGCATGGTCGAGATTCTCCAGGTTCGCTTGATACAGATTCCATTCATTGCCGCCCTTGACGACTAAAGTGCTAGAAGCGTTGAAATATGACTTAGCTCCGGTATCGCGGTTCAAGAAATATATTTTCAGGTTTACATTAGTCACGGCGCGCGCTAAGAATTTCACGGCATAGGCGCTATTCTGATTGACGGAATTACCGACAGCGAGCTGAGCGGCGACATTATCGCTCGCGAGCAGCCTTTCTATCAAGCGAGTCTTAGCTATCGGCGCGCCGGCATCATTGCCGACCGGCTGACAGCCGCTCGCGCTATCTAAATATTGCAAAGAGTGCCCATCCTTACTGTTAGCTACGGTAGAAATACTAAGGCCGTTGGTACAATTAGAAGTCCAATAAGCAGCTGCGCCACTTTCGAAATCATAAGACGTCACGAGACGGACATTATTGCCGCTATTGCCATTGTATTCGCGGCAGCCGTTCTCGTTAGCGGAACAAGTCTGGCCTTCGCCTGGAATCGCCTGATAGACGCAGCCGTTATTATTAGTATCCCAAGCGCCGCCGTTCGGACAGATATTACAGGTACTGTCTCCCGCGTTCCAGTGCTTATCAGAACCGGTGCATTGCGCGGCCGTCATGTTATTGACGATATTCTTTTCGCTCAGCCTATAGGCATGGCAATCTTCAGAACAGGTTATAGTCCGAGAAGCAAGATGATAAGAGACTTGACCGGCAGCATTATAAAATTCGCGACAATCCGCATTATAGCCGGCATTAGTGATCGGCAGATTATAGATAGCGGCGTTGCATAAAGCGCTGTCATTCGCGGTCACTTCCGGCAAACCGCCTTGGCTCTTGAGAGAGTAGGACTTAAGCTGATAGCCGGCGTCAGTTCCCTCCCAAGAATAGAAGGTGGCGCAGGTAGCGGCTGAAGGCTTAACGCATTGTTTTAGGGAAGTATAATATTCTTTCTGTTCGCCGCCAGCGGCCAACGCATCTAGATTAGTAAACTCATTGCAGCCAGCTGCGGCCGCGCTACAAGCCATTGCCTTTTCCGGAATGAGATTCTCGGAAACGGCCGGATTGAAGCGGCTAGCTTTGGCGACATAAACATCATAGCCTAAACATTGATCAGAACAATAATCGCTGCTCACGACCTTGGCCGGAACCGCGAAATTATCAGCAAGCGAAGAGTATAATTCACAGCCGGCTTCTTCCTTATTGCATTTGCGGGCGAAATTGGAACAGACAGTCGGAGCGCCGCTCTTCAATTCATAATTCTTAGTAGCGCTGACCGCGTCGACATAGCATGATTTTTCTAAGTAAGCCGGCAATAATTTTTCATACACAGTGAAGCGTCCGTAATTGCTATAACCGGTATCCCAGCTGCTGATTTCGAACTTTAGATTCTTAAAATAGAAGGTAGCTTGACCATTGGCGCTATAACCGCTGACGAAGAAATCGGCGTTATTATAAGCGCTATCGGCCAGACGCGTAATGCTGACATGCTGCCAGACGTTCTTAGTGGTTATGGTTTTGGCAAAACCCTCAGAAACCGCTCCTAGACTGAGGCTAGCGCTATCGCCGCTAGCCAAATAGAGGTCAGCGCTGAGCGTATAGGATTGTCCAGAAATAGTCTGAAAATTAGCCGGCAAAAGAGAGGCCGGAGGATTAGAATAGACGCCGCCGCCGGTTGCGCTAGTTTCCAGGCGCATAGCCTTGCCGCTAGAATCTCCCGGGGCGATAGATGAATCGACAATGGTCGCGCGAGCATTATTCAGAGGCCAATCATTGAGAGCCGGCTGAGTCGCCGTATTACCTATTTCATCGTTGCCAAAATTAGAATTCATGACTAAATTACTACCCCAGGTCGGCTTTAGGCGCATCAGCTCGGTGCAGCCGTCGTCGGACTTCTCGCAAACCTTGGCATTCTTATTAAGATAAATGCTCTGTCCGCCATCCCAAGAGACCGTATCAGTGGAACTATTATAAGCGCCGTTGAATGAATATTGGCGGCAGCCGGAATTTTCCGAAGTACAGCTGTCATAATCCAAGGTATTCTCCAGATAAGCGACCGAGGCGCCGCTTTCAGTATTAATAAAATCTTGGCAGGTATTATTTATCGGCTGACAAGAGTCAGCGCCGAATACCCAGGTCCGTCTTTCCTCGTCGCAATAGCCGTAAGCATCGCAGCTGCCATCGCTCTTTTCCTTGATACAGGTCTGGCTATCAGCACAATAAGAATCGGCGCGGGCCACACTTAATTCGCTCGGAGTGGCCGGAGCGTCTCCGATAGCCTCAGTTCCCGGCATGACAGTCTTGCTCAATATCTGAGCGCTAAAACCCTCTTTGCTACAGGAATTCATCGGCGCTTTTAAGACCCAATTTGGATCAACCAAGCCTTGGCACCAGCCTTGGTCATTGACATTGAAGTCTTTGCTGAAACTAGCATATTGATCATTGGGATCAAAGCAGGACATAAAGTCGCTCAGAGTGGCCTTCTTCTGGTTAGCATCGTTAGCATAGGCCCTAGAAACTGCCTCTTCCCAGCCGACCGGCAAAATACGATATTTACGAAGTATAGAAATATTGCGCAGGCCATAAGACCCGGCGCGGCTATCTCTCGTTAACTGCCAGTCGCCATGCAGATAACCTTCTTTAACCGCTTCCGCAACAGTTTTCTTCTCGGTTATCCCTTGCATGAACTGATCGTCAATAACGCAGTCAGTCGGACCAGGATTCTTAGAATCAATGCAGATAGATAATTCGGATAAGATATCATAATCAGCTCGGACGCCGAAATTAGTCTGCAAGAGTTTGGTAGTGATTTCTTTCAGGGCGGTAGCGCCGCCATTAGCGTTCGGGTCGCTCTCATAATTACTAGAACCCGTGCTGGACTTATTACCCTTTTCACTCTTCTCTCCCAAAGTCTGAAGTAGATTATTAAAAGCTGAAAAATATAATTGATTTAAAAAGACATTGGCAGCATCGACTAAAATATCACCAGTCGTCTTTCCTAAAGCCTGCTGCCTGGCAGTCCTAGCTGATTCAGCGGCTGCCTGAGCTTCTCCGGGAACTCCCTTCAAAGTGCCGGCGATAGTGCGAACGTCAGTCCAGCCCTTATTGGCAATGAAGCTGCTGCCGGCAGTCAGGTTCTTATTATAAACCTGGTTCGACAGATCCGTCTGTGCGAGCACGAAAATACCGACATCGTTAGTGCGCGGGTCAAAAATATTCACGAATTCATCCAAATAATTAGCGTCTCTGAGCGAGGCGAGCTTCTTCTCGACGCTATCGCCCCAGTCCTTAATCATTCTTGAAGCCGTACAATTAGGCGCGGCCGGACGAGTCTGCTCTACTAAACCGAGGCCAATCTTAATCTTGGCCTCTAAAGACGACGGGCTGCAGACATTGAAGGATGGGGTCACTTGATCAGCGGTTGTCTGGGTCTGAGCCGCGCATTTAGTGGCCGCTCGATCACAATCAGCCGTGCAAGTTGTTCTATTTTCAGCATAATTATTGTCAGTGCCGCCTTCGTTAGTCAAGAAACTCACGCAGAACTCACGGCATTTCTTAAGCTGATTAGCGCAAGTCTCATCAACGGTGGTATTTAAATTATTAACGAAACTTTCGATAAATTGGCCAGCCGCTTCATCGCTAATCTGCTCCAGATAAGCGCCAAGGCTCTTGGTGATGAAAAGCGGTTTCTGTCCCTTTCCGCCGGAACCGATATAATTGGCTGTGTCATAAGCAATCTTGTTCAGGGCTGAACTCAGGACCCTCTGAAATGCCAATGATCCAGCTTTCTGTATCAATTTAGTCGTCCTCTTCCAAAAAGAATCCTTTACAGCCGCTGTTGCCTGCGGCACAGACGCCTGTTCTATAGTAGTGACTGGGCCGCCAGTAACGTAAAATTGCGCCGAAACATCTTTTATAGTAAAGACCGCCAAAACAGAAAAAACCAGCAAGAAAAGGACCAATTTCTTACCGGTCTTAAATTCGGTCTCCTGGTTAAAATTTAGGAAAGACTTCATTTTATTAAGATAAATTATTTATTTTTTTATTGATTCAAGTTCGCGCTAGTACTCTGGGCATCAAGCGTCTCCTGATAACTCTTCATGAGATCTTCATCGCTGATCTGATCGAGGTCTGCCTTGGAGGCGCCGCCAGAAATCAGGAATTGGCGCAGGGTTGCGGCATCTCCTTGACCGTTTAAGACATTCTGAAGAATATTTTCATCAACACTGGTCGTATCAAGATCAGCGGAAGAACCGGTAGTATCAGAGACATCGGACGCCGTATTAGCGTCCCCAGAAATGTTCGAAGCGCTGGTCGTGGCGATCGCGCTCGTATCGACAGAAGCGTGACAATCCTTGCCTTTCGGACAAACCGGATCAGTCCCGTTATCTATTTCTTTCTTATCGGACAAGCCGTCGCTATCGGTATCTTCAAGATACGGCGAAGTCTTATACGTATAGATTTCGGCATAATCAGATAAGCCATCCTTATCAGTATCTGCACTCTTCAAGAGATTATTATAATCTTCTTCGGAAGTATCGGTCGCCATCGAGGTCTGATAATCGAACGGACCCTTGATATGCGCTCCCATCTGCCAGATCCAGAAGACAATAATAAAAACCGCGAAAGCGGCTAAAATAATGACCGCATTTCTTTGCGGCTTAGGCAATCCTTTTGAGCTTGGATAAATCTCGTTCCCTCCCCAATTTTTTTGTATCGGCATAATAATCAAACTAAACCAAAAAATGGTTCTTGATTATTTTCATTATACCATAAACGGTTTCAAAGCCGCAAATAATTTTTGCCAATCTTCAAGCAATAAATCTTCAGCGCGCGCGGCATTTTTTATTCCTGCCTTAGCCAAGGTATCTTCTAAGTCTTTCGGCTCTAATCTAAGGCCGGCCGCCAGGTTATTCTTAAGCATTTTTCGCTTAGAACTAAAACCGATCTTCACTATCCGAAAAAAATCCTTGTCAGTCTTCGCGTCGAAAGCCTGAGATTTCAGATCTATCCTGATAATGGCGCTATCGACCTTCGGTTCCGGCCAGAAATTACCAGCTTTGACTTCCCTGCTTATCTTCGGATTAGCGTAATATTGGACAGAAAGCGCCAAGACGCTCATATCTGGAGGGGTGGCCGCAATGCGCTCGGCCACTTCTTTCTGAAGCATTAAAACAAAAGATTCTGGCTTATGTTCAGAGGTCAAGAAACGGCGCAAGAAGATCGAAGTGATATTATAAGGCAGATTAGCGACAATCTTATATTTAAAAGGCAGGCTCAATTTCTTAAAATAAGCTTCCAGATTAAAATCCAAGATGTTCTCATTGACTATAGCGACGTTTTCGATCCCCTGCGAATCAATGCCGGTCTGCAGATACTCAGCTAATTTATTATCCAGCTCGACGGCGACTACTTGCTTAACTTTAGCCGCTAGCTTGGCGGTCAAGAATCCTAAGCCCGGGCCTATCTCGAGAACTATATCATCTGATTGCAAATCAGCCGCTTTGATGATGTCGTCATAGATCTTTTCATTGATCAAAAAATTCTGACCCTTGGAATGGGACGGCTTAATCTCGAAGATATGGCAGATTTCTCTGGTTTTCGCTAATAGGTCGGACATGTAGATTTTTATTTAACGACGATATTTAATAATTTCCCAGGCACGAAGATAGTTTTCACGATCTCCTTCCCTTCCAGCCATTTCTTCACGCTGATATTATCCTTTGCCAGGGCAACGGCTGCCGTTTCTTTCATATCAGCTTCGACCTCAATAGTCGCGCGCGCCTTGCCATTGATAGATATGACTAGATTGACTGTCTTATCTTTAATCAGATCGGCGTCATATTCCGGCCAAGCTGCCTTGAAGACGCTGCTCTTGTGGCCGAACTTCTCCCAAATCTCTTCGGCCAAATGCGGCGCAAATGGAGACAATATCAGGATAAATTTCTCTAGGGACTCCCGTTTTAAGGGCCAGTTCCCGGTTTTCGCCTTGCCTTCGCCCAGGCTATTCATCAGGATCATTAAGGCAGAAATAGCCGTATTATAGCGGAAATTCTCAATATCTTCTCCGACCTTCTTAATAGTCTTATGAAGCAAAGACAGCGTTTTAGTTTCATCTTTACCATTATGGTCTTCCGCCAAAGCATAAGCTTTTTCTAAGAAACGACGAACGCCGATGATGCCTTGGCTATTCCAAGGCTTCATATCTTCCAAAGGGCCCAAGAACATCTCATAGACGCGCAAGGCGTCCGCTCCGTGTGATTCTATCAAGATATCAGGATTGACGACATTGCCTTTTGATTTAGACATCTTATTGCCGTCTTCGCCCAGAATGATGCCTTGATGCCGAAGTTTTAAGAATGGCTCGTTAAAATCCACATAGCCATATTTCTGCAGGACCTTAGTGAAGAAACGGGCATAGAGCAGATGCAGGACAGTGTGTTCGGTTCCGCCCATATACAGATCAACCGGCAACCAAGCCGCCAGCTTAGCTGCCGCCGCGAATTCTCGGTCATTATGCGGATCGACATAGCGCAGATAATACCAAGAAGAACAGACAAAGGTATCCATGGTATCGCTTTCCCGTCTGGCTGGCTGGCCGCAAATCGGACAATTAACTTTATTGAACGAAGCGGAATATTTCAGAGGAGATTCGCCAGTCGGACGAAAATCAACATCGGTCGGCAAGACCACCGGCAGGTCCTTGGCTGGAACAGGCACGGCGCCGCAATGGTCGCAATAGATAATCGGAATCGGCGCGCCCCAATAACGCTGGCGGGAAACCAGCCAATCGCGCAAGCGATAATTTATCCGGCGGCTGCCTTTCTTTTCCATTTCTAAAAATTCTCCCATCTTTTCTCTCGCTTCTTCCGATTTAAAGCCGCTGAATTTTCCGGATTTTTCTAAGAGGCCGTCATCGGTATAGGCGATATTATCAAAAGATTCCCCATCATTGGGTTTAATGACGGACCTGATTTCTAACTCATACTTCTGAGCGAAATCCCAGTCTCTCTCATCATGCGCCGGAACAGCCATGACGGCGCCGGTGCCATACGATGCCAGGACATAATCAGCGACGAAGACGGCGACTTCTTCATTATTGAAAGGATTAACCGCCTTGACCCCTTCTAGGCGGACGCCAGTCTTATCTTTATTCAAATCTGTCCGTTGCAGATCGGTCTTAGTCTTGGCCGCCTTCAGATATTCTTCGACGTCTGGCCAATTTTTTATATTGGTTTTCAATTCTTGAACCAGATTATTTTCCGGTGCGAGCACGACATAGGTGCAACCGAAGATCGTGTCTAGGCGCGTCGTGAATACCCTAATGGCCTTGTCTGTTCCCGCGATCTGAAAATCTACTTCCGCGCCTTCGCTGCGGCCAATCCAATTCTTCTGGCCGAGCTTAGTCGAAGTCGGCCAATCAATATCATCTAATCCGCTCAACAATCCTTTTATCTTCCGGCCTTCATGCTCCTGATCCTCTATGAAATCAGTGATCTTAAAAAACCATTGTTCTAGGTCTTTCTGGATTACCTGATTGCCGCAGCGCTCGCAAGCGCCATTTTCAACCTGTTCGTTAGCCAAAACCGTCTGGCAGCTATTGCACCAATTGACCTTCGCCTTCTTCTTATAAGCCAAGCCTTTCTCATACATCAGCAAAAATAGCCATTGAGTCCATTTATAATATTCCGGATCAGCGGTAACTACGGTCTTATCCCAATCATAAGAAAAACCGAGAGAGTTTATCTGATTGATAAAATTAGCAATTGCCTTCTTAGTCGTTTCCGTAGGATGAACCCCGGTCTTGATCGCATAGTTCTCGGCTGGCAAGCCGAAAGCGTCAAAGCCTTGCGGATGCAAGACATTAAAGCCTTTAGCCCGATAATATCGCGCGTAAATATCGGTCGCTGTATAAGATTCGACGTGGCCAGCGTGAAGGCCCGCCCCGGATGGATACGGAAACATGTCTAAGATATAGCGCTTCGGCTTTTTCTTGGCATCTCCAGTCTTATGCGCTCCGGTCTCCGCCCAGATCTTTTGCCATTTCTTTTCTATTTCTTGGTGATTATACATATATTTCTAGCCCGATAGGGGCATGGTCAGAACCGGTTATTTTATCTAAAATATAAGCTTTTTTCAAGCTTCTTCTAAGTTTAGCGGACACGCAGAAATAGTCAATCCGCCAGCCGATATTCCGCGCCCGAGCGTTCATACGAAAGCTCCACCAGGAATACTGGACTTTCTGGCCATTCTTTTCTCGATAAGTATCAATAAAGCCGGTTTTCAAAAATTTAGTCATCCAGGCGCGTTCTTCTGGAGTAAAGCCAGCGTTTCCGATATTATCTTTAGGGCGAGCCAAGTCGATCTCTTCATGAGCGACATTAAAATCGCCGGTGATAATGACTGGTTTAGACTTTTCTAATTTTTTAATATATTTCAGCAAGACTTCATTGAATTCCAGCTTATAGCCTAAGCGCGATAATTCATGATTAGAATTAGGAAAATAAACGTTTAATAAGAAAAACTTGTCGCCTTCCAGAGCCTGAACGCGCCCCTCTTTATCAAATTTAGCCAGGCCTAAACCATTCTTAACGCTTTTGATAACTTTCAAGCCCCTTGCCCCTCTTAAACCCTCGCGGACCAAGATAGCTGTACCGCTATAGCCAGGCCGTTCAGCGCTGTTCCAATATTCTGTATAGCCGGCAAAATCAAACTCCGTCAAAAGGCGCGCGGAATCGGAAATCTTGATCTCCTGCAAGCATAAGATATCCGGCTTTTCAGATAGCAAGAAATCCTTGAAGCCCTTCTTGGCGACCGCCCTGATTCCGTTAACATTCCAGGAGATTATTTTCATAAATTATGATATAATACAATTATACTGGAAACAAAGCTTAATTTCAATTTTTTATAATAATCATATGGGTTTAGAAGAGAGAGTGAAATACGCAGCCATGAAGGCGCGCCACAAAAAAATCCTGCTCCCTTGGTACAAGAGATGGTGGGGGGTGGTAGTTTTAGCCTTAGCCGGATTACTGCTCATAGTCCTGACGATTTCCAGCCTTTACGTCGTCAATAAAGCGCAATCCATCATCGCTGAACAGAACCAGGGAGTGACCCAGCAGGATTATGAGAAATATATCCAGGCTATCAAGGGCGATGGCAGTAATTTTTATATCGGTACGACGACGCCGCAGGCGACTATCGTAGAATTCGGCGATTTTGCCTGCCCCTACTCGAAAGAATCCTATCTGGTTGTCAAGCAGATCTTGGCTGATTATCCCGACAAGATCAAGATAGTCTGGAGAGATTATCTGCGCAACGAAGATTCCATTGATCTCGCGGTCGCGGCTCGCTGCGCCGGCGCTCAAGGAAAATTTTGGGAAATGCATGATAAGCTTTTCGAGGACCAGGATAACCTGACTACCGCCGATGAGGCCCGCCTCAATCGTTTGGTGGCGCTAGCCGTCAGCCTCGGGATGAATGATACGGAATTCGCCACCTGCCTAGCTAACCGCGACAACCTGACTAAGATCCAGAAAGATTACGAGGAAGGCAATGAGCTCGCTATCATCGGCACGCCGACCTGGTTCGTCAATAATTACCCGATTTCCGGATCTCTGACTCTTGATAAATTCAAAGAGCTCTTGAGCGGAATCATTAAAAAATAATCAAAGAATCATCAAATAATATGGAACAGGTCCGCATACATGGGCGCGGCGGGCAAGGCGTCGTCACTGCCGCCGAACTCATCGCTATCGCTGCTTTCTACGAAGGCAAGGAGGCACAGGCTTTCCCTAATTTCGGCGTGGAGCGTACGGGCGCGCCTATCCAATCTTACGCGCGCATCTCTGACTCACGCATCGTGACCCGCGAACAGATATCTGAACCGACCGTGCTGATAATCCAAGACGCGACCTTGCTAGACACGGTCGATGTCTTCTCTGGCAGCACGCCGGATACTGTCGTCATCATCAATTCCAACGAGAATAAATGGCCCGAACTCAATAAAAGATTCAAGCATTTGTATTTCACGCCGGCTACGGAGATAGCCCTGAGAATCTTCGGAAAAAATATCGTCAACACGGTCATCCTCGGCGCTTTTGCCAAACACACGAAATTAGTCAGCCTTGATTCCTTAAAGAAAGCAATCGCGGAAAAGTTTTCTGATAAAGACAGCGCCTTGATCGACAAGAATATCCGGGCGGTTACCGAGGATTACGAGAGCGCTGAATAATAAAAATATGAAGAACAAAAAAATAAATCTTATCACTGAGCCGAATACTACTTTGACTAATAAGACCGGGCCTTGGCGCACGGAGAAACCGATAACCGACCTCGCGACTTGCATCGGCTGCTCCTTATGCGCGAAGATATGTCCGGAAGGCTGCATCGAAATGGAAAAGAACGCCGCTTATGGCGATAAGCTGAAGCCGGAAACGGATTATGATTATTGCAAAGGCTGCGGCCTCTGCGCCCATGAATGCCCGGTCAAGGCGATTAGAATGGTTAAAGATTACTAATATGATGAACCAAGAACATAAACAGATACTGGAAGGGTCGCACGCCATCGCGCTCACGATCAAGAATATCGGTCCGGCGGTCGTATCCGCTTATCCGATCACGCCGCAGACGCATATTGTCGAAGATCTCGCGAAGATAAAAGCCGACGGCCAAGCCGATTATGAATATGTCCGAGCGGAAAGCGAATTCGCGGCTGCTTCGATCATCTTAGGGGCGAGCGCCGCCGGTTCCCGCGTCTATAGCGCCACCAGTTCCCAGGGCCTGTTGCTCATGGCCGAAGTCGTCTACAACATCTCGGGCATGCGCTTGCCGATAGTTATGACTTGCGCCAATCGCGCTGTCTCCGCTCCGATAAATATCTGGAACGATCATAGCGACGTGATGAGCGTCCGCGATGCCGGCTGGATCCAATTATTCGCCGCCAATCATCAGGAAGCGGTTAATGCCCATATCCTCGCCTATAAGCTGGCCGAGAATCTTAAGCTGCCGGTCATGGTTAACGTCGATGGCTTCATCCTGACTCATTCTTATGAATCTGTGATCATCCCTGAACCAGAAAAGATAAAACAATTCCTGCCAGCCTATCAGCCGGAAAACGGGACTTATCTCGACCCTAAGAATCCAGTCACTCTCGGCGCCTTCTTCACTCCGGCTGATTATATGGAAACCCGCGAAGCCCTGCATGAAGATTTATTAGCTAGCCTGAAAACGATCAAGCAAGAATACAAATTATTCCAGAGCATCTTTAAAGATGAGATTAAATTAGCAGAAGTGTCTGACAAAAAAGATATTTTTGACGATGGACTAGTAGAATACTACGGTCCGGCTAAGTCGGAGACCATCCTAGTTGCGCTCGGATCTCTCAACGGTACCATTCTCGAGACTATCAAGGACATGAAGAGTGTCGGACTCTTGAAAATAAAAGTCTATCGCCCCTTCCCGGCCGAAACGATCAATAAGATCATTATTCGCGCCAAGAATGTCGCGGTTATCGAGAAAGCGATCAATTTCGGCCAAGCCGGCCCGCTCTATTCCGATATCAAAGCCGGATTGAGCGGCACAGAAGCCAAGAATTTGAATATTACGAATTACGTCGTCGGCCTCGGCGGCCGTGATGTTACCAAAAAAATGATCCAGAAGATAATCAAGAAGGCTTCGCGCCGCGATCAGGCAGTAGAATTCATCGGCCATAACTAATAATTTTCATATGAAGATCAAAAGATCAAAAATATTGCAGGCTCTTAAGATATCTTTTTTTTCTGCCCTCTGCCTGCAACTGGCGATGACTTTCGCCTTGGCGGCTTGGCCGGCAGGAGCCTCGGCCCAGACCGAAACGAAGTCCTTGCAATTTGAACCGCAGATACAGATTCCTAATTCAGCCTTCGACTCGGCTGCGATTAAGGTCTCGACTTACGACCCCAATACCGGAGAATTGCATAGTGACTTGCTCGCTAGATATATCCAGACTTTTTATAATTACGGAATGGCCATCGTCGGAATCCTGGCGGCCATAGTATTGATGGGGGGCGGCGTCTTATGGCTCACTTCCGGCGGAGATTCCGGCAAAGTCGGCCAAGCTAAAGAACTCATCATCGGCAGCATTGTCGGCACTGGCATCCTTTTCAGCTCTTGGATAATACTTAATACCGTTAACCCGGAACTGCTTAATTTCAAGACGATTAAAGTCATGGGCATCGCGCCGGTAAGCTATGATGGCACGGACGGAATATTAGATAATGCCGATAGCATTCCAGCTGACGCGGAAATAAAATTTCTCTGCTTGCGCCCCGGCGATACTTGCGAGAATACTAATCCGCCTAGTATCAATATTAACGTCAGTCTCTGCTATGGAGAACTGAAAATCAGCCCGATAGAATGTACTGATGCGAACTATCCGACGAAATGGTGCTGCGCGAAGAGCGATTCAAGCATCAACACGGCCGATGCTTATTGCCAGGGCAAGACTACCGGCACGGCCTGCAAGCTCAATGAAACCGCTTTGATGGGCTCTGGGTACTGTGAAAATAATAAATGCGTCGGCTGCAAGAAATTCGAAGAAGCTTGCTCCGGAGCATTCAATGATTACGAATGCGTCGGGTATGATCAATATTCATGCGGCGTTCCGAATAACGGCGACTGCAATTGCAATATATTGCTCTCTAACTGCACCTGTAAAAAATATTAATCCTATGAAAAATAAAAAAATCCTCTCTCCTGGACATAACGCCTGCGCCGGCTGCGGCCAATTATCAGCAGCTCAATCGGTGATGAGAGGATTGAACGAAAATGTCATCATCGCTAACGCGACCGGCTGCCTGGAGGTGACGACGACTGCCTATCCGCAAAGCTCTTGGGGCTTACCGTGGATACATTCCCTTTTCGAGAATGCCGCAGCGGTAGCTTCGGGAATTTCTGCCTCCTTGAGACAGAAAGGCGATACCAAGACGAAAGTAGTAGTTCAAGCCGGAGACGGCGGGACCTTCGATATCGGTATCGGTCTGGTCAGCGGCATGTGGGAACGCGGCGAGAATATCTTATATATCTGCTATGATACGGAAGCCTATTCTAATACTGGCTACCAAGCTTCCGGCAGTACTCCTTACGGCGCTAATACAACGACGACTCCGAGCGGACTTGCTTCTATCGGCTCGGCGCAGCGCAAGAAAGACATGATCGGCATCGCTCTAGCGCACGGCTTGAAGTATGTCGCGCAAACGACTGCCGGCTTTCCTGATGATATCACTAACAAGGTAAAAAAGGCTCTGACTGTCGAAGGCCCGAGTTATATCCAGATCCTCTGCCCTTGCATACCTTATTGGAAAATAAATAACGATATGGCGGTAACTATGGGAAAACTGGCCGCCCAGACGGCTTTATATCCGCTCCTAGAATACGTCGACGGACGCTTAGTCTCTTCCAGCATCAAAGAAGGCTTCCAAGCTAAACCAGCCGCAGAATACCTGAAAGGACAAGGACGCTTCAAGCATCTTAAAGATGAAGATATCACCTTGATTGAAGAGATCGGGCGAGACAATAGCGCTAAATATAAAATATGAAAAAAGGATTCTTGATAACCGGTCTTCTCGGCATAATCCTGACGTCCTTTTTGCCGTTAACGGCTCACGCTGCGGGAACTTGCACCTGGCGCATGAAGGTAAAGAGCATCGGCACGGCGGATAATCCGATTGGAGCGACTACTGGCGGCTGTCTGAATGGAGAAATAAAGGACTCCGAAACGAGTTGTGACGCCGCCACTAATCCTGGACCTAAAACTTATATAGACAGCACCGGCACTCCGGAGTGCTGCTGCTCCGGCCAGAATCCTACTCAGGATAATTGTTATTGGCAAAAAGACATCGACCGCCCGCTCGTCGGTCCGGTCCGCAATTTCATCTGCGGCGCTGGTTACGAGATACAATATGTCGGAACGGACCCGCTCGCTCTGAATAATAAATGCCGCGCAATTACTAAGCCGACCGACTCTAGTTTCGATTATGCCTGTTGCTGTGCGGTTACTCAGACCCCGACGATCTCTGACACCACGGCTCCTAAGTTCACCATGCCAGAATTACAAATAAAGTTGCCGACCCTCAAACTGACCGAACCGGAATGCACCCTCAATAACGACGGTTCATATCATTGCGAGATTCCCTGGCTCGGACAATATATCGTCGCGGTCTATAATTACGGCTTGAGCGTCGCCGGTATCTTAGCAGCAATAATCCTGATGGCTGGCGGCGTCTTATGGCTCATTTCCGGCGGCGACGCCGGCAAAGTCGGCCAAGCGAAAGAGCTTATCATGGGCAGCATAGTCGGCCTCGTCATCTTAGCCGGATCTTATATAATACTGACGCAGATAAATCCTGATTTGGTAAAATTCAAGGCTATCAGCATCGGCACGATCAAGGGCAAACAGCTAGCTTTGGCCGGCGCTCGCTACAGCTCTAAAGCGGAAGACTATAAGAATGCTCCTTGCGCGACTGAAGCGGAATTAGAAAAAGGCATAGATTTCTATGCGACCGGATATTATAAGCCTATTTGGGAAGATACGGATAATTTTCGCTGCGTCATCGCGATGCAATGCAGCTGTCCTCTGGGTATCGATACTACTAAGAATTGCGATCAGCTCTACGGCCAGACTTTTCCGGGCTATCATCCTTGCAAGGCCTTTACTCAAGATACTCTTTATTGCAATATGACGGCTACTGGCGGCGCGCCGCAAGATGGCGACATTGCCGGACCTAATAATTGCCGAGCGGAATTGCCTTACGGCACTCAAGTCTGTTTCCGCGGCCAAACTTATACGATCAGAGACACTGGCGGAGGCATCATGGGCAAGAGAATCGATGTCTGGAGCGGCGATAACTTGGATAAAGCCATGAGTGTTACCGGAGTCGGCACCCTGACCAAAGGCGCATGTAAACAATAGCTGCTTCTTAATACCAAAAATCCGCCGTTCGGCGGATTTTTTTTATTTCGTTCCTCTGTCCATCGCCTCGTTAGCTAAGCGATCGGCTTCTTTATTCCTCTCGCGAGGAATATGGGTATAAGAAATCTTCTTAAAGCTTAAGGATAGGTTATGAATATCAAGAAAGAGCTTCGCCAAATCCTTGTCCTTGACTCGATATTCTCCTTTCAATTGCTTGACCACTAATTCGCTGTCGAGATAACATTCTAATTCTTTCGCTCCCAGGTCGGCCGCTTTCCTAAAAGCGGCAACAAGCGCCTTATACTCAGCCTGATTATTGGTCGCTATTCCCAGATATTCGGAAACCTCGGTAATCAGCTTCTTGTGTTCATCATAGAGCGCTGCGCCGATCCCGGCCGGGCCAGGGTTGCCGCGCGCGCCGCCGTCGGTATAGATGATTAATTTATCCATATTATTTATTTTCAGTTAATCTTATATCGACTATCTTCAGTTGCGCTTCTTTCCGTCCGTTGAAACCGTTGACTTCCAGATAATAGACTAGATCGACAGCGTCGCCGACTTTAAAATCCTTATACTCCTGAGCCGCGCCGAAAGCCAGAGCCCAGAAGGAATTAGCCCTGCCTGATTCTTGATTGACGGCGGAGAAACGAAACTTGATATGCTGGTTATCGAAACCCATGGTCGTAATATCGTCCAAGCGGAGGCCATAGGAAACGAAGCGCGGCTGCTGATTATTTTGGCCATAGGGAGCAAAAACTCCAACCTTCTCGGCCAAATCAAGGTTAATTTCGTTGAATTTCATTTCCGCTTCGATCTTAAGCTTAGGCGTCAGCATTTCCGCCGTTAACTTTTCCGCGGCGAGAGCCAGGATCTGTTTCTTAAATTCCGCCAGCTTCCCTTCCTCCTTAATCGAGAAACCGCAAGCCATCGGGTGGCCGCCATACTTATCTAAATTTTCCGCGCAATCTTCGATCGCGGCGATAAGATTGAATTCTTCAACCGAACGCCCGGAGCCTTTGAAAGATATCTTCTTAGGAACGAGCTTCTTGGTCGCCGCATCAAATTCCGCTTCTTCGATCAAACGGGTGATTATCAGGGTCGGACGATAATATTTTTCCGCGATGCGCCCCGCAACTAAGCCGATGACGCCCTCATTCCAAATCTGATCTTCCTGCGCGACTCCGATAATGACGAGGGGGATATTATCTTTATCTATCTGCGCTTCGACTTGAGCGGTAATCTCCTCAGTAATCTGCTGACGGCTGATATTGCGCTGATTCAGTTCCGAAGCTAGGCTAGCCGCTTCCTCTCCATCGGTCGTTGTCAAAAGAGCGAAAGCGCTGTTAGCGTGCGCCAGCCGGCTAGCCGCATTCAAACGCGGACCGATCTGCCAGCCGATATTCCAAGCCTCCAACTGCCGCCCCGCGTTGACTTTGGCGACTTTTACCAGTTCGTTCACGCCTAAGCGCTTATTCTCATTCAAAATTTTCAAACCCTCCTTGACTAACAGCCTATTCTCTCCCAAAAGACTGACCATATCCGCGACTGTCCCGATAGCGACCAAATCCAAACATTTCTCACTGATCAGCCGCTTCTGCTTGTCAGGCAGAGACGCCTTGGTGAGCAGGGCGCTAACTAGCTTGAAGGCCACTCCGACGCCAGCCAGATAGGGCCAAGGATAGCCGGAATCTCGGTCAGAGGGATTTATCAATAAACAATCCGGCAAATCGCTCGGATCTTCAGGGAGGATATGGTGGTCGGTGATGATGATGTCCAGTCCCTTCTGTTTCGCATAGGCGACTTCGGCCTTATTCCTCGTACCGTTGTCGACCGTTATGACTAACTTAAATCCCTGTTCCGCAATAGAATTTATCGCCATCTTATTTAAACCGTATCCTTCAGTAACGCGATCGGGCAGATAAACCTCTACTTCCGCGTGAAGGATATGCAGGGTTTCTAAGAGTATGACGGAAGAGGTGACGCCGTCGGCATCATAATCGCCATAGACGACGATACGATTTCCGGCCTTAATATGAGAGATAATGAGATCAACGGCCGCATTCATGTTCTTGAACAGGAAGGGATCATAGAAGGCCGGAGATTCTTCGCCATATGAACGAGTCTTCTCCGGCTCTAATTCCCCCTTGAGGAACATATTGATAGAGAAATCCTCCCTCAAGCCCCTATTATACAGCAATTGCAAAATGACCGGATCAATTTCCGGATGGACGGCCGTGAATTCGGCCGGCATTGTCTTAAGCAATTCCCATCTTTTAGTTTTCATCGGCGTTTTAGTAAAGGCCGGCCATGACTGTCCAGGAAACCATAGACAGAACGACGATGAAAGACAGGATTATCCAGAGGACCTTGATGACTTTGCGACGTTTGAATTTCATATTTTATATTATAATGTTAAATCTGCCTTTTTTAAATCTCCCTATCTCTTAAGAATCTTAACAAAAGTATCCGGAGGGATTTCTACGCTGCCCTTACCCGCGGCCATCATCTTCTTCTTGCCTTTCTTCTGCTTCTCTAAGAGCTTGCGCTTGCGGGTCACATCCCCTCCATAAAGCTTAGCCGTAACATCCTTGCGCATCGCTGATAATTTTTCAGCGGCGATGACCTTGCCGTGGATCGCAGCCTGGATCTTGATAGCAAACATCTGCTTAGACAGGTTGTCTTTCAAGATATCTACTATCTCCCGGCCTTGGCGATTAGCGTCTTCGCGATAGACGATGGTTGAGAGCGCCTCGATCGGCTCTTCGGCGACTAAAATATCCATCTTAACGACATCGGCGGGGCGATAATCTAAATATTCATAATTAATAGAAGCGTAGCCGGCCGAAACGCTTTTTATCTTATCATAAAAATCAGTCAGGATCGCCGCCAAAGGAATCTCATAGTGAAGCAGGACGCGGCTATCGTCGCCTTCGGAAGAGATATATTCGGTGTTCTTATAGATTCCCTTCTTGTCTTGAGCTAATTTTATGACATTGCCAAGATATGTCTTCGGAGTGATGATATCCAGCTTGACCCAAGGCTCTTCGATATGCTCGATCTGGGTCGGATCAGGCAGGCGTTGCGGCGAGCGGATGATTATCTCTTCCCCGCTAGACCTGAAGACTTTATAGGCGACACTCGGCATAGTGACGATAAGATCCAGATCATATTCGCGCCGTAATCTTTCCTGGAAGACTTCTAAGTGCAATAGCCCCAAGAAGCCGCAACGGAACCCGAAGCCTAGAGCGTCGGAGCGCTCCGGTTCATATGATAAAGCGGCATCATTCAATTTCAGCTTATCCATAGCTTCGCGCAATTCCTTAAAATCGTTGCCCTCGCGCGGGAAAATACTGGCAAAAACCATCGGTCTGACTTCCTTATAACCGGCTAGAGGTTCTATGGCCGCGCCCATTTCCATGTTCTTGACGAAAGTGACCGTGTCGCCGACGCGACAATCCGCCACTTGCTTGAAACCAGTAACGACATAGCCGATCTCTCCGGCTTGAAGATGCCCGGTCGAGACATAATCCGGCTTGAAGATGCCGCAATCGAGAACTTCACTCTCGGCCTTAGTAGCTATCAATCTGATCTTATCGCCTTTTTTCAGAGCGCCGTTAAAAACGCGGATATAAGCGACGACGCCGCGATAAATATCATATTTAGAATCGAAAATCAGGGCGCGCAGAACATCAGACCCCTGATCCGCTAGCTGCGGCTCGCTCGGCGCCGGACCGAGATTGATGACGGCGTCGAGAACTTCAATCACGCCCGCACCGGTCTTGCCGGAGGCGCAGATAATCTCTTCTTCGCGGCAGCCGAGCAAATCAATAATTTCTCTCTTGGTCTTATCAATATCCGCGGCCGGGAGATCGATCTTATTAACTACCGGAATAATCGTTAAATTCTGATCAAGCGCTAAATATAAATTAGCCAGAGTCTGCGCCTGGATGCCCTGAGTGCAGTCGACAAGAAGAACGGCGGTTTCGACGGCCGCCAGAGAACGCGAGACTTCATAGGAAAAATCAACGTGCCCTGGGGTATCGATGAGATTGAGGAGATGGCCGCGATAATTCATAGTTACCGGCTGCAGCTTGATGGTTATTCCTCTCTCGCGCTCAATGTCCATGCCGTCTAAAATCTGGTCCTTCATCTTGCGCTTTTCGACCGTGCCGGTCAGCTCTAACATGCGGTCAGCCAAAGTCGACTTGCCGTGATCGATATGCGCGATTATACAAAAATTTCTGATTTTACTGATTTCTGACATATACAAAATTCTCTTAATTATTACTCGACAACTGGTCATCTATCTTAACCTTATTGAAAGGCAGGCGATGCTTCAAAGAGGCGATGAATCCGAAGAGCTCTTCGCTCTTGAATAAATAGCAGAACAGCAGATAGATCAAGAGCCCGAAGCCTCCGGCAGCGACTAATTGTATAAATACTCCGCTGAACTTAGTCATATCTATGAAGGGCCAGACCAAGACTTTCATGACCTGAGCCGCCCCTCCGGCGGCGATCGCGCTAGTCGTAAACTTTAACACAGCTATAAGAATATTGCCAATATCCAGAACTCCGACCTTCAAATACAGCCATATCCATAATAATAAGAAATTCAGGATATTGGCGGCGGAAAAAGCTAGCGCCAGCCCGGCTACTCCCATTCTTGGAGCTAATATTAAAGATAAAATAACATTAACGGCTGCGGAAACCAAGCTTAAATAAAAAGGAGTGGCGGAATTATGGCGCGCGTAAAACACTCTGATTAATAAAGGGATAGTAGCTTGAGCAAATAAGCTGACTGCGAACAATCCTAGAGTATTCATGGTCAGGATAGTATCCTGCCAGTCAAAATTTCCAGTACCGAGCACGACGCGGATTATCTGCGCTCTCAAGGCGATGATCAGGAAGGTCGCCGGGATGACGAAGAAAAGAATCTGCCGCATGGTCGAAGAGAAGCTGATGGCCAGCTTATCCTTATCAAAGGCCGCTTCAGCCAGACTAGGAAAAGCGGCGATAGCGAAAGAGACGCCAAAGATGCCGATCGGGAAAGATTGAAGATTATTAGCCAAATTGAAAATAGATAAAGAGCCGGATGATAGATTAGAAGCAAGCACGGTAATCACAACCAAATTGATTTGTGAAATCGCTAGACTCAAAGTCCGCGGCACCATCATCTTCCCCATTTTCCAGGTATTAGCATCGCGCCAATCTATCTTCAGTCTGAAACGGAAGCCAAGATGGTAGGCTGTCGGAATCTGGATGGCCATATGCAAGAAAGCGCCGATGATGACACCCCAGGCTAATCCATATACGCCCCAGAGCGGCACGAGGTAGACAGCGCCGATGATAATGCCGACATTATAGAAGACCGGCGCTAATGAATAAACTAAAAATCTCTTGAACGACTGCAAGATGCTACCGATAATGCCGGACACTCCGAGGAACAACGGCGACAGGAACATAACGCGCGTCAGGGCGGCCGTCAGAGCCTGCTCTTCCCGACCGAAACCAGGCGCGATCAAGCGGGTCAGGGCCGGCGCGAAGATTATGCCGATAACAGATAGGGCGATCAGGCCGAGCAACAGAATATTTAGGATATTGTTAGCCAGACCCCAAGCATCCTTATTATGCTGGCGCGGATCGCACTCTGGGGTCTTCGTGCACTTGAAGTCTTTGATAAGAGACGTGAATATTGGGATGAATCCGGCTGATAGCGCGCCCAAGACGATCAGATTATAAATCAGGTCGGGAATGCGAAAAGCAGCATAATATATATCCAAGGTAGTGCCTGCGCCGAAATGACCGGCGAGAATGCGATCACGAAAGATTCCTAAGATTCGCGACGCCAAGCTCGACAAGGCGACGAGGGCGGCGGCCACGGTGATGCTATTGATCTGTCTCTTAAAAATATCCTTGAACATATAGAGCTGTCTTTAAATTAAGCGCCTAAAATTATACGGACGTCTCCGGCAGATACGCCCTTCTCGAAGACGAAGAGCGGGTTAATATCAAATTCGGAAATCTCCGGATGCTCGTTAGCGAGCTTGGCCAATTTGACGATGACCTGAGCTAAAGCATTGATATCATATTTCTTCTGACCGCGCGCTCCGTTCAAAATCGGATATAGTTTCAGACTCGATACGAGCTTGAGCGCTCCGGCCATATCGATATCGCTGATAGCCAATTTAAAATCCTTCATCACTTCCGTGTAGATTCCGCCCCAGCCGACCATAAGCAGCGGCCCGAAGACCGCATCACGCTTAAAGCCTAAGATTATCTCCTGAAATCTGTTCGCTTGTTCCTGGACAACTAGATAATTCGCCGGGTTCTTGAACGACCAGGCGTTTTTCTTAGCTAAAGAGTCGGCCGTCGCTTTCAATTGCGTCTCATCTTTCAGATTGACGACGACGCCGCCGGAGTCGGTCTTATGTAAAAAATCGGGACCAACTGTCTTCAAGACTGCCGGGTATCTATAATTTTTCAATTCTGCTTCAGTATAACGCAAACTCTTCACGGTCGGAATGCCATAGCCCTTCAACAGAGAGAAAGCCTGGAGATAATCGCCGCTCTTAACCGGCTTCTTAGCGCTCGTGCTGGCAGATTTAAAAGGCTTGAGGTCTTTAGCTAAAGAGCGATAGGCGATAAGATGCCTGAAGCTGCGCACCGCCTCCTCTGGATAATCAAAAGATGGGATCTGATTCTCCGATAATAATTTACGAGGAGCGGCGACGGCTTCTCCGCCGACAAAGCTCGCCATGATCAATTTATTGGGATATTTCTTCTTGACCGCGATAATGGCCTGAGCGGTTTTCATCGGCTCAGTCGAGGTCTGCGGGGTCAGAAGAACCAAAAGATTATTTATTTTCTTATCCGCCAGCGTCTTATTCAGGGCAGCTTCATAACGGGCAGCATCAGCGTCGCCCAACAGATCCTGGCTAGTGCCGACCGGTATGCCTTGGCGGCTGATCTCATCAGCGGTTAAGACAGCTACGCCGCCGGCGTTAGTGATAACATGAAGCTCGGGTGAGCCGGCATTGAACCAAGACTTCTTATCAAAGATCATCAATAGGTTGAACATATCCTCGAGATTATCCAGCCAGATAGCGCCCGCTCTTTCTACGCCCGCCCTGACAGCGGCGGCTGAACCGGCTAATGACCCAGTATGCGACATGGCTAATTTTCCTCCAGCCGCGCTCGTCCCCGCTTTCAGGATCGCTACCGGCTTGCGCTTGGCTAAACGCGAGACTATCTCCATAAAATGACCGCCATCCTTCATCTCTTCCAAATAGGCGATGATGAGATCGATTTTCTTATCGGCCGCCAGATATTCAATAATCTCATTCTCGTCCAAGACAGCCTTATTGCCAAGGCTAATAAAATATCCGAAATTGAAATCCTTAACTTTGAGCCAATCAAGAGCGCCCGCGCCGATGGCGCCGGACTGCGATAATAAGGCGCAATTGCCAGACTCGGTATCGGCAGCCGCGAAAGTCGCATTCAATTTATGCCAAGTATTGATAAGTCCCAAGCAATTGGGACCGAGGATATTCAAACGATGGCGAGAAGCGATCTCTTTTATCTCCGCCTCCAGCTTCTTTCCTTCTTCCCCGGCTTCCTTGAAGCCAGCAGTAATGATGACGATATTCTTGATGCCCAAAGTCGCGCATTTCTGCACTTCTGCCACCACATAAGGCGCCGGAATCGAGATGACGACGAGCAAGCCCGCCATTTCCGCGCGCGGCAAAGCCTCTAAATTCGGGTAAGCTTTAAGCTTAGCGATCTTTTTCTCTTTCAGATTGATCGGATAGACGTGGCCCTTGAATCCGCCCTTGATGATATTATCGAGAATCTGACGGCCCAGCTTCTCCGGACTATTGGAGGCGCCGACGACCGCGACCGAACGCGGATTGAAAAAATTATTTAGAGACATAGGATACGATTGATATATATATTATTTATTAACCAGGTTATTTCTTCCTGAACAACATGACTAAGCCAAAAATGAGCCAAAGAAGCAAAAGATAATTCAAGTTAAAGTAGGCCAAGACAATATTCGGCCAGATGATTTCCAGGGCGATGAAGACAAGCCCCAAAGCGGTCAGAAAATAAAAGATTTCTCTGACCAGCAAGCTTCTATTGGTTATAATTTCTAGCTTACTCATATTATTTTCTGAGGATTTCCTTAATCTTTTCAAAAACAGTCTTCCCCGTCAGTCTTATCTTGATCTCCTGGATATCCAAATAATTGGCTGCCCCAGCCGCGCCGTCCAAACCGGGGATGGAGATTAAAAAAACATACTTATTCTTCTCATTAACAGATTCCTTCAGATTCAGAGTCGCGCGCGCCGTCTTAATTCTATCTTCCTCTAAGGGACGCTCGTAATCAGCGATGATATATTTGATATTGTCCGCTGGAAAAAAATAGCGATCAACCTTCTGTGCTCCGGGATTGACTAGGCTAGTGGAAGAAAAAGCGAAGACGCCGTTATTTTCCAAGACTAGATCATCCTTGTCAAGAATAATCTTATTAATTCCGCTTCCGGCCTGAAAAGAAAATTGTTTATAGGTCTTATCGAGAGCAAATCTATCGCCGCCGAAACTGACTTTACCGAGAGAAGCCGGATTTACAGTTGAAATGCCGAGATAAGAAGCATCGGTAAATAAAATTAGACTACCCTTCCCCGATACCGGCCAAATCTTATTAATGAAAGAGATCTTATCAGATGAACTATTAAGCTTTGACATCACGATATCATCGCTGACTTTGATTTCGACGCGATATAGCCCCGCAGCTTTCTGCCCGCTTAAAGTCAGGCTCTTATTTTCACTCTGGCCATTATCAGGCGTCGGGTTATTATCAATTAGGGTCTTAGTGGCGATGACATTATCCCCCGCATAAACATTGACTGTAATTGGATCCTGTTCTTTGTCCAAATTCAAATCGACGAAATCAAAAGCCAGGCGCCAAGAAGAGGCTTGAAAGTAGACATAAAATTGGTGCGCACCCCTCAAGGGCTGACTGATGACTGTTGGATCAGGCGAAACATAGCCGGGCAAACGGAACTCAGAATTAAACTGATAATTATAAGTCGCGACGCAAGCCGTCGGACCGTTCGGGCATGCCTGCAAATTTCCGTCTTCCAAATCTTTTTCAAATTCGGCCGGATTATCATAGTATTTTTCTGTCTGCAAAACTAGGTGGCCGTCCTCATCTGCTAAGCGCGGCCATGAGAAACGATAGCGATCGATGATATTATTCTGAAGAGGCTGAAGCTCATATTGCCCAGTCAGCTTATCCCTTAAGACACCAATCTCGATTATTGGCGTCGCTGTCGCCAGCTGATCACGATACCTGACAGTTATTTCCGCCTGATCAAATAGGCGCGGCGCATACAGGCTAAAATATAACGGCTCGGCCACCAGCCTTAATGACGAAGAACTGGCGTCTAGCCGTTCAGCTGGCTTAAAATCATAAATGAATCCTTTACCAGAAGCTAATCCCCGCGGCCAAGTCCGGCTATAGGTAATATGGCCGAAAGGGACAATTTTCAGGCACACAAAAAGAAGCACTAAAATCAGGGTAATTAACCCTAAAATAAGGCGTATTTTAAACAAAAATGACCTTTTTTCCCAAAAGGATCTTAATTTCTTCATATCTCTATTTTACTTTATTTTTAGTAATAAAAAAAGGGCGAATAAAGCCCCAGATATTCAACTTATAAAAAGAGCCATTAGGGGATAAAATCCGATAATGGCTCGCAAATACTTACTATGGGTTAATAAGATACGCAAATTCTTTCCTTATTAGAAGCCCGATAATTTTAATAAAGGCTTCTCGCGTCGAATTTTCAGCTCCATTTTTTAACAATTCCGAAACTGATAATGGCGAGGACTCTGCTAGCCAGCAGACAAAATGAAACATTTCTTCATTAACAACAATAAGATTTCCACCACCATTTTTAGAAGAAATGGAGTAATTTTTATCTTCTCGCCGCCAGCGAAGCTTTCCATTAAAATGCACGACTGAATAATCGTTAATGTCCGTTTTGACTTCCCTCTTGGGGGGTAGACTAATCGGCCCGATGGTTAAACGATCTTGTTTATTTAACAGGCCAAACGATGCCAAAGAATTTGTCCGGCAAGCCCCATTGCAAGACGATACCGTCGAACAACATTTACAAATATCTGGAACGACATCATTTCTATAAGAAACCATCTTGCCCCAAATTCCACTTAATGTTTCATGAAAAATATTTCCATAAACATTCGGGTTGTGCGAACAGGGGCGAACATCTCCGACGTTAGAGATGCTGACAGACATTCGACCAGCCTGGCACGATCGCTTCGTAAAAGAATAGTCTTTTTCCCAACACCAGCTTGGCAAAAAACATTTTGGCAGCGGCTCCAATATATCAACCTCTAGCTTGAGATTATCGGCGCACCATCTTAAATCATCTAATAAAGAAATGGTCTGATGACCGCTAAGCAATTCCTCAAGATTGGGATGTTCGACATTAAGTCCGGCTGGAGTTGCAGCGAATCTTTTGACTCCTAAATCACGCATATCAGATGCTGTAGTCTTAATAAATTCACGATTAACTGGAGTAACTACCATATTAATCATGCAGGAGATACCAACTTCTGATAGCAACTTAATTTTTTCACGCAACCGATTATAGTCGCCGCAACGAGTGATATGCCTATAAACATCGGGGTCGCTTGCCGGACATGACACCAAGAAACTATCAATCCCGGACTCTTTAAAATCAAGAGCTAATTCTGGAGTGAGTAGCAAAAGATTTGTGTTGATAGAAACAAACATGCCGGCATTTTTTGCAGCTTTTACGGCGTTAACGGCTAAATTAGGACGAGCCAAAGGCTCGCCACCGGTAATTACTAAGGAATAAATTTTAGCGTCTACCATCTTTTGAACCAGCAACATAACATCCTCATCTTCCAAATCATTAGATTTTGGCATACTGCTGGTATCAAAGCGGTAACAGTGCTTACAGCGCAAATTACAGATATCTGTAATTTCCAACTGGACATGCGTTGGCAATCTTAACATGACTTACCTCCTTTTTTTTTCAAATTATTAAAGATCGGTTAATTATTTAAATTGATTTAAAATTTTTGAAAAATAATCCTTGGTAAAATTAAAATTAAAAATCTTATAAAAATTAATAGCAAACCGTCTACGATTAACCGCGGGGTTAAAGCTATTTATTAATTTCAAAAATTTTATTTTACCGTATTTTTTTATAAAATATTCTACCCAAAATTGCCCCACCATATAAGCATCTTTGTCTGCCTTGTCAAAATAATCAAAGATATTTAAAAGCTTATCTTTATATCCATCTTTCAAAATTAATTTTTTTCCGGAAACAAAAGATGCCAGGCCTTCATTCAGCCAAATTGGATAGTGACTTTGGGTTATCTGGGTATAATAATAATGACAATACTCATGTTTTAGCGTTTCCCAAAACTCTCTTTTCTTATGGCTAGATTCTTTAGCATATACTGCGGGATTCAGAATATAAATACTATTATTCTTAAAGGCGCCAACAAACCAACGTTCCGTTTTCTTGCCCCAAATAATATCCAGGTCCTCCCTACAATCCAATAAAAACAATAGTGGTTCACGAGCTTCAAAATCAAAAAAATCATCCAATTCTTTTTTTGTTTTTTCCAAGAATTGAACTAACTTTTTGTTAGCTTTTACTGATTTTATAGATAAATATTTTTTTATATATTTATACGCCTATTTTTTAAAAAAAGTCGCCACGACTCTATTGCTATCATGGCGACATAATTGACTCCTCTGCTGCTCTTAATTTGGGCTGTCACAATCACAGCCAGAGCCTTCACCGCCGCTAGCATCGCAATTACTTTCGCCATTAGGAGCTTCTGATAAGGCGATAATTTGCATGCTGTCAAATTTGAATTCCTTTTTCATGATCAAATCCTTTCCTTTTCTTTATTAACGTTATTTGACTCTTCGGGTCGAAACTCTTTTAAGCTTCGCTTAGCAATATGCCCCTTAAATATCTAAAAAGAACTTATCCACATAATATCCATTAAAGATGTTTTTGTCAATAGAGAGCATATAGGGCCAAAAAAAAGAAACCCCAGTCAGGGGCTTCTTTTTATATTAAAACTCTTAATTTCCTTTATTTCCCGTAGTCCATTCTCGCCTTCTTGCCCTTATAGCCGGTTCCGGCCGGGATTAGGCAGCCGATAATGACATTCTCTTTCAAGCCCTCGAGATAATCGATCTTGCCGTTAACCGCGGCATCGATCAAAACACGGGAAGTCTCTTGGAAAGAGGCGGCTGATAAGAAGCTATCGGTCGTCAAAGATGCTTTAGTGATACCCATGAGCAAGCGATCGGCCTTAGCCGGATTCTTCAAGCCCTTATTAGCCTGTTCGAGCACCTCTTCTTCGACAGTTTCGCCGGACAAGACCATAGCGTCGCCGGCATCGGTAATCAGATAGCGAGAGAACATCTGGCGGGCGATGATCTCAACGTGCTTATCGTTCAAAGGCTGGCCTTGAGAACCATAGACGTATTGGATTTCCTTGATGATGTATTTCTGAGTCTCTAGACGTCCTTTCAACTTGTATAATTCGCGCAGATCAAGACTGCCTTCAGTCAGCTGCGTGCCTCTCTCGATCGCCTCGCCATCCTTGACCATCATCATAGTTCCCTTCAAAATCGGATATTCTTTGACTTTTTCGACTTCTTTGGCAATAGAAATATATTTTTCCGTAACCGCGGCTATGCCATTAGTCTTAGCCTTGACGATTTCGGCTCCAACCTTGAACAGCTCGGTATTCTTAGAGACATTCTCGCCATCCTTGACCAGCACCTTGACCTCTAATTTCTTAGTGTCCTTGGCGCTTAGGCCTCCAGCCAGCTTAAGCTCGTTGACCTTCTCGGAAAAATAATATTTATCATGATCCTTGCCTTTATAATAGATGCTCAAGATCTTGGTCTGCGGATTGTTGACGGAAATCTCTTTGCCGTCCTTATCCTTGATAATCTTCTGAGCAAATTCGATCTTAACCTTGCCGGTAACGTCGGAAATAAGCGCTTTCTTCTTCGGGCTGCGCGCTTCAAAGATTTCTTCGACGCGAGGCAGACCCTGGGTGATATCATCTTGGCCGGCGACGCCTCCCGTATGGAAGGTTCTCATCGTCAGCTGCGTGCCTGGTTCGCCGATAGACTGCGCCGCAATCGTGCCGACAGTCGAGCCCATCTTAACCTCCTTATTGTAAGCCAGATCCCAACCATAGCACTTCGCGCAGATGCCCTTATGCATCTTGCAGCTAAGCACCGATCGGACGCAAGCCTGTTCGATATCCTTAGTCTTTGCTAATTTGATATTTTCTTCATTTAAGAGTTCTCCGGTCTTCAAGACAACTTTGCCCTTATTATCTAAGAGGTCCTTGGCTAAGAAACGGCCGGTCAGGCGCTTGAAGAAATCTTCGCCATTCTTCTCTATTTCCGCGCGGCTCAGATCGAGACCGACGGTATCGCCGCAATCGTCATCGGAAATGATGATATCTTGAGCGACATCGACTAAGCGGCGAGTCAGATAACCGGCGTTAGCGGTTCTAAGAGCGGTATCAGACAAACCTTTGCGGACGCCGTGAGTGGAAATGAAATATTCGAGAACGCCGAAGCCTTCTTTGAAGTTTCCTTTGACTGGAAGTTCGAAAATAGCGCCGGAAGGAGAGGTAACCAAGCCCTTCATGCCCAAGATCTGAACCGGCTGAGCCCAAGAACCGCGGGCTCCAGATTCGATCATGGAATAAACCGGCAAGATATTGATCAAGCCTTTCTTACAGATAGTCGCGATCTTATCTTTGGTTCCGGTCCATTCTTCGATGACTTTGGCGTAGCGTTCGCTCTCGGTCAATAAGCCTTCGTTATACTGCTCCTGAATAAGCTCTACCTTCTTATTCGCCTCTTCAATCAGTAAATCCTTCTCTGGCAAGCTCGGCAAGTCGCCGAAGCCCCAAGACAAGCCGGACTTAGTGATGAAGGCGAAGCTGCGATTCTTCAAGCCGTCGATGAACTTGACGGTCTCTTCTTCGCCATATATTCTCAGACATTCACGGATCAAATCTTTTAATTTGCCCTTACCGACGACTTCGTTAAGATAACGGAGCTTCTCCGGCAATAAGGAGTTGAAGATCAGGCGGCCGACGGTAGTCTTCAGCATCTCGCCGTCATATTTGACGTTGATAGCCTCATGCAAGCCGATGCCATTGCTTTCGTAAGCTAAATAAGCCTCGTCTTCATTATAGAAATAATGCATGTCTTCCTTCTTCTTGTCGGCGTAGTCGGCTTCCACTAAAGTAATATAATAAGTTCCCCAGACGATGTCCTGGGCTGGAGTGACGATCGGATCGCCAGTAGCCGGTTTCAATAAGTTATGGGAAGACAGCATCAAGGTTTCCGCCTCGTGTTTAGCTTCCTTAGTCAAAGGCACATGAACGGCCATCTGGTCGCCATCGAAGTCGGCATTGAAAGCCGTACAAACGAGCGGATGAATCTGGATAGCCTTGCCTTCGATCAGGATCGGGCGGAAAGCTTGGATACCTAAGCGATGCAGGGTCGGAGCGCGATTCAACAATACAAAGGCGCCTTTGATAATCTCTTCTAAGATATCCCAAACCTCGTCATGCCCAGCTTCCATATAACGGGAAGCGCTGCGCACGTTATGAACGATCTCGCGCTTAATGAGCTGAGAAATGACGAACGGCTTGAATAGCTCTAAAGCCATGATCTTCGGCAAACCGCATTGATCGAGATTCAAGCGCGGATTGACGACGATGACGGAGCGGCCGGAATAGTCGACGCGCTTGCCTAATAGATTCTGGCGGAAGCGGCCCTGTTTGCCTTTCAAAGTATCAGCTAAGGATTTCAATTGGCGCTTCTGGCCAGTCGAAGCCGTAACCGTCTTGGTGTGGCGGGCGGAATTGTCAATCAAAGCATCGACCGCTTCCTGAAGCATGCGCTTCTCGTTGCGGCAGATGACTTCCGGAGCATTAAGGTCCATGAGCTGCTTTAAGCGATTATTGCGGTTGATGATGCGGCGATAAAGATCATTAAGATCAGAGGCCGCGAAACGGCCGCCGTCTAAAGCGACCATCGGGCGCAGATCCGGAGGCACTACGGGCATGACGGTCATAATCATCCATTCCGGACGGATATTATTATTGCGAAGGCCTTTCAATAATTTCAGGCGCTTCACTAATTTTTCTTTCTTAGAATCAACCGCGCCGGTCAATTTCTCTTCCAAAGATTTAATGCTCTTATCTAGATCGATCTGAACCAGCAGCTTGCGGATAGCTTCGGCGCCGATAGAGGCCTCGAAGATATGGCCGAATTTCTGGCTCAATTCTTGGTATTGCTGTTCGCTCATGATTAGAAGCGGCTTCAACTCCTTCAGTTCTTTCTGAACCTGGCCGAAATCCTCTTCTAAGCGAGCCAAGCGCTCAGCCTTGGCTTTGATAGCTTCTTTTATTTCCTTATTATTGTCGTCGGCCTTATCATTCTCTTCCTTGATTTTCTTGACCTGGACATTGAATTCATTATCAATGCTCTTTAATTTGGATTTATATTCGGCCTTGATCTGATCAATTGTGGATTCTTTCAAAGCTTCGTCGACTTCAGTGACGATAAAGCTGGCATAGTAGATGACTTTTTCCAAAGACTGGATGCCTAAACCTAAGAGCAGGCCGATCTTAGAAGACAAGCCTCTTAAGAACCAGATATGAGAAACCGGGACCTGCAAAGTAATGTGTCCCAGGCGTTCGCGGCGGACGATGCTGCGAGTAACTTCCACGCCGCACTTGTCGCAGACAATCCCCTTATAGCGGATCTTTTTATATTTGCCGCAAGCGCATTCCCAGTCCTTGGTCGGACCAAAGATCTTCTCGCAGAATAAGCCGTCCTTTTCCGGCTTCTGCGTGCGGTAATTAATGGTTTCCGGCCGCGTTATCTCGCCGTGCGACCAATCGAGGATTTCCTCGGGGCTGGCCAACTTGAGACGGATGGCTGCGAAATCGCTGGTTTTTATCGGATTTAACATATGTATATTGATTACGAATTTATTATTATTCGTTCGCGATGTCGCTGACATTGATATCCGCGACTATCTCCGGCTTGTCATAAGCAAATTTTTCATCCAGCTTGATCTCTTCATCAATATCGGTGACGACTTCCGAGGCTGGATTTCCGCCAGCGCTATCCAATAATTGGACGTTGAGGCCTAAGCCCTTCAGTTCACGAATCAGGACGTTGAAAGATTCCGGAACGTTCAGCTTCTCTATTTCCTCGCCCTTGATGATGGCTTCGTAAGCCTTGCTGCGTCCAGGAACGTCATCGGACTTGATCGTCAGCATCTCTTGCAGAGTATGGGCAGCGCCGTAACCTTCGAGAGCCCAGACTTCCATTTCTCCGAATCTCTGGCCGCCGAACTGGGCTTTACCGCCTAAAGGCTGCTGCGTGATCAAGGAGTAAGGACCGATAGAGCGTTGGTGAATCTTGT
Organism: uncultured bacterium; assembly: GCA_942492765.1. Taxonomy (GTDB): domain Bacteria; phylum Patescibacteriota; class Patescibacteriia; order Patescibacteriales; family UBA12465; genus UBA12465. The sequence continues at coordinate 470,667 of OW818634.1, forward strand.
CTTCAACCATGTGGTTGAGTTTAAGCACATATTTATAACCAACCGTAATCTTATTATCATAAGGATCACCGGTCTTACCGTCATAAAGATAGATCTTTCCGTCTTCAGGCAAGCCAGCGGCTTTCAATTCGCCTTTGATTTGCGCTTCGGAAATTCCATTCAAAGCCGGAGTCATAACGCGATAGCCTAATTTCTGAGCGGCAAAACCCATATGAGTTTCCAATAACTGACCGAGGTTCATACGGGAAATGATGCCTAAAGGAGAAAGGATGACGTCAATCGGAGTACCGTCGGCCATGAAAGGCATGTCTTCAATCGGAACGACGCGGGAAATAACGCCTTTATTGCCGTGGCGTCCAGACATCTTGTCGCCGACCTGGATCTTTCTCAAGTTAGCAACCGCAACTTGAATAGACTTCAAGACGCCAGCTGATAATTTATCGCCTTCCTCACGAGAGAATATCTTGATATCGACGACTTTGCCGTGCTCGCCGTGCTCTAAATACATAGAAGAATCGCGAACATCCTTGGCTTTCTCGCCGAAGATCGCGCGCAATAGCTTCTCTTCAGCCGAAAGGGTGGTTTCGCCCTTCGGAGTAATCTTGCCGACTAAGATGTCGCCGGAAGATACCTTGGCGCCGATGCGGATGATACCCTCTTCGTCGAGATTCTTTAATTTCTCTTCGCTGATATTCGGGATGTCGTTAGTGATGACCTCCGGACCGAGCTTGGTATCGCGGACATCGATGGTGTAATTCTCAATATGAATGGAGGAATAGATATCTTCTTTGACCAAGCGTTCAGAAATAATGACCGCGTCTTCATAATTGAAGCCTTCCCAGGTCATGAAAGCAACTAGGACATTGCGGCCCAAGGATAATTCACCGTTATCAATCGCCGGACCGTCGGAAAGGATATCTCCTTTCTTGACCTTCTGGTCGACATCGACGACTGGATGCTGATTGATACAGGTCGAGGAATTAGAACGCAAGAATTTATTCAAATGATAAGTAATGACCCGGCCTTTCTTATCGGTCAATTCGATGGTACCGGCATCAGTCTTAGTGATTACGCCGTCTTCATCGGCAATGATAACGTGGCCGCTATCGCGAGCCGCCCGCGCCTCGACGCCGGTGCCGACGATTGGCGCTTCCGCCTTAATCAACGGGACAGCCTGACGTTGCATGTTCGTACCCATCAAAGATCTCTGTCCATCATTATGTTCCATGAACGGGATAAGACTGGTCGCGACGGAAATGATCTGATTGGCAGCGAGGCCGACAAAATCTATCTTAGAGACTTCGGACATGCCCGGCTGGCCATTCTTTCTGACCTCATGCTTAGACACGATGAAATAGCCATCCTTATCGGTCGGGATAGTCGCATCAACAGTAATATATTTTTCTTCTTCAAAAGCATCCAGATAGACAACCTCATCAGTCACCTTGGTTCCCTTCTTATCATGAGCGGTCTTTCTATAAGGCGTCTCTAAGAAACCGTAAGTATTCAAGCGCGCATAGCTGGCTAAATGGCCGACGAGACCGATGTTCGGACCTTCTGGAGTGGCGATCGGGCAGATACGGCCGTAGTGGGTAGTATGAACGTCGCGGACATCGAAGCCGGCGCGCTCGCGAGTCAAGCCGCCCGGACCCATCGCTGATAAGCGGCGCTTGTGCTCTAATTCGGCGAGCGGATTAGTCTGATCCATGAACTGCGACAACTGAGAAGACATAAAGAATTCGCGGACGACGCCGATGACTGGGCGAGCATTCACGAGCTTGGAAGGAGTAAGAGAAGCGACATCCGATGTGGACATGCGATCCTTGATGATACGCTCCATTCTCGCCAAACCGACGCGGAAACGATTCTGAATCAGGCCGCCGATAGCGCGGATGCGGCGATTGCCGAGATGATCGATATCATCTTCCGGTTCTTTGACTATATTCAATCTAATAATTTCCTTAATGATCAAGACCAGGTCTTCTTTGCGCAAAATCCGGTTCTCTTTCTTATTAGCCGGCAAATCAAGCGTAAAGCGGCGATTCAATTTATAGCGTCCGACGCGGCCGAAATCATAGCGGTCAAAGCGGAAGAACATGGAGTGGATGAGCTGGCGGGCATTATCGACAGAGGCCAGGTCGCCCGGACGGATGCGGCGATAAACTTCCTGAAGGCCTTCCGCCTCATTCTTGGCAGCGTCCTTCTCGATCGTCGCTTCGATATAGCCCTTCTCATCCTTGCTCTTAACCAGATCGACATCAGCGAAAAGCTTTACCAGCTCTTCATCGGTTTCATAGCCAAAAGCCCGAAGCAATGAAGTGACGGCGACTTTTCTCTTGCGATCGATGCGGACCCAGAGGACCTTATTAGCATCGGTCTCGATTTCCAGCCAAGCGCCGCGATTCGGGATGACTTTCGCGCCATAGCATTTCTTTCCCTTGATGAATTCAGCGGTGAACATGACGCCGGCGGACCTGATCAGCTGAGAGACGACAACTCTTTCAATGCCGTTGATGATGAAGGTTCCCTTGTCGGTCATAAGCGGGAAATCGCCCAAAAAGACTTCCTGATTCAAGGAGCGTCCGCTTTTCTTATTTAATAATCTGGTCTTGACGCGCAAAGGCGCTTCATAGGTGATATTCTTCTCGCGGCTTTCTACCTCGGAGAATTTCGGTTCGTCCAGATAATAATCTTCAAAATATAATTCTAAATCCCGGCCGATGAAATCGGTAACCGGATTTATCTCGTCAAAAAGTTCTGCTAAACCTTCTTTTAAAAACCACTTATAACTATCCGTCTGGATCTCGATTAGCTCCGGCATCGGCATGACTTCGGCCAGCTCGGAAAATGATTTTCGTTTAGACATAGGACTTATATTTATATAAATATAGAAAAAACAAAAAATAAAAAAAATCTCTTAACAAAAAAATCCCCACCCCAATTTGGTTTGAGTTTCGTGTTTTATTAAATTAATTTATTTTTTGGTAAATCACTTTTTAGATAAAAAAGTGTTAAGATATTCCTATAATATTATAATATTTATTATTTGTCAATACACATCTTCTCCACAATCTCTTCCCTGGCGACCTCCCGGTCATCCCAAGGGATTTTCCGGCCATTTTCGACACAAATGAACTGTTCCGCCCCTTTTCCAGTTAAAATGACTAAATCACCTTCTTTGGCTAATTCTAGCGCTTTCTTTATAGCTTCGCGCCTATCCAATATCTTGAATAAATCCTTGTTAAGCTCCCGGCCAGCGTTCTCTGCCCCAGCTGCCACCTGATTGATTATCAGGGCCGGATCCTCGTCATAGGGGTCTTCATTGGTGATAACTATAAAATCAGCATATTTAGCCGCTAAACTGCCTAAAATCGGCCGGCGCGCCTTGTCTCTCCCGCCCCCAGTAGAGCCAAGCAAATGAATAATCTTATTATGGGGCAAAAACTCAAGCGTCTGATAGAGCTTAATCATCGCTTCCGGCTCAAAGGCATAATCGACGATGACGGTAAAATCCTGCCCGGCGCTGATGATTTCCATCTTGCCGGCCAAGCCCCTGATTTCTTCTAAACCCGACTTTATCTGCGCAAAATTGAGCTTCTGATTCATACCGACGGCGGCCGTCGCTAGCGCATTAGCGGCGTTAAAATCTCCCAAGAGCTTCAAGCCGACAGGCTGGCCATCAATAGTCATCTTCGTGCCGCTGCCGCTCGCTTCTACATTCGCGCCCCGCACGAGAGTAAAATCCTTAATAACTGCTTCGCCGGCTAGCTTGGCCGACAAAGAAGCGATAGAAACCTGGGGATCAAGAGTGTAAGCCATCTTCGCTTCTGCCCAAAAATTCAAAAAATAATCAGCATTCTCATCATCGCCATTAGCTATGATAGTTTTCAAAACGCGGGTCAGATCCAGCTTCTTGAGCTGGCTAGCCGGCTTAGTCACCTGACGTTCATCATTAATATACTTTGTCCGGCAATTCTTAAGATGCTTGAATAATTCCCCTTTAGCAGCGCGATAATTTTCAAAACTGCCATGGGCTTCGATATGTTCGGGGTAGAGGCCGGTGAAGACGAGGGTATCGTAATTGATAAATAGATGGCGGAACTGATCGATGCCCTGGGAAGTAGTTTCCACGATCGCATAGCGGCAATTATTCTTGACCATGCTGCGCAGAATCTTCTGAATGAAGAAGCGGCCAGGCATAGTCATCTTCTTATCATTAAGCCATTCGCGGTTGCCGTCGGAGAATACCGAGGTGGAAGTAAGGCCGGCCTTATAGCCAGCGGCATTCAGCATGCGCGCAATCATATAGACGACCGAGGTCTTACCGGTCGTGCCGGTGACGCCGATCACTATGAGCTTCCGGCTCGGGAAGCGATACCACAAAGCCGCCGCCAAATTTATCAGAAAATGATAAGGCGGCTGGAGCGCTTTAAAAAGCTTCGCGGGAATGATTTTTTTTATGGATTCTAACATGGGGATATTATAACATGCGGGCGGAAGTTGTTCCAATATTATCTTATTAGTTTGATTGACAAAAAAGTGGTAATTATGATATATTTTTTTATTACTTTAACAATCATACACTTAAATAATCAGCCATGAAAAAACAACCACCCAAAGGAATCATGATTATTGATTGCAATCATAGACCTAGCGCTCCTAGAAGTGCAACAATAAGAGAACATAATGGCAATGGTATTATAAATTTTGATTTAAATAATATGAAAGCCATTCCCGTCTCTTCTAAACTTAAAACGGGAGAAGCATTTATTAATCTAGAAGAAACAATTAGAAGATTCGGCCATAATTGGAAAAATAAGCCAGCCGATGCTAATGTGCTAGATAATATCAAAAAACAACTTGATGGAATCCCAAAAAAATTCAATCGACCAGGCATTTATTTATTATTCCCCGCAACCACCTATCTGAAAAAGGGTGGAAAACTATGTATCCGAGCGCTTAATTATGCTCAAAACGGCTGGTACGAAACCTTACTTTTCGACGAAGACCACTTTTCTAACAACGATTTTGTGGTGTGCACATGATTCCGCCGCTTGAACGTCATTGAAATAAAACAAAAAGACCTTTAACATAAAGGTCTTTTTCATTTCTTTAAATTTATATCCTATCTCGCGAAAAACATCTCGTCGTCATCATCTAGGGGTGTTTTCTTTTCGGCTGAGGTTGCCTTAGCGGCCGGCTTCTCTGTCTTGGCTGAAGATTTAACTTTCTTATCTTCTCTTATCTTCTCCAATATCTCATCTTCGTCATTAATCGCTGCCTCTTCTTCGTCTGGAGTCAATCTTAATTCTGCTTCAGCTTTAGTTTCTTCTTCTGCGCTAATTTCTTCATCTTCTTCAACCTCCTCGATTTCTGGGGCGACCTCATCCTTTTCTGATTCTTCTTCAACCGCTTCTTCTAATTCTTCTTCCTCTTCGATCGTTTCTGCTTGTTCCTCTGCTTCAGCTTCCGCATTCTTAAATACTAAGCCGCTGTCCTCTTCGTCTTCTCCCAGATATTTATCGGGCGCGGCGGATGTCGCGCGATTATGAACCGGGATACCGACAATATCGCTGCCGCCCATAGCTTCAAATTGTTCCGGGCTAATCATGACTTCGCGCGGCTTAGCGCCATTGGACGGACCGATGATGCCGGCTTCTTCGAGCATATCAAGAATCTTAGCTGCTCGGCCATAACCGATAGAAAGACGACGCTGCAGCATCGAGGTCGAAGCCTTACCGGCCTTAACGATCAGCTCTTTCGCCTCTTCGAACAGCTCATCTTCATCGCCGTGGTTGCCGTCAAGACCGACGCCGGCATTCCCGCCGACTTTCTGGCGATCAGTGATGCCTTCAAGATATTCGGCTGCTCCGCTCTTATCTTTTATATAATTGACGACATCGTTAATCTCTTCATCGCTCAGATAAGCGCCCTGGATGCGTTTCGGCTTGGAAAATTCCGCCGACATGAATAACATATCGCCTTGGCCTAATAATTTTTCTGCGCCAGCTGAATCAAGAATAGTCTTCGAATCGACTAATGAGGCGACCGAGAAAGCGATGCGCGTCGGCACATTCGCTTTAATGAGCCCGGTAATAACATCGACGCTCGGACGCTGCGTCGCTAAGATCAAATGGATGCCGATAGCGCGCGACATCTGAGCTAGACGGATGATAGCCGCTTCCATATCTTTTCCGGCGGTCATCATAAAATCAGCGAGTTCGTCGATGATGAAAACGATATACGGCATCTTCTCCGCTCCGCTCATGGAATTATAAGACTGGATATTTCTCTTGCCCGCCTTATTGAGAACGTCATAGCGGCGCTCCATTTCGTTCAAGCACCACTTCAAAGCATTGATAGTCTTATTGACGTCAGTAATGACCGGGGTCAGGAGATGCGGGATGCCGTTATAAGTCGGGAGTTCCACTCTCTTCGGATCGACCATGATAAAACGCAGGTCGTCCGGATTGTTCTGATATAATAAACTGACAATGATAGCATTCAAACAGACGGATTTTCCGGAATTAGTCGCGCCCGCTACCAGCAAGTGAGGCATCTTCGTCAGGTCATAAAGCCAGGCCGTGCCCGCGACATCCTTGCCGAGCGCGACAAAGAGATTATTCTTGCGCGCCTTGAAAGCGTCATCTTCTAATATCTCCCTCAGGCCGACGATAGCTTTGGCCCTGTTCGGAACTTCGATGCCGACCAGTGATTTTCCGGGAATAGGCGCTTCAATTCTAATCGGATGAGCAGCCAAGGCGAGCGATAGGTCGTTATTCAAAGTAGTGATGCGCGATAATTTTACGCCTTCAGCCGGACGGAAGGCATACTGAGTAACAGTCGGACCAACCTTGGTCTCTCCCATCTCGACGTCGATGCCGAATTTCTCCAAAGTCTTTTTGATCTTCTGGGCGTTCACTTCGGTATCGCCGCCGATAGCCTTGCTGAACTTATTATTCAACAACTCCAAAGGCATATCTATCTTGATCGAACGCTTCGGCCAGACGATCTTTTCCTGGACCTTCTTCCCTTCTTTCTTAATAGCGGGACTGACGATCTCGTCAGCCTCTTCCTCTTCTTCCTCTTCTTCGACTTTCTCTAGTTTCGCCGGAATCTCTTTTTTCTGCCAGGCGCCGAGTGCCTCTGCTTTCGCTTCCTCGATCAGCTTCTTGCCTTCATCATCTTCTTCAGCGGAAGTTGAGAACAAGTTCTGGAAAAAGATGCCAAAAGGCTGAAAAATTTTCGCGAAGATGCTATCGCGCCCGACTAAGCGGGCCAATGAGGTATTGAAGACGAGAACCAACGATATTAATAATATAGCGATGAGAACCAATATTCCTCCCCAGAGTCCGAAGATATAAAAGAATAATTGGCTCAGATATAGGCCGACATAGCCGCCGCCGATACCTTCAAGAACCGAACCCTGCCATTCCGCGGCCGGGAGAAAAAAATGGAAAAGGGTCTGATAAGAGACGAATAGTAAAAATAGGCCGAGATAATCCGTGAATTTCAAAGGCTTTTGGGATTTGCGAATTAGGATCAAGGCCCAATATAGGACAATCAAAGGGACAAGCCACTTGCCGAAACCGAAGATAAGCGTCAGCCACTTAGAAACGAATAGGCCGAAATGTCCAGACAGATTGAATAAGCCCAAGAGACTGACCAGTCCGAAAACTAGCAGGAAGACGATCATGATACTGCGCTTAGCCTTGTCGTCGAGATCGAATTCCGGCAGAGCGATATAATCAAGAGGATTAGAATTTTTCTTTTTGCGACCCATACTTAAATGATTATGATTAATAACGTTCTTATTATATCACACGCCAAACCAATAAAAAAGCTCGGTTTTACCCGAGCTCTGGCCGGCGGCCATTAATTTATTTCGATGTCAATAAAGACTGCTTGCGGCACTTGAGCGCGAATCTTCTTCTCCAGCTCATCGATCTTGCGGCCGACTAGGCGCGGCACCCTGTCCATATAATCGACAGAAAACTTCATGAAATTCTCATAGCTCAACCTGGCCTCCTCGTATTCGTTCTCTAAAAAGTGATGTTTGGACAGTTCTCTAATCAAAGAAGAAGCATTGAATTCGATATCGCATTTTATCAGGTACTTATCGACGTCTAAGATGGCTGACTTGAAATCCAAGACCTTCTCGACGGTCGGATCATTATTCAAGATATCGATGATGAGTTCTTCGATCTCTTTCGGGATGGACTTAGTGATCAGATAATTGCGGTTCTTAGCGATCAGCATGATGGCCGCCACTCCCAAAAGCAAGCCGATGATGATGGAGCCGATCGCATCCCAATAAGACTGGCCCGTCAGGTAAGCTAAGACGATGCTTAAGAAAGCGACGAAGACGCCAATGACAGCTAGTCCGTCCTCATAGACTACGGCTAGAGTCGTCGGGTCAGCTTCGGCAATGATCTTGCTTAGTTTCTCCTCAGGAAAATGCTTCTTCAGGTCGCGATAAGCCAGCCAGAGGGTGAATGACTCGATGATAAATGCGATGATCAAGATATAGAGATTCAGGGGACGGAAATGAGCCTCTTGCCCATTGATAAGAGAAGTGATGCCATGATAGGTCGTGATGCCGCAGCCGATGAAGAAGATGCCGCAAGCGGAGATGAGCGCCCAGATAAAGCGTTCTTTGCCATAACCGTAAGGATAATCTTCGTCCGGCTTTTTTACCGATCGGCTGACGCCAATGATCAGCAATGATTGGTTAGCGGTGTCGGCGAGACTGTGGATGGCTTCGGAAAACATCGCTCCGGAACCGGTAACCATGAAACCGAAAAATTTAGCCGCGCAGACTACGGCATTTCCCGTGAAGGCGGCGATGACGGGCAAAAGCCCTGAAATCTTCCCGTCTTTTCCTGTTTGAGCGCTTATCATAATTTATGGATATTAATAGGCCTATCTTACCAGTTTGCCGGCTTGTTGCAAGAGATCGTACGAAGTGGCGGCGACTCGGTTTCGAGCTTTCGCGAATTTCTGCCGATAATAGGCGCCATTCTTCACAACCAGCTTCGCTCTTTTCAGAAGCGCCCCCGTCTTCAAGTCATCAAGCTCTACGACTAATTCCGGACAACCGATAAAACGCGCGAAATTGCGATTGCGCAGATCATAGGCGACATTTATTTCCGGAGTTAAAGCGCCGGCCGCCATGACACAAGAATGGAGCATCATACCGATGACTAGATCCAGGGTTCCATAAAAGCCTTTCTGCGCGGCCGGAGCCAGATCGATGACTTTCAAATTTTTTATCTGCAAGCGCGGATAAATCTGCTCCTCGCCGGGATGATGCTTAAGATAATAGACTTGAGCGCCATAATTATCTTGAAAATATTCCGCTGTTTCTCGATAAGCTTTCAAGATATCCTTCTCCCAGCGGCCGAATCCCAACCAGCCGGAATAATTAAGATTCAATCCGAGCTTGAAGCCCGACTTAACCTTGGCTGGTTTGATCTCTTCTAAGCAGAAAGCCGGATCGCCGATGACTTTGACTTTAGTCGCCGGGATTCCCTGCTTGACCAGGAATCTCTTAGTATAATTCTCGCGCACGCCGACAAGAGCAGCCTTTCTTGCTAAAGCGACCAAGCTCTCGCGCTCTGTCTTCTTCAAAGCCGGGGCGCCGACCTCACGGATATAGCCGACACCGTAAATCACTAAAGGGATCCTGATAGCGACGATCATCTCTTTGGAAAACGGCAAAAAATATCGATAAAAGACCCCGCCTCCGCCAAAAACCGCTAGGTCGGAACGATTAATAACTGCCGCCTGCCGAGCATCCAGAGTCTTCAAGACTTCAATCGGAAAATCGCTTATCTTAGCGCCCGGATAAGCGGCGCGAAGCTGCTCCTGAACGGCCAAGACTATTCCCAAATCTCCTTTATTAGTCTTATCCCAGACGTGAATATGGGCGATTGATAACGGCTTTGACGCCATATTTTATAATTTTAAATTAGCTTTGACCTGCTTGATCAGCTCGAAGGCGGCTCTCTCGTCATTATCGAACTTCAAGAGCCAGTAGGTCGCCGTCCTGATAGATGTCCAATTATAATAAAGGTCAATGCGCGCCCGCAAATCGCTCGTCATTTCTTCTCCTTTAGCGGCCAGATAGGTATCGAGAAATAATTTTTCCATCACGAGGGCCGAGGTCACATCGCCGACCTTCCTGATGAACTTATATTCCAGCTGCTGCAGGAAGGAACCGAGATCGCGCGCGTGATCGGCCAAGCAGAGATCAGTAAAATCAATCAAGCCGACCCGATTTACTGATGTCTGCAAGATGTTTTCCGGATGAGCGTCGCCATGGATGAGCGACAATTTTCCGCCCTTACTGAAATAGGCCTCCTCCTTCTCGATAAAATAAGAATAGATGCGGTTCAAATCGTCATCATATTTTCCTGGGAAACGCGCCGCTACTTCCTTGAGGATATTTTCCGATCCGGGGATGACCGTCCTGATCCGGGAATTGATCGGATTAAAATTAGCCCGTTCATCTACCGGCAAAGAATGCAGCCGCGCGAATAATTTCGCGCTGGCGACGATAATCTTCTCGACCGTTTCAAAATCCTTATTCTTGATGAAATGCAGGAGACTCTCGCCTTTCAAGCCGCGATAAAAAGTCCCTCGGAAATAAGGAGAATAGAACAGGGGGTCGGGCAGGTCATTACTCTCATTAGGAAAGCCGGCGGCCCAGAGATATTTGAGCGCCAGATAGACGTTCTCCCTCTCCTCGCTGCTATGCGCCGAACAGACGATCGGAATCTTGTCTTCCGTGCCGTCCGGCTTGGCAAAGTAGGCCGTGAAGCTGATGACGACATGATAAGTCGTCGCCCAAACCAGCTTCTTATAAGGCTTTATCTCCACTCTCTTGATGTCGACGAAAGCGGGATAATGAGGCAGGACCTCTTTCCGAAATAATCCCAGCACATACGCTTCATCAAACAGCTGTAAGATCTTGTTCATACGGTTTTCTGCCAATGCTTCTTCCAATGGCTTTCCCAAATTAATTTTTTTATCTTAAGATAACAGGCTTCGGCCTCTAATTTCTTCTTCTTGGTCTTGAGGTTGGCAAAAGAACGGACCGAGCGAATCATATCTTCCAGGCCGCGTTCAATCTCATCTGGACTCCAGGCATAGGGGCCGTAAATCTTAGAAAAATCGTGAGCGCTCGCCCACCAGAAAGTGCAGCTGGCTAATCCGCGGACTAGATGCCAGCGATGCCAATAAAAATTCTTGTCATCCTTATATTTAGCGCCCAGATCAAGAGCGAGGTTGGCGAGCTTCCAAAGATTGACCTGGATCTTATTATCCTTATCAAGCCAGAGATGATAAGGATGATTATTCTTAACGTCTTTCGGGCTTGATTCCCAAGAGGAAGATTTCAATTCTACCTTCAGCGGCCTGCCCTTGACCAATTTGATGAAGGCAGACAAAGTCGCGGTCTTCAGGTCCTTGGACTTAGCGATTTTCTCAATCTCTGCCGTCGGATCTTCATGGCGCAGGCCGTAAAGTTCAGCATCGGTCGCAGTCAGGACTATCCTGTCTTCCTTGACCATCGGCCAGATAATATCCGGCGGATAAGAGCTAGAGATGGCTCGATCCCTAAAGATAACTTTCAGGCCGCTCGCAGCATCAATATATATCTTCCCTGCCTCGGGGCGATGCTGGTTAGCCGCGCTATAAGCGATCTCATCCAAAATTATCCAAGAATAACCGAGGCGCTTCACTAATTTAGACAAGGCCGGCGAATAAGCCATTTCCGGCAAAAAAAATCCGGCCGGCTTGAAATTCTTCCCGAAATGCTTCTTCAATATCTTTTCATTAGTCTTGATCTGGCGGATAACTTCCGTTTCCGGCAGAAGCGGCAAGAAGCCATGGAAAGCGGCCGAACCAGTAAGCTCTACGCGGCCCTTCCTGACTAAGAATTTCAGGCGGTCCAAGAAAGCATTTTGTTTTTCATCCGCTAAGCGCTCCAATAAGCAGCCGCTCACGTTCCAGGTCGCGCGCATTTCCGGATGCTCCTCCATCAAGCGCAATAAGCGCCAATAGCTCTTATCCAGGGCCTTATGGATGCTATAAGATTCGGCGTTAGCCGGCTGATAAAAATGCAAGAAATTAAGCCAGAGCATAAATTTTTTATAATATCTTATTTCTTATACTTAAGCGCTTTCTGATAGAGCTCCAGATATTTTTTGGCCGGGATCTCCCAGCTATGCGAGCGCCTCATCGCCCTCTTGACCAAAGATGTCCAGACAGATTTGTGCTTAAAATTTTCCAGAGCCGAAATGATTGCCGTATAGAAAAGAGTTTCATCTTCGGCTTTGAAGGTGAAGCCTGTGCCCTTGCCGGTCGCTGGATCGAAATTCTCGACCGTATCGTGCAGCCCGCCGATTTCTCGGACTATCGGGATGCAGCCATAACGCATCGCGATCAGCTGGTTGATTCCGCAAGGCTCATGGTTCGAGGGCAGCAAGAAAAAATCAGAACCGGCATAGACCAAGGTCTCATATTTCTGATTAGCCTCATGCGAAGGCACGACGACCAGCTGCTTGGAATACTTGCGCGCTATCTTCTGCAGTTCCTTGATATATTTCTTATCGCCCGAACCGATAATGATGAACTGGGCGTCTATCTTCACGAGCTGCGGAAAAATCTTGATTATCAGTTCAAAACCTTTCTGGAAAGTAACCCGGGAGGTCGTGCAGAATATCGGCACATCCTTATTGACCGGCAAGCCGAAGAGCTTTTGCAGGTATTTCTTATTATCCGCCTTAGCCGCGGGATTGGAAAAAGAGTAACGCTTAGCCAAGGTCTTGTCTTTCTCCGGATTATAAGAATTGTAATCGATGCCATTGATGATTCCGAACAAGCGGTTAGAACGATTCTTCAAGATGCGGTGCAGATCTTGGCCGAAGCGCTTAGTCATGATCTCTTCGCGATAATTTTCGCTGACCGTGTTGATGACGTCAGCCGACAGGATCGCGCGCTTGGCGAAATTAATACTCTCAATCGCCGGATCAGACAGATGCGGCAAGCGGGAACGGCCATAATCCTTGGCGGACGGAGGTATTTCCCACCAATTATGCCCGAGCTGGAAAATCAAGTTATGGATAGTGAAAACGGTTCTAGATTTCTCTAAAGTCTTGGAATAGCGGAAATCAGTCTTAAGATAATAAGGGATGAGGCCGGTTTGCCAATCATGGCAATGGATAATATCAGCGGAGAATTTCAGAAGCGATAATAGCTTCAAGGCAGCCACATCAAAGATTAAAAAACGAGCGTTCTCATGAGATGATCCATAAATATGACGATGGTGAGAGAAGAATTTCGGGCATTCCACGAAATAGACCGGCAAGCCGGGCATGAGATAACCTTTCCAATAATTAACCTTGACGCTTTCTTGACTGTTCAAGTGCAGGGTCACATTATCTTGCACTAAACGTAGATTATTCTCCTTCTTATCTATCAGGCGGCCATAAAGGGGCGTGATGATAATCACGTCCTGGCCTAATCTTTTCAGGGCTTTAGGCAGACTGCGAGCCACGTCGGCCATGCCTCCAGTCTTAGAAAAAGGCGCGACTTCGGAAGATATATGGACGATCTTTAATTTTTTTGGCATAAACGCGAGTTTAAGGCGCAGATAGCGATAGCGAGCGCATCAGCCGCATCATCCGGCTGAGGCAGGGTAGACAGCTTGAGTATCAGTTTCACCATCTTCTGCACTTGTTTCTTAGGAGCCTGTCCATAAGCGGACACGGCTTGCTTGACTTGCGCCGGCGTAAAATCTATGACCGGAAGATTGTTCTGCTTAAGCGTCAGGAGCGCAACGCCGCGCGCTTGGCCTACTATCAAGGCGGTGCGCACATTCTTATTGAAAAATAATTGCTCAATCGCCGCCAGGTCCGGCTTATATTTCTTGATTATCTTATCTAATTCGGAATTAAGAAGAAGCAAGCGAGCGGTCAGGTCTTCGCCAGCTTTGGTCTTGATCGAACCATAAGCCAAGCAGGTCAATTTACCGCCCTCGTCCTTGATCAATCCATAGCCGGTATCGGCTATTCCCGGATCAATCCCTAAGATAATCTTGGCCATAAGCCGAGAATTTATAATAAATTAGAATAGTAGTCGTTAACGTCTTCGTTGCTATCAAGTTCTTCGAAGAATTTATCCATCTTTTCCGCGTGTTCCGCCGGCAATTCGATCTTGTCTTTGGCGACATACTCGATTTCAGCCGCTTCCGGTTTCAGTCCCTTAGAGGCCAGGAGGTCGCAGACTTTCTGCAAGTCTTTGACTTCAGTATAGACCGTGATACCTTCCTCTTCTTTCTTGAAGTCGACGATGCCTAGATCAATCAGCTCTAACTCTAATTCATCGCCATTCACTTTCTTCTCTTTGGCGGCTTCGCTAGAAACACGGATGACTCCAAGCTGGGAAAAATTCCATAAAACCGAACCGAAGGCGCCGCCGTTCTTAGTGAAGAGATGGCGTACGGTCGAACCGCTTCGATTCTTATTGTCGGTCAGGCATTTGACCACGACCTGGACGTTAGGCGGCACGACGCCTTCATAAAATAATTCTTCAACCTGTTCGCCTCCCAATTCGCCCGTCCCCTTCTTAATGGCTCGTTCGATATTATCCTTGGGCATGCTGGCGTCGCGGGCGCGATCGACGGCTGCCCGCAAAGACGGGTTAGCGTTGATATCGCCACCTTTTCTCGCAGCAATAGTGATGACATTGGCTAATTTAGTAAAAACTGCGCCGCGCTTGGCGTCGACTAATTCTTTCTGACGATGAGTGGTCGCCCACTTGGAATGTCCGGACATAAAAAAATTGATTATATTATTTTCTGGCCGCACAGATACGGCGCCAGAGGAATATTCCTCTCACCAAACTTTAGCGTAAATTGAAATAAAAATCAAGATGAATTATAATGAAAATACCAGTAAAATAACCAAAAAATATGAAAACTTTAAATTTGCCTAATCTCGACGAAAGCGTTTCCGCCGCCCTAGACTTCTTCGCTAAAAATAAGCCGCCCCGTCTGGATCTCAAACATTTTGATTTTCCCATCGTCGTCGGCAGCGGCAACGCCTATAATACCGGCCTGGCTATTTTCGGAAATCAGCCGGCGATTATCGCGAATGAGAGCAATTTTAAACAAACCTGCCGGAATTATCAAGCGCTTATCAAGGCCAAGAAGATAACCCAAGCTCTGATAATTTCTGCCAGCGGCGAGAAGGATTCTATCTGGGAAACTGAGCTGGCTAAAAAATGCGGCCTGAAAACGACTTTATTGACCTGCAACCAGGACTCTAGCGCCGCCAAGATAGCTGATAGGGTTATCGCCTACAAAAAACTGCCGGAACCATATACTTATAATACTTCGACCTATCTCGGCATGTTCATTTCTGCCAGCGGCGAGAAGGCTGCCGACATCAAGAAATTCATCTCTAGATTAAAATTGGGAAGAAAGCTGGAAGAGCACAAGGCTTACGCCTTTATACTGCCAGATGAATTTGCCGCCATCACCCCGATGCTGGAAATAAAGAAGAATGAACTGTTCGGACCGCACTTGTCCCTGCGCGCTTTCACCTACGGCGAAGCCCGGCATGCTAAATTCGTCCATCCTTGGAAGGAAGAGCTAGTCATCAGTCTGGGCAAGAATGAATATTTCGGAGACAAGCAGCACCGTTTCGAAATAAGCTTGCCAAAAAATGCCGATATCGGCCTAGTCATGGCTTTGACTTATCATATTACCGGCCGCATTCAGAGAATCATGCCTCCATATTTTAAGAAAAATATCGCCGGATTCTGCTTAGATTACGGCTATAAAGCCTACGGGCAGAAGAAACCTTTTGATATCATCGTCCCGGGCAATTGAAAATAATCGCGAGAAAGGCTAGTATAGAAAGCGGCTTAACCAAACCTATATCAGCGAATCAATCAAGCGACAATTCAAGAAGATCGGGGTAGAGGCCGGCTTAGTCGGCCTCAAGATCCTCCATCTTTCTGGAAAGACCCTGATCAATATATTCCGGCTCGGCGCCGGATTTTTCCGTTTGCTCTTCAAAGACATATTTTATGCGGTCCTGGCCAAGATCTATTATGGCATCTTCAAGCTGAAAAAAAATGAGTTGGCAAATAATGCGGTGACTGAGGTGTCTAAAAATCACCTAGTTTATTTCTTCATCTTTTCCCTGACCGTCCTATTCGTCTTTACCAACCTCGTAGACCAGAGCCGAGCCGGCAGCCTAGAAACCAAGATATCAAAGACTGTCATGGCTGACCTTATTCCGGCTGATTTAGGGTCTCGCCAGGATGAAGAATTGATTGAAGAGACGGCTATCCCTGCCAATATCTTGGCAGCGGACCAGAAAAAATACGCCGGCGACGCCTATTCTTTAGATAAGCAGGATAGCTTGATCGCCCTAGAAGACGCCGATGACAATCTCTCCTCATTCAATGATGAAGGCGACACGATATTGAAGCCGCTCTTTACCGGCGCTTCTTCTCCCGGCAGCGAAGGCTATATTCCGCAACGCAGCGAAATCATCTATTATGCCGTTCAGAACGGCGACACTGTCAGCACGATCGCTCGCCGCTTCGGCTTGACCGTCAACACTATACTTTGGGCCAACAACCTGAGCGCGTTCAGCCTGATACGCCCTGGCGACAGCCTGACGATATTGCCGGCTAGCGGCATCATGTATACTGTTAAGCCAGGAGATACGGCTTCTAAGATTGCCGCTAAATACGGGATAGAGGCTGATAAGATCATCAGTTCCAATAATGTCAGCAGTGGCCTCAAGGCCGGACAAAAATTAATATTGCCAGGCGCCAGAAAGATTGTTGAGCAGGCCGCTGTTTCCCGACCGGCTACTCAGAGCGGCTTGTCAGTCATCAGTAATTTAATAAAAACCCCGGCCGTCAAAGCCGGCACCGGCAAGATGGCTTGGCCGACTGTCGGCTATCGCATCACCCAATATTTCTCTTGGCGCCATAATGGTATCGATATCGGCAATAAGATCGGCACGCCGATCTACGCAGCCGACGATGGCGTCGTCGAAATTTCGCAAGGCGGATATAACGGCGGCTATGGCAATACCATCGTCATCAACCACGGTAATGGCATCAAGACTCGCTATGGGCACGCCTCCAAGCTCTTCGTTAAAGTCGGAGACGTCGTCGAAAAGGGCGAGAATATCGCCGCCATGGGTTCGACCGGCCGTTCTACCGGATCACACCTGCATTTCGAAGTACTCGTCAATAAAGTAAGGACTAATCCTCTTAATTATATTAAATAATCTATGTCTATCTTTTTAGGATTGCTGATCCTGGCCGCCGGAGTATTCTTGGTCGTGAGCACCGAGTGGTTCCTGAGCAATTTCGGGCGCATCGCTTGGTTCGAAGACAAGCTCGGAACCGAGGGCGGATCGCGTCTAGGCTATAAGCTAGTCGGCATCGCCTTC
Source organism: uncultured bacterium (assembly GCA_942492765.1). Taxonomy (GTDB): domain Bacteria; phylum Patescibacteriota; class Patescibacteriia; order Patescibacteriales; family UBA12465; genus UBA12465. The sequence goes on from OW818634.1 coordinate 488,153, forward strand.
ATAATAATCGGCATTATTGTCATGACCGGCAGCGGCAACGAATTCGGCCAATGGGCGCTAAGCCCCTTATTGAAATATAGCGGCGGGGCGAAATAACGCTTGACCGCGAAAATATTAATTGCTAATCTTTAATCGCGAAAGCTGAGGGCCCTTAGCTCAGCTGGCTAGAGCACCTGCTTTGCAAGCAGGGGGTCATCGGTTCGAATCCGATAGGGTCCACATTACGAGATTTGGAGCATTCCAAGTCTCTTTTTGTTTCTAAGATTGGCGATAATTTCGGAGTTTGAAATGTGTAAAAATTAAAAGAGGGCTTTTCCTTAAAAATCGAACTCTGAACTTTAAGTTTAGTGGCATAATTGGCCTTTTGATAGAAGTCCGGCAGATCGCACATAAAATCAAAAACCTTATCAAGATTCTTTTTAACGTCAAAACCATCGTCTTTACAATTCAAGAGTCTTTCCTGCTTATCAGACATCATAATTTTTACTTTATCCAATTCTTCCCTAAAATCCTCATCATCCAATAATTCCTTTTTCTTCATCTCGATTAATTTATCTTTCTCAGCTTTTAAATTTTCCAGTTGCGACTTGAGCGAACCAAAATTACTATGTATCTCATTCTTTCTCTCGTCATAAACATCAATAATCGCTTTTTTAACGGCCTTGGCCATATAGGGCTGATAACTAATCTTTTTTAAACCAAGCGAAAAACTGTCTTCAACTTCTTTTTTAGTAATTGATTTTAACTGACCGCATTTTTTGTTATAGCATTTATAATAGGGATATTTAATGCCCATCTTACCGGTTGAAAAACAAGCAGTTAATGGACTACCACAATGCGGACAAACTACAAAATGCCTTAGAGGAAAACTTTCGTTAACTCGGCCCAAAGAAATGCAGTCGCCCTTATCAGCATTTCTAAATAATTTCTGACACTGCCAAAAAATACGCTCATCAATAAATTTTTCATGACTGCCGGCGTATTCTTGATTTTTAACTGTCATAATCCCGATATAAAATTTTTCTCGGAGTAATTCGTGGAGCGTTTGCAAAGTTAACTCCCGGCCTTTATGCGTTCTAAAGCCTTTATCATTTAACATCTTTCTGACTTGTTCAATTTGATATAAGCCGGTCGCAAACCGATCAAAAGCTAATTTAATTAAAGGCATACGTACCTTGTCGAAAATTATCATCGCTTTATTTTGAGCGTCTCGAGCGTTTAAATAGCCAAAGGGGGCTTTAAAACACCAAACGCCTTGTTTTATCCTTTCGTGCATACAAGAGGCGATTCTTTCGCTCCTAACATCATTATCAAATTGAGCGACCGAGGCAACAATCGTTCCAACTAATCGACCGCTCGGCGTCTCGTCAACCGTTTCCGTCGTCGATATAAACTTAATTTTAAGTTTATAGAGCGACGCCAGGATGCCGGTATAGTCATTAACATTTCGAGACAGGCGGTCGATTTTATAAACAATTACACAATCAAGATTTTTAGCATTTTTTACACAGTATTTTAATAATTCTTTTAAGCCCGGCCGTTCAATAGTTTTTGCCGACACGCCGTCATCGTGAAACAACTCGACAATTTCAATGTCGTGTTTAAGAGCATATTCCAAACAAGCGTTTTTCTGTTGTTCTAAACTAACACCGGATTGAGCCTGATCTTCAGTCGAAACCCGATAATAGATAATTCCTTTTTTAGTCATAAATTTAAAATTAATAAAAAGAGAGCAGTAAAACTGTTGGACACAATTAAGCAAAAACCTAATTGAAACAGCTACTGCTCCCTTTATCTCAAAACGACATCTCGCCGTCATTATGACTTAAGCAGATTTTCGCCATATTAATTGTGTCCATTAAGGATATTAGCATAAATTTCTATTTTTACAAGATTAAGCTACATCAAGGTCGGATTAATATGGCGTTTATAATACTCAAAAGCCAAATAAGCTAATTGATACAAATCACGGCTAACTTCCATTAATTGAGCGTCGGTATATTCCGAAGATTTCGGGCCGACTAACTCTTTCATTTTTTCTAGTGTTAACATATATTTTATTGATTATTATTTATATTTATTTAAATAAGTTAGGATTTTGCTGATGGATATCAAAGGCGAGATGAGCAAAGGCATAAATATCGTGCCTTATTTCTTCAAGCTCTTCATCGGAAAACCGCTTAGCACGACCTCCCAGCAGTTTTCGCAGAGCCTCTAAGCTCATCATTCAATCCCGAAAAATGTCTGCAGAACATTTTAATTAGTGAATTAAAATGTCTTTGTTAAAAGACAATATCATCTATATTCAGTTCTTTATTATTCGTTATTTTTTCTGATTTATTATTTTTAATAATTTTATCTAATTCTTCGTTGTTTATTTCGTTTATTTTATAAATAGTTTCTTTAATTTGACCTAAGCGGTCGCTGTAGAATTCCCGTTCTTTAATCAGATCTAAAGAATCGGGGCTAAAGAAGTCTAAGAAATTGTCCACCTCGTCCGGGTAGTCAATTATTTCCGGTTGATTAAGGTTTTTTGAGTAGAAAAATTTTCGTTTCCTAAAATATCTCGGATCGAACATTTCCTTGCTTAAATATTTCGAGATATAAATACCGATATTCTTGGCGTTATTAATAGGCCTAAAATTAATAAAACCATTTTTCCAATATTTGTCGGCAAACCACCGTTCGTATTCTTTCCGCTTATCGCCAGTTTCAAATTCCGGCAGAGGATAGTTAGAAACTAAATGATAATGAACTCTTTTTGACTGCGACTGAAATTCGGGAACGGCTAAATATTGAAAATCATTTTGGCCATAACTGATCCGCTTAATAAAGCGGTCAAAATATTTATTGGCCGTTTTTAAATCCAATATTTCGTCTTTGAATGTCAGCGTCAAAAAAGTTTTGAGTTGCGGATTAGAATTAATCAGGCGAGTTATTTTCTGCCTGGCTCGCTTAACATTATCTTCTCTAATTTTAATCTGCTCCGATTCTAAGCGAATATGCTTAAATTCAGGGCGATGAATTTTCCGATACTGTGGCCAACCGACCCAATATGATTTCTCATACTCAAATATCTCAATAATATTTCCGGACTTGATGATTTTTTTCTTGACCTCATAAGGTAAACCACCCATACGCTTTTTATTATTGTCTTAGATTAATAACTTGCTTTTTCGACTCGTGTAATATGAGTGAATAATCAAGTTATTTATTAAGTTTTTAAAGTACACGCTCGGGCGTTAGCAGAACGCCCTCGCTTTTGTTTTTTACGCCTATCCGGCCATTCCGTTTTTCGGCCCGGCTCCCCCACGGGGGATCCGCCGGGTCCGAAAAAACGGAAAATGGCGAGAAAAGAGGGCAATATAAACAAAAAACCATAAGCTTAGTGTTTATGGTCTTATGATAACGAATTAAGTTTTAGCAATATATCCCCGGTAAAATTATTTTACTTGTCCGGTCAGTTTCTTGGAATAATCCAGGAGTCTTTTAATAATTTTAGCGATATCTTGATAACCGAGGGTTTTGTCGGGGTATTTTTCATTAATTATCGAGGCAATTTCCTTGTCTTTTTTGCCGTTTTGGCGTAACCGGTATGTTTCCAGGTCTCGGACGATATTAGTCCGTGGCGAGGCTTTTAGGGGCTTATGATCGGACAATCTAACGACTGTCCGTCTTATTTCATTCCAATTATTTTGCAGTTCCGTGATAGTCGTTTCCGGATTTAAGCGGATAACGGTAAATTGCTCTTTAGGGTTGGACGGATTTTTAATATTAAAAGGATAAAGTTCCTCGGGCAGACCAGAATAGCTGATAATATCTCGTTGTTCAATAAAATCTTTTAATGAAGTCTGATAAGCGGAGGACAAATGATATTTTAATCGCAAGTCGGAAACAGCTTTATCATAATTAACCGTAAACTGATGAACATCGTCGAGATTTTTTATTTTAATTGTCGTTTTTACAGATTCAGACAAATTAATATAGTTCTCCATCCCCTCCCCGGGAACATATAATTTAAGTATCGGCACATTTTCTCGGATGTATTGGATGTCAGCTCTAAAACCCTCATTCGTGGCATAAATTATATGGATATTTTGAGAAAAATTAGAGGGCATAATTTCAAGAAATATTTTTTATTAATTTCTCATTAATTACTTTGTGCCAAAGAGCTTCATCGCTAACAATGTACCTATTTGCTAATAATTTCATATCCTTTTTACCATTTTCGATATCCTTCTTTAACATGCTTGTTGGCATCAATAACTCGGCGGCGAATTGATTTGCCTCAGTTTCTTCCGGCTTATTACTATCTGAATCTAAATATACATGAGAAGTGGTGTGTCTGAGAATCATGTGACCTATTTCATGAGCTACTGTAAATCTTTGACGATGGATATTCTTATTATCATTATAACCAATAACTGGTTTCCCGTTATTATCTATTTGAATACCATCAGTTTTATCACCTAAATCCCATTTATAAACTTCTAAGCTATATTTATTTTTTAAAAAAGGGATAATAGTGTTTAAAAGAATCGGCGGCTCTAAAATACCTAATTCTTCAATTAATTCCTTAGCTAGTTTTCTAGCTAAAATAATTCTTGGGGTAATTTTATCTTCAGGCATCTTTTTGTTTTTTTATAAAATCGACAAAGTCCATTATTTGTTTCTGATCTTTTGGCGTCAAATCTTTATCTGACCTCAAGGCCGCTCTAAAGCTAGGGGTTTCATCCTTACCTAAAAAAAACTTAATGTCCCTATGCAAGAACTCGGCAAACTTATCAAGGTCGTCGACGGAAACCTTTCTGTCCCCCGCCTCAATCAATGATATTGCTGTGGCCGACTCGAAGCCTACATGTTCGGCCAAATCTTTTTGAGAAATACCAGCCGCATCTCTTGCCTCTTTAATTCTAGCCCCTATTAATTTATATGGGTTTTCTTCATTTTTCATATTGATAAATTTTTATTTTCAAATTGACTTGACAAATCTATTTCAATTTGATAATATTATATTAGCAAAAAGAAAACCACTTGTAAAGGCCGATGGTTTTCCACTAATTAACCTAGAGCAAAAATATGATCTACCAATACAAAGGAAATTACGTCTATAATAAACTCTCAATAACACAATATGCCAGCGATGGCATAGGGGTATATTATTGCGGCAGCAAAAACGCTGATGGTTCCCTGTTCCCCCTATACATAGGCCGAGCAAAAGGAGAAAATGTCTCTATAAAAAGCAGACTTCTTGATCATTTTAGAGACGACAACTGGTCTGATGTTAGTATTTTTGGCTATCGTGAATGTACCACGATGAAAGAAGCGGAAGATTTAGAAGCCGCAGAAATAGCAAAATTCAAGCCAAAATATAACACCCAGCTAAAAGCTATCAGATACTTCTAAAAGCTAACCAACTAAAGCCGTTCTATCTCACAGAGCGGCTTTTTTATTATTTATAACTCCAAAAATTTCCAGTCTTTCAGATCGTTGGGGTTATATTCGTATTTTAATCCATTATGATAACGCCAACTATTTTTTTCTTTTAGAACGATTCCACCGTAAAGTTTTTTGCCTTTTTTATTATGCTCGGCAATATATTTTGCCAAGCCCTCGGCTCGTGATTTAGCTGTTTCGGCGGTTAACCCACCTTTTGTATCAAATAAGCCGATGTGTCCGTCTTTTTGCATTATTACAAAATCAATATAAAACGGTTTTTCAATTCCATGCTCTGTATGCGGTACCGCAAAATATGATCCGTCTTTTGTCCCATTCTTAAACCACCACTCAATAGATTTTGCTTTTTCTAAATATTGAATAAAATCGACTTCTAAATCGCTATCTTCTTCAAATAAACTAGCCGTCCCTATGCCCGATTTCTTTGTGTAATAAGCCTGTATTACAGATTTTTTATAATCTTTTTTCGCAAAAGACAATGTATAATTTATTACTTTAGGAACATCCCATGACTCTTCATTTTTTACCAATTCATTTTTTCCTTTGCCAACTTCTTCTTGATACATCTCTTTTGCGAGATTAATAACGTCAACCATTATTTGACGATTTTCCTCGGCAAGAACGGCCGCCTGAATCTTGGGCCATTCGTCTTCATTCCGAGAGGCCTCAAAAAATGAATAAATCGAACTTTTTATACGACCGATAGAGCGTTGTTCCGGTTCAAATGGGGCAAGATTATTTCGAGCAAACATATCAAAAGCATTTTGCAATTCAACTTCATTTTTAGGTATATCAAGAGTGCCTTTTTTATCTATACTCGCCATTTCTTTATCGACATCCGCAATATGACCACTCGCAATAAGGCTAGTTTTTAATATGCTGTGCTTAAATGAAAACTTTTCTTTGAGTTTTAACTTCTTGCCCGCCTCGATAAATAGAGGAGTAAAATCAGACGAAAGACGAGTTTCTTCTCGAAAACGTTTTGAGTGATAAGAAACTAAACCGAGATTTTTATAATTTTTAATCCTATACCCCGTGTAAGTAGTAATATAATCACGAGATAAATCTTCTGCAACTTTTATATCTTGTAAACTTGTAAAAACATAACCGACATTTAAATCTTGATCTGAATAATGCCTTTGCTCCGGCATACGCATAATACGTCCTAGTGTTTGGATAGAAAAAGTTATATTTTCCTCTCGCCATTGCCTAAATAAAACCAAGATTGTCGCCCGAGGACAATCCCAACCAAGCGAGATTGCCTGTTTGAATATCATCACCTCAACTTCATTTTCATTCTTTTCTATATTGGCCAGATTTATTTTATTATCTTTATCTGAAAGATAAATAGCGAGCCTGCCATTCTCCGTCGTATAACCAAATTTCTTAAGTAAAGCAAGAATCTCATCCTTTTTATCGACCACGCCCTGCATTGCATCCGGCAATTGGATTAATAATAAAGGATTTACATCCGACCCCTCCGCCTCAAGATTTTTCCGTAATTCAAGTCGTTTTTTTATTGCACTTTCTAACACGAGTTCATCAGCAGATTTATCGCTCTTCTTTTTATCTATTATATAATTCTCAAATCCGGGGTTGATAATAATTTCTTTCTTAATCATCTCCTCGTCTTTTACATCTTTAAGTTCCACTTCAACAATTCTATTAGCATTATTGAGTTGTGGGGTGGCGGAAACTTCTATTGTAATTTTAGGGCCAATATCCTGTATTAATTCTTTCGACTTCTCGCTATTAGCTGTATGATGGCTTTCATCTATAATGAGAAAAATTATTCTGCCCTCGTCTTTTGTGCGAGAAATAATATTTGAAAGATTATTATCCCTCTCGTTAGCACGAATATATAAATTGTCCTTTTTATTAATACTTGCCCAGTTTAAAAACAAAATCTCATTTTCACTAATTTTTCTATCATCTAAATCTTCAAAGTAAGAGCATTTTATACCTACGCCGTTTTGGTCGTAATATTTTTTAAGATTGTTTCGACTTTGGTCGTGTAATTTGTTGACAGCAATCCAAATAAACGAAAACTTTTTACCATCTATACGAGAATCTACTAATCTTTTTAAAAATTCCGCCATCATCAGCGTTTTGCCGGAACCGGTCGGTGCTTTAAAAATTAATACCTTGTCACCGTCTGTATCTAAAAGTCTATTGGTCTCACGCTTGAGATCAACGACGGCGTTCTCTTGATAATTTTTAAATTCAAATATCATATATTCTATTAATTTTTCTTTAAAATACTGTTTTTGATATCTTTTCAACTCCAATAATTAGCTCTTCAATATCTTCTTGTTTCGGTTCAACTTTTTTATCATGGTCACATAAGTTTCGCAAATCAGCTAATCTCTGAATATAACGCCAATCTTTAACTTCAATAATATCAGCATCTTTAATGGACTGATTATAATCATTTATCGTTGAATTCTTTTTTAAAATTTTGACATTATGATTATCACAAACCTCTGATAAGTGTTTTTCTAAAACAACGCCAGCTACGGCTCCGGCTCCACGAGCAAAACCCTTTTTATTTAACTCCTTAGCCACTTCTAATTCTGAATCAAATAAATCAGCTTGCATTAACTGTTTTATATCAAAAAGGGAACTTTCAAATCTCTTTTGACACGACTTAATTATTGTTAATTGATTAACAAAAAATGATCTTGCAAAATCAACTTGTTTTGCTGGCTTATAATCAAACTCAACCATCACTCCCTCACTCCTTGGTGGTGTATAAATTAGAGCCTTTTTCAAAGCATCATTCTTTTTATTTTCATAATAATTTTTAAAATCATCTAATCTATCTGATAAAACTACTTTTACCAAATATAATGCCTCCGAATACCAAATTTCATATTCTTCTCGAAATTTCAATAAATTATTATTATCTCCCTTTAGAATACCCAACAAAACATCTCCTTCTTGTACGAGTTTTTCTATATCATTCTTATATCTTTCTAAATTAAAAACCATAATAATTACTTAAAAATTTCCCTGTACACTTTCAATATCACCTCCGGAATTGCACATAATGTCACTTTTTTCTTTATATCAGCAAACTTTTTCGCATGAGGGTCGTCTCCCATTGAAAAAACATAAGTGTTAAAATGCCCGTCAATATTTTTTATTACTTTTTTATAATCATCTATTGCTTCCTCATAAAAAATAACACCAACGTATTTATCTGTATTCTTAAAAATTTTATATTCCGGAGTTTCTTTTATAGGTTCAAAAGCGTTCTCTAAAATACAGAGCATATCAGTAGATTCTTTAACTAGTTTTCTCTTATTTTTATCTGTTGGTTCTGCTTCAACAAAATCTGTTTTATAATATTTAAGATTTCCTCCCAACCCGTCTATCTTTTCATTCTTCTGATTTTTATAACCGGTAATTATTTTCTTTACACGTGGATAACAAATTTCTGTACAAATTTCACCCTGATTATCAGTACAAAGAATAAAATTAAATTTACTTTTATTATCTTTATTGATTTCTAACACAGCTTGTCCTGTTGTGCCTGACCCAGCAAAAAAATCAAGAATAGTGGCATTTTTATTTAAATCAACTGAATTAATTAGTCTTTTAATAATCTCCGTCGGCTTGGAATACTTAAATACGTGATGATCAAAAATATCTTTTATAATAACGGAACCTTCGCCTGTTTTTATATCTGTTATTATATTCTTATAAGGGGTGCCTCTATCCAACTTATTTCCTTCATTATCAACAAATAAATAATTCTTATAATAAACTGCCCAACCGCTTTTTTTAGTTTTAGATTTTTTAAAGACTATATAACCATTCTTAATACCCCACTGAACTTTTTCCTTGCCCCATTTCCATGTCCAACCATCATTAATAAACTTTGCTCTTCCGTTTGGATAACTAATGCTCCCATCTGGACAACTTATTGGATAATTTAATGAGTCACTATATCTTAAGCCACCTCTATCGAGATTATCTACATAATGAGGACCCCTATCGGCGAAATAATCATCTCGTAATTTATAACGATTTACATCATACCCCTCAACATTCTTATTAAATTTCGTATTATTTATATTTCGTGCATAGACTAAAATATATTCTGTTACCGTGTCTATTGTTCTTGCATCGCTTGACCCAGTTTTACTATGCCAAATAATATTTGCAATAAAATTTTCTGGTCCGAAAATCTCATCACAAAGCATTTTTAAAGGAGCTTGCTCATTATCATCAATACTAATAAAAATTACCCCGCTCGCTTTCAAAAGATTTTTTGAAAGCTTCAAACGCTTTTCCATAAATGAAAGCCATTTACTGTGCCTAAAACTGTCCTCTTTATCAACAAATTTATCATTATAGATAAAATCATTGTTGCCGGTATTATACGGCGGATCAATATATATTAAATCAATTGCCTCTTGGTGTGTAAAATTTAAAACAGCGAGCGAATGATAATTATCGCCCTCAATCAAAAAATTCACGAGCTTTGTTTTATCCGATTCAATAGCCTTATTCTTCACCTCTTTTAAAATAGGAAATGGCCGACCCGCCATTTCATTTGGGAACATCTCATTTGGAGTACGAGCGTCTGGATTGACTAAAATATCTATTTTTTCTTCCGGCAAATCTCTGTGCCAAACAAGCCCATATGTTGTGCTTTTAATTTTAATAATCTCTTTTATTAATTCTTCATTCGACCACCCTTCGTAATTCGTCTTTTTTGACATAAAAAAAAATAATAAATCCCCCGTCAAATCAACGGCAATAAATATATTCTTATTATAACACAAAAAATCTGTGACGAAAACGGTTGTCTTTAAGCCAATTTTGTGTTATAATTAAAGTAGTTTTAGATAAAAATATGATAAAAAAATAATAATTATATGGGAATTATCTCTTTGTTTATTTCTATAAAAACCGTAACGGTCGTCATATTTCTTCTAATTCTTTTTGCTTTAATAATAAAATTTCTATTTTCAAAAAAATCGGAAAGCAATATTATTAAAATTATCGGCGGATTAGTAGTCTTTATCGTTGCCATAATTTCAGACAATGGCTGGGTATTTTGGACCTCACTTTTTATTGGGGGGTTAATTATTGCCAGTGAAGACTTTATGAAATTTTTAGTTGCCATATTAAAAACACGTGGTGATAAAATTTCCGATACAGTTGCCTCTTTTGGAGCCACCAGAGAAGAGCCGGCGACACCGCAGGAAGACGATGAAAAAAAGAACGAAGAATTTAAGGACATTGTTCCCGAAAAAGAAATAACTGATCACGCTAACCGAGAAGATAGTCATCGAGATTGGATAAAAAAAACAAGAATATCAGAGGAACTTGTTTTAAATTATTATAAAGAAATATTCAATAGAGTCATAGAAAAACAAATTAAAATTACAGACGAAAACTCTAATTTTATAATTGCTGACGGAATTTTAAAAAATGATATTGGCAAAATTATAACCATTTTTGAAATTAAATTTTTAAGAAAATTCGACCCATTCATGATTAATATTAATATAAGAAGAACTCTTGAAAGAATGAGATTTATTGTACCAAGTGATGTAATAATATCTCTAAATATTGTTTTTGAGGGCGATGTCGACGAACGAAGCTTGGATAGAATTTTTAATAGACTTACATACAAAAATTTTCAATTAATTTTATTTAAACTTAAAGATGAGAAAATAAATAAAATTGCCCAAAATGTAATGCGTAACGATAGTGTCCTAAAGCATTCTTTAAGCAATACAAATAAGTCATTTTATTAAAAACTCCTAACAACGCCCCAAAAACTCCGCCCAATACTTAATTTCCTCAATAATTTCGTCTAAAGAGTTGGAAATCCGTTTTTTAACGACCACAAAATAAAAAACCTCCAAATTTCTTTGGAGGTTTTTTTAGAATGTTCAAATCTTAAAATCAACAAAAGTCCTCAGGACGCAAACCGGGATTAAAGATATTTATTTCTCGATATGCCGGAATAACCGATAATGTTCTCATGAAACTGAAGCCTTCGAGCTTGTTCAGGAGGCTGGGGATTATCGGCCGCCTTGATTCCGCTATTTTAGCTATCTTCTCTAAATCCTTGTTAGTCATAAGAGCGATGGAAAGGAGCGGATCGTGGTTGATGACATGACGGAAATTTACCAAAAAATCATAAGCTAGTTCTAAATTCCGAACATCCCGCTGACAATCTTCATCGTCATTTACCTTTTTATAAAAATGGGGGTATTCCCATTGATACAAAGCCTCGAAATTTTTAGCGATTTCAGACTTGCAGTAAGACACGGCCCCTTTTTCGCTGCTCTCTTTAATCAAAGAAAATAGGCAATTATCCCAACGTTCTTGCAAACTATTCCCTAGAAAGAAAAATTCCTTAGGCAATTGTTCGGGGGTGAAAAAACCGCGCCGCAACGCATCTTCGAAATCCGATAAAATAGCGATCTTATCGATAATGCTGATGAGCCGATATTCTTGAATCTTGCCAAGATCGTTATCCGGATCCCAATGATGGGAACGATGCTGATATATCCCCTGCAGCGTTTCCCAGGATAGATTGAGATCATAGATATTTCGGAGAAGGACGACACTCATGACCTCATGGCCGAATTCCCGGCCGGACTTTTTAGTAATGAATCCTTCCCCAATATGAGCACCAGCGGGATAACCCATATCGTGGCCGAAATATATCGCTCTGGCCAACCCGGTATTAAGTCCCAAGATGCTGGCGGCTTGGGTAATCAGGGCAAGGCCTTCGATAGTGTGAGATTGTCTGTTTCTTGCCAACGGATCATTGCAGTCAAAGACCTGTTTTTTCCATCTCAGATCTCCAAAAGCCGGGCAAGAAAATATCTTTATCTCATCTAAAATGAACGGATCAATGACTTGGTTATATAAATATCTAGGACCTCCGTTCGGATAACTCCGCCCTAGGCTGTCCTCCGACTTGAACGCCTTCCCGGCTAATGAGTCGAGGTAAGGCCGAAAATCGATTTTCTGTTTCATTATCTAGAGTTTTATTGGTTTATTTTAAAGTTCAGAAATATCTTGATTATCTTTTGATAATCATTTTAGTTTAATGATATATGAGGAAAATGTCAATTGAGATGCTACTGCGCCAAAGCGATTATCTCATTGATCAGCCCTTGATAGCTCAGCCCGGAATCCATCATCAGCATCGGGAACATCGAAATATCCGTGAAACCCGGCAAAGTATTTATCTCATTTATATAAATACGGCCGCGGCTAAGGAAAAAATCGACGCGCGCGAAGCCTTGGCAGCCAGCTAGACGATAAATCTTTTCTGCCAGTCTCCTAATTTCTTTGGCTTGGGCTAAAGTGATCTTGGCTGGAACGACTGCCTGCGCTTCGCCCTTCTTATACTTATCTTCGTAATCGTAAAAATCCTTAGCTAACCGCAATTCTCCTGGTCGGGAGACGAGCAGCTTCTTGTTGCCCATAACTGCGACCTCTATCTCCTTCGGGCCATCGAGCCCTTCCTCGATGACAATCTTATTATCATGCTTCAAAGCCGCCTTGATAGCCGGCGCAAGCCCAGCTGACTTAACGACGCGAGTAATGCCGATAGACGAACCGGAATTAGCCGGTTTTACGTAAAGAGGAAATTTTAGGATATTCTTTATTCTGTCTAATTCGTGTTTTATCTCTGACGGATTGAAAGCCTGATAATCAAGCACCCCATATCCGACCTGGCGGATATTATTAGCCGTTATAGCGGTCTTGAAGGCAGCCTTATCCATGCACAACGCCGAGCTAAGCACGCGACATCCACAATACTTTATCTTTTGAGACTCCAAGAGGCTCTGCAAGACGCCATCTTCCCCATATTTGCCATGCGTCATCAAGAGGGCGGCATCAAATATCCTAGAAAAATCTTCCAGACCGATGCGACGATTAGCCGCTGGCTGCAATTTCTTAATATCTTTAATGAGATAAAAGCAGCCGTCCTGCTTGCGCCAATAAATCAGAGCTAGCCTATACTTCTTATAGTCGAAATTCTTCGCTACGTTGCCAGCAGAAACGACAGACACGTCATGCTCGTTGCTCAGGCCGCCGAAAAATAAGCCGATGGTTTTCATAATGTTAGAAAAATATTTAAAATATGATTATATTATAGGCCGGAACCGGATATTTTTAAAGATGAGGCGTATTATGCCAGAATCTTGACAATCTCAAAAATCCACTTTAATATAAAGGCAAAACGAACGATATGGAAATTAGTTCTTTCTCAATCGTCTTCGTTTGTCTCCTCTCAATGGCCCTCCCTTTGATTAACACTTGCGTTCCAGATCCTATGGAAACGCCGATCAACGGGAAACTGCCGTCTATCTACGACGGCGGCCCCAGCCAAAAATCACCCTTTTTAAACGGTTACAAAACACTATTGGGTGACGAGCTGGTACCACTTACCGGAGACCGAAGATGAGGCGTAATGTGCAGGAAAGCGTTGATTTATTTTTTTCAACGGCCCATTATGCCGACGACTCCATCTTTCCATTTTAATATTATTTATTAACATGGATTGAAAATTTTTATTTAAGCTGAGAAAAGGCGAACGAAACATTGTTCGCCTTTTTTATTTGCAAACAGCTAGGCTCGTCCACCTTTCCGCTCGACCCCAAAAATGGTAAAATTACTATATGTCTAAAACTAAACCCAAACTCATCATCATTGACGGAAATGCCCTTATTCATCGCAGTTTCCACGCTATTCCCCCGACCCTAAGAACTAAGGACGGCCAGATGGTCAACGCTGTCTATGGCTTCACCTCCTTCCTGCTCAAGGCTCTAAATGAATTCCATCCGGAGTACGTCGTCCTGACCTTAGATAGGAAGGCTCCGACCTTCCGCCATGAGGCTTACACGGATTATAAGGCGACGCGCGTCAAGGCGCCAGACGAATTATATGAACAGATTCCTTATGTAAAAAAAGTAGCGGCAGCTTTCAATATCCCGATCTTCGAGCTCGACGGCTATGAGGCTGACGACCTGATCGGCACTATCTGCGAGCAGACCAAGAAGCATAAGAACCTGGAGAACATAATCATTACCGGTGACCTAGATACGCTCCAGCTTATCGACGATAAGACGAAAGTCTATACCATGAGCCGCGGCCTGTCCGATAGCGTCTTATACGGAGTTGACCAGGTTAAAGAACGCTATAATCTTCAGCCCGACCAAGTTATCGATTACAAAGCTTTGCGCGGCGATGTCAGCGACAATATTCCTGGAGTAAAAGGCATCGGCGAGAAGACGGCCAGCGACCTGCTAGTAGAATTCAAGACCTTGGACGGAGTCTACAAGGCCGTTGAAAAAGATAGCGAAAAAATTAGGCCGCGAATCTTAGAACTATTAAAAGCGAACAAAGCTAATGCTTATATGAGTCGGGAGCTCGCGACGATTAATCTGGAGGCGCCTATAAAATTCTCTCTGACCGACGTAGAATTCTCCTCTTTTAAATTGGATAATGTCATGACTCTTTTCAGTGAACTAGAATTCCGCTCTCTCCTTAATAAAGTGAAAGATGTCAGAGACGCCCTTAATAAAGCTCATGGCGGACGAGCCGAAACCGAGACTGAAACTACGGGAATAGAAACTAAAGACAAGAGCAGAAAGATGGAATCGACGAAATTCGCGCGCAACGCCAAAAAATTCGACTATCAGCTGATAGATGACGATAAGAAATTCACAGCCTTCTTGAAAAAGATAAAGACACGAAAAGACTTCACCTATGACACAGAGACTTCCGGCCTTGATCCGATAACGGCCGAACTCTTAGGCGTCAGTTTCTCCTGGAAAGAAGGCGAAGCTTATTTCATCTTGGCCGATGCTAAGCGTCTAGAAGCTTTGCGGCCGATCCTGGAAAATCCGCAAATCAAGAAATATGGGCATAATCTCAAATTCGATTGGCGGGTTCTTAAGAATCAAGGCATCGACGTGCAGGGACTGTCATTCGATACGATGATCGCGTCATACCTGCTTAATCCTTCCAGCCGCCAGCATAATCTTGATTCACTCGTCTTTACCGAACTGGGATTCGAGAAGATCAGCAAGGCCGATTTAGCCAGCTCCCAGCCGACCCAGATGGCGCTTGATTTCAAAGCATTAGACGCTGATAAATTAAGCCTCTACTCTTGCGAGGACGCCGATTTCACTAACCGCCTCGTCGCGATCTTGTCGAAGCGGCTTAAAGAAGAAAAGCTCGAGGAGCTGTTCGCTAAGATTGAGATGCCGCTCATTCCGATCTTAGGCGCCATGGAAAATAACGGCATCAAGATGGAAACAGCGCCGCTCTCAAAACTGAGCGCCGAGGTCGCCGCCAAATTAGAAAAACTGGAAAAAGAGATTCATAAATTAGCCGGGAGTAAATTCAATATCAATTCCACCAAGCAATTGAAGGAAGTGCTGTTCGAGAAACTAGAGATACCGACTGATAACCTGAAGAAGACTAAGACCGGCTTCTCCACGGCTGAAGATGAGCTGATCAAGATGCGCGACTTGCATCCGATCATCCCCTTCATCCAGGACTACCGAGAATTGAATAAGCTGCAGACGACTTATCTGAGCGCTTTGCCGCTCATGATCAACCCAAAAACCGGACGCATCCACACCAGCTTCAATCAGACGATTACCGCGACCGGGCGCCTATCATCAACCGAGCCGAATCTGCAGAATATCCCAACCCGCACTGAAGAGGGCCAGAAGATCCGAAGCGCTTTCGTCGCCGCATCAGGCTACGAGCTGGCCGGATTCGATTATTCGCAAATTGAGCTGCGCTTGGCGGCCCATATTTCCGGCGACAAAAAGATGATTGCTACCTTCAATGACGGCGAGGACATCCATAGCGCGACGGCGGCAGAAATAAATGAAGTGGCGCTCGCAGACGTGACTAAACAGATGCGCCGCGAAGCTAAGGCTATTAATTTCGGCATTATTTACGGCCAGGGACCGCACGGGCTCAGCCAAGGCGCCGGCATCTCTTACGCGCGCGCCAGCGAATTCATCAAAAAATATTTTCTCACTTACCCGAATATCAAGAAAATGATGGACTCTTCCATCAAGGAGGCGCAAGAAAAAGGCTACGCCATCACGCTCTTCGGCCGCAAGCGCTCCTTGCCGGAAATAACTTCATCGATTCCGGCTATACGCCGCAGCGCCGAACGCATGGCCATAAATACACCACTCCAAGGCACGGCCGCCGATCTGATAAAGATAGCGATGATCGAGATTGCGAAACTCTTAGAAGGAAAAGAAGGCGAGATCAAGATGCTCCTCCAAGTGCATGACGAATTAATATTTGAGATCAGGAAAGACAAGTTAGAAGCTTATCTGCCCCAGATAAAAAAAATCATGGAATCCGGCCTCAAGCTGCGCGTGCCGATACTCGTCGAGGAGAACTCTGGCCATAGCTGGGGCGAGCTGAAGTAGCCCTCGAAAATAAAAAGCCGTATCTAAAAAGATACGGCTATCAATTACCGAACAGCAGATCGGACATCCACGGCGATAATAAGAGGAGAATGACTAAAAGGGTCATGAAAGTCAGAGAAGCGGTCAATCCGTACAGCATGCCACCGTAAATGACTGAAAAGACCATCCCGCCGGCAGCGACCGTAATTATCAGCAGATAATGCATAATCGTGGCCGTCTCTCTCTTGAACCATTTCGAAACGGTCATCCAATAGAGCAACGTGATCAGAAAAGAGCTGAAGACGAAATTCCATGATGAGGGAATGAAATACTCTGTATCAATCCGAGTGAACATCGCGATATCTTTCTCTGTCATATCCGGCAGAGCGCCATACTTCTGGCTCAACAAATAAAGGGCTAGATTAGGCGACAAAACGACAACGACCAGAAAGAACTTTAGGACCATTTCTACTAAAGTGACCCAAAATATCTTTCTTCGAGCCCAAAGATAATTCTTATTTTTGGCTTCCATGTTTTCTTTTTTTATAGAACTGCTAATATCTAACCATAGAATCAACCAAATGTCCATAATAGCAAAAAACGCCGAAAAAATCAGATTGGCTGAGCTCGGAACCAAGAAAATTGCCCTGCTCGGCTTTGGCCTGGATAATCAGGCTCTTTTAGCTTTACTGGAAAAACATAAGATAAAAGCGGAAATCACCATCTGCGATGCCCGCCCCTTATCCGTTCTGCCCGCAGCCAGATCAGCTTATTCTAAGATAGATTTCCGACTCGGCGCGGCTTTCAATAAGGACTTGTACGAATTCGATATTCTTTTCCGCTCCCCAGGCTGGCCAGTCGCCTGTCCGGGAATCCGGGAAGCCCTAAAGAAAGGCCGGACTGAATTATCCAGCCCCCTCAACCTCTTCTTCTCTCTCTGCCCATCCAAGAACATCATCGGCGTAACCGGAACTAAAGGAAAAGGGACCACCGCCAGCCTGATTTATAAAATATTAAAAGACGCGGACAAACGCGTCTTCCTCGGTGGCAATATCGGCATACCGCCGCTAAGCTTCTTAGATAAGATCAAGCCGACTGACTATGTCGTCTTGGAATTATCCAGCTTCCAACTAGAAGATCTTAAATATTCGCCGCGCTGGGCCGTCATTACTAATCTATTCAAAGAACACCTCGCTCCAGCTGATCCTAATAATCCTAATTTCCATCCTTCTTATGAGGCCTATTGGCGAGCAAAATTACAAATCGCTAAGAATGCGAACAATAAATATCTCATAATAAATGAGGTTTTGGCTGCTAAGGCCAAGGCGGCTAAGCTGAGGGCGAAAATAATCTATTTTTCACCCAGTTCCCTGCCATCGAGATTAGTCGGCGACTTCAATCGCCAGAATATCGCCGCCGCGGTCGCCATCGCCCAGCTTTTAAAGATAAAAACGGGCGCTTACCAGAAGACCGTCGCCAATTTTTCTAACCTCGAACATCGTTTAGAGTTTGTCAAAGAGACAAAAGGCGTCAAATATTTTGACAATAGCTTCTCGACTACGCCCGAGAGCACAGAACTAGACCTGGAATCTTTTTCCGCGCCAATAATCCTCATCGCTGGCGGATCAGACAAAGGAGCTGATTTCCGTCCTCTAGCCAAGACTATCAGGCAGCGCGTAAAATTATTGATCCTGCTCCCAGGAAAGGCGACGCCGCGACTAAAAAAGACAGTTGAGACGAGCGGCCTTTCAAAAAATCGCTTAAAAATGGCGGCCGATATGAAAAAGGCCGTTACTCTCGCCAAAGCAGCCAGCGCGCCCGGCGACGTTATCCTGCTCTCAACTGCCTGTGCGAGCTTCGGAATCTTCAAGAATTACAAAGAACGCGGCGACCTCTTCAAAAAATATGTCAGAGAATAAGAAAGAAAATCCTAAGAATATAATCGGCGTCTTCGATTCGGGTCTCGGCGGCCTGACAGTCTTGAAATACTTCTTGCGCGACCTGCCGGATTACAATTATATATATCTCGGAGATAATGCCCGCCTGCCTTATGGCGAAAAATCTCAAGAGACTATCTATGAATACTCCCGCGAAGCTGTCGACTTCTTATTTGCCGCCGGCTGCAATCTAGTAATCATCGCTTGCAATACCGCCTCCTCCCAGGCGCTACGACGCCTGCAGCAAGAATATCTGCCAAGTGCTTATCCGGATCGCCGTATCCTAGGCGTCATCAGGCCGCTAGCTGAAGCGATCGCGAATAACACTAAAATAAAATCTGTCGGCATCATCGGCACCAAGGCCACCATAAAATCCAACGCCTACAAGCTAGAACTGGAAAAATTAAAGCCGGAACTGAAGATAGAGCAGCAAGCCACCCCGTTGCTCGTGCCTCTTATCGAAGAGGGCTGGGCTCATAAGCCGGAAACTAAGATGATCCTGAAAAAATACCTGAGGCCGCTCAAAGCTAAACAGATTGACGCGCTGGTCCTGGGCTGTACGCACTACCCTTTCCTGCACAAGGAAATAGCTAGTATCATGGGACGACGCATCTTCGTGCCGCAACCTGGAGAAATAATCGCCAGAAGTCTAGCTGATTATCTTATTCGCCATGAAGAACTAGGATTGAAGCCGTCTGCTGACCACAAATATAAATTCTATACGACCGATGATACGCGTTCGTTCCAAGAGTGGGGCGAAAAATTCCTGGGGCGGAAGATAGATGATCTAGAACAAATCAAATTATGATAATCTCCCTTTACGGCGCCGATTCTTTCCGGTCTCGGCGCTTCCTGCAAGAACTTAAGAATAAATTCATCAAGGATGTGGACCCGAATTCCCATAGTTTCAGCGTGGTCGACGGAGCAACCGCGACTCTAGGCAGCATCAGCGAACAAATAAATACCGGGTCCCTCTTCGTCAAAAAAAGATTCGTCGTCATTGAGAATATTTTCAAAAATAAATCAGAAAAGATCTTCAGCGAGCTGGCTCCCTATCTGGAAAAACTAGCCAAGAGCGACGACAACATCTTAATCTTCCGCGATGAAGATATCGAGGGCAAGACTATGAAGGCGCCGGCTAAGAAATTATTAGCCTTCTTCAAGCTCCAGCCTTATACCCAAGAATTCAAGGAGCTTCTTCCGGCTCAGCTCGCTTCCTTCATCAAGAAAGAAGCGGCGCTATATGATAAAGATATTAGCGCTCCAGCCGCTTCTCTCTTGATCGATTTGACCGGAGGCGATCTTTGGCAAATCAGCGCCGAAGTAAAAAAACTATCCTTCCGGAATGATGAGAAAATAATCAGTTCAGAAATGATTAAAGAAATGGTTCCGGGATCTTATGATGAAAACATCTTCGGCCTGACCGACGCTATCAGCGCAAAAAACCGAAAGATGGCTATCAGCTTGCTAGAAGAACAATATGCCGCCGGGCTAAGCGATGAGTACTTATTGACTATGCTCATCCGCCAATTCAAGATATTGCTCCAGATCCGTGAAGCTCTCGATGCTAATACAAACCCGGCCGATATCGCTAGCCGCCTGAAAGTTCATCCTTATGTCGCAAAAAAAGGCGCGCAGCAAGCCAGGAATTTCAGCGCCCCCGTCCTAAAAGATTACCTTAATCGCCTAGTCTATCTGGACTTTTCCAATAAGACCGGGCGCGGCGACATCAAAACTGAGCTCAGCCTGCTTATTTCCGCCCTTTAATAAAATCACGAAAGCTTGCCTTTTTATTTATTATTTGTTATATTTTTACTCGTAAAATTACGGGCAATTAGCTCAGTTGGTTAGAGCGCAACACTGATAATGTTGAGGTCGGAGGTTCGAATCCTCCATTGCCCACCAATTTTCCAGAATTGATCAGTCCGCCGGAGAAAAACATGATAGCCAAGCCAATAAATCATAGCGGGGTAGAGCAGTTGGCAGCTCGCTAGGCCCATAACCTAGAGGTCGTCGGTTCGAGTCCGACCCCCGCAACAGGATAGTTTAACAAATAAATACGCCTCGGTAGCTCAGTGGTAGAGCAAAGGACTGATTTTCGGTCCGCTCAATGGAAACATTGAGATGAAAATCGGGTGAATTCGGGGAAACCTTAAATCGCGAAGGCGATAAGGCAATCCCGAGCCAAGCCTTAACAGGGATAAAAGTTAAGGAAGGTGTAGAGACTAGCGGGTGAGCCCAACAATAACCCCGCCAAGAGCGCCCGACTCCGTCCTTAAGAGATTAAGCGGAGATGATATAGTCCAATCCTTGAGGAAACTCAAGCCAGAATATGGAAAATCCTTGTGTCGTCAGTTCAATTCTGACCCGGGGCACACATTTGATAAAAAATGAACCCATGGTATAATTATAATATTACCGTGGGTTCATTTTTTATGCGTACCGATAAAAAAATCGTCATTAAATTAAGAAAACAAGGCCAATCTTATAACCAGATAAGCGCTGCTTTAAAAGTGCCAAAAAGCACCCTGAGTAACTGGCTGAAAGATATCCCCCTCTCTGCCGAGGCACAGGCCAAGATCTTGGCGCGAACCAACGCTAACGCGATCGTGAAACTGATAGCCAGAAACAAACGGCAGACGGCAATCTCTCAAGCCAGGCATCAGATTATCCGCCAAGAGGCGAAAAAAGAAGCTAAAAAATTACTCACTGATCCGTTATTCTTGGCGGGCGTATCTTTATACTGGGCGGAAGGTTATAAACAAGGCGCCCATGGCAGCAAATGGAAAAGCATCGATTTCGCCAATTCCGACCCGGAAATGATCAGATTAATGATGAAATTCTTTATCAAATTCCTCGGTCTTAAAAAGACGGAAATACGTATCCAATTGATGCTCCATAATCCGAAAGATTCCCTTAAAACTGTAGATTTTTGGCATAATCTTACCGGCATCCCGAAAGCCAATTTTATCAAGACTTGCCATGTAATCAGCCGCGCCAGTTTACAAAAAAGAAATAAGAAGTTAGAATATGGGACGGTACATATAAGGATAAATGATGTTAGTCGTTTCTTCCGCCTAATCGGCTGGATAGACGGCTTGCAAACAAAATTCACTTAACGGGGTGTCGTATACCGGTAGTACGCATGCTTTGGGAGCATGTTGACTGGGTTCAATTCCCAGCACCCCGACATTTAAAAAACAGGTCTCTTATTCAGAGGCCTGTTTTTTGTTTAGACAACTAATAAAATTAAATCATTAAAATTGGCTAATATTTATATAAATTATCTAAATATCTTGACAATTAAGTAAAAATATACTATAATAATTTAGTAAGAATTTAAAAGCTCCTTGACAATAAAAAGTTAATAAATGATTCAATTATCGGCCAGAATCTTGAAAAACAGGGTTTTGACCAATAATTGAATCTAAATATTAACTTAAAACTACGAATCATGAAAAAAGATGTTTTTAGAAAAACAAAAAAAATTATTTTTTTGATGCTAACTCCAATTATATTATGTTTTTATGTCCAGGTATTTGGACAGGGGAGTGCATCTTATGATGAGCAATCAAGAATTAGCAATCCTTTAGTTCTTTTATCTGATAAAACTCCGGTTATAGAGGCTCGGGGAGGAGCTGCCACGATTGCCGAAGCTACAAACACATTTACCTCCTATATTGATCCCAATTTTAAAAAATGGGATCTAGATAAATCTAGTCTGGCAACAAAAGAAATTAGCGTCAAAATTTACTGGGTAGGTGATTCATTTTTTAGTCCGACAAACGCACTTATGTATCTTAATAAAAATTTAGATAAACTTTGCCTCACTCAATCACAAATTATCTACTTTTGTAAAAGATATCCGTCCAAAATGATCGACGAGCGATACGGGAAAAAAGGAACATTTTTTCTTTTCAAAGCAAGAGAAAAATATTTTCTAGCTAAAGTAAATAAAGATGCAGACGGCCTCAATATTAGCGTTTTCCGTTTAAACAGCTTCGGAGCATGCGCCTTTGATTATTTATTTGTCGTCCCTATAAATTAAGCCCCCCAGGACATTAATAACTTCGCAAACATTTTTGTACATTTCCAAAGAGCCATTGAAACAAACAATGGCTCTTTTTATTTACCCTAAATTTGTTATCCCAAATTACCTAACTACTGTTTGGTTGCTAATGCCCCACTTTGATATTAACCCGACAACTTTCTGCGCTCCCCACCCTATCCCGACAAACAGAGCTAGATACAGAATCGTCGCTAGCCAATCCGGCATATAACCGTAGAAGATATTATAGCGATACAGAATGGGCCAATGCCAAAGATAGATCTCATAAGAAAATAATCCAAAGATAGAAAATAACTTAAACTCCGTCTTCTTCATCACGAACACCAGAACGATTGCCGCCACTGCGATCAAGCTCATCCATTGCTCTTTAGAGGCGCTTTCGCCGATACCAGAGTTGATATTTGCATAAACGAAGGCTGCTAATAACCCGAGTATGACCAGATAATAGCCGATAGTGCGCCAACCCTTAGAGAACTTCCGTAATATTTCAGCATTTGGCAATTTCGTCACCGCCCAAGCCGCTAAGACGCCCAGCGGGAAAGCGATAGTGTGAACTTTATAAAGACGCATGACATCACTGAAGAAGGCCGGCTGAAAACGCACGAGCGCTTCCCCGGCGACTAACAAAATGATGGCGGTCAGCCAAGGGCGCTTCTTAAAGAAGACCAGTGGGAATAATAAATAATAAAAAAGGATAAAGGTAAAATACCAGAGCGGCGAGTTGATGTCATTATAAAGATCAGCATGGGTAAAAATTCCCAAGATCGCCTTGCCCATAAAAGCTAAGGAATAGCTTTTCCCGAGAATAAAAAAATCAGCCGCCAAGAAAACCGCAAGCGCCAGCCAAAAGGGTGTGAATAATTTTAATAAGCGGCGCTTATAAAATTGCCAGGGAGTCAGATCCTTCTGCAAGCTGCTAGCGGCTATGCCAAAACCGGACAAAAATAAAAATAAGTTGACGCCGACGCCAGCCATAATTGAGAGCGGCCAGAGAAAACGATGGTCAGAAACTAAAAAATAACCGATATGGGAGATAACGATCATGAGAATCGCCACTCCCTTTAGCTCAGTCGTCAAGGATGCCGGAAACCATTCGGTAATCTTCTTCGGCCGCACAGAAATAAGCAGAGCCGCAAAAAACAAAACCGAGAATATCCAAGTCGCCTGGATCGGGTTACTGATTGATATGATCATAAATTATGTCCGCCCAGAGCTTGTAGCCGCTAGCGGAAGGATGAAATAAATCTTTTGAATAATGGTCGCCTGATTTCTTGAACAGATCCACAGTAGATCCATATAAATCTATATACGGGACAGAGTACTTATCAGCCATATCCTTGATGATGCCGTTAAATTCCTTGGTCCGCGCATCGAAAATGCTCTGATAAGGCGGAAGCATCAATTCTTCGGAGCCGACAAACGGGATATTGATAACGTAAACGGACGCTTTCGTCTCCTGCTTCAGGCGGCTCAATATCTCTTCGTAATTCCGCCTAAACTCCTTGGCGGAAATTTCGTTATGGATATCGTTAGCGCCAATCAAGATAGTGACTAAGCCAGGATTTTCCTTGATCGCGTCCGACAGGAGCTTGTCGATGACGTCAGCCGTCATCGCGCCTGGAATAGAATGATTATTCAAAATAACTTGCCGACTATCGCCCGTGAGTTTCTGCGCTAATAGATAGGGCCAGATCTCTTCATAAGTATCAGTGCCGACTCCAGCCGTCAGGCTATCGCCTAAAGCGACGTAAGTAAGAGTAGCGGTTGCTAAGCCATTCATATTATTTATAAGATAGGTTTCATTTATCTCAACCGGCTTCAGATTAGCTCCGCCCAGCACTCCATAAATATGGGAGTAGGCGCGATTCAAATAAACTCCCAAAAGAACAAGGATGATCGCGGCTAATATTAAAATTTTCCTAAGATTATGGTTATTCATACCAATATTATATACTAAAATCATCTTGGCGACCAATATTAGACTAATAAAAAGCCCCGAGTTCTAAAAATTTAGAAACTGCGGGGCAAATTTAGCCGTTAAACAGGGAGAGGATTTTTAAAAAAAACACGATTCTTATAGACTCCCAGCCAGACATTCTGATACTCCAGCCGTCCCGCATAAGCGCGAAAGGGCTTGTCTGACTTGCTAGAATGAGGCCCTACTCGAAATACGCATAGATTCTCGACCGGATTTTCTGGATTTATCGGCAAGTCTTCGTCTATCTTAGCAAGAAAAAAATTAAGATAAGGCGAAAACCAATTAGGACAGCTTTCACATAATTTAGCTATCTGGCTTTGAGGAATCCATTTAGCTTCCCAATCGCCGCTGATAGCGCCAAAAATTTCCATGAAAGTTGCATCTCCGATGACCTCGCTGGTACGAAAGTATGTTGCTGGCGTCGGTCTACCTGGTCGCTGCTCTTTAAGAACGGGAAAGTTCGAACATATTACAACGGATTCGAACACTTTATTGACCTCAACCCTGGAGCGGCCGTCAAGAGCGGGAATCAAGATATCCTGCCCGCCGAGGGCTGGCCCTAAAATAAGACTTGCTTCTGTCTTCTCCATATTCATCAATTTTTAAGGTAACTATTCCAAAATGTTTATTTTCTACTCGGACTTTATATTAAAACATAAAAAATCAATCAAGTCAAGACTAATAGCTAAAAACAATAATTAAGCTCGTATTCCAGAAAGACTTGATTTTTATTTACTATTATGTTAATGTTTCCCTATATTAATTAACTAAATAATTTAGAAATTCCGTATGCCAAACAAGAAATCGGCAGCCAAAGAACTGCGCAAAGCTGTTAAAAGAAGCGCTGCCAACAAGAAAGTTTCCGCTAAATTGAAGGATCTCGTCAAAACCAGCTTAAAGCAGATCAAGGCCGGCGATAAGAAGATCAAGGAAGATTATACCAAGACCATCAAGGCCATTGATAAGGCGACTAAGAAGGGCGTCATCAAAAAGAATACCGCTTCCCGCAAGAAGTCGAGACTAATGAAAAAAATCAACGCTTTAAAATAAGCGCTTTTAATAATTAATGTACTCTTTCTTGGATGCGGAACGATTAACCGCTTCTCGGATAGAGCGAATCAACCACCATGTTAGACAAGAAAAACAAGGAAAAAATCATCAAGAAGTTCCGTGTCCATGACACTGATACCGGCTCCTCTCAGGTCCAGATCGCGATCCTGACCGAAGAGATTAAAGAGTTGACCGAGCACCTAAAGAAGCACAAGCATGATTTCTCTTCCCGCCGCGGCTTACTGAAGAAGGTCGGCGAAAGACGCAAGCTCCTCAAGTACTTGCAAAAGGAGAGCGCTGAGCAATTCAAAGAACTGACCGATAAGCTGAAACTTAAGATCGCTCAGAAGCTGGAAGAAGAAGAGGAAGAAGAAAAGAAGAAAGAGAAGAAGTATATCGAAGCCGAAGAAGGCGAAGAGATTAAGGATGAGGCTATCGAAGAAGCCAAATAATCAACAAATATGATAAAACATACAGAACAACGAGTCGGAATCCTGGTAGATGTTTCTAACATGTATCATTCGGCTAAGAATCTGTATAATCGTAAGGTAAATTTCAAGGAGATCCTAGCTAAAGCAGTGGCCGACCGGAAGTTGATCCGGGCCACTGCTTATGCTATCCGGACAGAAAACCAGGAAGAAACGCCTTTTTTCGAGGCTCTCGACCAGCAAGGATTCGAGGTGAAGATGAAAGACCTCCAGATTTTCGCCGGCGGCGCCAAGAAGGGCGATTGGGATGTGGGCATCGCTATCGATGCGATCAAGCTGGCTGATAAATTAGACGTCATCGTCATAGTTTCCGGCGATGGCGATTACCTGCCGCTCGTATCTTATCTGCAGAACAATAAAGGCTGCCTCGTTGAAATCATGGCTTTCAGAAAAACCTGCTCTTCTAAACTGATCGAAGAAGCTGATGATTTTACTGACCTGAGCGCAAATAAGAAATTTCTGCTTTATCGCTAATTAAAATTTAAATAATCTAATAAATTAACGCGCCTGACCGATAAATAGATAGCGCTGTATGCCAATACAGTTCTGTAATTTAGCGGCCAGGCAGAAACAAAATGAAAAAAGTATTCACCGGGGAGTGGCTTGGCCGCCCTCTCACTATTACGACCGGGCATGTCGCCCTGCAAGCTGACGCAGCCGTCTGGGTCCAGTACGGCGAGACCGTCGTCCAGGCGACAGTCGTCCAATCTAAGACCGAGCGCGAAGGCATCGATTTCTTCCCGCTGATGGTTGATTTTGAAGAGAAGCTGTATGCCGCTGGCATAATCAAAGGTTCTCAATGGATCAAGCGCGAAGGCCGTCCGACCGATTTATCGGTCTTGACCGGGCGCATGATCGACCGCGTTATCCGCCCCCTCTTTGAGACGGAGGACAAACGCGATATCCAAGTAATCATCACGACTCTAGCGGTTGACCAGGAGAACGATTACGATATCGTCGCCCTGATCGCGGCTTCAGCGGCTTTATCCATTTCCGGCCTTAAGTGGCACGGTCCGATTGGCGGCATCCGCGTCGGCCTGATCGAGGATAAACTCGTCTTCAATCCGACCTATGAAGAGCAAGCTAAGAGTTCTCTCGATTTAATCGTCGCCGGCACTGCTGGCAAAGTCATCATGATTGAAGCCGGCGCTAACGAAGTTCCGGAAGATCTAATGTTGCAAGCGATTATCGCCGGACGCGACCAGATGCAAGGCGCGATCGATCTGATCAATAAATTGAAGGCCGAAGTCGCTCCGAGAAAAATCGCCACGGACGGCAAGAAGGCCGGCACTCCGGAAGAACAGCAAGCGGCTGCCGACAAGCAAGCCTTGCTCGCTATCGGCGAAGCTTGGCTGAAAGAAAATATCAAGAATATCTTATTCAATAAGGATTATTATACTAAGGGCGAAAGAAAATTAGCGGTTGCCGCCATTAAGGAGGGGCTGGAATCTCATCTGATTTCTCAGGGGCTAGCTGGCGATAAGCGCGGCTTCATCATCAAGAAATTAGTGGAGAAGATGATCGATGAAGAGATCACTAACGCAATCCTCAAGGACAAGCATCGCGTCGATGGCCGCGCGCTTAACGAAATCCGCGGCTTATCCGCTGAAGTCGCCGTTCTGCCTCGCGATCACGGCACTTCCCTTTTCTCCCGAGGCGAAACCCAGGTCATGTCTATCGTCACTCTTGGCGCCCCCGGCTTAGAACAATCCCTGGAAGGCCTTGAGGGCAAGAGCAAAAAAAGATACATGCATCATTATAATTTCCCGCCATATTCTGTCGGCGAAGCCTCTCCTTTGCGCGGCACTGGCAGACGCGAAGTCGGCCATGGCGCTTTAGCAGAAAAAGCCTTGATGCCGGTCGTACCGGCCAAGGAAGACTTCCCTTATGCTATCCGTGTTGTCAGCGAAACCCTAGGCTCCAATGGTTCATCCTCCATGGCCTCGACTTGCGCTTCTACTTTAGCTTTAATGGACGCCGGCGTACCGATCAAGCGTCCCGTTGTTGGCATTGCCATGGGCTTAGCTTCTAACAAGGATATGAGCCAATGGGTAGTGCTGACCGATATCCAGGACTTAGAAGATGGTGACGGCGGTATGGATTTCAAAATCACCGGCACGGAAAAAGGCTTGACTGCCATTCAATTAGACACCAAGACCACCGGCTTAAGCGAAGAAATCGTCGCTAAAACCCTGACTCAGGGCCGTGAAGCCTTGAATCAGATTCTAGGCGTCATCAAATCAGCCATCGCCGAGCCGCGCGCAGAATTATCAAAATACGCTCCGAGATTAGTCAGCTTCTCTGTCGATCCTGAAAAGATCGGCGCCATCATCGGTCCGGGCGGCAAAGTCATTAACCGTATCATTGATGAGACCGGGGTCAGCATCGATATCGAGGATAGCGGCTTAGTCATGATTTGCGGCACTGATGCCGCCATGGTCGAAGAAGCTGTCAGACAAGTTAAGGAAATTGTCCACGTCTTCGCCGCTGGCGAGATCGTCAAGGGCAAGGTTGTCAGGATATTAGACTTCGGAGCCTTCGTTTCCCTGAACGCCAGCCAAGATGGCATGGTTCATGTCAGCGAATTAGCCCCTTACCGCGTTGAAAAGCCATCTGACTTCTTAACTGTCGGCGATATGGTTACCGTCAAGATCAAAGAGATCGATGATCAGGGCCGCGTTAACCTGACCATGAAAGGGCTAGAGGAAAATGCTCCTCTCTGGGCAACTGAAAAGGGTAAATCTACCGGCAGCTCTTTTGGCGGCGGCAGCCGCCCCAGCTTCGGCGGAAATGGCCACTCTGGCGGCCCGGCTCGCCCTAGCCGCTTCGGCGATAGACGCCCAAGAGTCTAGATGACTGGTTAAAACCTTAATATTGACTTTTATTTAAGAATAAGTTATTATTTTTCAATAAAAATAATACCGAAAAAAAACCTTATGTTAGCAATTAAATTAGCGAAAACTGGCAAGACCAACAAGAAAATGTTCCGGGTGATCATTTCTGAAAAAAGCCGCGATCCGTACGGTGATGTTTTAGAAATATTGGGCTCTTATAATCCTCATTCTAAGGAATTAGCCGTCAAAGCCGACAGAATCAAATATTGGCTTTCTAAGGGCGCCCAGATGACCGCTTCTATCAACAACCTCATGATCGAAAAGAAGATTATCGAGGGCGAAAAAGTCACCGCGTCAAAGGCTAAAAAAACCAGCGAAAAGCGCCTAGGCCAGATCAAGGCTAAGGCCGACAAGAAAGCCGCCCGCGAGGCCGCTCCGATTGTCGAGGCTCCGGTCGCCGAAGCTCCCGTCGCTGAAGAAGTTCCAGCAGAAGAAGCTAAGGCCGAATAAGCCCAGCTAGAAAGCTAAATTGACACTGTAGATTGAAAAAGTTATAATTATCGATATAAAGCTGCTGATGTGGCAGTTATTTAATAACAATTCTTTCTGGTTTACGGATGAAAATCCGAACCAAGCTGGAAAGACGAATGAAAACTATGGAAGACAAACAGTTCCTGGAAATGGTGGTAAAAGCCATCGTCGCTAACCCGAACGATGTAGTCGTAGACCGGACCATCGATGAAAGAGGCGTCCTGTTGACCCTCAAAACGAATCCGGCTGACATGGGTTATGTCATCGGCCGCAAAGGTCAGACCGCGCAGTCAATCCGCACCCTGTTAAAGATCATCGGTGCTAAGAATAACTCCCGCGTCAACCTGAAGATTTATGATCCCGAGGGTCCTGCTCGCCACGAGTCTCGCGAATCAAGCCGCGACACTAGCCGCGACGATATCGACACTTCCGCGATCGACGATTTAAAAATCTAAATCTCAAGAAGATTAAATAAACAAGAAAGCCCGAAAGGGCTTTTTTGTTAGAATCCGTCTCAGTCTGCTATAATTGACTAAGACGCATAAACCATATGAAATTTCAACTATTATCCATCTTCCCTAGTATATTCGACTCTTATCTCAACGAGAGTATCCTTAAGCGCGCGCAAGACAAGAAAGCGGCCGAATTCAAGGTCCATAACCTGCGCGACTGGACGAGCGATAAGCACAAAACTGTCGACGATGCTCCTTACGGCGGCGGCGCGGGCATGCTTATGAAGATAGAGCCGCTCTATAAGGCCCTTGAGGATATCAAAAAATCGAGCAAGAAAATTAATCCGAAGAAAAGGAGAATATTATTGATGTCTGCCGGCGGCCAGAAATGGACCCAAGCTTTAGCCCAGAAATACTCTAAACTCGAGGAAATAATTTTCGTCTGCGGCCGCTACGAAGGCGTAGATGCCAGGCTGAAAAAGTTTATCGATGAAGAGATTTCTATCGGCGACTATGTCCTGACTGGCGGCGAACTCCCTGCCCTGACTATTATCGATTCGATCGTCCGCCTGCTGCCAGGCGTACTCGGCAATGCCCGGAGCGTTATCGAAGAATCTCATTCAGAAAGCGGCGTTTTAGAATACCCGCAATATACCCGTCCGGAAATATTTATGGCCAAGGGCAAAAAATACCCGGTTCCTAAAGTTCTGCTTTCCGGCGATCATAAGAAGATTGAAGAATGGCGGAAAAAATCCCTGAAGAAGGCCTAGATAGCCTCCGAATATAAAAAAGCTCGGAATTATTTCCGGGCTTTTTTGTGTATTTATATCAAACTATGGCTTAATTTATTGCTTAATAACTTTCCAGCCTTTATCGGTCCGGGCGATGCGCCCTTCAATAGAGAATCCGGCCGCTTTCTTATGGCCGCCGCCGCCGAAATTCTGAGCCAAGACCGCCACATCTATCTCCTCATCCGTCGTCCGCAAGCTCCCCTTTATCCTACCCCCTTCTTCGCGCAGAAGCAAGGCGACTTTAACGCCGCTGAGAGTGCTCAGAAAGGAGACGATGTCACCGAACAGATCCAGACTCAAAGACGCCTCCGGCTTGAGCAACTCTGCTAACTCTGCCTCCGTCAGACCGGAAGACGCCAGTCCAGTCTCTTCATTGAAATGCATATTCTCTAGCGCCCTACCCCAAATCTTCAAGGAGACGAAACTCTTATTATTGACGGTATTGCTGACTATTTTCGGAAGCGAAGCGCCGCGCAACAGCATTTCCGAAGAGACGGCAATCGCCTCTTGAGAAGAATTAGCGTGCAAGAAATGGCCGGTATCGGTCATCAGGCCAATAAGGATGCAGCTGGCCAGATCCTTAGTTACTTCGAGTTCGTTGGCTTTCAGAAAATGATAGATTATCTCTGTCGTAGAAGCTTTCTCCGGCAGGCGTATCTCCAAGTCGGCATAAGTCTCCACCGGCTGATGATGGTCGAATTCTATGATATACGGGCGCTTAGTTATCTGCCCGCTGGCTGCGGCCTCGATCATGGTTCTCAGGTGAACTTCCAGACCGGTACGGGAAATAGAGCCGCAATCCAGGACCAGGATAACGTCAAACCCTAACAAGTCTTCCGGTTCGACTGCGGAAATCATGTCTTCATTGGGAATAAAGCCATATGTGCCTATAGGCTTCTTATCGGCATAGGCGCGGATGTCCAATTCCAAGAATCGAGCCACCTCGATCATCGCGCCCACAGACGACAAAGCATCGGCATCCGGAGAGGTGTGGCCGACTATCAGGATACGCCTAGAAAAGCGGAGATGATTATAAGCTGATTGTAATTTTTCGGTCAGATTCATAACCGTCTATACTATACTAAAAATAAAAAAAAGTCCAGGCTGGCCGGATCTTCTTTTCACGTTCTAATATAGCTATCCAAAGGCATAAATGCCTAAGCATCATCTTCTTCATCTTCATCATCTTCCGATTCATCATCAACGCCCGCAATCAGCCTTTCAATCTTACTGGCTTCTTTTTCCGTCGCATCAAATTCCCAAATCAGGTGCGGCACCTGTCTCAGCTTAACGCGAGATTTTAAGATCCGCACTAACTCCCCGGTAGCAGACGTCAGATGTCTCAGGGCTGTCCCGACCAGATTATCAGGCAAAACTGAAAAACCGACATGAGCCTGCTTAAGGTCAGAACTGCATTCTACATAGGTTATAGTAATCAAAGCATTTGGCAAGCCGACCTCGCGGCTGACGGCAGCAGCTAGCTCTTCTCTTAATATTTCATTCAGGCGCGCAACTTTAGACATAGAAAATATGTTGGGAAGTGATTAAATCTTATCAACGACTCTTTCTTCTTGATAGACATAGAGGATATCGCCTTCGACAATGAGCGGTTTGCCTTCATATTTTAGGCCGGCCTCCTGATCCTGCTCGACTTGGTCGACGTCCTGCTTGCCTGACTGCAGACGAGTCAATTTTCCGGAAACGATGAAATCATCGCCGCGCTTGACTGCGATCAGACTATTATTCTTCAAGATGCCATCCAAAACCTTGCCGCCGACGATCTGGCTATTATTTTCCGTGCGGAAGATAGCTAAAACCTTCAAGCGTCCTAGGTCGATACGGTTTATTTCCGGCTTAACCAGGAGCTGCATCTCATCTTTGACGAATTTTATCAGGTCATAGATGATCGTGAATATCTTGATGGTCACCTGCTTCTCGCGGATCAAAGTCTCTATTGCCGGAGACATCCGGACATTGAATCCTAAAATTTTGGCGCCCGCGTCTTCGGCGCGTTTGACGTCGCCTTCAGTTATATAACCTAGGCCCTTGCTGATAACTTTGACTTTGACCTTTTCATTATTCAATTTCATCAAGGATTCTTCAATTGCTTCAGCTGAACCCAAGAAATCAGTCTTGATAATGACATTGACTTTAGGAATCTTATCTTCCCCGGCCTCATCGCCAGCAGAAATGAAACTATCAGCATTCTGAGCTCCGGATCTGATCTTCTTAATCTTAATCTTCTCGCCTTCTCCGACATTCAGAATATCACCTACGGCCGGAGAAATCTTAAGACCTAATATCTTGACTGGAGTAGAAGGGCCGGCCTCCTTAACATCCTCGCCCTTATAGTTCTTCAAAGTCTTGACCTTGCCATAAACGACATCGTTAAAGCATAATTGATCGCCGACGTGTAAGGTTCCGTTCTGAATAAGGATGGTTGCCAAAGGTCCGGCCGCCTTGTCGACGTTAGATTCGACGACAGTTCCGGCCGCAGCGGCGTCAGGATTAGCTTTCAAGGCTGCGCCTTCAGTTTCCGCTACTAATAACACCATATCTAATAATTCTTCAATGCCGGTTCCGTCTTTAGCGGAAATAGGCGAGCAGATGGTTTTTCCGCCCCAATCTTCCGGAGTAATATTTAATTGCGTAGCTAATTCCTGCTTGACTCTGTTAACATCAGCCGTCGGCTTATCAATCTTATTGATCGCGACCAGATACGGAATCTTCGCGGCTTCAATAATACGGAAAGCTTCGACGGTCTGCGGCTTAACGCCGTCGTCAGCCGCTACCACCAAGATAGCGATATCGGCAACTTTGGCGCCGCGGCTACGCATAGCGGTAAAGGCTTCATGGCCAGGAGTATCGATAAAAGTCAGGACGCGGCCTTTGCGGGTAATCTGATAAGCGCCGATATGCTGGGTGATACCGCCCGCTTCGCCGGCGACGACATTCGTGCTGCGGATAGAATCTAATAATTTAGTCTTGCCATGATCGACATGGCCCATGACGACAATAACCGGAGGGCGATCCCGCATATCTTTCTCAGCTTCGCCAGCCAAGATAGTTTCTAATTTCTTGTCTTCCTTCTCATTATCCTCGACCTTAGTTTCGGCCATATGGACATCCAGATTCAAATTCTCACCGATGATCATCGCCGTATCAAAATCAATCTTCTCGTTGATAGAAGTAAAAACGCCATTCTTCATAAGTTCAGCTAAGACCCGGTTAACTGGAATACCGGCAATTTCGGCAAAGGCCCGGACGGTCACGACTTTTGGAACGAAAATAGTCTTAGTCTCCTTGGGCAGAACCTCGTCCTGTTTCTTCATAGCCGCGGCCATCTTCTTCTGCTCCCATTGGCGCCTCAAAAACGGCCATTCCTTGATAATCTTCTTGGCCGTATTATTATCTACTTTAATAGCCTTCTGCCCGATAGCAAAACCGAGCTGAGGCAATAAATCGCGCAGCTCCTGAGGGGGTATCCTTAAGATGCGGGCTAATTCGGTAATATTCATGGATAATTTAGTTAAAATATTAATCTATTCTTTAAGATTACGTTATTTTTGGCCTTTAGTCAATTTAGGCGCCCCTTCACAAATCTTTAATTTAATGCTAGAATAATCTCATAATTAACATAATTATTAAATAGTTCTGTTTTTAGAAATTATTGAAAGAATCAACCACGGTCCAGCAGCAAGAAGAAATTATTTTTGAGTGTCAAATTACCTATGTTTAACCTGATTTTTAATCTAAAATTAGCTAAAAATCAAGCGAGTTTAATCTCGCCTCTAAAATAAGCTGCCCGCTACGGGCCAGTGGTTCTGGTTTTTCAAAACTCAATATCGCTTAATTACGCCACCTAATTTCTAAAGACAGCCGCCCTTTGTATGGAATATTTGAACTATGTCTTGTACGTAGTCTTCATCGCGGGTGGTTTTTTTATTGGCTATCTTTTCTACAAAAAATCAGCCAATTCTAAGATCAACAATGCCGCCGATAAGGCCGACAAGCTTATTAACGAAGCGAAGATTAAAGAAAAAGAGCTGCTCCTGAAAGCTCAGGACAAGGCTCTTAACATCATTGAAGAATCTAAGAAGGAAGAAGCTAACCGCCGCAATGAAATAAATAACTTACAGAAAAGACTGGAGCAGAGAGAAACCTCTTTCTCCCAGAAACTTTTAGATTTGCAAGAAAAACAGCAGAAGCTGTTCGACAAGGTCAGCGAGGTCCAAGAAATCAAAGAAAGAATCAAGAATATCAAGGCCGAACAAGAGACTAAATTAGAGAGTCTCTCTGGACTAAGCCAGGCCGAAGCTAAGGATATACTCCTTAAGAAAATCGAAGAAAAAAGCGCTGAGGACTTGATCGTCCGCATCAACAAGCTCGAGAACACTGCCGAAGAAGCTCTGGGCGAGAAAGCCAAGAATATCATGGCGCTCGCGATGCAGCGCATGGTTTCCAATTATACCGTCGAGCTCACGACTACTTCTGTTGATTTGCCTAATGACGAAATGAAAGGACGCATCATCGGCCGCGAAGGCCGCAATATCAAAGCAATCGAGAATATGACTGGCGTCGAGATCATCGTCGATGATACCCCTAACGCCATCACTGTTTCCGGTTTCTCCCTTATCCGCCGCCATATCGCTAAAAAGACCTTGGAATACTTAATAAAAGACGGCCGCATCCATCCGACTAAGATTGAAGATGCTGTCGAGAACGCCAAGAAAGATATCGCTATCGATATCAAGAAGGCCGGCGAAGAGGCGATGTATGAAGTCGGCGTGACCGGCTTTGACCCTAAGCTCGTCCAGATCCTGGGCCGCTTGAAATACCGCACCAGCTATGGCCAGAACGCTCTCAAGCATTCTATTGAAGTCGCCCATCTAGCTGCCATGCTCGCTGAAGAATTAGGCGCTGACGTGACACTCGCGAAGAAAGGCGGCCTGCTCCATGATATCGGCAAGGCCGTTGACCATGAAGTCCAAGGCAATCATACCGAGATCGGCCGCGACATCGCCAAGAAATTCAACTTACCGCCAGAAATAATCGCTCCGATTGAAACTCATCATGACGATAAGCCATCAACTCTCATCGCTGTGATCGTTAAAGTCGCTGATGCTATCTCTTCCGCTCGTCCGGGTGCTCGTAATGATAATTATGAGAACTACCTACAGCGCTTAGAAGAGCTGGAAAAGATCGCTATGACCTTTGATGGCATCGAGAAAGTCTATGCTATCCAGGCTGGCCGTGAAGTCCGCGTCTTCGTGCAGCCGGATAAGATCGATGACCTTGCTTCTTATAATTTGGCTAGAGATATTGCAAAAAAGATAGAAAATGAGTTAAAATACCCAGGAGAGATTAAAGTGAACGTAATCCGCGAGATGCGGGTCACCGAATACGCCAGATAAGGCCAAAAACCCTTTAAAAGTCATTTATTTTCGTAACAAAGCTTAAATATTAAGCTAAAAACAAAAATATGAACAAGGCACAATTAATCGACAAAATTCATCATGATGTCGAAGGCCTCAACAAGAAGCAGGCGGAAAAGATGCTCGACGTCTTGACCGACACTATCGTGGAAGAGCTGAAAAACGACCGCGAAGTGACGATCGCCGGCTTCGGCACTTTCCTGTCTCGGGTCCGTTATTCCCGCGGCGGCGTCAATCCGCAAAAGCCGACGGAAAGAATAACCATCCCGGCGGTCAAAGTCGCCAAATTCAAAACTGGCTATCACCTGAAGCAGGCTTTGAAAGGAAACAGATAAAATATACGCCCGAAGCTCCTTTCCCGGGAAACTCGCTTCCTTCTGACAAGGGCGTATTATTAGCGCTCGTAGCTCAACTGGATAGAGTACTTGGCTTCGGACCAAGGGGTTGCAGGTTCAAATCCTGCCGGGCGCACATAGCCGGTTAAATCCGGCAATTAGGCTGGGTAGCTCAGCTGGTTAGAGCGTAGCACTCATAACGCTAAGGTCGCGGGTTCGATCCCCGCCCCCGCCACAGAACAGGTTTATCGAGCCTGGAAATCAGGCTTGATTAAATAAAATAATAGTATATAATAAAACAGTAATGCGCTCATAGCTCAGTTGGTAGAGCAGTTGCCTCTTAAGCAAACGGTCGTAGGTTCGAATCCTACTGGGCGCACAATTACAAAAAACAGGCTTTAAATAGCCTGTTTTTTGTTATATGCATACTGTTGACTAAAATGAAATAATATCGTAATATATTAAATCAATCTAG
The DNA here is from genome assembly GCA_942492765.1 of uncultured bacterium. Taxonomy (GTDB): domain Bacteria; phylum Patescibacteriota; class Patescibacteriia; order Patescibacteriales; family UBA12465; genus UBA12465. The sequence goes on from OW818634.1 coordinate 525,417, forward strand.
ATCTTTAAAAAATAGGTTAACTTGGATTAATTGCTGAATTCATCTGATGAACTTAGGCGAGATCGGCAATTAATCCAAATATTATTAACCTTAAAAACTACGGCCATGAACACATTAGACTTAAGAGAAAAATTGATAATCGCCTATTTTGTTAATAAGATGACAAAATCAATCATGTGGATCACTACTCCTCTTTTTTTAATTTTAGTAATTATTTTATGTAGGGGAATTGATCCAATGAATATTGTAACCCACTGTCTAGCTTCTTTAGGCGCAGGCCTGCTTACGGCAAATGTTATTGCGAGAACGAGAATAGATGCAAAAATAAGTACTCTCAACAACAAAAACATCGAATATATCTATTATAAAAAGAAATCGGAATTAGACCGACTTCTAAAAATTAAAGAGAATCTCCAAACAATCCTACAAGACAAAGGCGAAGACCTGGAATTCGATAGCTCGCGAAAAAAGCTGCAAAAAATTAAAAACAAAATTTGCCGGATTAAGTTTGAAATTAACCTTTTTAATCGGTCATAATGGCTGACGATATTCCTCAAAGGGAGCCCTCCGGTTCCCTTTTTTATTGCCCTTGCGAAAAACGCTATTTTCGCTATAATAAGGGAGTAAAAATATATTATGTCTAATTTGTTAATCTTCGGGCCTCCGGGCGCTGGTAAAGGCACCCAAGCCGATAGAATCGCCAAGAAATACAAGCTGACCCATTTATCCAGTGGGGATATCCTGCGCGTTGAACTCAAGAACGGCGAACGGGGAGCTAAAATAAAGAAATACCTAGATGCCGGCAAACTCGTGCCGGACAGCCTGATTATTGAAATAATGGACCAGGCGGTCTTGAAAAATACCAAAAAGAGCGGATTCATCTTCGATGGCTATCCACGAACTATCAAGCAGGCTAAGGCCATGGATAGCTTCTTCAAAAAAAACAAGATAACGCTAAATGCGGTCATAAATCTGAAGCTAGGCGAAGCCGAGGCTGTAAAACGCGCCCTAAGCCGCGGCCAGACTTCCGGGCGATCTGACGACAATATCAAGACTCTCAGAGCTCGTCTCGTCGTCTACCGCACTCAAACTGCGCCTCTTTTAGAATATTATAAAGCTCAAAAGAAAGTCATCAATATCGACGGCCGGCCGAAGATAGAAACTGTCTTTAAAGAGATCGAGGAGCGCTTAAATAAAAAAGGAGCTATTGGTTAGCCCCTTTTTTGATCGGCATATTAACCGATGCTTAATCTATTCCCTTGAAAGAACCCCAGGCTCCGATAGACAGCATATCTTTATGCTTATGGTTTTCCTGCCTAAGCTGCCAATCAGGCTTAGCCTGAGATTCGAGGCTCGCCTTGGACGTAATATCATAATTATCACGGGGAGTGAACTCTTCTTCGAAGAATTTCCCTTCATGCTCCGGAAAAACTTGTTCCGGCTTGATTCTTTTAGCGCTCATCTTTCAATTTTTTAGAGTTTAAAGAACTATTGATGCTTAAAAAAGACCGGGCCTGTTCGGGCCCGGTCTTTGATTTGTTTGTATCTATCTTGATTTTCTAAAATTATACATTATCTACAAACAAAGACCGGCCCATCTTAATGAAGTGCCAAATAATGAAAGTATAGGTGGTCTTAGCTTGTAAATTTCTCATGAAATTAATAATAACAAATCATAAAATCCCGGTCAAGGGTTTGTCCCGATAAGATCAGCTATTTAACAATGGTGCCTTTGAATTTCCCGCCATCAAGGCATCTTTCCAGATTCTTCAAATTGCGTCCATTAAGGATGATGACTTTCATCCTGCCCTTGGCGGCCTCGCGCGAAGCGATCGGATCAAAAGGCGTATTCAATCCCGGTTCCCAGCGGTTACCGACAATCTTCCTGAAGGCTGGCCAGGAAACCGCCTCTAGCCTCTTAGCGTCCTTATGAGAGCGCGGATCCTTATCATAGGCATAATCGATATTAGAGAGATTAATGACTGTCTCAATGCCATTATGCTTAGCCAGTAAGACAGCGACATAATCAGTCGACCAGCCCGGCTTATACCCGGAAGCGATAATCAGCGCTTTCTTAGAAGCAATCGGCTTAGTCGGGTCGGTTATTATCTCAGGGTGCGCCAACTGCCCGAAAGAAGCGCGAAGCAATTGCGCATTCAGGCGGGTTGCGCTGATTCCGACCCAATCGCGATCAGCATGGCTTATCGGCGCGATAGCCAGAGCCGCTTTTATATAAGTACGCGCTGTTACGCCGCCGCCAGCAACGAGATAAAACTTATGTCCTTTCTGGGCCTGTCTGATGATGAAGGCGCGAAATTCCTTCAAGAATTTAGTTTCGATGCCGCCCGCGGTCACCATCAGCGAGCCGCCGACCGACAAGATGAACGCTTTTTTTCGAACTGAAGATTGCCTCATATTTTTAAAATCGCTCCGCTAGATATGGCGGAGCGATTATTAAATAAGAATTATTTATTTTCCTTGTTCTCTTCGATCTCCTTGCTCTTGATCTCAGCTAGGATAGCCTTGCGGATTTCCGCAGCCAATTTCTTATCATCCTTGATCATCTTCTTAGCGGTTTCACGGCCGGTGCCGAGTTTGATATCCTTGAAAGAATAGGAATTGCCGTTCTTCTTGACGACATTATACTCGACGCCCAAATCAACCAAGTCGCCAGCGATAGAGATGCCTTCGTTATACATGATATCGAACTCGCAGGTCCGGAAAGGAGCAGCGACTTTATTCTTGACGATCTTGACCTTCACGCGATTGCCGATGATCTTGTCGCCTTGCTTGATCTGAGCGGCGCGGCGCACTTCGATACGGACAGAACAATAGAATTTCAAAGCATTGCCGCCAGTCGTCGTTTCTGGATTTCCGAAAAAGACGCCGATCTTGTTTCTTATCTGATTAATAAAGATGACGACGGTATTGGTCTTAGCGATAACAGCCGTGAGCTTGCGTAAAGCCTGGCTCATGAGACGAGCCTGCAAACCCATATGCTGATCACCCATCTCGCCCTCGATTTCCTTCTGAGGAACTAGAGCCGCGACAGAATCAACGACGATGACATCGACCGCGTTAGAGCGGACCAGGGTCTCCACGATCTCTAGGGCTTGTTCGCCGCTATCCGGCTGGGATAACAGCATCTCTTTGACGTTAACGCCGATCTTAGCGGCATACTCCGGATCCAAGGCATGTTCCGCATCGACAAAAGCGGCAATACCGCCAGTTTTCTGCACTTCCGCAACGATATGTTGCGCTAATGTTGTCTTGCCGGAAGACTCCGGACCATAAATCTCGATGATACGACCGCGCGGCACACCGCCGACGCCAGTCGCGATATCCAGCGATAAGCAGCCGGTAGAAATCGCATCGACATTGGTCTTCGGCGCATCACCAAATTTCATGATCGCGCCCTCGCCGAAGCGACTGCGGATCTGCTCGATTGCACTCATGGCCGCGTCATTGCGCTTATCTTTATTATCCCCCTTTTCAGAGACCATCTTCTTGTCTTTTTCTTTAGCCATACGTTTTATGTTATTTTTTATTAATAAATCTATCTTAGCATACTGCTCGTGACGGAAACTTAAACGAATCTTAAAATCTTTCCTTATTTGGCCAAGAACTTGAACGGCAAGGAGACGATATGCTCTTCCCCGTCCTTATCTTTGAAGACTACTTCGGCGCCATCAGCATTCTGGCGCCACTCCCAAACCTTATCCAGATTAACATCCGTGGCGGCATTTAGCTTTATGCCTCCATCCTTATCCCATTCCTCTTTTATATCAGCCCCAATCTGCTGGAAGGTGCCGGCTTCTTCGACTGCCTGGACTATCGGAGTAGTCGAAGCTTGATTCTCATAATTTTTACCCAGGCCGATATCAGCCATGCCCTGAACCGCTATCCAAACTGAATCCATGGCTACTTTCGCATTGCGCCAGAAAAAATTCTGCTCGACCCTTACCTTTTGCTCGGGATCGCCGCTATAGAGGATGGTCGCGACCGCAATCAAGGCGAAAAAGACGACAATTGTGATAATACTGCTTAAGGCGCTGAAAGGCTTGGCCATAAATTTTATCTCTTATAATAAAGCTTCTTGTTTCTTAAGTTCGTCTGACTCAGAAAAAATGCTTATCTTTCCATATTCGCCGTCATACCCGGGCTTGATCATTAATCTTCCTTCTCGGACGCGTTTCAGGCCTTCAGCGATGCGCTCATCAATGTCCGCGACCTTCTTAAGGTCGGCATCAAGCAGAATAAACAATTCGTTGCCGAGCTCTTTGATCAAGTTCCGATACTGTTTCTGAACAGCAATTGAGGCTCGCCCTTTGACGCCCAGCGCCTCCGCTATAATCTTATCTAATTCCACGAGTTTTTTAAAGGGAACAGCATTTTTAGGCTTAAAACCAGCTTCCCTGTCGGCTAATTCCTCAACCCGATTGAGCACGCCGATAATAAGCGGCTTCTGGCATTTCGGGCAAAGGTTCTTATTCTTCCGGCTAACTGACGGCTCACAGCTGAAATTGCAGGCGCGATGACCGTCGAAATGATACATACCCTCTTCAGGATAGAATTCCAGAGTCATCGTCATGCCTTTCCTGTCTTTGATATTGTCATAGACCTTCTGATAGGAAATCGGCTCGGAAATCTCCATGATATTGGCTTCGCGCGCAATATTATTCGGATTATGGGCATCGGAATTAGACAAGCAGGTCAGATTATCAAGAGCCGACAAGCGCCAATTCATTTCCGGATCGCTCGACAGGCCAGTTTCATAGGCATAAATATGCTTAGTCTGGTCTTTAAAGCATTCCTCGAGCGTGTTGAATCCGGACTTAGAACCGAAGACGGAAAACCAAGGCGTCCAGATATGCGCGGGATAGACCAAGAAGCGCGCGTCTATCTTCATGACCAGCTTAACAAATTCCGGAGCAGAAATTCCGAGTATCGGGCGGCCGTCGGACCGGATATTAAAGCTCTTATCCAATTCCCGATTCAGGGCAGCGGCGGCTTTGAGGCTCGGCGCATGGACGACGAGATGGATTCTCCTGACCCTGACTTCATCTTTATATATCAAGGATACTTCGGTACTAAGAATGAATTTTACCTGATCATCGGGGGCGTTTTTCAAGGCATACAGGCCGGAGCCTGAAAAAGTCTCTTTCAATTCCGAATTTATGCTCTCAAACCAGGCCGGATAAGTAAAATCTCCCGTCGCGATAATATTTACGCCCTTAATGCGGCAGGCAGCGTCAATATTCGCCAGCGTCAGCTGAGGCGAACAGGCCCGCGAATAGCGGGAATGGATATGGAGATCTAATATCTGCTGCATATTTTAATTACTTCAGCAAACTCTCGGCTATCTGCAGTTCTTCCAGGCTATTTATGCCCATTCCTTCTTGAGGCGGAATAGAAAAAGTCTTGACCTTGTGTCCTTCGTTAAAAGCAATCTTAACCAAATCGGTTATATAATATTCTCCCTGCTTATTTTGATTGCTCAGCGCGTCGATATGAGAGAAGAGCCATTCCTTATTGAAACAGAAGCAATTAGGATTTACTTCCGAAATCATTTTTTCATCATCCGTAGCATCTTTAAACTCGACAATTCTCTGGGCATTATCTTCTTTGTCCCGGATCACTCTTCCCCAATGATAGAAAACCGAACGCCAATCTTCAAAATTATCTAAAGCGACGGTAATCATCGATAATATTCCTTGATGTTTTAAGGGAAAGTCTCTGATAGTCTCGACTTTATAGAAAGGGTGATCGCCATTTAAGACGAAAATATCGGTAGCTCGCGGATCAATATGATTTCTGGCGCTAGCGACAGCATGGCCAGTGCCTAATTGCTGCTCTTGGATAGCATATTGGACATCATAATTTTTCAGGGCGGCAGTAATCATTTCTTTATTTTCTGGTGAAACGATTATAATCGGCTTGAGAACTGGCGCCGTTTTTGAAATAGAATCCAAAAGATAGTCTAACATTGGACGACCCTTCAGCGGAACTAATACTTTCGGCAATTCTGATTTCATGCGCGTCCCTTTGCCGGCCGCCATTATGACAATCTGCTGCATAAATAATTTCTAATTAAATAAGAGAAATCCAACCGGATTTCTCTTATATTTTACCATTTTTTTATTACTCAAGCAAACAGCCTTTTTACCTTAATATTACTTAATATAAGCCAAAATTTTCTCTTTAATTTCCGCCACTTTGTCAATAGCTACCTGGAGACTTCTAGCCTCAGCATAGATTCTAATAATCGGCTCGGTATTAGAGGCGCGCAGATGGACCCAAGAATCCGACCAATCGATCTTTACTCCGTCAATATCGGTAATTTTCTCCATCTTATAAGCCTCCTTCATTTTATTAAGCAGTCCTGAAAGATTTATATTCGGCGTCAGATCGATCCTGTCCTTGACCATAAAATATTCCGGAAAAACTTTCTTATATTCAGACATCTTCTGTTTTTTTTCTGCTAATGCCGAGAGGAATAAGGCGATACCTAGAAGCGCGTCGCGTCCGTAATGGAGTTCCGGAAAAATTACGCCGCCGTTCCCTTCGCCACCAATGACGGCTTTGAGCGCGCGCATCGAGGCCACGACATTAACCTCGCCGACGGCCGCCGCTTCATATTTGCCGCCATAATTTTCTGTGACATCTTCCAGGGCGCGAGAAGAAGATAAGTTCGAGACTGTCGCCTTTTCATATTTTCCAGGATTAGCAGCCTTAATCGCCTCGAAATTACGCAAAACATAGTCAGAAACAGCTACTAGCGTATATTCCTCGCCGAACATGACGCCATTTTCATCTATAAAGGCGAGGCGATCAACGTCTGGATCGACGACGATGCCTAAATCCGCTTTTTCTGCAAAAACACGAGACTTTATCTCGACAAGATTCTCGTCTAATGGCTCCGGCTTATGGGCGAAACGCCCAGTCGGCTCGCAATTAAGCTCAATTATCTTATCAACACCTAATAATCTCAATAATTTCGGCACCATGACGCCGCCGATAGAATTTATTCCGTCGACGACGACTTTAAAATTATGTGCGGCAATATCATCTTTCTTTACCAGAGATAATTTCAATATCTCCGCCAGGTGTTCATCGGCTACTTCTCGATTAACAGAATAAACTCCTAATTTATCTTCGGTTTCGAAATTAAGATCATGACGCTCGGCTGATTCTAAAATTTGCTGACCGTCGGCAGCCGTCAAGAAATCTCCGGCGGCATTCAATAGTTTCAGGGCATTCCAGCCGGCCGGGTTATGCGAAGCTGTCAGGATTATTCCTCCTTGAGCTTTCAGCATAATAACACCCATCTCAACGGTCGGCGTCGTCGCCATCTCTAGGTCAACAACATCCACACCTTGGCTGATAAGCGTCCCGGACACTAAATCTCTCAGCATAGGTCCAGAGACTCGTCCGTCGCGGCCGATTACAACCCTCACTCTAGTGTTGGGATTATTTTTCTTTAAAAATAGCGCAAAAGCCGAGACGAAACGGACGGTGTCTAGCGGGGTCAGGTTGTCCCCAACTTGTCCGCCAATAGTCCCGCGGATACCGGAGATTGATTTAATAAGAGGCATAGTAGATGTAATTTAGCTTTAATAGACTACCTATATTCTATCCCCTATTTATTAATTGCTCAAGAAAAAACCACCCAGTTACGGGCGGTCTTTTCGAATATTCTGTATTTTGAGTACAAAAAAACACCATTGTTCTGGCGGCGACCTACTTTCCCAGGGCTCAGGCCCAAGTATCATCGGCGCTGGAAGGCTTGACTACTGAGTTCGGGATGGGATCAGGTATGACCCTTCCGCTCAAACCACCAGAACAATGGTGTCTTTTATATAGTTTTATATAATTTTACCATTAGCAATTCAGTAGAGTAAAGTATCAGGAATAACCTTTATAAAATAAAAGTGTGGGAAAATCAAACGACTTATTAGTACCGCTCCGCTCAACCCATTACTGGGCTTACACGTACGGCCTATCAAGGTTATAATCTCTAACCAGTCTATGAAACCTAATCTTAGAGACAGCTTCGCACTTAGATGCTTTCAGCGCTTATCTTAACCGAAGGTAGCTACCCTGCAATGCCCTTGGTAGAACAGCAGGTACACTAGAGCTTCGTCCTTCCCGGTCCTCTCGTACTAAGGAAGGGCCTCTTCAAGTTTCCACGACCACAGTGGATAGGAGACCGACCTGTCTTACGACGGTCTGAACCCAGCTCGCGTGCCGCTTTAATGGGCGAACAGCCCAACCCTTGGGAGCTTCTCCACCCCCAGGATGCGACGAGCCGACATCGAGGTGCCGAACCAGGTCGTCGATGTGGACTCTTGGACCTGACTAGCCTGTTATCCCCGGAGTAGCTTTTATCCGATGAGCTTCCACCATCCTATATTGAATGGTCGGATCACTAAGTTCCGCTTTCGCGACTGCTTGACTTGTAGGTCTCGCAGTAAAGCCGGCTTATGCCTTTACACTATCTCCCGGGTTTCCATTCCGGGATAGCCGACCTTTGTAAACGCCTCCGTTACTTTTTGGGAGGCATCCGCCCCAGACAAACTACCCACCAGACACTGTCCCCCGAATCTCGGGGTGAGAATTAAAAATAGACAAGGGTGGTATCTCACTGGCGCCCGAAGGCTCCCACCTATTCTGAACATGTATATCCCTAATTCAATATCAAGTTGTAGTAAAGCTTCACGGGGTCTTTTCGTCCAACTGTGGTTAACGAGCATCTTTACTCGTCTTGCAATTTCACCGAGTACTTCGTTGAGACAGTGCCCAAGTGGTTAAGCCATTCGTGCAGGTCGGAACTTACCCGACAAGGAATTTCGCTACCTTAGGACGATTATAGTTATCGCCGGCGTTCATCCGCGCTTGGATTCAAAGCTTCGTCTTGCGACTAACCTCTCCTCTTAACGTTCGGACACTGGCCAGGCATCACCCTCTATACATCCTCTTGCGAGTTAGCAGAGAGCTATGTTTTTGATAAACAGTCCCTTGGGCTCTTTAGCTGCGGCCCTACTTGCGTAGGGCAGGCCTTATCTCTAAATTACGGCCGCTGTTTTGCCGAGTTCCTTAACGAAGTTTCTCTCGTACATCTGAGGCTTCTCGCCTCACCCACCTGTGTCGGTTTACGGTACGATTACTATTACCTTAGCCCTAGAGGTTTTTCTTGTCAGATCCTCCGCTCAAATTGATTCCACCTTGCGGCTTCATCTCTTCACAATCCCTTGAAATTGTCGGCCCGGATTTACCTAAGCCATTTCTTGAGACCGCAAACGTACATACCATAGCACGCTTGAACCTTGGACCTGCGTCCCCCCTTCGGAAAATAATAGTAGTGCCGGAATATTAACCGGCTCTTCCATCGGCTGGCACTCGCACTACACGAGCTGCGCCTTAGGATCGACTAACCCTGGGTCGATTTTCGTTGCCCAGGAAACCTTGGGTTTTCGATGGGCGGGGTTTTTACCCGCCTTTTTGCTACTCATGCCAACATTCTCCCTTCTCTCCGCTCCACCGCGCCTCACGACACGGCTTCGACGCTGAAGAGAATGCTCCTCTACCACTCCCTGAAATGAATCAGAAAGTTCACATCTTCGGTACTATACTTAGCCCCGATAAATTTTCGGCGCGAAACAACTTGATTAGTGAGCTATTACGCTATCTTTAAAGGATGGCTGCTTCTAAGCCAACCTCCTAACTGTCGTAGTCACAACACCACCTTTTACACTTAGTATAGATTTAGGGACCTTAGATTGTGATCCGGGCTGTTTCCCTTTTGACTGATGGACCTTAGCGCCCATAGTCTGACTCCCGAACTGTACCCTCAAGTATTCGGAGTTTGATTGAAGACGGTATCTTGCGACCCGCCCTCATCCAGTGCTCTACCCCCTGAGGTAAACGTTCGAGGCTAGCCCAAAAGCTATTTCGAGGAGAACCAGCTATTGCCGAGTTCGATTACAATTTCTGCGCTAACCACAAGTCATCCCATAGTGTTGCACGGCTAATGGGTTCGGTCCTCCATCCGACTTTCGTCGAACTTCAACCTGCTCATGGTTAGATCACCCGGCTTCGGGTCTTGTCCATGCGACGTGTACTTCACTTAAACGCACTAACCGAAGTTAATGCGTCAAAGTGAAGCACAATGCGGGCTATTAACCCTCGCTTTCACTCTGCATGCTCTCCAGAGGAGATTATGCAAGCCACATAGAACAAACTCGTTGGCTCATTCTTCAATAGGCACGCCGTCACCCCTTGCGGGGCTCCGACTCTTTGTAAGTATATGGTTTCAGGTACTATTTCACCTCCCTAATCGGGATGCTTTTCACCTTTCCCTCACGGTACTTGTTCACTATCGATCATAAGAAGTATTTAGTCTTAGGTCATAGTCGACCTGGCTTCAAACGGGATTTCACGAGTCCCGCCCTACTTAAGAACACTAGCCACGAAGAGTCATTTCTTTTCACTTACCGGGCTATCACCGTCTCTGGCCGAGCTTTCCAGCTCGTTCAATTAAGAAATGTCTTTTTTTACTTCGCCCCGTTGGTCTGGCAACAGGCGCTAATATCTTGCAACACCGAAAAAACATATGGTTCCAGAACCTTCTGAAGCAATCTTGGCGAACCAAGCTCGCTTCTCAGTTATTTGGGTTTAGACTCCTCCCCTTTCGCTCGCCACTACTCAGGGAATGATTTTTATTTTATTTTCCTCCAGCTACTAAGATGTTTCAGTTCGCCGGGTGTTCCAGCTCGCCTAAAAGGCTGAGCTTCCTCTCTCTTCAAGAGAGGGGGTTTCCCCATTCGGAGATCTGCGGGTCAAAGGTTGCTTGCCACCTAACCGCAGCTTATCGCAGGCTGCTACGTCCTTCATCGTCTTCTTATGTCAAGGCATCCACCGTATACTCTTATTGAGATTTTCCCACGCTTTTATTTACAAAGCTACAAAAGCGTGTTTTTTGGCATTCCGATACAGCCCCTCGGTCTCGGACGAAAAATTTGAGACAAGGGATCCAAATGCCAATCTTACTTTATATTTGATGTCTTTACTCTAACATGAATTGTTAAGGTCCGAGGGCGCAAAAAAACCGCTTTCGGCGGTTCTAAATAATCGCAAAATAGCTGATCATCTAGAATCGCTGTTTAACATGGTTTCTTACCGATTTACGCATATTATTTTCGGCTTTTTATGCCCTTTTAAAACTGTTAACAATTATAGCCTTTCTAAAAATAATGTCAAGGGGGTAAAACCCCAGGAAAAAGGCCGAAAAAACCCCTAAAAATTACGGCCTATCCGACCATTGACAAAAGTATTTTTTTGTTCTATTATTCAAAGATTGAAATCAGTTGATTTTAATGAAAATAAAGACAATATACTATTCTTTCACAACTTAAAAATTAATAAGCGATGAACAAGGAAAGGTCTTTTACGATGATTGGACCCGGCCCCGTCAAACGCGGGGATATCGGGAAGATTATTACTAGGCTGGAATTAGCCGGATTAACGTTAGTACTAATGAAAAAAATCCTGGCTTCTAGGGCCCAATTAGAACTTCATTATCAAAAAGATAATGACTGGTATGAAAAAAAAGGCGAAAGAGCAATCAGGGAAAGATTGGCAGATAAATTGCCAATAGAAAAAACGGCTATCGAATATGGCCGAGACATAATTGAGGGGAAAATAGGCCACATGCTATCCGGACCGATCATCATCATGGTCTGGGAAGGAGAAAACGCCATCGAAGGCATACTAGAATTATCCGAGGGCATTCGCCGCGACTTTGGAATGGATATTGTCGATAACGGCTTTCACCGCTCAGATTCCGTGGATAATGCGGACCTAGAAATAAAACTTTGGGGCCCATGGTTCTGAATCTGAGACGATTATCTATCAAACATTTAACATTAATCAAAACAATTAACCCTAAAAAATCATTAATCATGGAAAAAAGCACAGTCAAAGAATACCTGGAAAAAAGCACAGTCAAAGAATACCTGAAAAAAAAGGCCGACAAGAATTTGAGACCGCAGACTCATGACGAAGCTTATGAGATTGAAGTCAATGGATTTGTGGCCGGAGTAACCCTGGTCCTTGAGAACGCAGAAGCTAAAATGTTTACGGCCGACATCCACCAGCAGCAGATCAGCGCTCTGGATAAGTTTATCGACGAAATTATCGAAGGCATTGTCAGTAAGCATATCCTGGTTGATGACAAGAAGAAAAAAGATTTTCTTAATCTTATCAAGAAAATCGATAATCTTTTTTTGGTCCACGCTTTTGATATAAGACTGAAATGCCAGCCAAAGATGGACTTATTGGAAAAAAGCGCCCTGCCCGCCTTCGAAGAGGCCATGCAGAAAAAAGCAGACCCTGCAGCCCTAACTTTATATGAGGTCTTAAGAAAAAAAATACATGATTGGGCTGTCGAGGCGAACGCCGAACATCAGGAAATACTGAAAAGTCTCCAACAAATCGGATTTGATCTAAAAAACGAGATCAACGCTAAGAAGAAAAAATATTAAAAAATAAAAATCACTAATCAAAAAGAGCTAGAATCATCTAGCTCTTTTTTCTTATCCAAAATATTATTTGTCCAGCCTAATTATCCAGCGAGCGCGGGTCTTCCATCTGATTGACGGCGATCTCCTTGGTGATTTCACCGGCTTGGTATAATTCCTTGATATGCCGATCGAGAGTGACCATGCCGATTGAAGAGTTCGTCTCGATCGTCGATCTGATCTGGGCGATCTTCCCTTCCCGAATCAGATTCGCCACTGCTTCGTTATTGAGCAAAATCTCTCTCGCTGCCACTCGGCCGCCACTGATACGTGGCAACAAGCGTTGCGAAATCACTGCCGTCAAAACTGAAGATAATTGCGATTTTATCTGACCCTGCTGATAAGGGGGAAAACTATCGATGATGCGATCAATGGTTTGGGCGGCGCTATAGGTATGGAGAGTCGCTAAGACCAGATGACCGGTCTCAGCCAAGGTCACGGCCATGGCTATTGTTTCTGGGTCGCGCATCTCTCCGACCATGATGACGTTGGGATCCTGACGGAGCACATGCTTCAGGCCGCTAGCGAAAGTAAGCATGTCTGTGCCTAATTGGCGCTGAGAAATTATGCTCTTATCCGGCTTAAACATGAACTCGATCGGATCTTCTAAAGTAATGATATTCGCGCGCCGCGTCGAATTGATATGATTAACCATGGCGGCCAGGGTCGTAGATTTACCGCAGCCAGTCGGACCGGTGACAAGAATGAAGCCTTGCGCCAATTTCATCAAATCTTCGACGACGGGCGGCATGCCGAGATCCTTCAAGGTCGGCTGATGCTCGTCGATGATGCGAGCGACGATATTTATATTATTCTTCTCGAAAGCGAAATTGACGCGATAACGGTAATTCTCAACCTGATAGCCCATATCCAGATCGCGCTTATCAAGGAATCTAGCCTTCTGCTCCTTGGTCAGCATGACGTCCAGGAAAGATTCGAGATCAATCGCCGTCAAGGACGCGAACTGGCCGTCAGTAACGATGTTATTAATATCCAAAAGCTCGCCGTCTATCCTTAAGACCGGCGCTTGGCCATATAACAGATGAATATCCGACGCTTTCTTGGCGGCGGCTAATTTAAAAAGATTATTTATATCCATAGACAAGCATTATTACCAGCCCATTTGCTTCAGGCCGCTCGCGGCGGCATCGACTTGGGCCTCCTGCTTGGAAGAGCCTTTGCCGGAAGCTACCATTTCTTCGCCAAGATATAGGCCGACAGTAAATATTTTTGCGTGGTCAGGACCTTGTTCATCAAGAATCTCATAATGCGGCGTGATGCCTTTATGCTCCTGGGCTTTTTCTTGAAAAGTGGATTTAGGATCGAGATAGGTCTGGTTCCTTAAAATATCATCGAGCTTGGAAACGACATTCTTCAAGATAAATTTTTTGGCAGCGCCTATTCCCTGATCCAAATACATGGCGCCGATGATCGCTTCAACGGCGTTAGCCAAGATGAATTGACGAGACTTCTTATTTTTATCGCGCGATTCCCCTTTAGAAAGATACAGGCAATCTTCGATGCCGAGTTCAGCCGCGACTTCGTAAAGCATCTTGGCGTTAACGAGCGAGGCGCGCCAATTAGTCAGGTCTCCTTCCGGAGTATCCACGAAACTAAGATAAAGATATTCCGTCACGACAATCTCGAGCACGGCGTCGCCCAAAAATTCCAAGCGTTCGTTATGGCCCATCTTGAAATCGGGATGTTCATTAAGATAGGAGCGATGCACCAAGGCCTGCTTCAAAAAGCTATCATCCTTGAACTTGACGCCCAATCTTTTCTGTAATTTTGTCAGATCGTTATTATTCATATTAACAAGACAGACGCCTAGGAGATAGCGGCGTCTGTATCTTCGTTCTTAGTAGCTAAATCTTCCTGCTTAGCGGCCTCTTCTTTCTTGGCCGCCTCCGCTTCTTCCTTATTATCCCTCTTCTGGATTTCCGGCTCATCATTATACAAGGCGCCGAGCACGCCATTGACGAATTTTCCGGAAGCATCGCCGCCAAAGCTCTTGGCGACTTCAATAGCTTCATTGATCGCTACCCGCGGCGGGATCGGAGAATGGAGAAGCTCATAAATGCCTAAACGCAGGATATTGCGATCGATAGTTGTAATCTGATCTAGCGGCCATTCAGTCGCATATTTGACGATCAAACGGTTGATTTCCTCGAGATTGTCTCTAACGCCCAGCACGAGATCTCTGACAAAGCCGCCGTCATCAAAATTAGGAGCAAAATTAGCAAAATTATCGACTATTAGCCGCTCAATATCGCCATCTTTCTGACCATTAAAATCCCAAGCAAACAAAGTTTGCAGGGCGATAGTCCGAGCTAGATGCCGGTTAGACATAATTATTTTTTCTTAAGAGAAGCCGCTTTGATCTTAACTTTGCGAATCTCTTTGCCTTTATAGGTCCGCAAAGAGCACAGGCGGTATGAGGCTTAACAGCCTTACCACATTTCGGGCACTTGTTCAGCACGACTTTCTTAAGAGCTAAATGCGCGCGACCTTTATGGGTAGCGGCATGAGTCTTCTGTTTCTTAGGATTGGCCATATGTTTTTACTTTATATTTTATAAATTATAGCTATTTTCAGTATAACTTAAAACCAGCATTAGTCAAATTAAAGCGCCGGTTTCGGTCCGACAATCGCCTCGAATTCTTCTTTCTCGATAGTCTCTTTCTCAAGCAGGACGGCGACGATCTTTTCTAATTGCCCCTTCTCTTGCCTGATTATGCCCGCCGCCTTCTCTTCTCCCTGCTTAATGAAGCTGGAAATCTCCTCGTCAATCCTTTCAGCGACCTTCTCGCTATAATCGCGCTGCTCATGGATTTCGCGACCCAAGAAGATCATCTCTTCCTTTTCGCCATAAGTGCGCGGGCCGAGGTGATCGCTCATGCCGTAGTCAGTCACTAAGCTGCGGGCGACGGCAGTGGCGCGGCGCAGATCAGAGGTCGCTCCGGTCGTCACTTCGCCGAAAATAGTCTTCTCAACTAGATGGCCGGCCAATAAGACGGCGATCTCGGAAATAAATTCTGACTTAGCGTGCATGTGGCGGTCTTCGGACGGAACTTTGAGAGTATAGCCCCCAGCGCTGCCGCGAGCGATGATGGAAACCTTGTGGACCGGATCGGCATCGGGCAAGAAATGCGCTACGAGCGCATGGCCGGCTTCATGGTAGGCCGTAATCTTCTTTTCCTTGTCAGTAATGACTCGGCTTTTGCGTTCCGGACCGATCATGACTTTCTCAATCGCTTCGAATAAGTCCTCATTCTTAATTTCTTTCTGATTATGGCGCGCCGCGAGAATAGCGGCCTCATTCAGGATATTCGCAAGATCTGCACCGGAGAATCCGGCTGTTCTCTCGGCGATAGTCTTTAAGCTCGCGTCCTCAGCTAGGGGCTTTTTCTGAGAATGGACTTTAAGGATGGCTTCGCGATCTTTCAAGTCCGGCAGATCGATCATGACGCGCCGATCAAAACGCCCTGGCCGAAGCAAGGCCGGATCAAGCACATCTGGACGATTAGTCGCGGCGATAACGATAATATTCTGAGTCGCTTCAAAGCCGTCCATCTCCACTAAGATTTGGTTCAGGGTCTGTTCTCTTTCGTCATGGCTCCCGCCCATGCCGGAACCGCGCTTGCGTCCGACCGCGTCAATCTCATCGATGAATAATATGCAAGGCGCGTTCTTCTTAGCCTTCTCGAATAAGGAACGGACGCGAGAGGCGCCGACGCCGACGAACATCTCGACGAATTCCGAGCCAGACATGTGGAAGAAAGGGACTTGCGCTTCGCCGGCGATTGAACGGGCTAATAAAGTCTTGCCGGTGCCAGGCGCTCCTAATAATAAGACGCCGCGCGGAATCTTGGCTCCGAGTTCATGGAATTTTTTTGGGAATTTCAAGAATTCGACTATCTCCTGTAATTCTTCCTTGGCTTCTTTAGCGCCAGCGACATCCTTAAAGGTCGCGCGCTTCTTCTCATCTGGCTTAAAATCTTTTCCAATCGACTGGCCGAAGCTCATCGCGCGAGAATTGGCGCCTTGGACGCCGCGCAGCATGAAGAACAAAAAAGCGCCGACAAGCAGAAGCGGCAAGAGGATGGGCAGGATATTAGCCAGCCAATAATCCCAACCGCTCGCTTCCTTGATGGATATCTTGATGCTGGCCAGCTTAGCCGGATCGACCTGGAAATTATTCAATAGGGTCGAGAGAGATTCAGAGGGCTCTTTCATGACGCTTTCTTTCTTATCATCTTTCAGGGTCACGCTAATCTTATCGCCGGAAACGACTAAGGCGGAGACCGAGTCAGAATTTATCTGGCTGATCAGGGCCTCAATCCCGACAGTCTCGGGCTTAGCGGCGCCGCGGCTGGCGAATGAACTGAAAATAGCAGCCACTACCAGGAAGATGGCGAAAAATAATAAAAAATTCTTGATGAGTTTTTTCATGTTATTGGAAATTACCTGACAGATTTATCTATTCTCATTTTATACGGAAACGCCGTTTTTGGCAATATAAAAACGCCCGTTTTAACGGGCATTTTTATGCTTATTATTTAGCTTTCTTAGCAGTCTTGGTCTTCTTTTCTTTCTTATCTTCTTTATCTGCCTTTTCTTTCTTCTCTTCTTTTTCATCCTTCTCTTCCTTCACTTTCTTGGCTTTAGCCGGCTTCTCAGATTTCTCTTCGGTCTCCTCAGCCTTCTCTTCGGCTTTCTTAGCTTTCTTGGCCTTAGAACCGGCATCGGCCAACTTCAGGCCCAAACGATGCTCGCTCGGAGAGATGCTGACAATCTCGAAGTCTTTGACTTCATTGGACTGGAATAGATCAGTAATCTTATCCTTGCTATCTAGGCTCAATTGGCTGACATGAGCCAATCCATGAATCTCGTCATCGAGCTTCACGAATAATCCGAACGGATTGACCTTGAGGATAGTGCCTGGAACGATCTGGCCGATCTGATACTTAGCGCTCGCCTCCATCCACGGATCGCGGAGCAGCTTTTTGGCGCTTAAGAAGACCTTGGCGCCATCGATAGAGATGATTTCCGCCTTGATTTTATCGCCGACCTTATACATCTCGCTTGGAGAATCTATTCTCTGCCAAGCTAATTCTGAAATATGGATCAAGCCTTCGATATTCTCGCCGAAAGAGACGAAAACGCCGAAATTAGTGATAGCGGTGATGCGGCCTTCAACGGCCATGCCGATCTTGTACTTATCTAAAGCCGGCTTCTGTTTCTTATTCCAGACATCCTTCTCGCTGAAGATGATTTTATTATCCGCTTCGCTGAGAGTGATGACAGTGACTTCAAATTCTTGGCCGACGAAAGATTTCAATTTCTCTAAGATCTTGCTCTTATCGCCTCCGGAAATGCGCGGATAATTCTCTGGCGCTAACTGAGAGACAGGCAAGAAGCCATCGATCTGGCAATAACGGCTAAGCAAGCCGCCTTTATTAGCGTCGACGATCTTGACCTTAACCGTGGTCTTGTCCTTGAGAGCCTGATGCAGTTTTGCCCAAGCTTTCTCTTGGCCGACCAAACGGAAAGATAATTCTAATTCGCCGTTCTCATTTTCCGCGTCGATAACCGCAGCCTCAATCTCATCGCCTGGCTTCAAGCTAGAAAATTCCTCGACTTCATTATAAAGCTCAGGACCGCGAACGATGCCCATCAAGACGCCGTCGATATCTAATTTGACTTCAGCCTTAGAGGCGGCGACGACTACGCCTTTGATGATTTCTCCGACCTGGGGAATCCTAGTAGTGTCCTTTTCGAACAGCTGTGCGAATTCGCTAGCGTCTTCAATTTTTTTATCTTCCATATATATGAGCTTGCTTTTTTACTAATATTAATAAAAAAAGCTTGCTTAACCCAATCAATGATCGAGCCCCGAGGCCACCTCTAGCTAAAACAAGCTATGAAATCCGCGGGTTATCTTATAGGTGAATATTTAATTAATGTATTGATAGTTTACAAAAGAAACGGGCGCCTGTCAATACATCACTTCGGCGGCAAAGTAAAGTAGAAAGTCGTACCCTTATCCTGCTCCGATTCAAACCACATCCGGCCGCCATGAGCCTCAACTATGCTCTTGGCGATATAGAGGCCGAGCCCGGTGCCATTCGTCGAGACAGCGGTAATATTGTCGGCACGGAAAAATTTCTGAAAGATGCGGCTCTTCTGGCTTTCCGGGATACCGAAACCAAAATCCTGAACAGAAACTCGCAACGAGTCGTCTATCTGTTTAAAGCCGATGATAATCTTCTTATTTTTGCCGGAATACTTGATCGAGTTATTAACGAGATTGGTCAGGACTTGATAGATCTTATCCCGGTCGAACTTCAAAACTACCTTATCAGACATATCCTTGTCCGATGTTATCCTGATATCGCTGTCTGGCAAGACGACCTTTTGATCATTTATCACTTCTCTAGCTAGAGAAATGATATCTCCCGACTGCTTATCGATTGCGAATTTATGTCCGGTTTCTATATGGGAAACATCGAGCAAGTCATTAACCAAACGGATCATCCGTTCATTGCTATCGTAGATCTGGCGGATGAACTCCGCCTGCTTATCTGACAGTTTCCCGATTTTATTTTCTAACAACAATTGTCCGAACCACTTGATGCCCGTCAGGGGGGAACGCAATTGATGAGAGGCGACGGAAATGAATTCTGATTTGATCTGCTCGATCTGTTTGGCTCGGCTGATATCGCGGATAATTGCCATCACTGCCATCCGGCCATCGAAATCAATCAGAGAGCTATTAGTCTCTACAAATATGGCTTGGCCGTTTTTCTTGACTAGCTCGAACTCATAGCGTCCGGCGGTCGGCAAGATCTGAAAGCCTAGTGCCTGTCTCTCAGCGGCCGTTTTCTTATATTTGTCTGCTATAAAATCCGTTAGTGGGCGGCCGATTACTTCTGACAAGCTATATCCGGAAATATCCTGCACAGCCTTATTACCAAACTTTATCAGGCCATCTTGGATGACTAGTACGCCGTCGCTGGAATGCTCAACCAAGGTACTATATTTTTCTTCCGACCGTCTGATCTGCTTCTCCCAATTATGGCGCTCGGTAATATCCTCAATAATCGCCAAAAAATAGAGCGGATTATTGTTAGCATCTCTAGTCAGAGTGACATTAATGCGAGCCGAAATGATTTTCTTATCTTTTCTGATATAGTGCTTGTCAATCTTATAGACATCGAGGTCTCCCTTGATCAAACCCTGAATATTATCCACATCTCTCCGAATCTCCTTCGGAAGAGTGATGTCCATAAAAGTCATTTTCTTGAGCTCCGCTTCGGAATAACCCCAAAGATTAACGGCGGCCTGGTTGACGCTGATAAACTTATTATCTAAACCGACCAAAACAATAGCGAACGGACTGCCCTCATAGATTGCGCGAAAACGAGCCTCATTATTCTTCAACTTCGATTCAGCGTCATAGCGCGCTGAAATATCACGACCGAATGATTGCCCTCGCTCAATTTGAAATTGGCCTGGTTATGATCAACTTGCCAAAGGCCATCCTTGCCGACTTCGGCCGTATAGACAGCAGTGGAAACATCAGTCAGCAGTAGGACGACGGTAGAATAAGGCTGGCCCTGACCGAAGAAAGAATAATTTCCTCCCTTCACTTTCCGAACCTCAGTCAATCGCGGCTTCGGCGTCGAGCTGACGATACGCGCTGTCTGGATTCCGGTTTCAGCCGTAATAATATTATTGCCCAAAATGTCAGCTGGCTGCAGCCCAGAAACCGAATACAGCTGTAGCGGGCCATGAATGGCTGGAAACAGAACGATCAAGGCCAGCTTGAACGCCCAAACAAGGGCGACCGCCCCGACGCCGGTGATAGTCAGGATGCGGCGCAAGCTATAATCGAAATTGACCTTGGCGTAGCTGCCTCTCTCGGCAAAATAGGCCATGACCTTCTTCGGACTGAGCGCTAAATAAAGCGGCAAGGAAATCAAGCTCAGGAGGATTTCCATGATGATCAGGCCGATGATGCCAGCGACCGCCTTAAGGCCGGACTGGCCGATGACGACTTGTTTCCGGCCGTAGATATTGTTAGTCAGCCGCAAGACTATGTTTAACCATTTATTCTTCATATTTAATCGCTTAATTTTTTAAAAAAACTCAAACAAAAATGCCTGAGCTTCTCTTGAGCTTCTTGATTAAAATAAAATTGACGCCTTTAAGGTGCTAATTTTTCTCAATCTTTCAATATCTTAGCGATCTTATCTCTGAGATCGGACAAGTCTGTCCCCGACTTCACGAAATAATCGAGGGCGCCCAGGCCCTTGGCCTTGGCAATGCTATCTTGGTCGCCTAAATTAGACAGGACGACGACAGGAATATTCTTAAGAGCGGAATCGGCTTTTATATATCGAAGAAAATCGAAGCCATTCATCTTCGGGAGCAGCAAGTCAAGAAGAATTATGTCTGGCTTGACGCGCCCGGCCATCTTCAAACCAGTGTCCCCGTCCGAAGCGGTCGTGATCGTATAGTTTTCTTCATGCAAGGCTAGATAAAGGGCACGAAGCAACACTTCATCATCTTCAATAATCATCATTATTATCTTTTTGGTCTTAGACATATTATTTTTTTAATTTATCTTTCACGTAATCGACAATTATATCTATCTTGGTGTTAGCCTTCAAGAAATATTGATCCGCTCCCAGGGCTTTGACCGCCTTGACATCGCTCACTTGGCTTAGATTAGAGACGACGACGACAGGGATCTTTTCGGTTTTAGTGTCTTCTTTAAGCTGCTTCAGGACCGCAAAGCCATCCAATCCCGGAAGGATTAGATCTAGTATTATTATATTCGGCGAGAAGCGAATGACTTCATTGAAGACTTTAGAGCCGTCAGCGACCACGGAAACCTTAAACTTCTCCGCTTTAAAGCTTTCGGCCATGACCATCGACAACATCGAGTCGTCTTCTACGACCAGAACGCGGCCGGCTGGAGCCTGCCTGTTGAATAATCTTATATGCATGTCTTAATAATACCCAATTCCTACCATTTAGTAAATAGAAAAAGGACATAAAAAGGGGCAACGTTTATCGTTGCCCCTTGTCTGATTTTCCTAGAATCCGTTAAAAAGTAGCGTATCGCTTGTCGTCGTCAAAAGCGAATGTGATCTTATTAGTATTCGGATCCCACAGGTACCTCCTAGCTCCGTCAGAAATGATAAGTTCGTCCCCAGATGTCCCAACCTCACTAACTCCGCACTCCTTAAGCTCGTCTCTAGTGTAAGTCCGGCCTACTATTATTTTTTCCATTCTCTTCAAGATTTAATGAACATAAACGTGTATTTTTCTAGCTTTCTTCTCGACAGAGAAGAGCGTGCATCCTGATAATTCCCTCCTTTTGCGCCCTCCCGCCATCAGGCGAATTGGCGGTAGCGATTTTTAACTTTTCTAAATCCTGTCCCGCGGCTTCTACCGCTTTTAAAGAGAGGGTGTCCCAATTCTGGAGAGAAAGATCTTCTTCGGGGCTGCGGTCTCTAGTCAAGCTACAGATATGTTTGGCCAAGCCCGGGGAGGAACAAGTCTCATTCAGCCTCTGAATGGCCCTCTTTTCAGCTCGGCCATTTTCCGGAAGAAAATTTAGAGCTCTTAACATCTGCTTGAATCCTCCGATTTTTTCTATTTTCATTTCTTCGACCTCTTGTAAGGAAAGGTCATCCCACCTGTCAAAAGCTTTCTTGCGAAATTCCGTCCCCTTGGCATATAGATGAGCAGTCTGCCCTTCATACGGGTTAGAAGCTAAATCGATGCATCTTAGGAGCGCGGCTCTTTCTTCTTCGCTGTCTTTCTCTCGATTTTTTTTAGAAATAATCACTTCGCATTCGGCCTGCTCAAAAGTAGCGGCCTGGCTTTCCAATAGGGGAATACCTAGAGCTTCTTTCACTCTCCATACCGGAACGCCCAGTTTCTTGGCTAAACCTTCAATTTTGTCCATGGTAACCTCCTTTTTTGGGATTATTGTTTAATATTAGGAATCATTCAATTATTAAGGTAACGCCTAAATATACCACCACCTGGCAAGTCTTGTCAATAAAAAACCCCGCTTTATTAGTGGGGTTAATTAGTCTAGATTTACCTGCTATTTCGCGATATCAAGGGGGTGTTTGGACAAAGCGGGAAAATACAGTCCGCCTTGTACAGATATAGGCGACGTCTTTACTCCGTCTGCCAAAATAATGGTCTCGCTGCCGCAAGATTGGCATTTGCGCAATCGGGCTAGCTTGCTAATAGTGCCGTCGTGACCGTCTTGGCAGCCACAGATTGAGCAGCCGAAGCGCTCAAAATCTTTTTCAGATACAGCCAAAATTCTTTTATGCGCCATTTCGGTATTATTTTTTAGTGAACATTAAGTTTTAAAGGTAGCATTACAACTTATCATGATATTATAAAAATTTCAATATCTATAAAGCTTTCTCAAGCTTCTTGGCTACATATTGCTGCTGGCTCCGGCGATCGAGCTTGACCTTCTCATTATGATCAGGGGTGGCTTTAGCGACTTGACCGCGCTTCAGATCGACAATTTCGGTCTGTCTCACGGACGCCCTTGATGAGTTAACCTCTTTCTCTATCTCTCTTTTCTTCTTTTCAGACAAAGAATCGCGATAAATAATGGCTAATTCCCTAGCTTCTTCTTCGGTAACATCGGCCGGCAACTCTGCCTTGTCGTTCAGGTAATCATCGCACATCTTACCGAGGCTTAGCAACTCATCATTATTCAAGAATTTATCTTCACTACTCAGATCATCCGGCTCTCCGTATAACCCGGTAGTCCCGGGGAGTTCGGCGGCGGATATATACGGCTTGCCAGAAAATTTCTTAGGGCTGATATCGTTTCCGTACAAACGCTCAGCTTCGTCTTTAGATTCGCCGACATTGTAATGCTCAAAGTTTGGCATATATTTCTATTAGTTTATTGACTATAAGTTCCGATTAGTTCGGCCTGGGAAATAACATGGCCTTTCATAGCGGAAAGAAGATCGCTCTTCTTGGCGGAAGACCGAAGATCGAGTATCGTATCTAGGGCGTAAAGCTTAAAATGATAGCGATGCGTGCCGCTAGGCGGGCAAGGGCCGCCGTATTCGGCCTTGCCAGAACTGGTGGTTCCGAGAATGGCGCCGGCAGGAACACTATCTTCGCTGATGCCCTGGCTCGCCGGATTGATATTGAAAATCAGCCAATGGACCCAATCGCCGCTAGGCGCATCAGGATCATCGACGATGAGAGCGAGGCTCTGCGCTTCCGCGGGCACGCGAGAAAATTTCAACGGCGGATTAACGTCAGAGCCATGGCAGCCATAAGTATCAGGGATCTGACCGCCATCGGGAAAGACCGAAGTAATATTCATCATACTATTAAGAGAAGAATTATAATTAGATTGCTCTTCCAGCTGATCAATATCAGAAGAAGTCGAAAAAGACCGGCTATTGCGAGAAAAGAGGTAGAAGATGCCGGCGCCGACGGCAAAAAGCAAAATAATCAAAACCAAGACTTTTTTCATATGTCTTCTAATTCCGATTAGCCAGGGGGCTATTCTTAGCGGCAAAATAATCTCTAACTTTTTCTATTTCAGCCGGGTCAGCCATCCTAGCCTCGACCATCTTATAGAAAGTATCGATATAATCTCCCTTGCTGTCCTTCAGGGAGCCGGACTCGTATTTCGCGTTCGGATCTTTCCCATTCAATTCATATTCGACGTCCTCTTCAATCTTCTTGCGGATCGCGACCATATCATCAGGTCCGCGAAAATTACCTTGCGCCTTAGCGATATCGCTTTCAATTTTCATATATTTATATCTTAATCCCGCTTATGTTCAGCGGGTTATTTAATGAGTAAGGGGGCGATTAATTTCCCCCTTTTTAAGCGCTGCTGGGAATGCCATATCTGTCCTTCATCTCTACTACCTTTATGACCTTGCCCGACTTATCGTCTTCTTCGCTCTGACCGCTATAACTTCCCTCGGGAGACCAGATAATGCGCCGATTATCCTGACAGAAGACGTATTGACCTTCATAAGGATAAGACTTTGTACAGCCCATAGCTTTAAGTTGCTTAGGGGTGCAAGCTTCGCCGGTGTGTATCATAAGTACTCCTTTCTTTTTTAGTTGTTTTTATATAAAGAGCTATTTTATATTTAGATACTTCTATTATACCACTCTTATAAAAATGATTCGAATATATTGACAATAATATGGCAATGTGTTATATTATCCTATTACCTCACGTAACTTAACAAAACAAATAATACCCACAAAACTATAAGCCATGAAAAAACTTTTTTTTGTTTTCGGAAAGAATTCTGAAGAAATGCAACGCTTGATCAGCAGAATGATGGTAGTCTTGATGCATGATAATTGCATAACCGTCTATGCTGATCGAGATGATGAGAATGAAGCCCTAGAGGAAACCCTCGACGCCATCCGCGCCAGAGGCGGCGGCAATAACGACAACACGGTCGTATACGCAGGAGATAATCTAACTTTATTAAAAGCGAATGTGCCTTGCGCCTGTATCAATCTAGTTACCCTAAAAGATAAGGTGACTGAAGGAGCTGGCGGTGATAGCGATATTCCACTAACAAAACATTTAACAGAAACGATGTTAGAAGGAGCGCTGCTATCGCTGATGAATGATAATAAAAGATAAAAAAGGGTTAGTTTATTAGTTAGTCAAATGGTTAGTTAAAAGCCGCTTCTTTCGAGAAACGGCTTTTTTATATACAAATATTCCTAAATCTTAGCTTTTTATGGCCCGACCTGGCTTAACGCACTGCTTGCATGGCTGCGCTTAACTTGATTTGATCAGAAATCATCTGGTCACCCAAATCCTTGAAGAATTGGCCTGACCCATATTTTATATTCCATTTAGTCCGGTCAATTACTATATCTGATTTAATGTCTAAACGACCATCTGCGGAAAATACTTGAGCTGTAAAATTGATCGGAGCGGTCACATCTCTAATAGTCAAGTCGCCGCTCAGAAAATATTCACCGCTTCTGGCTCCGGCCTGGACAGATTTCACAACCAGAGAAGCCTCGGGATAAACATCAGTGTTGAAGAAGTCTGGACCCTTAAGGTGTTTGACTAAACTCTCGATATTCTCATCGCTCGTCAGGTTCGTCATGTCGACAACCAAAGAGGCGCCCGTTAAGACTCCGCCCGCAACTTGAATGGATCCTGATTTTATGGCCACTAATCCGGTATGCGCAGCCTTGACCTTAGAAGCTTGCCAGGCTAGGCGGCTAGGCGCCGGCTCGACTTGATAAGAGCCGTCGGACAACACGGGAGACATAGCGGCCGCGCCAGCCGCTTCATCTGTCGCAGCGGACGGAACAGAGGACTGCCTGTCTATCGTGTTCAAACGATTTGATAAGCTACAGGCGCTTAAAGATACTAGCCCGAAGCCTATCAGAATTAAAAATAGAAATTTTTTCATATTTTTATTATTAATGAATAAGATTCCCCCGCAGGGGTTAGAATATTATAGCGCGATCGCACGGTTGACGCAAGCTATGAACATCCGTGAAAATATAATATAATTTAATAACTTACTAAACATAAACTATAACTATGTGCTTAAACTATTGATAATTTACGCCCATCCTAATCATGGCGGATTCCATGGCTATTTCTTAAGCCAAATAGAAGACATCTTAAAATCGCAGCGGACTGTCTCTTATGAGATACTCGACTTGTACGCCCTGAACTATGATCCGGTGTTAAGAGATTCGGAGCTATATAGCGCCGGCCGCCGCGCGGTCAGTCCAGAGAATCTCATCTTTCAAGAAAAGATCAAAGCGGCCAATCGTCTGCTCTTTATTTATCCGACCTGGTGGCAAAACATGCCGGCCATCCTTAAGGGCTTTACCGATCGCGTCTTTACCAGCGGATTTTCTTTCGTTTACAAGGCTGGTCTGCCGATAGGCTTGCTGAAAGGCAAAAAAGCAGCGGTTTTTTCCGCTACTGGCGGGCCTCGTCTTTATACCCAGTTGCTCACCCGCAATCAATCATTGAGTGTCCTAACTAAAGACATCCTCTCATTCGCTGGCATAAGAACAAAAGGATTTAGTCTCGGTTCTGCTCGAGAGCTAAATGATAAAAAGAGGGGAGATTTGCGCTTGATAGCGACAGAAGTGTCGCGATATTTGTTTGATTAGTTTTTCCAATACAAATACAAAAAAGACTCCCAACAGGAGCCTTTTTTGTTAATGAGCGGGTAACGGGAATCGAACCCGTCTCTCGACCTTGGCAAGGTCGCATAATAACCACTATACGATACCCGCAATATTCTTTGCCTAACTAATTACTGGTGCCGCGGGCGGGAATCGAACCCGCACTGTATCGCTACAACTGGATTTTAAGTCCAGCGCGTCTACCAGTTCCGCCACCGCGGCGCATTTACGTGGAGATGATGGGAGTTGAACCCATGTCCAGTCGGTTTATCTAAATACATTTACAAGAGTAGACCGATTTTGTTGTTTGATTCCAACCATCAGAAACCGGACAAAAGCGGTTGGAACGATCTTTCTGTTGTTTCGGCGTCCTTCCGGAAAGAGCGGAAGAAGCCTATCTTCATGTTGATGACACCGGAGAGACGACTATGAAGACTTGTCGTGTCCGATGGCTATGGCTTTATTTGTTAGGCCATAACTGGAGCATAGCTCGGAGTTAACCAAGTGAATGCTCTTGCCGATTTGGCATTTGTGTTTTTTTAGTCAGTTTAACGCGGATAGCTAAGCGCGTCTTGAATATCTAGAGAAAGATCCGGCTGTCGATGCCTTTCATCCCCAGTAATCATGGTTTCGAGGCGCTAGCGCCTCTTTGTCAATGACCGTAGATTCCTGTCAACTTCTCGCTTCTTAATCGCCTCGCGCTTATCGAATTTCTTCTTGCCGCGGGCGATAGCGAATTCAAGCTTCAGAAAACTATGATTAGTATATATTTTGAGGGGGATAAGTGTCAAGCCCTCCTTGGTCTTCTTGCCTAATAATTGATTAATTTCTCCCTTTTTCAGGAGCAATTTACGTTCTCTCGTCTGGTTATAGTCCGGCATCGGGCCAGCAGCTTTATAGGGAGAAATCTGGGCGCCGATGAGATAAAGCTCGGTTTTCCCGTTCTTAGTACGGATAGAGATGAAGCTGCCCTTCAGGCTGACCTGACCAGCGCGCACAGCTTTGACCTCATGACCATGCAGAACGAGACCGGCCTCATACTTATCCAGTATCTCATAATCGAATCCAGCTTTCTTATTTTGCGCCAGGGGTGGCATAGTTCCATTCTTTTAATTTAGCGATGACTTTCTCATTGGTCATGATATTGCTGAGATAGGTATGGTAGTGCTCTTCTTCGAGCATCTTAAGAACATCCTTATTGCCAGCATATTGCTTCTTGAGCTCGTCGATCTTCTCATGAATTTCTTTTTCGGTCGGAACAATCTTTTCAACAACGGCCAATTCGCGGATGACAAGCGCCGACTTGATGCGCTTGACGGCATTAGGCGCCATCTCGATCATAAGATTGGCTCTGTCTTTCTTGATACTTGAAAGATAATCTTCGAACTTGCCGCCTTGGCGGACAACGCTCTGCTCGAGCTCGGCGAGCATGCTCTTGAGTTCATTCTGGATGATCTCTTCCGGCATATCGCCGAATTTAGTGTCCCCGATAATCTTAGAAAGCAGTTCTGATTCGTTCTTAAGATCGGCGCGATGTTTCTTCTCGTGCAATAGGCTCTCTTCAAGGTTCTTCTTCAATTCATCCATGGTCTTTAGCTGAAAGAAAGCAGCGAACTCATCGTTGAATTCTGGCAAGACGCGGTCATAGACTTCCTTGATAGCAACCTCGAACTCGACCATCTTGCCAGCGAGATTCTTCTGATGGTGGTCATCGGGATAAGGCAGCTCGAATTTTCTGACCTCATTTTTCTTGGCGCCGACTAATTTCTTATCAAAACCCGGGACAAAATAATCCTTACCCAGGAGCAGTCCCAATTCCTTATGCTCACCGTCTTCTAATGGAACCTTATCCAAAAACATCTTGATATCGACGACAGCCTTATCGCCCATCTTTATCTCTCTATCGGCGATAACTTCGGTGGCGCGCATTTCTCTCAGATCATTCATGGCGCGGTCCAGTTCTTTAGCTTCAATCTTGGCTTCTTCCGGCTTAATATTCAGATCCTTATATTTTCCTAAGGCGATTTCCGGAATCAAGGAAACGATTACTTTATATTCTAAAGGATTATTCGGAGCGAGCTTAGTGACATTGACCTGGGGCTGGCCGACTGGCTGGCGGCCCATAGTGTTCTTATCAATCGCTTCGTCGATGGTCTTATGGATAGCGAGATGGGCAGCTTCTTCGAGGATGGTCATCTCACCGATCTTCTGCTTAAGCACATCGAACGGAACCTTGCCCGGACGAAAGCCTTCAATTTTAACTTCATGGGAAACTTTTTCCGCGCCTTTTTCGATATAAGGAGCGAACTCTTCATTAGATAATTCAATGGTGAGCTCAACCTGCGATTTTTCTAAATCTTTTTTTGTGACTTGCATATGATATAAGTTAGCATAAGCGGACTCCGAGCCCGCTTATGAGGTATTGAAAACTATTTTATTCTATCAGACTGCCCTTAAAAAGCAAGAATGATTATTGAGAACTAAAGCGAGTTGTATATCTCTATTGCCAGGTCCTCAAATTTTTTGGATAGCTTGTTCTTGAATTCTTCAGACAGGACAGAAAACATCGGTCCAGTGAGGCTCCCCTCTATCTCTTTATAGCGCCTTTTCCAATCTGCGCTCTGAGGATTATCAGATAGCATGTCAATAATTTCTCCTATCTGGGCTATCCTCGTCATAGACAGGTTGTTCTGTTTCAAGGCTAAAACCACCTTCTCATACTTCGGATCATTCAAGAATTTTGGATTTTCAAGAATTTCTTTGCGCCAAGCTCTAAAATCATCACCGATTACAAAAGGCCGGCCTTCTTTGCGAACAATCAACTTCGGAGAATTAATAACTTCTCTAAGCAATCTAGCCCTGCTGTCATCTTTATCAGGTCCAGTAATAATGTTATTATCTTCAACGGCAACGTCGCAGCCATTAAGCTCAAGCTCTAGGCGATCCTTATTTTCGTCCCCTTGTTCAGGGTTTAATCTCTCGATTGACATAAAATTATAAATATGTTTAATCTCTTGCCTTATTAAAAGGTTTATAGTATAAAGTATAGTTAAAGTTGTTTAAAAAGTAAACCAAGATAAGACGATGAATGAAGAGAAAAAAGTGCCTAATTTCTCCGATTTGCTACAAAGAGTAAAAAAGACTCCCAGCAATATTGTGGAGGAAAAAGAGCTTATCAGCGATTTAAAAAAGATCATAGAAATGATCAAAACTGACAATAAGCTCGAGATTATCGAAACAGTCATGGCTGAAGAACTCGAACACATGGAGTACACGGCCGTAGAAATGACCCTGCAATACAATTCTGACCTCCATGAATTTATAATCATGATTATCGAAGAGATGGAAAGAATGTTGTATGAGTTAGAAATAAAATCTTAAACCGCCAAACCCCTTGAATAGAGGGGTTTTTTATTTAACCAAAACGCCTCCCGCAAAAGGAGGCGTTTTTATTCTAGCTAATTTATTTATCCTAGAGCAATAGACCGACAATAAGAAGAGCGACGATGTTCAAAACTTTGATCATCGGATTGATCGCCGGTCCGGCAGTATCCTTATAAGGATCACCGACGGTATCTCCAGTGACTGCCGCCTTGTGAGCATCAGAGCCCTTGCCGCCGAAATTACCAGCTTCAATATATTTCTTAGCATTATCCCAAGCGCCGCCGCCGGAAGTCATGGAGACTGCGACGAAGATGCCGGTAACGATAGAGCCGACTAATAATCCGCCCAAGGCCTCAAGCCCGTGGGAGCGGAAAGCGAAACCGACGATAATCGGAGCGACGACCGGAATAAGAGCCGGGATAATCATTTCCTTGATAGCAGCTTTAGTGACGATGTCGACGGTGCGTCCGTAGTCAGGTTTCTCAGTACCGCTCATGATGCCGGTCTTTTCCTTGAACTGAGCGCGAACATCTTCAACGACTGAACCGGCCGCGCGTCCGACCGCTTTCATGGCCATAGCGCCAAAGAGGTAAGGCAATAAGCCGCCGATGAACAGGCCGATGAGAACGTAAGGGTTATCGATCATAAACTGAGCGTTGCCGCCAGCGTCCTTGATCTTGTAGGTGAAGTCAGCGAATAAGACTAACGCGGCTAAAGCGGCCGAACCGATGGCGTAGCCCTTGGTAACCGCCTTAGTAGTGTTTCCGACAGCATCCAGAGGATCGGTGACGTTCCTAACATCCTCTCCTAGTTCCGCCATTTCCGCGATGCCGCCGGCATTATCAGTGATCGGACCATAAGCATCGATCGTAACGATGATGCCTGCCATCGATAACATAGCCATAGCGGCAACGGCGATGCCGTATAAGCCAGCCAGGGAATAAGCGCCGAGGATAGCCAAACAGATGACGACGACCGGCATGGCCGTTGATTTCATGGATACTGCTAACCCGGCGATAACGTTAGTGCCGCTGCCGGTACGAGATGCCTCCGCGATTCCTTTGACCGGACTGAAAGCAGTCGAAGTGTAATATTCAGTGATAACGACTAATAAGCCGGTAACGACTAAACCGATAAGCGCGGCTAAATAAATCTTAGTGCTCAGTCCGCCCGCAATCATATATTTGGTAACTGGGTAGAAAGCAATAGCGGATAAGACGCCAGCGGCGATCAAGCCTTTATACAATGCGCGCATGATATTCTGCTTCTTGCCCAAGCGGATAAAGAAGATGCCGATGATAGAAGCGATGATAGAGATGGCGCCGAGAACTAGCGGATACAGGACGATATTCTTATCGCCCGCGAACAATAAGCTGCCCAGAACCATAGCCGCGATTGAGGTAACCGCGTAAGTTTCAAATAAATCAGCCGCCATGCCCGCGCAATCGCCGACGTTATCGCCGACATTATCAGCGATGACCGCCGGGTTGCGAGGATCATCTTCAGGAATATTAGCTTCGACTTTGCCGACGAGATCGGCGCCCACGTCCGCGGCTTTAGTATAGATGCCGCCGCCTAAGCGAGCGAAGATAGAAATAAGGGATCCGCCAAAAGCGAAGCCGATGAGCGCATGCAAATCATTGGTTAAAAAATAGAATCCGGCTGTTCCTAATAAGGCCAAGCCGACGACGAGCAAACCGGTGACGCTGCCGCCTTTAACGGCGACATTCAGAGCCTTAGCTAAGCCTCCGCGAGCCGCTTCCGTCGTTCTGACGTTAGCGCGGACGCTGACATACATGCCGACGTAACCGGTCAAAGCTGATAAAGCCGCGCCAGCCAAGAAAGCTAAGGCGGT
Source organism: uncultured bacterium (assembly GCA_942492765.1). Lineage (GTDB taxonomy): Bacteria > Patescibacteriota > Patescibacteriia > Patescibacteriales > UBA12465 > UBA12465. The sequence continues at coordinate 557,451 of OW818634.1, forward strand.
CATCCAACCTAAAGCCGGGACGAAACCGATGACTAAGAACAGAACGGCCGCGACCATAGCAACGGCGCGATACTGGCGATTCAAGAAAGCCTTGGCGCCGGCCTGAATAGCCGCCGCGATTTCTTTCATCTTATCGTTCCCTTCCGGCTTGCGCAGGATAGAAGCGATAACAATTCCTCCGTAGATGAGAGCGACGAGAGCGCTCCCGAGAATGAATAAGGTTGTTAGCATAAACGTGTGTTTATTTATTTTTTATAATTATTCTTTCTTAGTCTTCTTGACGGCTTTCTTGGCTTTAGCCTTCGGGGCAGCTTTCTCCTTAACGGCTTTAGTCGCCTTAGCCTCACCTTCTTCAGCCTCTTCGATAATATCTTGAACTTCAGCCTCGACTGCGCTAGCCTCCGATTCCTTGATGATCTCGTTAGCCTCAGCTAATTCCTCGGTATTCTCATCAACAGTTAAGACTTTCTTTTCGCCATCTTCAGTCGCCTCAATGATATCGATCTTCCAGCCGGTCAGACGAGCGGCTAAGCGGACGTTCTGTCCGGCCTTGCCGATCGCTAGCGATAATTTATCAGAGCTTACTTTAACGACAGCCTTATGCTCAACCTGATCCAAATCGATAGAGATGACTTTGGCTGGAGCGAGCGCATTGGCGATGAACTTAGAATCGTCTTCGCTATATTCGATGATATCGATCTTCTCGCCGCCTAATTCGCTGATGATGGTCTGAACGCGAGAGCCGCGCTGGCCGACGCAGGAACCGACCGGGTCGACATTCTCTGCCTCTGTCCAGATAGCGACCTTAGAGCGGGAACCGGCTTCGCGGGCGACTGATTTTATCTCGACCAGTCCGTTAGCGACTTCAGGGATTTCCAGGTAGAAAATCTTGCGCAAGATCTCTTCGGAGCGGCGGGACAGAACAATTTCCGGCCCCTTATGGCCTTCTCTAACTTCTTTTATAAATACTTTGACGCGATCATTCGGATTATAGCGCTCGCCGTAGATCTGTTCTTCGGCCGGCAAGACGCCGATCGCTTTGCCGAGATCAACGAAGACGAAGCGGCCTTCGCGGCGTTGAACAATACCGGAAACGACTTCCTTCTCTTTGCTTTTGAATTCGCCGAAGATAGTATCGCGCTCCATTTCTCTAAATTTCTGGATGATGACCTGCTTGGCGGTCTGAGCGGCCATGCGGCCGTAGCTTTCCGGAACCGGCAAATCGGTAATGATCTCATCGCCGATCTTAGCGTCATGCTTCAAGATGCCCGCCTCCTTGATTTGGATATCGGTCTTCGGGTTGAACTTCTTCTTACCATCTTCGGTCAAAGCCTCTTCGGTCTTGATCTCATGGCGGAAATCATTCCTAAAGTCGTTGCGGAACTCTTCCTTGCTCAATTCTTTCAAATTCGGATTATACAGATTCTGAAGCATTTCCGCTTCTTCGGCCTCCGGCAGGTTATCGACGACCGTCTTCACGTCGAAAATTTCCGATGTACCGGTATTCGGATCGAATTTAACGCGGATGTTCTGGTTGCGCTCGCCGTAATCCTTGCGGTAAGCGGCGGCTAGAGCCAGCTCAACGGCCGAAATGACCGCTTTATAATCCAAGTTCTTTTCTTCGCATAGCTGCTTGATAGCGCTGCTTATTTCTGACATATATTAGAGGTTAAATTAAATTATTAAGAGAAAAAGCTAATTGTGGTAAACAACTAGCTTTCTAATGACAATAATACCACAAATCAAAATATTGTCAATCCGGATAAAATCCGATTATGGGGTGTAGGGGGTATAGGTAGTATAGTCGACGGCGCCGTTAGTCGCTCGACCCATCTGTCTGACGATAAACCTCGTAATCATCCAAGACATCAGGATGATAACTAGGCCGATAACCGCATTCTTAATCAGACCGAGAGCCTTCTTAGTCTTTTCTTCATTGCCAGCGGCAGTCATATATTGGAAGCCGGCGACGATAGTCAGCACCACAAAAATCACTCCCAGAAAACCTAAAACGATATTGATTATCCGGGCGACCGTCGTGCGTATATCCTCGGGCGTATCGCTGCCATAGACATTCCCCGATTCTTTCAAGCCGATCTGGCTATCGATCAAGCTCTGATCGGCGCTAGCCGGTAAAGAAGCGTGAACCATGACCAAACCGAAGACGGCTAAAAAAACAAAGGCTAGGACTTGTTTGCGAGCTATTTTCATAAAGGTATGGTAAATATGATATAATTAATCTAGACTTTAATATTATATAAAAATAACCCTTAAAAGACAAGAAAATGAGCTTAGCGAAAAAAGTTGCCCATAACACCATAATCCAGATCGCCGGCAAAGCCGTTTCTACGGTCCTGGGACTTTTAGCTTTGGCTTTCATCACGCGCTATCTCGGCCGGAGCGGTTTCGGCGAATACACGACTGCCTTGACCTTCCTGACTTTCTTCGCAGTCATTGCCGACTTCGGCCTGACGCTCGTAACCGTCCAGATGATCAGCCTCCGCGGCGCCGATGAGAATAAGATACTTAATAATATTTTTGGCCTGCGCCTCGTTTCTATCATAGCAGTGCTCTTACTGTCACCCTTGGCAGTCACTTTCTTCCCTTATAGCGCGGCTGTCAAAACCGGGATACTGATCGCTCTCGCTTCTTTTATCTTTCCGGCCCTGAACCAGGTCTTGATTGGACTTTTCCAAAAAAGACTGAGTATGGGCCGCGATGCGATTGCTGAAGTGCTCAGCCGCGTAGTTCTCATCATCGGCATTGTCTTATCTAAGAAGCTCGGCTACGGTTTGAACGGAATCTTATGGGCAACAGTCGCCTCGGCGGCCGCCAGCTTTATCGGCCATTATCTTTTAGCCCTGAAGTTCGCTTTCATCAGACCGGAATTCGACCGAGCGGTTTGGAAAATGATCTTCTCGAAAGCCTGGCCCTTCGCTATCACGATAGTCCTTAATCTTATTTATCTGCGCGCCGATACTCTCTTCCTGTCATTATTCCGAGGCGTCGACGAGGTCGGCTTGTATGGCGCGACCTACAAGATCATCGACGTGCTGACGACGATCCCTTTCATGTTCGCCGGCTTAGTCTTGCCGATACTCACGGCCGCTTGGCTGGACAGCAGTCATGACTATTTCAAGCGCGTGCTTCAGAAATCTTTCGATCTCATGGCGCTGATCACAATTCCTCTGATCGTCGGCGCTCAATTTTTAGGCCGCCCGATCATGACGTCAGTCGCCGGCCCAGAATTTGCTGCTTCTGGCTTGATCCTGCAGATATTGATCTTCGCGGTCGCCGCCATCTTCTTAGGCACGATGTTCTCTCATGCTGTCATCGCGCTTGATAAGCAGAAAAAGATGATCGGATATTATATCTTTACGAGCGTAACGGCCCTAATCGCTTATCTTGTCCTGATTCCCAGATATTCCTATTTCGGAGCCGCAGCCGTAACTATATATAGTGAAACCCTCATCGCAATTTTTGCCGCTATTTGCGTATTTAAGTATAGCCGCTTCCGCCCGCATCTCGGATTAAGCTTGAAATCTCTAGCCAGCGCGGCTATCATGGGGCTTGGTCTTTACTGGCTGGCGCCGCTAAGCCAATCCGGAACCAGGGGCTTGATAATTTCCCTCTTGGCCGCTATCATTATCTATTTCCTCTCCCTTTTCCTCATGGGCGGGATTAAGCGCGCCGACCTAGAAACTATCTTCAGCCGCCAGAAAAAAAGCGGCGGACCGACTTATAATAATACTAACTTTTAAGATATGACGAAAGCTAAAGAAGTCTTGGCACCGGAACTGGTTCCGGAAATCATCGCGGAAACTCCCGAATACCTGGTTATCAATAAACCGGCCGGCTTAGCCGTGCATGCCGGCGGCAATCTGAAAGAGCCGACTCTAGCCGACTGGCTGATCGCTAACTATAAGAAGATAAAAGATGTCGGCGACGATCCTATTCGCCCGGGCTTAGTCCATCGCCTTGATAAGGAAGTAAGCGGGCTGATGGTCATTGCTAAGACTCAGGCGAGCTTTGATAACCTCAAGAATCAATTCAAGGAACGCGAGGTTAATAAGGAATATGTCGCTTTAGTGCACGGCAAGGTTTCACATGACTTTGGCACGATCAATTTCCCGATCACCCGTTCCCAAGAAGGCTATAAGATGGCAGCGCTGCCGTCCGGATCCGAGGATTTATTGCGCCGGCGCCACCCTAAGGACCGCGATCAAGGCAATATCGACAGCTGGATGAAATCCCGGGTCGCCCTCACTGAATTCGAAGTCATCAAGAGATTCGTCAACTATACCCTGCTCCGCGTCAGCATCAAGACCGGCCGCACGCATCAGATCCGCGTCCATTTCTTCGCCTACGGCCATCCGCTCGTCGGCGACAACCTGTATTGCACCAAAAAAACTGAGGCTAAGAATAAAAAATTAAATCTCGGTCGCGTCTTCCTGGTCGCTGATCATCTTAATTTCCATGATTTGAAAGGCGGGGCCCAAGACTTCAAGATAGACCTGCCTGCGGCTCTGCAGGCGGCCATGCCTCGCAATTAAGGATTATTCCGCGTCCGCTTTGACGGCCAGGCCTATTTTTACTATAATAGAATAATAATAAACGATAATAATAAATAATAATCATAAAAAATTATGAAAAAAATCATAAGAAAAATCTTCTCCAAAGAAGTTTTCATGAGGATAGTCCTGCCAATCATTCTCGTTATAGTCTTAATCGTCATCGGCTTCTTCTCTTTCCGCAAGCCAGGCTCTAAGAACCTGAAACCGGCGGAGGCGCAAGCGAAGGCCGAGACCTTCATCAATACCTACTTGATGCAGAGCGGCAGCAAGGCGACCATCAAGGAAGTCACTACTGAATATGGTCTTTATAAGTTAAAGATCGATATCGTCAGCGACGTCATCGAATCCTATATCACTAAGGATGGGAAATTATTCTTTCCGCAAGCTTTGAATATCGAAGAAACCGCTAAGCAAGCTGCCGCTGCTGGCAATAACGCCGCTGGCGCTAATTCCGCTCCGGCCGCGACCGTTTCCGTCAAGAGCGACAAGCCGACCGTCGAATTATTCGTCATGAGCTATTGCCCTTACGGCACCCAGATCGAAAAAGGCATGCTGCCGGTCTTAGCCGCTTTAGGCAATAAGATCGACTTCAAATTGCAATTCTGCAGCTATGCGATGCACGGGGAGAAGGAGTTGAAAGAAAACCTGGCTCAATACTGCATCCAGAAAGAACAGGGCAGCAAATTGAATTCTTATCTGACTTGTTTCTTGGAATCCAGCGTCTCTGATGCCTGCCTTGATTCCGCTAAGATCGATAAGGCTAAGCTCGCTTCTTGCGTCTCTAAGACCGATAAGAGCTTCAAGGTAACCAGCAACTTCACCAATAAGGTTGGCTATCAGGGCAATTACCCGGGCTTTGACGTCGATAAGGCTGCCAATGATAAATACAATGTTGGCGGTTCCCCGACCCTGATCATCAACGGCCAGGAAATCTCCAGCGCCCGCGATTCTGCTTCCTTACTGAAGACTATCTGCAGCGCCTTCAATAATCAGCCGAAAGAATGCGAGGCGGCTCTTTCCAGCGCTTCTCCGGCCCCTGGCTTCGGCTCGGGCACAGCCTCTGCCGGTTCAGCATCCGCTGATTGCCAATAATTATTCTGACAAAGTTACAAAAAGACGGGATTAAGTCCCGTCTTTTTTTATTCCCCTATCTTATCAATTCTTAACTGCGCCATTTCGCCGCCGCCAAAATCTTTCTAATCGCTAAGATATAAGCCGCCTGGCGCAAAGTTATTTTCTTCTCTTTCTCCAAATATTTTCCATAGACTCTCTGCCAGTTCGCTTTCATCTTCTTCTCCAATAATCCGCGCAGATACTCTTCGTCCAAGATGCTGCCCGTCTTATTCTGCGCCCATTCGAAATAGCTGACAATAACGCCGCCAGAGTTCGCTAAGATATCCGGCACGATAATCTTGCCGGCGTCTTTCAGTATCTGATCAGCTTCATAGCTGATCGGGCCGTTAGCGAGCTCGACTAGATAATCCGCTTTGACACGTGCGGCATTATCCTTAGTGATCTGATTCTCAAGCGCTGCCAAAACCAAGATATCGGCTTTCAATTCTAGAAGTTCGGCATTAGTCATCTTACTGCCGTTAGCATGGGTTCCGACTGGCTGGCCGCTATTCTTAAGCTTAATGAGTTCCGGGATATTCAAGCCTTTCTCGTTATAGATAGCGCCCTGGCTGTCAGAAACAGCGATGATCTTATAGCCGTCATTAAATAATTTTTCAGTCATGAATAAGCCAGCGTTGCCGAAGCCCTGGATAGCGATTTCAACTTGGCCATTGGCGCGCCCCTTCAAGAATTCGCCAGCCATTTCCTTGACGACTAGGTATCCGCCTTGAGCGGTTGCGTCGCCTCTTAAGGCCAGACCGCCGATCTCTAAAGGTTTTCCCGTAATCATGCCTGGCTCATGGTGGCCGTTTATCTTCTCAAATTCATCCAGCATCCAAGCCATGATCTGCCCGTTAGTATAGACATCTGGAGCAGGCACATCTTTATTTTCGCCCAGATATTCGTGGAATGATTGGACATAAGCGCGGCTGATCGCCTGTAGCTCTTCTGGGCTAGCTTCCTTCGGATTGAATCTGACTCCGCCCTTCGCCCCGCCATAAGGAATATCGGCCAATGAATTCTTCAGAGCCATCCAGAAAGCCAAGGATTTCACTTCGTCTTCATTGACGTCGGGATGGAATCTGATTCCGCCCTTGCCTGGACCGATAGCGCGATTATAGACCATGCGCCAAGCCGGATATTTCTTGCCATTAACGTCTAATTCCGTATATTTTGTCTGCACCGGCTGGCTAAGCGGCGCCATCTCCGCTTCGCTCAGACCCTCCAATTCTCTGATGTCAGCTAAACGTCTGTTATTATCTTCAAAAATACTCATATGGTTAAAAACTGGCGCCCGAAAAGAGCGCCAAGTCTTGTTTATAATAAATTTTCAATCTCTTTCTTCAACGACTCCTTGTTTCTAAGGCCGATGAACTCGCCGATCATCTTTCCGCCCTTGAACAATTTCATATTCGGAATGCTTTGGATCTGATATTCCATGGCCAAAGACTGATTTTCCGCTTCTTCCGTGTTGACCTTAGCGATTTTCAATTTCCCTTCCATGTCCTTCGATAACTCGTCCAATATCGGAGCCATCATCTTGCAGGGCATGCACCAAGGGGCCCAAAAATCCACTAAGACCGGCACCGGGCTGCTGAGAACCTCGGCGGCAAAATTGCCTTTTGTCAAATTAAGAACGTTAGACATATTTTTGTTTTTAGTTATATATTACTTATTTATTATTTCTTTAAAGATTTTCTCCATCTTATCTTTATTATACCCCTTAGAATTCAACAGGCAATGGTCGAACTCTTCTCCGACCAGCTTCTCCATCAGCGAAGAGATAGCCGAGCGGGCCGCCTTGAGCTGGATGACCAGCGCGAAACAATCCCGATCATTATCAGCCAGCATCTTCTTGGCGCCATTGAGCTGCCCGATGATATTGTTCAACCTGCTTACTGGAGTTTTCATAACTGCTATTGAATCAGATTTATGTGTTTCATTATACCACACCCCCTGGGGGTGTCAAGAATATCCGCCGATATCCTGAAATTAGCTAAAAACGCACCCAAATATTGTGCTTATCCGGCTTCAGCTCCTTTATCCGTAAGCCGGCAGCAGCAGCGAGGCGCTTAATTTCTAAAACCGTAAAAGCGTGATAATAGCGATCGCTGATCGCCTGTCCCGAAGACGCCTTCCAGGAAAAGATAAGGTCGCGCGCCTCAAGCTGATAGCGCCCGAAAAGCTTCAGCCAGCGATTTTTCCAAATCATCCGGCGATATTTCGGCAATCTACCAAGATTCCAGGTGCTGATAACCAGGCTTCCGACCGGCTTCAGCCGAGCCGCTAAGTTCTTCAAGAACTGCACCCGTAATTCTTGGGTCGGGATATGTTGGAGCACAGCCAAACAGAAGATATGATCAAAATCAGATTCGGGCACATCACTTAAATCTAAGATGTCCGCTTCCCTAAATGCGTATTGCGGATAATTGGCCTTAGCCGCCTTGATGAGTTCGGAGCTATTGTCTATTCCGAGGTAGCTTATCTTCTTATCTTTCAGGGCTTCTAATAATCGGCCATTGCCGCAACCCGCATCAAGGACGCGGTCACCGTCTTTGACGGCGGCGGCGAATTCCCGCATAATCGGCCAGATCTCCTTCTTCCGGGTCGCATCGAAGCTGGCAGCAATCTCATTATAATTGCGCTTCACCAGATGCAGGAGATTTTCTGCCTCTTCTTTCTTCATATTTAATCTAAATAGGTCTTATGGCGATAATCTTCTTGGCCCTTATCTTTATTCTTCTTTAATTTCAGACAACTGTCGCAGCGGCCGCAAGGCTCGGAGCGCCGGTCGCCGAAATAATTCAGGATATATGACTGGCGGCAGCCGAGATGGTAGACGTAATTTTCCATCTCATTGAGCTTCTCATAGGCTCTTTCTGATTTCGCTTTCAAGGCCTTGAAATCAAGATTGATGTCTTCCGGCTCGACGATCTTCAAGATCTTTATTTCTGTACCCCTAAAAGGCGGCTTATATTCAACCAGATCTTTTTCGGCCAATTTCTTAACGGCCCGCAGCAGCGAATCCTTCTTCACTTTCAAGACGACAGACACTTCTTCGGGATTGAATTCCCAGCCAGCGATAAGCTCATCATGATATTTAAGTCCTAGGCTATTAACGATTTCTAGCTGGCTCTTGGCGCGGCGGCTCAAGGAGGCGGCAATCTCTTCCCAGCTCTTCTTGGCTTTCAAGAAAGAATTAGATGTTTTCTCGTTCGGCCGCGACAAATACCCCTCCTTCTCGAGTATCTTCAGGGCCGTGCCGATTGCCATCTCTGGCACCGATTCGGAGAGACTTTGGGCGATTTCTGCATAAGTTATAAGAATCGACGCTTGGGCATCTACCTCTAGTCCGGCGCGGCGCACTAAAAAATCATAAATTTCTATTATCATCTCCGGGCTCGGGTTATCGCCCTTGATAAAAAATTCGCGCAGATAGCGATCCTGGCTGTGATAAAATAATAAGCAAAAGCTCGGCTGGCCGTCGCGGCCAGCGCGACCCGCTTCCTGATAATATGCCTCGACCGTCCCTGGTAAGTCATGATGGATGACGAAACGGATATCTTTCTTATTTATTCCCAATCCGAAAGCATTGGTCGCGACGACGACCTGCGCCTGGCCTTTCATGAATTGGTCCTGGACCCAATCGCGGCTATTGGCATCCATGCCGGCATGGTAGACCACGGCTTTGATATCATTATCCGTCAAAGCCTCCACTAATTCATCGGCTTTAGATCTGGTGCCGACATAAATTATACCTGAACCCATCTCAGAGTTCGTCGTCAGGAGATTAATAATATGCTCCATCTTCTGTCCGTTCGCTGTCGGCACGACCGCGAACTGCAAGTTCGGACGGGCAAAGCCGGTAATGACCGTATCTTCATCAGACATATTCAATTGCTTGACGATATCATCGCGCACTTCCGGCGTGGCCGTTGCCGTCAAGGCGACGACAGTCGGAGAGCCGACTAATTTTATCGCATCTCTGAGCCGCATATAGCTGGGGCGAAAATCATGGCCCCATTGACTGATGCAATGCGCCTCGTCGATCGCAAACAAGGAGACTTTGATCTTCTTGAGCTCGGTAACAAAGGCCTGATTATAAAAACGCTCCGGAGCGATATAGATTATCTTATAATAGCCATTCCTGATCTTAGCCAAGCGTCTCTCCGTTTCATCCGGAGAAATAGAAGAATTGATGAAAGTCGCCGGAATGCCGACGCGCTCTAAAGAATCCACCTGGTCCTTCATCAGGGCGATAAGCGGAGAGATGACAATAGTCACGCCATCAAGAACCAGGGCTGGCAGCTGATATATCAAAGACTTTCCGCCTCCGGTCGGCAGAACGACAAGCGTGTCTTGGCCGGCCAAGATATTATCGATTGCCTTTTCTTGCCCAGGCAAAAAAGATTCATAACCGAAATGAATCTTTAAAAGCTCTCTGATTTGTTGTTTTTTCTTAGCGACCATTATTCAAATATTAGGTAAATTATGCCCTTACTATTGACAGTTTAATGTAAATGTTATATAATTATCTCATACCAAATAAATCAGACAAATGAAACAGTTAATCGTTCTTTTCAGCGTATTATCAATTTCGATCCTTGTTTTAGCCAGCATAGCTACCAAGATGACTCTTAACGGAAAAACTCTTGGCGGCGATCCAATCGATCCCCTCAGCTTAGTTTGCTTTTATATCATGGGGGTATTCTTCGGAGCTATCGTTATAGCCCTGATAAAAAAACAGATCGAACAAGACATTGAAGAATCCTTTAGCAATCTAGCTATTCTAGATGAGGAAGATTAATTCTTCAGCTAAAAAGTTTTCTGACCGCTTTTCTCAAAAGTGGTCTTTTTTTTATTTACGTCGGCTAAATATCTCCCAAACATTCTTGAACAGAAAGGCGATAGTCATCGGGCCGATGCCCCCAGGAACAGGGGTGATGAACCCGGCCTTATCTTTAACGTCTTCGAAATCTACATCGCCTAAAACTTGGTCGTCTTTCTTGGTAATGCCGATATCGATAATAACGGCGCCATCTTTAATCATCTCTTTCTTGATCTTATGTGGTTCTCCGAGCGCTGTCACTAAGACATCGGCCTGTTCCGAGCCATCTTTCAAAACAACCTTCATTCCTTTCTTTTCCAGAATATCTTTGACGTTCTTGCCGAAGACCTCGGAGTTATATAAAACGCAAGCTGTCTTTCCAGCCGGAGAAAACTTAATATCTTCGAGACAGGCCAAGATAGAGGCCATAACTGGAGAAACGATATATTCCGGATGAAGCGGATGGAAACCATCGACATCCTTAAGAGGATCGATGGCGGCGATAACTTTATCAGTATCGAATTTTTCCGGCAAAGGCAGTTGCACCAAGATGCCGTCGATAGAGGCGTCCTTGTTTAGGAAGCCGATGACATCTAGCAACTCTTGTTCAGAAATATCCTCCGGCAATCTATAGGTATGCGTATCCACTCCGACTTTCTGGCCCTCCTTTTCCTTCAAAGAAACATAAAGTTGAGAATCCGCGCGTTCGCCCACTAAAATAATAGCCGAATTCGGCCTCAGGCCTTTTAGTTCGAATATATTCTTCGCTACCTTATCTTTTATTTTTTCAGCGATCTTCTTGCCATTAATAAGCTTAACCATATTTTATTTAGTAGGAATCGGGAATTTAGCGCATAGGGCTTTAACCTTTTCCTTAAGATCATTTAGTTTTCCTTCATTATCCTTATTCATCAAAGCTTCATCTATATAGCTTACGATCAATTTCATTTCGGCCTCCTTCATACCCCTGGTCGTAACAGCTGGAGTCCCAATTCTGATGCCCGATGGGTTCATCGGCGGATTCGGATCATCTGGGATAGTAGAGCGGGAAACGGAAACGCCGATTTTTTCTAGAATTTTTTCTGCTTCTTTACCAACCGTCCCTTTACTGGTTAAATCAATTACCATCAAATGATTATCGGTTCCTCCAGAAATTATCCTATATCCGAGAGCGATGAACTCCTTGGCCATAGCCTGAGCATTTAAAATGATCTGCTTAGCGTATTCGGTAAATTCCGGTTTTAAGGCTTCACCGAAAGCGACGGCTTTGGCGGCTGTAATATGGTCATGCGGCCCGCCCTGCATTCCTGGGAAGACAGCGCTATTAACTTGTTTGGCATATTTTTCCTTGCACATGATCATCGCGCCACGCGGGCCTCTTAGGGTCTTATGCGTCGTCGTCGAGACGACATCAAATATCGGCACCGGGTTCTTGATCTGCTTGGCAGCGATGAGCCCGGCGATATGAGCGATATCGGCAAAAGTATAGGCGCCGATTTCATCGGCGATATCTTTGAATTTCTGCCAGTCAATCTCGCGGGAATAAGCGCTGAAACCAGCGACGATCATTTTCGGCTTTTCGCGTAAAGCGATTTCACGAACCTCATCCATATCAATCACTCCAGTTTCCGGATTCACCCCGTATTGGACGAAATTATATAGACGCCCGGAGAAATTAACCTTATGCCCGTGAGACAGATGGCCGCCATGATCGAGCTTCAGGCCTAAAACCTTGTCGCCCGGATTCAGGAAGGCCATATAGACCGCGGCGTTGGCTGGCGAACCGGATAAAGGTTGGACGTTAACATGCTCGGCCTCGAATAATTTCTTTGCTCTCTCGATCGCTAAGGTTTCTACCTCATCAACAATCACGTTGCCGCCATAATAACGATGGCCGACATAGCCCTCGCTATACTTATTAGTCAAAACGGTCGCCATCGCCTCCAGCACGGCCGGGGAAACATAATTTTCTGAAGCGATCAGCTCGATTTCCTCGTTCTGGCGCTTCTCCTCTTTCTCGATTATTTCCCAGACGGCCGGATCTTGGCTCTGTAAATGGTCGTATTTCATATGATTTTTATTATAGTTTAATCTTAGGTTAGCTGGTCTCTTTTGTCAAAAACCGGCTCTTATTTAATTTTTCTAAATAATGGCCCATACATATCTTCTTTTATATCGATTTTTAATTCATCTTTATCCACTCTTTCAATATAGTCCAAAGAAATATTATTAATAAGAGCCAATGGCTGTCTTTCGTTCCCTTCCCCCATACAAAGAACTGCTGCCGTCGCTAGGCTGTCTGCCACATCAACGCGAGAATATTTAAAAGGCCGCCCAAATATATCAAGATCTCCTTGGTATTTTTTAAGTCCTCTGAAGCCGGCATAACCCAAGGCTACGCCGGTAATTCCGGCTCGAAGAGGCAGGCAACGGCTATCCGTAATAATAACGCCGAAATTATTAAGGCGGTGCTTCTTCTTGAAATAACTTCTAATCTTTGCCGCCGCCTTAAAACTGTCTTTGGGCAATAATATTATCGAACCATTGCCATTACTCTCGTCAACTCCAGCGTTAGCCATAGCTATGCCGTCCTTAATCGTCAAACACACATATTTAGTCTTTAGAACCATTTCACTTTCTTGCCTGATTATCGTTTCTTTAGTCATTTCATCTGCGCCATTAATAAATCGCCCTTCGGCTAAGGCGACAATCTTAGAAGTCACGACCAAGATGCTGTTCTCAGGAATCTTTTGTAAATATTCAGCGATAAAAAATAATAAATTTTCATTCGGTTTAAAAACCGAGGTTTTAAATGTTTTTATTTTCATATTTTAGGAGATAAACGCCTAAATAAGATAAAGGCGTATATATGAATCCCATGCCGACTTTATATAGCCACCAGGGAAGGCCGATCAACAGAATGGTCTTGAAGGAATATACGCCCGCGAAAGCCACGAACATGAAGATGGCCGTGTCTAGAAGCTGAGACCAGAGATTGGATAGATTGGATTGCAGCCAAAAAGCGCTATTATTAAGTTTTTTCTTAAAAAAGAAAAAAGCCGCAACATCTTGATATTCGGCAATCAAGTAGGCCAAGAGCGAAGCCAGCGACATTCTTAACGAAATACCAAAAATCGTATTAAAACTATCTTTAAACTTTAAGCCATCTTGAGCCCAGGGGACGAATAAAGAAACGAGAGAATAAATCATAAACAGACAGATACTGATAAACCCGGCAAACACAAAATTTTTCGCCATCTGTTTTCCGTAGACTTGCCCGATAACATCAGTCGTGAGAAATACGAATGGGAAGAAAAAAACAGCCACTGATAAGTGTGTCCCAAAGATGAATGGCATTATTTTTAGACCCAACGTATTGGCGGCAAAAAGTGAAACTAGATAAAGCGTCAACGCTATAACTATCTTGAAATTAATTCTTTCTGAAGACATAAAGGGGTTGATTTAGTTAATAAAAAACACCCCAAGGGTGCTTTAGAACAACTAAATAGCCCCTTGGTTATCAGAGTTTGATAGAGATGGCGATAAAGCCGGACCAGGTTGTAATGTTTTTAGTAATCAGCATAACATGACAATAATAGCACAAAGCGGCTGTAAAGGCAAAAAAATCCCTCGGAATCAATTGAATCTAGTTTTAGACTAAGTTCAAAGAATCCAAGGGATAAAGAGACGATATCAAGGTATCGGTTGCGGAGACACGAGACGATAGTTGTTCTGGCCGCTCCAAATATGGCCACTCTCAAAATAAGACACGTGAACGTCCAGGCCACCTGCAAGCACATACACGCGAACCACGAAATACTTTGGTTCTCTGTTAAAAAAGCGGCGGCGTATCTTTTGAAAGATATTCAGTGTTCTTTCTGTTAAGAAAAAAGTTACGAAGCCATCTTGGCGAAGCTTGTCGCGATGTTGTCCGCAGAAGATAAGAATTTGCGCCATTGTCATAACGAGCTTACTCGGATTATTATTGATGCCAGAGAAAATCTCGAGGAAGGTGCCCTTAGCCGTCATCTCGTGGACAACGACATTAATCATTTTTGTGGGCTGACTAGGCTGGTCTAGCCAGAGATCCTTAAAATCAGGGTCAATCCAAACAATGTTCTTGTCTGAAGAGATTGTTCTTTTACCGTCAGATGCTTCAATTGGGAATGACTGGCCTTCGAACATAATTCGTGTTATGGCCGTAGGGGGTGTTTTCATGATTTATATGGTTTTTGGTTATTTTAAAGAGCGATTATGTTGACAGACAATCTTACTATATAATTAGATATTGGTCAAGACTAATTAGTTACAACTTCTTAACCATATAGCTGTCTTTCTCCTTATAACCCAATTTCTTATAATAACCTCTAACTCCGACCCCAGAAATAACGGCTATCTTGGCCGCACCGTCTTTGGCGGCGACGCCCTCGGCTTCTTTCATTAATAACTTTCCTAAGCCGCTATGCTGCACCTTCTTGTCTCCGCCGACAGAAACCAATATTCCATAAACATGAAGCTCTCTGACAATGGCTGGAGCAATCGGGCTATGCCTGTCTATCCTTAAACGGCAAAAGCCATAAAGAACTTTTCCATCGCGGCTTTCGGCGCTGATAAAATATTCTGTTCCGCCTGAAGACGGATATTTTATAGTCCTGATCTTATAATTCAACTCAATCACTTGCTCTTTGGCCTCGCGGCAGCGGATACACTGGCATTTTACGCCCCGATCTTTCATGATTTGGCGCAAGTTCGTAATCTTATTGCCGGCAATGATTGATTCTCCTGGGATATCTCTAATCAATCTGATGATGCGGACATAAGGCGGAACGGCGGCCTTGCAATCTACAATCAATTCTTGAAGTTGCTTATCAGAATATGGCTTATACTTTCCCTGTTTATACCAGCGATATAATAAGCTGCCGGCCGTAACCACAGTCGGATAGAATTTTATCTGATCGGGCTGGAAGCGCTCATCGCTGAATAATTTCTTAAATAATTCTAGATCTTTTTTCGGCGTCGCGCCTGGCAGGGCTGGCATGAGGTGATAGGTGACTTTGAATCCATATTCTTTGAGCAGCTTAGTCGCCGCAGCGATTTCTTTAACGCCGTGTCCACGCTTATTCAATTTCAAAATCTTATCGTCTACCGCCTGCACGCCGATTTCTACGCGCGTCGCCCCTAATATACGCATCTCACGCACTTCATTTTCATCGATATAGTCCGGACGAGTTTCCAGGGTCAGCCCGATGAAGCGATATTCTGCTTTTTCATTCTTATTCTGCTCCCTGATAAGAGCCTTCTTTAATTCAATCAAAGACAAGCTCTTCGCGTAGGGCGCTTTTAATCCTATATCAAATTTATTTTCTCTTTCCGGGCGCTTAAAAACTAGCTTTCTTAATTTCTCATAATCATTGGCTGCCCGAAAGCAATTGACGATATACCAATATTTATATTTCGTGGGCAGGTAGCTCCAGGTCCCGCCGATGACGATCAGTTCAATCTTTGTTGGTTCGTGGCCATTGCTCTCTAGGGCTTTTAGGCGCAGAGCCACCTGCTTATAAGGATCGTAATCGCAGCGGATGGCGCGCATCACGGCCGGCTCATTAGACAAATAACTAGCCGGAACATCTTTCTCGTGAGGACAATACGCGCAAGACCCCGGACAAGGATAGGGCTTAGTCAGGACAGCGACCGGCGCTATGCCAGACAGGGTCCTAATGGCGCGCTTGCGCAAGATATTTTCTAGGGCCACTATAGGAGTAATCTCTTTTTTGGACAACAAAAGGCGATACTCTTTCAGAATATCAGAATTCGGTATAGCTGCTAAGCTGTATTTTTTGCAGATTGTCCGTTTTCCAGCCTCTAAATCTTCCCTGTTCTTAAAAGCCGGGGCATGATTCAGAAGCAGTTCTTTTATTGCTTCCCCCATATATTTGGGCTATAATTAAGGTGTTCTGTGAACCTTGAGCACCTTATACTATAACATTTTTTAAAATTTAACAATATCGCTATGATTAAAAAGACTTTTAAAGTTTTCTTGTTCCTGGCTCTTATCTTGATTCCGTTTTCCGCTTCAAAAGCTGCTGGGACCAAGACCGGAGAAACTATCTATATACCTAAGGAGGAAATTGTCAGCGGCAACCTTTACGCCGCCGGGACAGCTATCACCATCGACGGCACTGTTAGCGGCGACTTGATAGCAGCCGCTCAATCTATTACCGTCAACGGCCGAGTAGAGGGAGATATTATCGCTGCTAGTCAAGACATTACGGTTAATGGGGAGGTTGGTGGCAATATCCGCATCGCCGGAAACACCTTGAATATAAACGGAACAGTGGCGCGCAATCTTAACGCTTTCGGCGCCAACGTCGTTCTCGGTCCTGATTCGCGGATAGGCTGGGACGCTTACGTCGCTGGCTCAAACCTGACTGTTAGAGGCACTATCGACGGCGGCTTGAGCGGTTACGCCGGACAAGCTCTGATAACTGGAAAAATTGGCAAGGATGTCGAATTAAAACTAAATGGTTCTGCCGCTCAAAAATTGATTGTCGCTTCCGGCGCGATCATTAACGGCGATATCAATTATACTTCCGATAAGCCGGCTGACATCTCCGCTGATGCCAGCATCGCCGGCAATGTTAAGCAAGAGATTCCAGCCGTAAAAACAGACAATCTTTTCTGGCCCTGGGTCTGGGGCCGCCTCTTCGCTATTTTTGCTGCTATTGCCGTCGGTTTGGTCATGACGACTATCTGCAAAGATTGCGTCCAGAAAATCATGGGCCTAGCAGAAGAAAAGAAGGCGCGCGTTCTTATTCCTGGACTGATAAGCTTCTTTGTCTTGCCTCCGGCTATCCTAGTCCTGATGTTCACGGTTATCGGCATCCCGCTGGCGCTTATCTTGGCCGCTCTTTGGCTGATTGCTGTTTATATCGCCAAGATTCTGACAGCTATATTCTTAGGAAATTTACTCATTAAGAAAATATTAAAAAAAGAGGATTTATCCTTGACCTGGTCTTTGGTGCCCGGTGTGATCATCCTTTGGCTTTTATTTTCCATCCCCTTTGCCGGCTGGGTATTCGGCTTAGCTGCCGCTTGGCTCGGTTTAGGAGGTCTTTGGTTTTATGTTACCAATAAATCCGGAAGTCTTTAAAGCTTACGATATCCGCGGCGTTTACGGCCAGGATTTCGATAATGAGCTCGGTCGCCTCTTGGGCTTAGCTTACGTAGAGCTTAGAAAAAATGATCCCGACTATGTGTCTGGAAAAAGATTAAAGATAGCTGTCGCCGCTGATATGCGCCTGTCTTCTCCTGAGCTTAAAGATAATCTCATCAGAGGAATAGCTGAAGCTGGCGCCGATGTCGTCGACCTAGGAACCGTCTCGACTCCGACGATGTATTTTGCTGTCGGTCATTACGGCTATGATGGCGGCATCACAGTTTCTGCTTCTCATAACCCTAAAGAATGGAATGGCTTCAAGCTGGTCCGCTCCAAGGGCGTGCCGATTAGCGGCGAAACCGGGATTGAATATCTAAAAGAGAAAGTCTTGGAAAATCATTTCCTGCCGGCAGAAGCCCGCGGAGAGATTAGCCAGAATGATAAAGCGCTCGAAGACGAAATATCTTATGCCCTGTCTTTTGCCGATAATTCGAAAATAAAGCCATTAAAAGTCGTGGTCGACACGGCCAACGGCATGGGCGCTACTTATATTCAGGCCCTATTCTCTAAGCTGCCCTGCGAACTGATTCCGATGAATTTTTCTCTCGATGGTTCTTTCCCCGCCCATGAAGCTGACCCTATTAAAGAAGAGAATCTCGTCGACCTGCAAGCCGAAGTAATAAAAAGAGGGGCGGATATGGGAATCGCGATCGACGGCGACGGCGACCGTATGTTCTTCATAGATGACGCGGGCAAGGTTATCAACCAGGCCATCATCCGCGGCCTATTGGCTAAACTATTTTTGGAGATAAAACCAGGAGCGCGCATCGGCTATGACGTTCGCCCGGGCCGTATCACTGTCGATCTGATTGAAGAGGGCGGCGGCACTCCCGTCATGACCCGCGTCGGCCATTCCTTGATAAAAGAGCAGATGCTTAAAGAAGACATCTTTTTCGCCGGAGAATCTTCCGGCCACTTCTATCTGCGCGGCGAGGCTGGCTGTTTCGAATATCCGAGCATCATCATTCTAAAATTATTAACGCTCGCTTCGTCCGCTCCGCGAGGATTAGCCGTTTATATCGCGCCTTTTAACAAATATTTCAATTCAGGAGAAATCAACCGCGTCGTGAGCGATAAAAAAATCGTCTTCGACAGTCTCCTGGCTAAATATGCTGATGGCCATATCATCCGCCTAGACGGAATAACGATAGAATATCCGGATTTCTGGTTCAATGTCCGCGGCTCTAATACCGAACCGAAAATCCGCTTAAATCTAGAGGCGATCGATCAGGCGACGATGGAGAAGAAGCGCGACGAAATATTAGCGCTGATAAAATAAAATCCTAAGAACGTAAAAAGACTTCGGGAAGACCGAAGTCTTTTTTTATGGAGAGCCTAAATTATTTATTCGACAGTCACTGACTTAGCCAGATTGCGCGGCTTATCGACATTTATTCCTTTGCCATTGGCAATATGATAAGACAGGAGCTGGAGAGGAATTATGTTCACTATCGGCGCCAACAGGCGATTAGCAGCCGGGACTTTCAGAAGATGGTCGGCCAAGCGCTCGATATCTTCATAATCGCGGTCGACAACGGCGATGATCTGGCCGCCGCGGGCCTTGATCTCCTGCATATTGCTGATAATCTTTTCGGTTAAGTCATTCTTCGTCGCGATGAAGACGACCGGCATCTTGTTATCGACTAGCGCTATCGGCCCGTGTTTAATCTCTGCTGCCGGGTAACCCTCAGCGTGGATATAAGATATCTCTTTTAATTTCAAAGCTCCCTCAAGCGCGACTGGAAAATTCACGCCGCGCCCTAAATATAGAAAATTGGCCTTGTCTTTGAATTTCCTGGCTAGCTTCTTCACTTCCGCGTCAACCTTTAAAGCTTCTCTAATTATTTCCGGCAGATTTTTCAAGTCGCTCAGTATTTTTGGCTCCAACTTATTACCCGCTTCTTGCTTCAGATATAAAGCTAATAAGATTATGGCCGCCACCTGAGATGTGAAAGCCTTGGTGCTGGCGACGCCGATTTCTGGGCCGGCATGGAGATAGACCCCGGAATCGACTTCGCGGGTCATGGTCGAGCCGACGACATTGACGATGCCCAGCGTCTGCGCGCCCGCGCTCTTAGCCTCTCTCAGGGCCGCTAGCGTATCGGCGGTCTCTCCAGACTGAGAAATAGCGATAAGCAGGTCGCTGGCGCTGACGAGCGGATGGCGATAACGGAATTCTGAAGCATAGTCGACCTCAACTGGGATGCGCGCAATCTCTTCGATTAGATATTTTCCGATTAAGGCGGAGTGCCAGCTCGTGCCGCAGGCGACAATTATTATCCGCTTGATCTTCTTGGGGCTAGCGGTGATTGATAATTTTATCCGGCCATTCTTGATACGGCCGCTCAAAACCTGAGAGAGGCTGGTCGGCTGTTCAAATATTTCCTTGAGCATGAAATGCTTATAGCCGCCCTTCTCTATCTGCGCAACATTCATCTTTACCTCTTCTATCTCGCGATCGACAGCCTGACCGTCTTGCTTCTTGATTTTACAGCCCTTAGCGGTAATGATCGCGATATCCTTATCTTTAAGATAAATTACCTTCTTAGTATGTTTAAGAATGGCTGGAATATCAGAAGCGACGAAAGTCTCTTTTTCGCCAATGCCGATGATGAGCGGGGAGCTTTGCCGCGCGGCGACCAGCTTATTTTCGCGCCGGCTGAGCGCTACTAGGCCATATGATCCTTCGACAAGATTAAGCGCCTTGACGACCGCTGTTTCCAGATTGCCTTGATAAAATTTCTCTATCAGGTGCGCTAAGACTTCCGAGTCAGTTTCCGATCGGAACTTATGCCCCTCGGCAATCAAGACTTTTTTCAGTGACTGATAATTTTCAATGATGCCGTTATGGACAACCGCTATATCTTCGCGGCAATCGAAATGAGGGTGCGCGTTCTTCTCGCTTGGCGCTCCATGCGTTGCCCAGCGCGTATGCGCTATTCCCAAGGATCCTCTCGTCTCCATTTTCTCCGAACTTTTAGCCAAGCCGGCTACTGGCCCGATCTTCTTATCGACCAAAAAGACATCCTTTTCTAAAACACAAATACCGGCGCTATCATAGCCCCGGTATTCTAATTTTTTTAAACCTTCAATCAGGATAGGCTTAGCTGGCCTATGTCCTAAATATCCGATGATGCCGCACATATAGTAATGTTATCTGACTGGATATTATTTTCTTTCTACTTCGATAGTGCATTTGTTCAAGACAGCCGCTAAAGCTCCAACGGCCGCTAAGACCGGCGCAAAAACCGTACCGACAACCGCGAAAGTCATCGGAATCTCTACCATAACTTTGCCCTTCTCGTTCTTAATGATGATGCGGCGGATATTACCTTCTTTGATAAGCTCCTTAACCTTCTTTAAGACTTCATGACCATAGACCTTGAACTGGTCAGACGTTTGGCTAGAATTTTTTTTCTGTTGTTTTTTTGGCATAGATTTAAAGATTATTTATATGAATATTATAGCTCTTTTGCTTTGATTAGAAAACCTTAAGTCCATCTCTTGCCAAGTTAATAAAAATATGTTAATATCTTTTGAAAACTAAACGTACCTTAAAAAACAATAATATTAGCCATGAAAAAATTATTCAACTATTTCCTCGTGAAATTAGCGCATGTCCGGCCCATAGCTAGACGGGAGAGAACAATCAAAAAATTAGAGCTTAGAAACGAACGACTAAAGAAAGAGCTCCTAGAAACAAGGGAGATGATTTCTATCATCTCTCATGACCTACGTGGACCATTCAATGTCTTCCTGGGATTCACCGACGAGCTAGCCTCTCGATATGACCTCCTTGATGACACTAAGAGAAAGTTCTTTATCGGCATAATGAATAATCAAGCCGAGAATGTCTTTACTCTACTGAATAATCTGCTCGATTGGTCTAAAATCAAAATCGGATCTTCCTCCGTTTCTTTAAAGAAAATACAACTACGGAGTGCAGCCGATTCCGTCATCAAGCTTTTACAACTTCGCGATTGCGGAAAGGAGATAGAGATTATAAATAGAATCTCCGACGATACGTTCGTCGAGGCTGACCCTAATGTCGTCAACATGGTGATTAGAAATTTGATTGCTAATTCATTAAAGTTCACGCATTCCGGCGGCACGATTTCTATATCAGAAAACGCAGCCGGAGAGACTGTTTCAGTTTCCGTTAAAGATACTGGAGTAGGCATCGAACCAGGGAACATAGACCGGCTGTTCAGCGCTAATCTGTATTCGACCCCAGGGACCGGAGGCGAAAAAGGCACAGGACTAGGGCTCTTGTTGTGTCGGGAAATGATCGAAAAACAAGGCGGAAAGATTTTTGCGACTAGCGTGCCTGGTGAAGGAACAACTATAACTTTCACACTCAAGGCGTTTGCCGGCCGCAACTGATTAAAAAGGACTAAGATTAAATTCTTAGTCCTTATTTTTTATCTTATAGGCTATTTTGATATACTCTTTCAGGGTCCTCTGGGTATTAAAGCGTGCGGCATTCAAGCTGATGGTCGAAATCATAAGCTGCCGCCATGCTTCCGGGCGGTCATAATAAAGGGGCAGAATATGTTTTTCTAACAGATCGTAAATTTCATCCCCAGTCTTTTCCTTTATCAGCCAACCGGTCTTATTTTTTCGATATCCTTCTCGCCACCAGCCATCCATAGTGCTGGCCTGCGGCACGCCATTATGCGCCGCCTTCATGCCGCTAGTGCCCGATGCCTCATTGGGGGGTAGCGGATTATTCAGCCAAAGATCGACTCCGGCCGTAAGCAAGCGCGCCTTATCAAGATCATAATCTTCTAAAAAGATTAACTTGATATTATCGCGCAATTCCCGGGCTAACCGATTTATTTCTTTGACTAATTCCCGCCCCTCCATATCGCCGGGGTGAGCCTTGCCGGCATAGATTAATTGAATCTTTTTCTTCTTATTTATTTCCAATAAGCGCCCCAAATCCTTAAAAAGGAATTCCGGCCGCTTATACGTCGCGAAGCGGCGGGCAAAGGCGATAGTAAAAATATCGGCATCAAAATCAGCGCCCTTTTCTTTATTAATATATCTAATTAACCGCCGCTTGGCCTGCTGATGTGCTGTCCAGATTTCTAGCGGCGTTATGCAGGCAGCTTTCTTTAATAAAGAATTATCATCTCTCCATCCCGGGATATGCTTATCGTAAAGCGTCTTGAATTCCGGCGCTGTCCAGACTAGAGAATCGACTCCGTTCGTCACCGCCTTAAGATCGCGTCTCTGATAGATTCCTTTGGCTGTCCGCTGGTGCGCTTTCGAAACCGCGTTCACGAAGTTCGAAAAATAAAACCCTGTCTTAGTCAGGTTGATAGCATTATTTTCTACTAGTCCGGGCAAATGTCCCGGAAAATCCGGCTGGAAGCTCAATAGATACGGCAGAGAAAAAATATCTTGCGCTTTCGGCACCGGCGTATGCGTCGTAAAGACACAGATATCCCTCACCACTTTCAATCTATCCTTTTCCTTCTTCTGTCTTGAGTTCAAAAATAATTCTACAACCGCTAAAGCGCCATGCCCCTCGTTCAGATGAACCTTCTTTATCTTTTTATGGCCAATAGCGTCTAGCATCTTGATCGCGCCGCGACCTAGAACTATCTCCTGCTTCAAGCGATACTCTTCGTTGCCGCCATATAATGATCCACAGAGATCGCGGTTAGCTTTTGTGTTCTTCGGATTATCCGTATCTAAAAAATAAACCGGGACGCAGAAGCCATTCTCGCTCTTTACCAAATATTGCCAGGCGCCGACAAAGACATTCTCTCGCCCGATATTAACCGTAACGACTTGAGGCATCTTTTTCAGGAGCAAAAATTCCGATTTGTCTGGCGATTCTTTCTGTTCGCCGTTATCGCTGATCGCCTGCTTAAAGTAGCCATCGCGATTAAAGAGTGTGATGCCGACCATGGGAAATTTGAGCTCGGCGGCCGAACGCAGAATGTCTCCGGCGAGGACGCCAAGTCCGCCGGCATAAGTCTTAATCTTGTTTTCCAGAGCGATCTCCATGCTGATATAGGCGACGAGAGGCTCGGGTTGAGATTCTATTGTCATGGTTAGATTATACCATACAAAAAACGAGCTTATAAGCTCGTTTTAATGGGTGCCCATCGGGAATCGGACCCGAAATAACAGGACCACAACCTGCTGTGTTACCACTACACCATGGGCACCATGCTTGTTTCTTGAGTTGAAACGTACGCCCGGGGGGAGTCGAACCCTCGTCTAGAGCTTAGAAGGCTCCCGTTCTATCCGCTGAACTACGGGCGCAAATAAATAAATTATCCCGAAAGAATAATTTAGGTTAATATTAATAAAAATATTAGTTATTGTCAAATGCTGACTTTCCTCTGTCGCAGGGCCTCGTAAATGATTACGGCGGCTGATACGGAAACGTTGAGTGAATCAATCCCGGCCCTCATCGGTATCTTTATAAGTTGATCTGCCTCTTCCAGCCATTGTTTGCTTAGTCCTTCGGCTTCCGAGCCTAAAACTATAGCAATTCGGCCGCTCAGATCAGCATCGGTATATATCTTAGCCCCGATAGTCGCTGCGCCGAAGCTCTTAATCTTATTATGCTTCAACCATTTGATTGTTTCAGCCACAGGAGCGCTAACGATATTTTCCGTAAAGACATGGCCTTCGCTCGCCCGAATCACATTCGGATTATAGATATCCGTCTGATTGTTGTTGATGATCACTGCGTCCGCTCCGGCAGCATAAGCCGTCCTGATTATCCCGCCGAGATTCCCGGGCTTCTCGACGTTCTCTAGAATCACTATCATCGCTCCATTATTAACATCTAAGTCTGCCAGCGTTTTATCTTTCGGTCTGGCTATAGCCAGAAAACCGTCAGGATTTTCTTTATAGCAGATCTTCTTCAAGACCGTTTCAGAAACTTCTATCTTTTTATCCTGACTTATCTTACCTAAAACATCCATCTTATCGGGCGAGGTTCCTGGGCAATGAAATAAAGACACTATTTCAATTTGCGCCCGCAATGCCATTTCTATTTCTCTTAAGCCATCAATCAGGATCAATCCACTTTCTTTCCTTTCTCCAGATTTTTTCAAAGCCGTCACGTCTTTGATTGTTTTATTGGCTAAACTAGTGATCATATGTTTATGAATTACGTCGTCTTCATTATAACAACAAAAACCCCGCTTTTCAAAGCGGGGTTTTAAAATATTTCTATAGTCAACCATCTATGCGGGTGCTTAGTATTGGCTTTGATTTGGGCCACCGATGATTTTGCCTTTTCTTGCAGGAAACTCACTTACATCAACCTTGTTAGCAAGGACCTTAACACTATTTTTAATGGTATGCATTTCAGGAAGTATTCCCTTCTTAATACCTTCTCTAGCGGCTAAAATAGCATTTTCAGCATTAGCAAATTGCTGCTTACCAAAAAGCATTCTACCAATAAGATTCTTCTTACCATCTATCTCCTTTTGCATTTCATCTAGTTTCTGACTAGCTAAGGATAATAATTCTTCAGACTTTTTACTATCACCTCCCTGCTCTTTCCTAAAGCCTTCCAGCTCTTGCTTAGCGACATTTAAGCGCTCAGCATCGTCTTTCTTAATGTTTTCAACATCAGTCGGAGCCATTTCTTTAGCAACGACATTCTTTTCCTCTTCCATCTTAGGCTGTTCAGACTTAGCCTCTTTCGTTTCCATGCCGGTCGGCATTTCATTGGTATTCATAAATATAAGATTAATGATTAATTCTTATGGTTATATAATAACACATTATTTAAAAAAAATCAAGTCCCCTTATCCATTATTCACAGTCTATGATATAATTACCCCATAATTATACACTTATTATGCCAATTCCACAACTAAAAAGGAAATCGTCTGTTTGGAGAGACAGGGGCTCCTACCGCGGACAAAAATCTACTAATAATAGCAAAAATAGACCATTGTGGCGCAGGCTAATCAAGCCAGTCTTGCTTTTTGGTTTTTTTTGTTTAATATTCGCTGTTATTTATGTATTCTTGGTGTCTCGAAATCTCCCCAATCCGAACCAATTGATGACGCGGGAGGTTGCTCAGAGCACTAAGATCTATGACCGCGCTGGAGAAAATATCCTTTATGAAATCAGCGGCAATCAAAGAAGGACTCTAGTAGCCTTAAAAGATATCCCTGACTATGTTAAACAAGCCACGGTTGCGATAGAGGATAAGAATTTCTATAAGCATGGGGCCTTTAGCGTCTGGTCTATGGTTAGAACGGCTATAACCAACGTCATCTTCAACCGCAGCGCCGGCGGCTCTACCTTAACCCAGCAATTCATCAAGAATGCTGTCCTAACGAACGAAAAGACCATCACTCGCAAAGTAAAAGAACTGGTCCTGTCTTATCGCTTAGAAAAAAAATTCTCAAAAGACGAAATCTTGCAGATGTATCTTAATGAAATTCCCTACGGATCTAACGCTTATGGCGTCGAAGCGGCCAGTCAGAAATATTTCGGCAAGAACGTAAAAGACGTTTCTTTGTCCGAGGCTGCTATTCTCGCGGCCATCGTTCAAGTTCCCAGCCGTTATTCTCCCTATGGACCCAACAAAGATTTATTACTGGGGAGAAAAGATTATGTTTTGAATCTCATGGCTGAACAGGGCTATATTTCTGAAGCGGAGCGCGACGCAGCCAAGACTCAGGAGATAAAATTCAATGGTCCAGAAACTAATATCACTGCGCCTCATTTTGTCATGTATATAAAAGATATCCTGGCTGATAAGTATGGAGAAAAGATGGTCGAGCAGGAAGGCCTAAAAATTTACACAACCCTCGATCTTTATAAGCAGCAGGCGGCTGAGGAGGCAATTGCTAATCGAACAAAAGATTACCCGGAAAAATACGGAGCCAATAATGCCTCTCTCGTCGCCATCGATCCGAAAACCGGACAGATTTTGGCCATGGTTGGCAGCCGCGATTATTTTGATGATTCTATTGACGGTCAGGTCAACGTGGCGACTCGCCCGCGCCAGCCAGGATCTTCAATGAAACCGATAGTTTACGCCGCTCTATTTGAAAAGGGTTATACTCCAGACACAATCCTTTACGACGTCGTAACTAATTTTTCAACCAACCCCTCTCAGCCCTATGAACCCCATAATTATAGTGGCCAAGAGCTGGGCCCAGTCAGCATCCGCAAGGCTTTGGCTGGATCATTGAATATTCCGGCGGTGAAGGCTATTTATCTAGCCGATATTAATAGTGTCATCGACTTGGCAGAGAATTTAGGCTACTCAACGCTCTACCCGCGCAGCCGCTTTGGCCTCTCCTTGGTCCTAGGGGGCGGAGAAGTGAAGCTCTTGGAACATGTTAACGCTTATAGCGCGTTCGCTCGTGACGGGCAGATTAGCCCCATTGTCAGCATCTTAAAAGTTGAAGACAAGAACGGAAAAATCTTAGAAGAATATCAGCCCTCGGAAAAAAAGGCGCTAAACTCGAAAGTGGTCAGAATGATAAATAGCATCTTATCTGATAATGATGCCAGAACCTATGTCTTTGGCGCTAAAAACTTCTTGACTCTGGGCAATAGGCCGGTCGCCGCTAAGACCGGGACTACTAATGATTTTCATGATGCCTGGACCATCGGCTATACCCCCTCTTTGGTCGCCGGCGTCTGGGTCGGCAATAGTGATAATAAAGCTATGAAGGGCAAGGCTGACGGTAGTGTCCTGGCCGCACCTATCTGGCACGACTTCATGGCCAAAGTCTTGGGCGACACTCCAGCAGAAACATTCAAGGCCCCTGATGATTACAAGACTGGGAAGCCTATACTAGACGGTGTCATTCCAACCGAGACCGTCCCCGTAGACATTACGACCGGGCTGCCGGCCAGCAGCTCGACGCCACTAGAATTAACCGGCCAAAGAACCGGACCAGCTTATCACAGTATCTTATATTATATAGACAAAAATGACCCATTAGGCTCAGCGCCTGCCGACCCCGCGCAAGACCCCCAATTCAATCTTTGGGAAAATGCGGTCAAAAAATGGGCGGAAAAGAACGCCACTTCAACAGCCGTCGTTTCCGAGTCTTCGCTTTCGGCTAATAGGCCCGCGATAAGAATAATCGCGCCGCTAGCCAACCAACCAGTAACCTCCAACAATATTGATGTCCAGGTCGAAGCGACCGCTACAAACGGCATCAGCCGCGTTGAATACTATCTTAACGGCAATCTCTGGCAGACCGTAGCCGGAACTGCCCCTTTCAACCAATCAGTCTCCTTCTTAAATAATGGCTATCATACCCTAAAAGCCATTGTCTGTGATAATGCCGAGAATTGCAGCGAGGCGTCGGTCAATTTTAACTTGAATATCAAAAATAATCCGGTTAGTTCAAGTAAGGGCTCAATAGAATTGAGCGGCTTAGCTTCCGGCGCTAACCTTAATTCCAGTTCTTTCCCCGTGTCGCTTAAGCTGAAAATTTCTAAACCCGAAAGAGCCGCCTCTATCAACGTGTTCATAAAAAATGCCGCCAATGGCAGTCTAGCCAATCTTAAAGATATCGGTGCCCCTCTTGCTTCAACGGAAGTATCTTGGGACAATCCTCCGCCCGCTGGAAAATATCTCCTTTACGCCCAGCTTAACGACTGGAGTGGAGATACGATAAAAAGCAACGAGATAGAAGTAAACATGAAATAACAAAACAGCCCCGTATGGGGCTGTTTTTTAAATGCCTAATAATAGGCCAGCGTTACTGCCTGATCGGCATGATAATATAAAGATAGCCATCCTCTTTCTCTGCTCGCAGGACACAAGGCGTATTGCTATTCAATATTCCGATTTTAACTAGATCTCCATTGATATTATTAAGTCCATCTACTAAATATCGATAATTTATCGTTATTTCATTATCGCCGCCATCAATACTGGCCTCTACTTCTACTTGGCTTTCACCACTAGCCCCGGAAAAGGCGGAAACAATAATCTTATTTTTGGTAAATTTAAGGGTAACGTCGTTAATACCAGTCTTTGAGAAAAGGGCCGAGGCTTTTACTGCCCTCATAAGCTCCTGTCTCTCGACCATAACCTTGGTCTGGCTCTGCGCTGGAATAATCTGCTTATAGTCAGGGTAATGGCCATTAATGAGGCGAGAGATAAGATCCACAGAATCAACCGTGAACAATACCTGATTATCGGCTATATAAATCTTAACGTCAGCCTCGGATTCTAGCGCGCTCATGTCGATACTATTCAATATCCTGAGAAACTCTTGCGCGGTTTTAGCCGGAACGATTACCTTAGCGTCGTCTTTAGCTCCATTATTAATGACGGCTAATTCGCTTTCGGCTAAACGATAACTATCTGTGGCCGCTAAACTCAGCTTGTCTTTAGAAAAGGAAAACAATACCCCCGTCAGCTCAACCCTATTCTCGCTAGCCGACACGGCAAAGATCACACTATTTAAAGATCTTTTAAAATCATTGATCTGGCAACTGAAATATCCATCTTTAGGAATAACTGGGATTAAAGGAAATTCTTTAGCTAGCCCTCCCTTTATCTTAGTCTTATAGCTACCACATTCTAATTTCAATTCTCCGTCCTTCTCCTCTAACTTGACGTTTTCGCTGCCGTTAAGCAGATTCACATATTCTGTAATCAATTTAGAGTCAACCGTAAATTGCCCCTCAGTTTCAATTTTTCCTCTGAGCTGGTGGACAACGCCAATTTCCAGGTTAGTGCTGACCAGCTCAATATTACCACCCTCTGCTTTTATCAGAATATTATTAAGGATGGGCAGGTTGATATTTTTGGTCGTAACATGTCCTACTATGTTTAACCCTCTTTTTAAGTTTTCCTGTTTGCAGACTAAGCGCATATATTTAATTGTTATTATATTATTAATTTATATATATTAAACTAATAATAGTAATAAGGGCGTGGATAACTTTGAGTTTGTTCGTTTTTTTGTTTTTTTGTTCAGCTTTTTTTCGATTCTCTTGGGGAAAAAAGCTTGTCTTAATTGTTTCTTATTTTTTGCTCTTTGCGGACAACTTCTAGAAATGCTTTTTTATTCACAAGATGCGACTTTTTTTAACCAGGAATATAACAGGTTGTTAACAGGGTATTCCACAGAAAATACGGCCGAGGAAGAAATTAGTATGAGGAATTGAAAAGCTGGCGGATAGAATTTAGCTCTTGTTTTACCTTCTCATTGCCAAGCTCTTTGATTTCGTGGCTGATCTTGGTATACGAGTGCATGGCTGTGGTGTGATCGCGTCCGCCAAGCTCCGCGCCAATACTGGGGTAGGAGGTGCCGATATCTTCTCTGATGAGGAAAATAGCAACCTGTCTCGGCCAGACTAGTTCCTTCTTGCGGCTCTTTCCAATTAGATCCTTATAGGTTGTATTATAAAACTTAGCCGCAGCCTCGACAATCTCCTTTGGTGTCAGTGATTTAACTTTTATATTAGAGACATAATCGCTCAGAATTTCTTTGACGCTCTTTAGGTTGGGGGTTAGACCCTTGAATTGATGGGAGGCGATGACCTTTATTAAAGCTCCTTCTAATTCGCGGATATTATTCTGAACGTGTTCGCCGATATAGGCCAAGATCTCTCTGTCTAGCGGGCAACCCTTCTCAATCGCTTTTTTTTCTAAGATAGCGATCTTGGTTTCAATATCGGGCTTGCCGACATCGGCCACCATGCCCGACTCGAAGCGAGAAATTAGGCGGCTCTCGATTGCCGGAATAGATTTTGGCGGACGATCAGAAGTAAGAACTATCTGCTTGTCATTCTGTTGCAGTTCGTTGAAGGTGTGAAAGAATTCTTCCTGAGTTCCGTCCTTGCCGCCCATGAATTGAACGTCGTCTACTAAGAATAGGTCGACGTTGCGGTAGAGGTTCTTAAATTCTTTGGCCTTGCCGCTTTTTACGGCCTGGATATAGTTGTTGGTGAATTTTTCGCTGGTAGCGTACAATATCTTCTTGTTAGTATTCTTAGCAACCGCATTGCCGATGGCTTGCAAGAGGTGGGTTTTTCCCAGCCCGACTCCGCCGTAGATGAATAAAGGATTATAGGATTTGCCTAAATTTTCAACGACAGCTAGGCAGGCAGCATGCGCCAATTCGTTGCCGCGGCCGACAATAAAGTTTTCAAAGACGTAGCGCGGATTAAGTCCGTGCTGATTGACCGTTCCGCTTACCGGAGCCGGACCATTCGGGTTATTGTTGGAAACAGCGGTTCTCTTTTCCTGTTTGTTCGCGGAGCCGCCATCTTCTTCTTTATCTTCCGGCCTATCAACCATCAAGATCGGTACCGGGCCGCGTCTTAACTCTATCTTATATATGATCTCTTGAATCTTCTGTTTAGTGACGCTCTCTAGGGCGCTGAGAATATTCTTATGATATTTTTCCTCTAGCCATTTTTTGACGAAAGCGTTTGGAACGCAAACGATAATCCGGTCATTCTCGAAGGAAGAAATGAAAGTATCCTTAAACCAAGTAACAAAATTAGCTCTGGATAAGCTTAATTCTATTTCTCCTAAGACGGCTTGCCAGATTTGTTCGCTAGTCATAGTAGTGTTTAGTATCCTGATTTGCGGATATTTATTACAGATTTATATCAGCTTTATTATATTAGATAAACTAGTTTACCACAAGTTTGCTTGTTGTTTATGATATGTTGATAATCAGGGGATAACTTTTAAAAGTGGATTTTCAAGGCTTTATTGACTCTAGCAAATAAAAGTG
Source organism: uncultured bacterium (assembly GCA_942492765.1). Lineage (GTDB taxonomy): Bacteria > Patescibacteriota > Patescibacteriia > Patescibacteriales > UBA12465 > UBA12465. Next base: position 588,900 of record OW818634.1, read on the forward strand.
TTATCTTATAGGAGAATAATAAATTAAATTTGATCTTATGCCGAAAAGGACTTATCAGCCTAATAAGAAGCGGGCTAAAACAAAACATGGCTTCATCGAAAGAATGAGCACTAAGGATGGACGGGATGTTTTGAAGCGCCGCCGCGATAAAGGACGCAAAAAATTGACAAAATAAGCGATATTAACACGCCCGATGTTAAAAAAGACTAACCGAATAACCAAAGATAAAGAGTTTGACCGAGTTTTTAAGACCGGTCAATCTTTTTATACAAAGGTTTTTGGAGTTAAGGCGGCCGACAACGATCTTGGAACAGTTCGCCTTGGTGTGCTAGTTAGCACTAAAGTTAGCAAAAAAGCCGTTGTAAGGAATAAGCTGAAACGACAGATTCGAGAAATAATCCAAAAAGAATTACCGGGGCTAAAAGAGGGGAAAGATCTAGTTATTATAGTATTTTCTCAAATATTAGATAAAAATTTTGAAGAAATTAAGGATGGAATCATTTTTGGTTTAAAAAAGCTGAGATTATATAAATAAGCTAATATTAGGTATTTATGTACGAATTAATTACCCAATTTCCGCGCCGCCTAGTGGTTAAGCTAATAAAGATATATCAGAAAACCCTGTCCTTTGATCACGGCCCCTTGAAAGCGGCCTATCCTCATGGGTTTTGTCGGTTTTATCCCTCCTGCTCTCAGTATGGGGTTGAAGCCATTGAAAAATACGGTATTATAAAGGGAGGGCTGATGACTAGTTGGCGCATCTTGCGCTGTAATCCCTGGAGCAAGGGCGGCAATGACCCGGTTAAATAGATTTAAGGCAAGATTAATAAGTAAGGAATAATTAATTAAACAATACTATGGCCAATATTTTTACAACCATCTTTTATCAGCCGATCTTAAATCTTTTAGTTTACCTATATAATACCGTTTCTTTCCATGATTTAGGCTTGGCGATCATCTTTTTGACCGTCATCTTGAAGTTATTGCTCTGGCCGCTGGGCCGCTCCGCCATCAAGTCGCAGAAATCTCTCCAGGACCTGCAGCCCAAGATAGATGAGCTCAAGAAAAAATATACTGATAAGGCGGAATTGAGCAAAGCGACCATGGATTTGTATAAGGATAACAAGGTTAATCCTTTTTCCTCTTGCCTGCCGCTCTTAATCCAGCTTCCTTTCCTGATTGCAGTGTATAGGGTTTTCCAGGACGGAGTTAATAATAAACTCGGTTATGTTTATTCCTTTATTGTCAGACCCGAAACTATTAACCTTATTTCGTTCGGGTTCTTGGATTTGGGTAAGCCGAATATTCCGTTGGCAGTTTTGGCTGGACTAGCTCAATTCTGGCAAGCAAAGATGATGATTACCAAGAAACCGGCAATTAAGACCGAAGGATCGAAGGATGAGAATATGGCCGCGATTATGAATAAGCAGATGCTTTATTTCATGCCAGCGATAACTATATTCATCGGCATCTCTCTGCCGGGCGGTCTGACTTTATATTGGTTTGTTTTGACGCTTGTGACTGTTTTGCAGCAATTACTTACTTTCAGGAAGAAAGGAAAGAAAGAGGAGACCAACAAGACTATTGAAGGGGCAATCGTAAAATAATAGTGAATAAAATTTAAGGATATAAAAAAATAAGGCTGGAGGGCCTTATTTTTTATTTTGCGGGGAGGGTGGGACGACGTTGGAACGGTTTTAAACCTCAACTCCTTTAAATTTACTAATATTACTTAGAGCGACCAGTTTGTCATATTTACCTTGATTTCAACCTAATAAAATAAAACTCAGCGGTATCTTTTGAGCTATTTTCAATTTCATGAAATGTATCTGCTGGGAAGATGAATCTATCACCTGATTCAAATACTTCTTCATTATTTTGCTTATCTCTGATAACGCCAGCGCCTTTAATGACAATACATATTTCAATAATGTCTTCGTGTTGATGTAACTCCCACTTCTCATTGGCTGGCAGATATCCGTAAGTAAAGGCCTCAAAGTATGGCGATAGCACATCTGGTTTGCCAGCAATCATTTTTCGAGAACCAGCGGAATGAGATGTTTCTTCGATTGCGATAGAGTTGATATTTTTCTTGGAAAACATATTTTATTCTAAGCGGAGAGAATGGGACTCGATTTCGTCTTTATTTAGTCTGCAACAATGACAGTCGAACTGCTCGTGGCTGGCGTCGAGCTAGCCGTTGTCACCGGAGTGGAGGTGGCGGCAGCGCCGATGAGACAGACGCCCTGCCAAGGGACATAATGGGATGAGAATCTTTTCTCGACGACCGGAGTCGTAGTCGCGCCTTCCGGATAGATAACCTTATAATCGAAAAAGGCATCGGCGCCATTATGAGAGCTCTCAGTACATTTTTTTTCTCCGGGCTTTAGATCGGTCGTTTCGATCATCTTGGTCGGAGCGGGCTTAACGATGTTATAGATAGTCGGGTAAGTAGTAGTGGCGATGCGCCCGTCTTTAGTTCCCCAGAAATCAAAATATAAGTCATCTTTGACAATGCGCGCCTGGATCAGAATATAATTGCCGGTGTCATTAATGAAGCGCAAGTCGGGTTTAGGGTCATAGATAGTAGCATCCGTACCCGCTGGTTCATAATAGGAAACGCGATAAGAATGATTTTGGCGCATGGTTATCGGCAGTCCGGAACTCAGGGCTGCGCGGAAGACAGTCGTTCCGATCTGGCATAAGCCGCCGCCGAATTCGGGCACAGTCTTATTGCCCTTGATGACTAATTCCGGTAAGTAGCCGGTGCTGGCATCAATCTCACCCAGTGTTTTTATAAGAGAAAACTCTTCGTTGGGCTTGATTAATATTCCGTGCAAGGCATCGGCGCCATTCTTGATATTCTTTCTTCTGTTAGTCGGCGAGCCGGCAAATCGAGAATAGCCCGTGCCGATTTTTTCTTTGATTTGGAGATTATTATCTAATTTGATGTCCTGTTCAGCCACTTCCTTGATTATTAGAACTGTCTCGGTTTTTCCGCCGAGAAGATTATCGGTTATTGCTTGGGCGGTTGCTTCTAGATCAACCGCTCGGCCGCTCTCGCCGGTCTGCCAGCTGGAGACTTTCCCGTTTTTGACCTCAAAGCGCGGCAAGACCGCTTCTTTATCTATATCATGAGCTATGGCAGCCGCGATATATTCCTTAATTTTCTCTTGGTCTAAAGAAACTCGCGTGCCGTTAGCAGTTCTTGCCAGGCTTATCCAGGTAGCGAGCTTATCCGGTTTTATTTTCCAATATCGCGTGGTCGAGCTGGAATTATCAGATTCATTGAAGCTGAGGGTCAGTTCTCCGCGGCCGACGATTTTTTGAGCCTCAGATTCAAGAGTCATTAGGTCGGCTTGTCTTATTTCCGGATATAAGGATACGGTTTTGATGACGATGACGGGCGGCTCTAGATTAGCCAGGCTATTGCGGACGTCATCTAAGACCCTGTCGTAATCAATGCCTTTACCGGGCCTCTCTTGATTAGCGGCAACCTCTGTATTCGGACTAGCCTTAGTCAGGGAAAAGTAAGCGTTAACCGGGGCGATATTTAATTCTTTGAAGCCGTCGCTCAAGAAAGAATGAATTGCCTCTTCGTCTAAAGAGTAGGGCGGCAAGAACGTCTTGCTGTTTCTGGTCTTGCACAGAGAGATGAGATAATGGAAAAAATCAGCCCGCTCTTCGGCGTTGAAAATAATGGCTAACATGGCCTCGGAGTCGAAGCTCAGGGTCGGACGAGCTAGATCAGAATCGAAAGAGATGACATCGAGATCAAGCCTTTCTACCTTCTGGTTATATTGGAAAGATAGGCCAGCCTTATTTATCTCCTGGAATCGATCTTCTATCGCCTTCTTGGCTTCATCTCTCGTTTTGCCGCTGAGAGACATGTTGCCGATATGCTCTCCTGGGTAGAAGCGGTCGCGGTAATTGTTTTGCCAAATAAAATAATTAATCGCCAAAAAGACGATTAATATAGATAAGATCGACGCAGAAATTATTACCGCATTCTTGTGGACAGCCTTCATATTAGTCTTTTATTTTGACTTCAATCTTACTCGGAGCAATCTTGTAAAGAGAAATCGTCAAAACACCGTTTTCCAGTTCGGCTTCGACGCGCTTATTATCGACTTCGGTCGGCAAAATTATAGAGCGGGAGAATGAGCCCCAATAACACTCACGATAAAGATAGTCCTTTTCGTTTATCTCAGCTCCGGCAGAGCGAGTCCCTTTGATGGTTAGGAGATCGTGATGCAAAGATATCTTAAGATTTTCTGGCTTGACGCCAGCGATAGTGGATTTGATGATTATCTTCTTATCAGTCTGATAGACATCGATAGCTAATTGTCCTTCTGTTTCCGGTTCTTCATAATCTAGCCACTCGGGCTGAGTATCCAGCTTCTCGGCTACGACGGTTTTAGAATGATTTTTTTTATTGAAAAACATATATTTTATTTCATCTATAATTTACCAATTTTTCGGTTAATTGTAAATAAGGAAAATAAAATACGCCGTGATAAACGGCGTATTTTTAGGGTGGGCCCGACAGGATTCGAACCTGTGACCTCCACGATGTCAACGTGGCGCTCTAACCAACTGAGCTACGAGCCCCTTTATTATTCGATTGTGGGCATAGATGGACTTGAACCATCGACCCCCGCTTTATAAGAGCGGTGCTCTAACCAGCTGAGCTATATGCCCTATTATAATAGCCGGCAAAAAAGAATGCAAGCCCGCCAAGATAATGATTGGCAGTTATTTTATACCATTATAAGCTTAATTTTTCAAGCTTGCTCTTGAGTTTGGGTATTATTTGGTCGACAGCTGTCTTTATCCCTAGATTTATGGAGGCCTGGGCCGCCTTGATTCCGCCGCGGGCTCCGTATTCTTTAATAAAATCAAGGATATTGATATTTTTGAGAGAGTAAGCGAGAAGCTTTGTCTGTTCTGCCGTTTCTTCGCAGAAGATCAGGATGACCTTAGCGCCAGGAACAGTAGCGATAAGCTCATCGATGATATCGTTAAGACTGTCCATAGTGGCGCCAGTTTCTTTGAAATCGTGGCTGCTTAATCTTGACCAAAGCAGTTCGTCGTTATTTTCCGCCCTAAGGTTATTAAGAATTTTGCCCCAGAGTCTGAGCGAGGACATATCTCGAGAGCGGTAGAGATGATCAATAATCTCTTCGCGCCTCGCCCCGAGAGTTATTAGCTCCGAGGTAGTGAGGAGTACGCGTGGAGTAAGATTAGCCGTCTTGAAATTCTTAGTCTGTTGGATGATGCCGGCGAGCAGGCAGGTGGCGATATCTTCGGAAATCAGGTCAGGCTTATAGTTTTTTAAGAGATAAAAGAGGATTTCGGCAGTTGCGACGGTATTCAGGTCAATAAAGTTAATCTGGCCGAATTCTTCATTAGCCGCCTGGTGGTCGATATTTATGATCGTTGTCTTATAGAAGAATTCGACGTTATCGTCGTAAAGCTTGCCCAAGGCCTCTAGATCGCTGGCGCCGAGAACAAATATCAAATCATACTTAAATTCTCCAGTCTTGGCAGTAACATCTTCTGGCTTGAACCAGCCGCTTTTTGGAGAGATGATGAAGTTGAGCTTATCATTGTCGACGGAATACTTGATCTGGCTAACCTTGGCTTGGCTAATATCGAGAGAAACTATGAAGCGCCTAAGATTGTCTAATTGGCTTTTGATATCAGTATAGGCTGGCAAGAAGGCTAGGGCTTCGCGCTGCTCGCCATCTTTAAAAGCGGCGATTTCCGTTTCTATCCCCATCTTTTTCAGGAATAGGAAAAGAGCTAGGGCGGAAGCCATGGCATCACTATCCCGGTTAGCCGGAAAGACTATCAGGACGCTCTTTGACTTTTCCAATTGGCGGAAAATTTGTTGCTCTAAATCCAGCATTTTTCAATTCTAAGACGGCGTTAATTAGCTTCTGGTTAACATTCTAATATATAATTAATTATTTACGAAGTCAAGGTAAAATCCGATTGACTTAAGCTCGTTTTTTTGGTAATTTTAAATCATGAAACAAGAATTAGACAAAACCTATAATCCCTCTGAGACAGAGGATAATATCTACCAAAAATGGGAAGAATCCGGGTTCTTTAACCCAGATAACCTGAACTTGCCAGAAGACGCTAAAAATTATACGATTGTTCTCCCCCCACCTAATATTACAGCTAAATTGCATATCGGACATAGCGCTATGTTGGCCATTGAAGACCTTTTGATCAGGTTTCACCGTTTATCCGGGTTTAGAACCTTGTGGCTGCCAGGGACTGACCACGCGGCCATCGCCACTCAAAGCGTAGTTGAGAAAAAACTCTTAAAAGAACAAGGAAAGACTCGTCACGACCTCGGTCGCGAGGCTTTTTTGATAGAAGTTTGGAAATTTGTCAATGAGACTCAAGCCACTATTTTGCATCAGACTAAAAAGATGGGGTCTTCTATGGATTGGTCTCGCCTGGCCTTTACTCTCGATGAAGCTAGACAAAAAGCCGTGACAGCCATGTTCATAGATATGTATAAGGAAGGCGTCATCTATCGCGGCGAAAGAATCGTCAATTGGTGTCCGCGCTGCCACTCGACTCTGGCTGATGACGAGGTTGAATATAAAGAACAGGCCGCCAAACTCTATACTTTCAAATATTCATCTGATTTTCCTATTTCTATCTCGACTACCCGCCCAGAAACCAAGCTTGGAGACACGGCGGTGGCGGTCAACCCGAAAGATAAGCGCTATAGTAAATATATTGGCAAGGAATATAGGGTCGATTTTTGTGGACAGGAACTCAATATCAAGATAATTTCCGATCATAATGTGGATTCTGATTTCGGCACCGGCGCCTTGGGCGTAACCCCGGCTCATTCTATGGTTGACTGGCAGATGGCGCAAGCTAATAGCCTGCCTATAATCAAAGTGATTAACGAAGACGGTTTGATCAGAGAAGGTTTTGGCGCCTACTCCGGACTGAAAGCGATTGAAGCTCGTGAACTGCTAGTCGCCAAGCTGAAGGAGCAAGGACTCATGGAAAAAGAAGAAGATATCTCTAATAATCTTTCTGTCTGTTACCGCTGCGGCACAGCTATCGAGCCGCTTCCCTCTAAGCAATGGTTCATCAGCGTCGACAAGAAGCTGGCGCGCCTTGGCGGAAAGTCTCTCAAGGAAAAAGCTTTGGAGGCCGCCGCTAAGAAGGATATAACGTTCATTCCAGAGAGATTTAACAAGAGTTTTTCTGATTGGATGAACAATCTTCATGACTGGTGCATTTCGCGTCAGATCTGGTTCGGCCATCATATCCCCGTTTGGTATAAAGGGGAAGATATTTTTGTCGGAGCGGCCGCCCCGAAAGAGGCGGGCTGGGTTCATGACCAGGATACGCTCGATACCTGGTTCTCTTCGGGCATGTGGACCTTCTCGACCTTAGGCTGGCCGGATAATTTTAAAGACGGAAAGAAGAGCGGCGATTTGGCGCGTTTTCATCCGACGCAAGTATTAGAGACCGGCTATGAGATATTGACTCTCTGGGTTTCGCGCATGATCATGATGTCTTTTTTCGCGATTGGCGAGGTTCCTTTCGAACAGGTCTACCTGCATGGCATTATCCTAGATAAGAACGGCAAGAAGATGTCCAAATCGAAGGGCAATGGCGTCGACCCGCTGGAAGTGATTGAGCAATATGGCGCTGATGCGGTCAGACTATCTCTGCTCATGGGCTCGACTCCAGGAAATGACGCGCGGTATAGCGATGATAAGGTAGAATCTAAGCGCAATTTCATCAATAAGCTCTGGAATATTTCCCGCTTTATCCTTTCTTCTACCGACGAAAAATATTATTCCACGCCTTACGCTGCCCTTCCGGCCGCCAAAACCTTGGCTGATAAGTGGATTCTAGATAATCTAGCTGCTAGCGCCCAGACAGTCACGGAACATCTGAAAAATTTTAATTTTTCTCTGGCCGCTGAAGAGCTTAATGAGTTTACTTGGAATAAGCTGGCTGATTGGTATCTGGAAATCGCCAAAATTGAAAAAGATAAGGATGAGATTCTTATATATATATTGAAGAATGTGCTTATCTTGTGGCACCCCTTTATACCCTTCGTGACGGAAAAGATCTGGTCTAGCTTCAATGATGATTTGCTGATGGTCGCTTCGTGGCCGAAAGAGGCGGAAGCGAAGAATCAAGGAGAAGCCCCGATTTTTATCTTAGAAAAATTTAAGAAGATTCAAGACATCGTCATTGCCATCAGGAATGCCCGCAGCGAGAACAAGGTTGAGCCGGCGAAAAAGCTGGAGGCGGTCATTTACGGCCATGAAGATACGGCCATGCTGGAAGAACAGAAAGAATTGATTATCAATCTGAAGACCGGCCTGCAATCTTTGAAAATATTAGAGAGTGGCCAGAAGATAGATAAGGCGATTACGGCCGTCGTCGGTCAGGCGGAAATATACCTATTAGGCGGAGTCGATGCGGCCAAAGAGAAAGAGCGCTTGCTCAAGGAGCGAGTAAATCTGGAGAAGATGATCGGCTTGCAGGAGACTAAGCTCGGCAATGCTGATTTTGTCGACCGCGCTCCGGAGAACATCGTGGCGGCTGAGAAGAATAAGCTGGCCGCCTATAAGGCTGAATTGGAAAAGATAATTAAGATAATCCAAGGCCTATGACTTTAAAGAAATATCTCTGGGTCATGTCCGCTTTGACCGCAGTCTGCTGGGGCTTATTCCTATTCGTAGCCGGATTGGTCGACCCGACGGCGACGAATTGGCTCGGTTTTCTCTTATTCTATTTAGCTTTCTTCGCTTCCTTGAGCGGGACGATCGCTCTTATCGGTTTCCTTTTCCGTTTCGTGATCATCAAGAAGGAGCTAGCCTTCAATTCTGTCAAAGTCGCTTTTCGCCAATCATTTCTTTTTTCTTTCTTCATAATCTTGCTCCTGATCATGAAAGCTGCCGATCTCTTTAATTGGCTGAACCTGCTTCTGTTAGTGATAGTGTTCTCTATTTTGGAATTATTCCTGATAAGTTATAAGAAAAGCCGATAAAATATATGAAAAATAAACTTAATGAATTACGCGAGGAATTCCTCGAACAGTTGGCGCAGGTTCAGAACAATGAGCATCTGCGTGAATTAGAATTGAAGTTCTTGTCGCGCAAAGGCCGACTAAGCGAAGCAATGGGCGGCCTAAAAGAGTTGAGCGGAGAATTAAGGAAAGAAGCGGGTGAATTGGCTAATAATATCAAGAATGAACTACAAGATAAGTTCAATGAGATGGGCAATACTTTAAATAGCTTCGTCGCCAAGAATAACGAGACTGACGTTACTCTGCCCGGGCCAGCTCTGTCCCAAGGGCACCTTAATCCGATTACCTTGGTTCAGAACGAATTGGAAGACATCTTCTCATCTTTAGGCTTTATGATACTTGATGGCCCAGAGCTAGAAAGCGATTATTATAATTTTACCGCTCTTAATGTGCCCGAGACTCACCCGGCCCGGGACATGCAGGACACTTTTTATGTAGATCAGAAGAACAAAGATGGCCAATACGACCTCCTGATGCGCACGCAGACCTCTCCTGTCCAGATCAGGGCCATGCAGAAATACGGCGCGCCCCTCAAAGCGCTGATTCCGGGACGCTGCTTCCGCAACGAATCGACAGACGCGCGCCACGAGCATACTTTCTATCAGGTAGAAGGAATATTAGTCGGCAAGAATATCAACTTTGCTAATTTAAAGAGCTTCTTGGAGATAGTCGGCCAGCGCCTGTTCGGGCCGAATACTAAGCTGAGGATGCGCCCGAAATTCTTCCCCTTCGTCGAACCGGGCAATAACGGAGAATATACCTGCTTCTTATGCCAAGGCAAGGGCTGCCGCGTCTGCAAGAATACCGGCTGGCTAGAAATAGTCGGAGCTGGCTTGATCCATCCAGACGTCTTGCGCGCCGGCGGCATTGATCCGGAAGAATACTCAGGCCTGGCTTTCGGTTTCGGCTTGAATCGCCTAGCGATGCTTAAATATAATATCAATGATGTCCGTATGTTCAACAGCGGCGATCTTAAATTCTTAGAGCAATTCTAATCATATGTATATATCGCTTAATTGGCTAAAAGATTACGTCAAGATACCGTCGAAGATCAAGCCGGAAGATATTGCGACCGAATTAACTAACCACACCGTTGAAGTCGAAGGCTTTATAAATTCGGCCGAACAATTCAATAATGTCGTCGTCGGCAAAGTCTTGGAGGTGTCTAAGCACCCTAATGCCGATCGTTTGCGTTTGACCGTGGTCGATGTTAAGAAAAAAAATCTGAATATCGTCTGCGGCGCGCCCAATGTGGCCGCTGGCCAGCTGGTGGCGGTCGCCATGGTCGGAGCGGTTCTCCCTAACGGCTTAGAGATAAAGGAGTCTCTGATCCGGGGCGAGAAATCAGAAGGGATGATCTGCGCCGAAGATGAATTGGGTCTTGGCAAGAATCATGAAGGCATCATGGTCTTAAGGGATAGCGCTAAGATCGGAGAATCCTTCGCTAAATACCTTAAGGCTGATGATATTATTCTGGAAATAGATAACAAGTCATTGTCCAACCGTCCCGACCTTTTGAACCATTACGGCCTAGCTCGCGAATTGTCTGCTATTTTTAGTCTGCCGCTCAAGCCTTATGAGAAGATGCTCGATCGCAAATGGAAATTCTTGAGCGACAAGGAAAATAAGCTCGAAGTTAAGGTGGCCGCGCCCGACGCCTGCCCGCGCTATATGGCGGTGGAAGTCAGCCATATTGAAGTAAAAGAATCTCCAGCTTGGCTCAAGGAAAGGTTGGTAGCCGCTAATCAGCGCCCGATAAATAATATTGTGGACCTAACTAATTATGTCATGTTCGATTGCGGCCAGCCTATGCACGCCTTTGATGCCGCCAAGATCAAGAAGATCGTGGTTCGCCGCGCCGATAAGGATGAAACCATAGAAACTCTTGATGAGAAAGAGCGCGTCTTGTCGCCTGACGATCTGGTCATTACCGATGGCCGGCAGGCCGTAGCCCTGGCTGGCGTTATGGGCGGCCATAATAGCGAGATCAATGCTGAGACAAAGGGGTTAGTCTTAGAGTCAGCTAATTTTTCAGCGGCCAGCGTGCGCAAAACTTCCCAGAAACTAGGACTGCGCACTGAAGCTTCGGTCCGTTTCGAAAAGGCGCTTGATCCGGCCCTGACCGAACTTGCCCTATTCCGCTTCTTAACTCTCCTGAAAGAGATATGTCCGAAGATGGAAATAGCTAGCGCCTTGATAGATATAGACAATACGGACAAGAAATCATCGGTTGTTGATTTGGATTTAGAATGGCTGAAGAATAAGATCGGTCAGGCGATTCCGCGCGCGGAAGTTATCGCTATTCTAGAAAGACTCGGCTTTACGATTGAAGATAGCGGCGATAAGACTATTAAGATAAGCATTCCCTCTTGGCGCGCGACTAAAGACGTCTCTAATAAAGAAGATATTGCCGAAGAAGTGCTTCGGCTCTATGGTTATGATAATATCGAATCGCATTTGCCGATCCTGACGATGGATCTTCCTGAAGTCAATGAAGAGCGGAAGATCGAACGCAAGGTCAAGAACGTCCTAAGCCTCAAGAACTCTCTCAATGAAGCTTATAATTATTCTTTCGTCGGCGAGGATCAGCTTAAGAAGATGAATATTGAATTCTTCAATTATCTCAAACTAGCTAATCCTCTTTCGGGCATCCAGAATCTTTTGCGCCAGTCGCTCGCCCCTGGGTTAGCGGGCAATATCAAAGCCAATCAGTTCAAGAGCGAGAAGTTCGGATTCTTCGAAGTCGGCTCCGTTTTCTTCAAGACGGCCGGAAATTTGAGAAAGGATAATATAGAGGGCAATTTCCTTCCCTATCAAGAAAAGCGTCTCGGTCTGGCCATCACCGGCGAAGAAGACAATTTCAGCAGCCTGAAAGGTATCATCGACAGCCTGCTAAAGAATCTTTTCAATCAAGGAGCAGAAGCTGAATTCTCGGTTATTGACGGCCTTCCGGGCTGGGCTGACGCTGCGGCGACAGCCAAAGTCTTGGTGCTGGGGCATGAAGTCGGAATTGTCGGGTCTCTAAGCCGAGAGACTAGGGAAAATATGAATCTCAAGAAAGAGGCTGCTCTGGCAGAATTAAATTTTAATAAGCTGGTCGAGCTGATACTTAAGCAGCCATCTTTTTCCTTTTCCGAAGCGCCGAAATATCCGGCCGTGATGCGAGACCTAGCCTTTGTCGTGCCGAATAAAATATTGTATAATGATTTAAGGACAGAGATGATTAGTTTTGATCCACTAATCCGCTCCGTCGAGCTGTTCGATGTCTATATCGGCAATAAGCTCGAGGGAGGCAAGAAGAGCTTAGCTTTTCATCTGACTTACCAATCTGAAGACCGGACTCTGACTGCCGGCGAAGTCGATAAGATCCAGGCCGACCTAGTCGCTCACTTGGCGCATAAATTCGAAGTCAGATTAAGAGATTTTTAAATCATTAAATAAAAAATAATATGTTCTCTACTTCTAGTGACGTGTTAAATCTAGTCTTATCCGTCTGTCTCATCTCCTTAACTTTCTTCCTTTGCTGGGCGATTTATTACTTCATCGCTAGCGCTCAGAGGATATATAAGCTGATCAAGAGAGTCGAGGTTGGCGTAGCTAAGGCCGAAGAAGTTATTGATATTGCTAAAGATAAATTAAAGAATAGCGCCACTTATTTTATGATCTTAGGGGAAATGGCGAAACGCGCTATGGAATTCGTCCAAGAGAAGAGGGAGAAGAAGGCGGCAGGCAAGAAGAAATAAGATAGCCGAAGAAGTTTATAACTTATTGTGAATAAAAAATAGCCCGACTGGGCTATTTTTTGTATGTTGATGAGTTGGAATTATCGGTTATTTTTTGTAGCCGCAGCCGCGATTGCTGCATTTTATCTCTCCGTCCTTGTCAGTAACTAGGAGCGCTTCGCAGTCCGGGCACTTTTCGCCAGTCGGCTGGCCCCAATAGGCATTCTTGCATTTCGGATAATTGCTGCAGGCATAGAAGGCGCCGCGCTTGCTGAATTTTTTAACAATCTTGCCATCGCCACAGACTGGGCAGGCGATTTCTTTCCCGTCACCCGGCTGGTCTATGTTCTTGATGTTCTTGCATTTCGGATAGGCGGAACAAGCTAGGAAAGGACCATATTTCCCGACTCTGACTTTCATCGGCGAACCGCATTTGTCGCAGACTTCGCCAGCGTATTTTTTTTCTAGCTCTAAGGTCTTAGCATCAGGTTCTCTCTTTTCGCCGCCCTGCTCGCCAGACATTTTCTTGATGTTGCGGCAGTCCGGAAAAGCGCTGCAGGCCAAGAATTTGCCATAACGCCCGGTCTTGATGATCATAGGCGCTCCGCACTTATCGCAGACTTCAGTTGATTTTTCTTCAGGCATAATATCGTTTTTATTTATTTCTGTATATTTTTTCTGCAGGTTATCATGAAAGTCATGATAGAAGTCGCCGATGACCGGCTGCCAGCCTTTCTTGCCGTCAGCGATCAGGTCTAAGTCGTTTTCCATGTCGGCGGTGAACTTATAGTCGACAATCTTCGGAAAATGATTCAAAAGCAGGTCGGTGACGACGAAGGCGATGCTGGTCGGCTTTAGTTTCTTGTTTTCGTCGCGCTCGACGTAATTGCGGACGATAATCGTGTTAATCGTCGGCGCATAAGTGGACGGACGGCCGATGCCGTGCTTTTCCAGTTCTTTGACCAGGCTGGCGTCCGAGAAGCGGGCCGGCGGGTTGGTAGAGTGCTGGTCAGTGCGTAGGTCGATTAGGATGACGGATTGTTTCTCCTCTAGGGATGGCAACTCCTGTTCTTTGGTCTTTTCTGGCCAGATTTTCAGATATCCCGGGAAAACCAGAGTTTGCCCATTGGCGCGGAAGATATATATTTCCTTGTTGTCTAGTGCTTTGACGTCGATAGCTGTGGCGGCCATTTTAGCGGCTGTCATCTGGCTAGCGACAGCACGTTGCCAGATCAGGCGATATAAACGCTCTTGATTCTTATCTAATTTAGCGGCCAGCATTTCCGGAGTATTGTGAGCTTCGGTCGGGCGGACGGCTTCGTGCGCCTCTTGCGCGCCCTTGCTCTTGTTCTTAAATTTCCTTCCGCCTTTGACGACGTAGTCAGCGCCGAGATTTTTCTTGATCCATTCCTCGGCATCGCCTAAGAATTTCGGAGACAAGTTAAGCGAATCGGTACGCATATAAGTAATATGCCCTTCTTCATATAATTTCTGAGCGACAGCCATAGTCTGCTTGGCGCTGAAGCCTAGATGGCGGTTAGCGGATTGCTGTAAGGTTGAAGTCGTAAAAGGAGCGCCCGGGTTCTTGCTGACTTCCTTTTTCTCGATCTTTTCGATAGTATATTCGGCTTGATGCAGGATTTTTTTTAGTTCGTCCGCTTCTGATTTTTTAATCTTTAATTTGTCAAAAGTTTTATTTCTGATCTTATAGAGATCGGCAGTAAATTTGTCTTCTTTGGTGCCGCCGCTGAAATCAGCCGACAGGCTCCAATATTCTTCCGCGACGAAAGCTTGTATTTCTCTTTCCCTTTCGACTATCAGGCGGGTAGCGACGCTTTGAACGCGGCCGGCAGACAGGCCTTTGGCAACCTTCTTCCAGAGAAAAGGAGAAAGTTCATAGCCGACGAGGCGGTCAAGCACGCGGCGCGCTTGCTGCGCGTCGACCATATTCAGATCGAGATGGCGCGGCTTCTCTAGGGCCTCTAAGATAGCAGTCTTGGTGATTTCGTGGAAAGCGATTCTTTTAGCTTTCTTCTCGTCTAAGCCCAAGGCTTGGATTAAGTGCCAGGAAATCGCCTCTCCTTCGCGGTCTTCGTCGGACGCGAGAATGACTTCTGTTGCCTTCTTCGCGGCAGTCTTTAGTCCGGTAACTATTTTTTTAGCCTTAGTCGGGATGATATATTTCGGGGTAAAGCCGTGTTCAATATCGACGCCCATTTCACTTTTCGGAAGATCGCGAATATGGCCGAATGAGGATTCGACCTGGTATTCTTTGCCTAAGAATTTGCTGATGGTTTTGGCTTTAGTTGGAGACTCGACGATTATTAAAGTCATAAAGCTAGGTAATTTAATTTAAATCATAACCGGATTCGCTGTTTTTAGCAATCCCTCGGAGCTCTAATATACTCAGTGTACTATTTATGACCGAGGTGTCAAGTTTGGTTTTTCTGACGATTTCGTCGGCGCTAATTTTTTCCGCGCGCTCCGAAGCTTCTTTTAATAGCCTATAAACGCTGGCCTCAGCCTCGTTATTAAAGGAGAAAGACGGCTGGCGGGTAGTGCGCTTTTTAGCCGTTTCGCTATTAGCGCTGGGATTATTATTAGAGTTTGTATCTAGCCCATAAACTTCTAATATGTCTTCGGGGCTGGTTATCGTTTTAGCGCCAAGCTTTATCAGCTTATTCGGCCCAGCAGAAAATTCAGAAAATATGTTTCCCGGGACAGCCAGCACCTCCCTATTCTCTTCTAAAGCATAGCTGGCCGTAATCAAGGCGCCGGATTTTTCTTTTGCCTCGATAACTAAAGTCGCCTGCGCTAAGCCGGCGATGATGCGATTGCGTTGCGGGAAGTTTTGTTTAAAAGGAGGAGTCCTAGGCGGAAATTCAGAAATTAAAGCGCCGCCGCTATCTATTATCTCCTGCGCGAGCCGGCGGTTGCTAGCGGGGTAAATACTTTTATAATCCAAGCCCGATCCTAAGACTGCCCAAGTTTTTCCTTTAAGCTCTAAGGCCTTTTGATGCGCTAGAGCATCTATTCCTAAAGCTAAGCCGCTGATGATATTTATTTTCAACTCAACAATCTCCGGCAATAGCGCGGCAATAGCTTTTTCTCCATAGGCGCTGAATTTTCGCGAACCGACAACGGCCAAATGATTATCTGTGTCACTATCCAGCCTTCCTTTATAATATAGGACTGGCGGCGGGGATGATATTTCTCTAAGTAGAGCGGGATAACCAGAGTCATTCCAGATAATGAAAGATATTTCCTCTTTTTCTAATTCAGCAATCATGTTTTTGATAGAAGCGGCTGGAGTTTTTCTCCAGATGACGAAATCTTTTACTAAAGACGGCCTTAATCCGGCTCGTTCTAGCTCTACGGCATTCGCAAAAAAGGTTTGGCGCATGTTTGGAAAGAATTTTTCCAGCCTTTTTGTATTTACTGGGCCGATTTTTTGGAAATGGTTGAGGGCAAGATAGTAATAGCGGTTTTCGTAATTCATATTTTGTTTAATTTTAGTTAAAATAATCAATTAGTCTTGACCAATATCTAATTATATAGTAAATTTATCTGTTAATAATAACCGCTCTTTAAAACAACAAAAAACTATATAAATCATGAAAGCAAAGCCTAAAGTTATCACCATAGTCCTTTTCGATGGCCAATCGTTTCCGATTGCAGCCTCCGACGGGAAAAAGATAATTTCCCTGGGAAAGAATATTATCTGGTTCTGTTCTGATTTTACAAGGTTCGGATTGGATAAGCCTAGTCAGTCAACGAAGAAGGTCGATGTCGTTATCCATGAGATGACGGCCGACGGCACTTTCCTAGAAGTTTTCTCTGGAATCAACCCAGATTTGAGCAAGCTCGTCATGACGATGGCTAATATCCTTGATTTCTGTGAGCAGCATCCCAACAAGCTTCACCAAGATGGTTTCGGAACCTTTTTCTTAACGGAGAAGAAATTGAATATCTTTCAGAAGATATTTCGGCACCTTTTTAACAGGAAGCTGGAATATTTCGTAACTCGCGTGTACGTGCATTCTGTCGGCTTGTCCGTCTACGTGCATCGTCTTGAGTGCAGCTTCGTCTGGCTTGCCGAGTATCGTCATCGCGTGGTCTCTCTGCGATGTGCACCCTTGAAGGCTTAGCTTTCTTGATATTGTCTCTTTGTCCCTTGGATTCTTTGAATTTAGTCTTAAACTAAACTCAATTGATTCCGAGGGATTTTTATTTTTATAAATAAAATCCCCCTAAATTTTTTAGGGGGATTTTATGTTTATCTTATTTCTTTGATATTGATCTTGGCTGATAATTCTTTAAGCCTCTCTTTTTCTTCGCGGCTTAAATTATCCAGGACGAATTTTTCGGGAGGAATATGGGTGCGCAGCAATTCATTCTTGATTCCTAGTCTGAGACGAGTGAACTTTTTAGTCTTGAGATGATCAATGATCGATTGGACACCGCGATGGCCGGCGCTGCCGGAATCGGTAGCGACCTTATAAGTTCCGAAGTCTAGATCCAGCTCATCGTGGACAATAGTCAAAACATCGTTTAAGTCAGAATCTTTCTTGCCGATGAGACCGAAATTTTTAGGTAATAGTCCGTAGTAATCCATTATCTTCCTAACGCTGTTTCCGGATTCGTTCATGAAAGTCAGTGGCTTTACGAAAAGACAGTCTCCGTCTTCATGGATAAGGGCGCTGAATTTCTTATTCTCCGACCATTTCACGTCGCCAAGCAGGCCGTCTAAGAAGAGCCAGCCGGCGTTATGGCGCGTGTTCTTATATTGTTCCCCAGGATTGCCTAGGCCGACAATGATTTTCATAAGCTATTCTTTAGTAGAACCGATATCGTCAGACCAGTCTCCTTCCGGCCTGACATTATAAGTAGTATGCGATTTCTTGCTCTTGGTAACATGCAGGCTGATGGGCGTGCCAGTAAAGCCATATCTTTCTCGCAGGCGGTTTTCCATGAAGCGGACGTAAGAGAAATGAAGATCATCGTCCGGGCCGATTCTGACGAGAAAATGCGGCGGATTATGATCTTGCTGGAAGAATTCATAGATGCGCGGAGATTTAGTTCCTTTCCCCTTAGCCGGCTTATGGATCTTAACGACCGACTTCATGAATTTATTGCATTGCGATTCGCTTAATTCCAATCTTCTCTGAGTAGACACAGTCACGACCAGGTCTAATATCTTATTGACCTTATCGCCGGTCTTAGCGGAAATGAATTGAATAGGCGCCCAGGTCGCGAAAGGAAACTTATCATAGATAATCTCTGTCCATTTCTTGGGATCATGCTCTTTGATTTTATCCCATTTATTGGCAATAAAGATTAGACTTTTCCCTCTGTCTTTTATCTCTTGGATAAGCTTGGCATCTTGATGTGTTATCGGTTCGCTGATATCCATGACTAATAGGGCGATATCGGCCCGGTCTAAAGATCTTAGGGATTTTTGAACGCCGAGCTTTTCGAAGCCGATGGCATTGCGGCTATGACGGGCGACTCCGGCCGTATCGATCAGATTGATAGCCTGCCCTTTATAGATTATCTTGGTGTCTTGAGGTTCGCGGGTAGTATGGGCGACAGGGCTGACGATAACTCGTTCGTAACCGAGAATAGCATTCAGTAGAGATGACTTGCCGACATTAGGCTTGCCGATGATGCAGGCGCTGATTTTTCCGGTGTCTTCTTCGACAGCCTTCTTATTTTTTCTCGGCTTGTCGATCTTGTCGACGATCACGTCGAGGAGATCTCCAGTGCCTAAGCCGCTAGCCGCGGAAATTATATATGGCTCGCCGAGTCCGAGCTGATTGAATTGCGCTGCCTCGGAAGCGTTCTTGAAATTATCAATCTTATTGGCAACCACCAGCGTTTTCTGGCGATAGCTAGGATTTTTCTTTAATCCGGCCGCCAAGCTCTTGTCTTCCGGAAGCAATCCGATCTTGGCGTCGACGACGAATAATATCAAGTCGGCCTGGTCAAGATAGTGGCGGGCCTGTCTTTGCGTCTGGCTGTCGATATCATTCTCTGATATCTTCTTAGCGCTCAAGGCGCGCGAATCGATTATGCCAGCGGTGTCGACAAGATCGAAAGCGCTCTTCGCCCATTCGACCGTGCCGAGATTGCTGTCTCGAGTCGTTCCAGCGATATCAGAAACCATCGCTTGTCTTTTTTCGACCAAGCAATTGAAAAGAGTAGATTTGCCGACATTAGTCCGGCCGCAGATGACGACGAGCGGCAGGACCTTCTTTGGTTTTTCCATATAGTTCTTATTATTCGGCTTTATTAGCGTCCGTTCCGATGATCAATAAGAAATCGGGAGTAGAAGTGGCGTTTTGATATTCGCCTGCCCACGCCGGGAAATCGAATGATTGGGCGGCGCCGGTCAAGCTTTTTAGGGCTTTCAATGATTTTTCTTTAACAGTGGTAGTAGCCAAGCTATAAACGGTTGTCTTCGCGTAGTCTCTTTCCGGCGAATTCCCGGTTTTAGAAATGATAAATCCAGATTGTTCCAAGATTACAGAGGTCTTTCCGGCTAGGCCGCTGATCCAAGTTCCGTTTAAGACGACCACTTTAGCCGCATCGCTTATCTTGATTATTTCCTTAGTCGGGTCGGCGATAGATCCTCCGGTCGAGGAAGCGGCAAAGATATTCTTAACGGCATTTCTTACTTCTGAGAAATTTCCGGAGCGAGGGGTTAGGATATAGGCGCCGCCTTCTCCTAGGCCAGACACTAATAATCCATCCGGAGCATCGCTTAAGACTTTATTGATTATCTTGGTGCGATCGACATCCTTGAACATTTCCCAGAGGCGCAATATTTCCCAGGCGTTAAGATTAGTAGAGACATCCTTACTAAATTCGTTGACTAGCTTGGTAATCATGACCGGGTTCAATAAAGTCTTACTGGAGAGAAGCTTGTCTTTTACCGCCTCAAGCACTAATTGCTGGCGCTTGGCGCGGGAAAAATCTGAGCCTTCACCGCCGCCAGCATGGCGGCTGCGGGCATACTTTAGAGCTAAGGAGCCGTTCATAGTTTGCAGGCCTTTATCAATATGCAGGTGTTCGTAGCGGGAGTAATAATTAGGATTATCCTCTTGGCCGAGAATTGGGTAAGCGTAATCGTCGATCGTATTCTCTACGTTGACTTGGATTCCGCCCAGTTCGTCTATTATATTGGAGAAGCCGCTGAAATCTACGCGGATATAATAATCAATTGGCGTCTGTAATAGTTCCGTAAAAGCTTTTATAGTCACTTCGCCGCCGCTGCCAGGATTATCCTTTTCTGCGTAAGCGTTGATACTGTTAACTTTTTGCCACCCACTGACCGGAGCGACTAGATCGCGCGGGATAGAGACGAGCGCAACTTGCTTATCAGAAGGCTGGAGGCTAGCTAGCATGATCGTGTCTGTCAGGTAGGCGCCTTCGTGCCCTTCCCCGCCCATTCCTAAGAGCAAGATATTAACGCGATCCTCCCCCTCTCCTTTTAACATCTTATCAGAACTGGGCACTAGATGTTTTAACTTGCTTAAAAAGCCAGTTCCGGAAAACCAATCGGTTCCATTCTGGCTGGATATCAAAATTTTTCCGGAAAAGATCAATCCAACAGCGACAATCGCGATAATATAAGTTACTATCCGTTTTCTTCTCTTGCTCGGGATGATAATTTCTTCGGAGTCATCTGATAAGCGTCGGGCGCGCTTTTCCTCTTCTTCCATTTTTTGCTTGAAATCAATCATAAAATTGTCGGGCTGCCGGGAATTGAACCCGGATTACACGCACCCGAAGCGTGCGTAATACCGTTATACCACAGCCCGTGATACTGTTAACTTTTATCCGATCGGTTTCGGATTTGTGGACTTGAGGGGACTCGAACCCCTTACCTCTGCAATGCGAATGCAGCGCTCTACCAGATGAGCTACAAGCCCGCGGTTTTCTATGTCGGGCTGCCCGGAATCGGACCGGGGCTACATGCACCCCATGCACGCGTACTACCATTATACTACAGCCCGGCCAACCAAAAAAAGGCTACGACCCTTTATCTCATATTACCACAAAAAATTAATTTTTCAAGCCCGCATCTTCCTATATTATTTGCTAAAAAAAGCTAATTAAATTATACTTATTAATAGCAAAAATAACCATATGTCAGCAAAAAAAACAACCGAATCAGCAAAAAAGATCATCTTTTCCGGCATCCAGCCTAGTGGCAATCTTAATATCGGTAATTATATCGGCGCTATCTCGCAATGGGTAGAAATGCAGAAAGATTATGAGTGTATCTTCTCTGTGGTCGATTATCACGCCATTACCGTTAAGCAGAACCCAGAAGCTTTGCGCCGTCGCATTATCGAAGTTACAAAGATCTATCTGGCCGCCGGCATTGACCCAGAAAGGTCAATTATCTTTCAGCAATCCGCTGTTCCGGCCCATACCGAACTAGCCTGGATATTTAATTGTTATGGCGCTCGTATGGCCGATCTCAATAAGATGACGCAATTTAAGGATAAGGCTGGTCAGAATCAAGAATCAGTCAGCGCCGGTCTTTTTGATTATCCTGTTCTCATGGCCGCTGACATACTATTATATAATACTGATGTCGTCCCAGTCGGTGAAGATCAGAAACAGCACGTAGAACTGGCTCGCGATATTGCTCGTCGCTTTAATAATGAATTTGGTGCAGCCTTCAAAGTTCCTGTATCTATAGTACGCAAGGAAGGAGCCAGAATAATGTCTCTGCTTGATGCCTCTAAAAAGATGAGCAAAAGCGACGAGAATCAGAATAATTGCATCGCTTTACTGGATTCTCCTGAAGCTGCCAAGAAGAAGATCATGCGCGCCGTCACTGATTCCGGATCCGATATCGTCTATGACCCGGAAACTAAGCCGGCTATCGCAAACTTATTAACTATTTATGCACAGTTAGGCAATCGCGAGATTAAGAGGCTTGTTAAAGACAACGCTGGTCGAGGCTATGGTGATTTTAAAAAAGATTTAGCCGATGTCGTCGTTAAGTTCTTAGAAGATTTTCAAGCTAGATATAACAAGATATCTGATTCTGATGTCGCTAGAATATTAGAAGAGGGCCGCCAGAGGGCCGAAGCGATCGCTAGTAAAAAACTGGAAGAAGTTAGAAAGATGATCGGCGTGAGATAAGATTTATATTATTGATAAAAATAAAGAAGAGCGGTTGTCTGATGACTTCCGCTCTTTTTTTGTTACATTTTTTATTTTTTTTCTGACACCTCTCTCTTTTTGAATACTACGAAATATCCAAGTGTTCCACCGGAATAATCATCACTAGTCATAGAAACAAGTTCCAGATCTTGATTTTCCTTCAGAAAAAAAGAAAGAGTATTAGCGAATTCAGCCCGTGTGGAATTGAAATAGTAAACTCCGTTATTGTAGTTTATTATTTTTTTATTTGACTGTTCTGTCGTTGGGATGACATTCTCTTTTTCATATGCACTCTTGGTATTCGTGCATGATATAAAAGGTATGGTAGCAGAAACTAAAAATAAAAGAACAATTAATTTTTTCATGGCTAACTAATTTTTGGTTTACAATATTTTTGAAAAAATGTAATTCATAGTAATTTATCATAATATTTTAAAAATGTCAATAACATAACAAAAAAACTGCTAATATAAGCAGTTTTTTGTATAATCATGTTGAGATTTCGAGTCTAATTAGCATCAATTCAATTTGTCGCCTTGCGGCGACCACTCCGACATCATATCGGAGGCGACTAACTCTTCTTTCCACGTGGAAAAGAAGAATTGTTCTCCCTAGAAAGGAGGTGATCCATCCACAGCTTCCGCTACGGATGCCTTGTTACGACTTCGTCCCTGTCATCAGTCTTGCCTTCGTCCCACTATTGTGAGCCTTCGGGCACTACCAACTCCCTTGACGTGACGGGCGGTGAGTACAAGACCCGAGAACGTATTCACCGTGGCATTCTGATCCACGATTACTAGCGATTCCAGCTTCATGGAGGCGAATTTCAGCCTCCAATCCGAACTGAGAAAAGTTTTAAGGGATTAGCTCCACCTCGCGGTTTGGCGTCCCTCTGTACTTCCCATTGTAGCACGTGTGTTGCCCAAGGCGTAAGAACCATGCTGATTTGACGTCATCCCACCTTCCTCCCATTTAAAACGGGCAGTCTCCCATGACATTTAAAACATAGGATCAGGGTTGCGCTCGTTTCCCGACTTAACGGTACATCTCACGACACGAGCTGACGACAACCATGCAGCATCTGTCTAGCACCCTCGAAGGCGGGTCTGTTTCCAGACCTTGCAGCTAGATGTCAAGCCTTGGTGAGGTTCCTCGTTTACCGTCGAATTAAACCACATGCTCCACCGCTTGTGCGGGTCCCCGTCTATTCCTTTGAGTTTTAGCCTTGCGGCCGTACTCCCCAGGCGGGATACTTAACGTGTTAACTTAAAATAGCAGCTCTGGCAGGGTCGATACTGCCAATGCTTAGTATCCATCGTTTACAGCGTGGACTACTGGGGTATCTAATCCCATTCGCTCCCCACGCTTTCGTCCACTGAGTGTCAGAACTGTCCTAGTAAACTGCCTTCGCATTTGGTGTTCTTGCTGATATTAATGGATTTAACCCCTACACCAGCAATTCCGTTTACCTCTTCCAGTCTCTAGTTTAGCCATCTCTCCCGCTGACTCGAGGTTGAGCCTCGAGATTTAACAGGAGATGCGATAAACCACCTACGGACGCTTTACGCCCAATAAATCCGGATAACGCTTGGGGCCCTCGTATTACCGCTGCTGCTGGCACGAGGTTAGCAGCCCCTTATTCATCAGGTACCGTCATGTTTTCGTCCCTGATAAAAGTATTTTACACCCCGAAGGGCTTCTTCATACACGCGGCGTCGCTCCTTCAGGCTTTCGCCCATTGAGGAAGATTCTTGACTGCAGCCTCCCGTAGGAGTCTGGGCAGTGTCTCAGTCCCAGTGAGTGGGGTCATGCTCTCGCACCCCATACCCGTCGTAGCCTTGGTGGGCCGTTACCGCACCAACTAGCTGATAGGCCATAGGCTCCTCTCTAAGCGCCGGAGCTTTAATTAAAGAGCTTATGCTCTTTAATACTATCGAGTATTATTCTCGCTTTCGCAAGGTTATCCTCGTCTTAGAGGTAGATTGCCAATGTGTTACTCTCCCGTTTGCCATGCCTGTATTGCTACAGACATTCGACTTGCATGCCTTAGACACGCCGCCAGCGTTCATCCTGAGCCAGGATCAAACTCTCTAAAAATTTGATTGACTCTAATTGAAAACTTGCGTTTTCGTATATGATTCCGTTTTAGAAACGGATAAAATTTTTTTTGTTGAATTGATGCTAATTAGCACCAAAATCTAAACCATCACCATGATTGTTTATTATACAGTTTTTAAGGTTCCGAAATAGACAGAAAAAAACAAAGATATAAAACATATCTTGTTTTTATTAAATATTCTGTTTTATTTTTAATAACCTTATTTTATACTAATTAAATATCGATGTCAAGCCCCGTGGTCTATAACCCGTTTTTGTTTGACTTTTAGCGGATTTTGCGATATAAATATAGTATTAAATTTAGTTAAAAAGACGAATAAATAACACACATGCGTATTAAATTCCATCGAGTTGAAAGAAAAGAGGTTCCGAGTTTTTCGGCTAATGCCCAGATTAAGGTGCCGGAAGTATTCGTGATTGATGAAAATAACGAAGCTTTGGGGAAAATGCCTACAGAAGAAGCTATCCAGAGGGCGCAGGAGGCCGGTTTTGACCTGGTAGAGGTTAATCCTAAGGCTAATCCCCCGGTAGTAAAGATCGTCAATCTCGGTCAATTGAAATATGAACGGGAAAAGATGGCCCATAAGCAGAAAATGCAGCAAAAAAAGACAGAAACTAAGAATATTCGCCTATCTTTCAGGATTAGCGACCATGATTTAGATATGAGAGTCGCCCAGGCCGAAAAATTCCTGTCTAAGGATAATAAGCTTAAAGTCGAACTTATATTAAGAGGAAGAGAACGCCAATACCCCCAGAAAGCCGCTGAAATAATTAGGGGGTTTGTTGCTAAGTTACAGGCAAAACCGGAACTTCCTGTGGAAATAGAACAACCCTTGACAAATCAGGGCGGAAGATTTACCATTATATTGATAAATAAAAAGTAATAACCGTTAAATCAGGTATCTGCCTGTTTTTTTAATCTGGAAATATATGCCAAAAATCAAGACCCACAAAGCGACTGTTAAACGCTTTAAGAGAACTGGAAAAGATAATCTGACTCAGCGCAAGCAGGGACAGGATCATTTTAACGCTCGTGAAACCGGAAACACTACTCGCAGCAAGCGCAAAGACATCTCCGTCAATAGCTGCTTTGTAAAGACCGTTAAGACGTTAACCCCTTACAACTAGATCTTATTTATAATTTGTAATTGAACATATGCCTAGAGTAAAACGCGGAATGACCCATGTTAAGAAGAGACGCAAGCTGCATCAAGCAGTCAAAGGTTTCAAATGGGGACGCAAAAATCTGATTAAAGTCGCTAAGACCGCTCTGACCAAAGCTGGCGCTCATGCTTATGTTGACCGCCGCAAGAAAAAGAGAGATATGCGCGGCTTATGGCAGATCAAGATCAACGCTTTCGTTCGTGAGCACGACCTTTCTTATTCTAGATTCATCGGCTTATTGAAAGAGAATAAGATTGAAGTCGATCGCAAGATATTAGCCGACTTAGCAGTCAACAATAAGGAAGCCTTAGCGGCCTTGATCGCTAGAATAAAGAAATAATATGATGTTCGGGATAAAAATAGCCCAAATCGTCGTCTCTATATTACTGATGGTCGCCATCCTATTGCAGAATAGAGGCACTGGCCTAGGTGGAGTCTTCGGAGGTACTGGCGGAGTTTATATGACGAAAAGGGGCTTAGAGAAAAAACTTTTTATTGCGACTATAGTCTTAGCCGCTATCTTCATACTCTTATCATTAGGCGTCTTTATCTTATAGAAACATAAGATTTGTGGATTCATTCAAAAATAAAATCACATCGAACTTCCGGCGGGCAAGGGCGACCTGGTCTTTTTTTGGTTTTCTGAAAAAAAATCCGATTACCCAAGAAGAACTGGACAGGAAACTAGTCTATTCCCTGTCGCCACGCAAGATTCCGACTAGCGATCAGATAAAGCATATCAATAAATTCCTCAATCCGCGCGAATTCTTGATAGTGAAAATCTGCGCTTTAGTCATATTAGCGAATGCGATTTATCTGGGCGTGTCCTTTATTAAGAAGCACCTGGCCTATCTGCCTGCCAGTGGCGGCGAATATGTCGAGGGAGTCGTCGGTTATCCGAAGGCGATCAATCCCCTATATGCTGTCAATCGCGATATCGATAGCGATCTAGCGCGCTTGATTTATTCAAGCTTGTTCAAATATGATCAAGATGGAAATTTGAGCGCTGATCTGACTGAAACTGTCGCGGTCAGCGACGATGGCAAGGAATATACTATCAAGATAAAGAGCGGAGTTAAATGGCATAATGGCGCTGACCTGACGAGCGACGATGTCCTCTTTACCTTCGGGCTTATCAAGGAGCCGGTCTATCGGTCTCCGCTTCGTCCCGCCTTGGCCAATGTAAATGCCGAAAAGGTTGATGATCATACGATAAAATTTTCCTTGTCCGACGCTTATGCCCCTTTCAAGGAAATGTTGACTTTCGGGATCTTGCCGAAGAATCTTTGGGAAAGCATCAATCCGGATTCGGCCGCCTTGGCAGATTTGAATATGAAACCGGTCGGTTCTGGTCCGTACCAGTTTACATCTTTGATTAAGAACAAGAATGGCGAACTGAAAGAATATCGCTTAACGGCTAATGAAGCTTATTATGGCCAGAAGCCATATGTAAAGGACATAACTTTTAAATTTTTTGTCGATTATTCAGAAGCTATCAAAGCTCTTAATGATAATCAGGTGGCAGGTTTGAATTATGTTCCCTTTGCCGATCGCAAAGAATTACTAGCGCAGGATTCTCTAAATTTTCATGAATTGATCCAGCCCCAGATAGTGTCCTTATTTTTCAACCGTGATAAGAATAAGACTTTGTCCGACAAGGAGGTGCGCCAGGCGCTCGCCTTCGCACTGGATAAGAACGGTCTCATCAATGACGTTTTTGGCGGAGTATATAAGCGAGCAGACGGTCCGATCTTGTCAGGAAATTTCGCCTACAATGAAGCTATAACTAAATACAGTTATTCCCCGGAAGCGGCTGCAGCGACTCTCAAGAATAAGCCGTTGACTGCGGTCTTGACTGTCGTTGACTCCGGATTTAACGCTGTTGTCGCTGAAAAGATCAAAGCCTATTGGGAAAAGGCCGGAGTCAAGATTACGATCAGGGCGGTTTCCGGAGAGCAGGCGATTAATATCGTTAAAGAGCGCGATTTCGAGATTCTGCTGTATGGCCAATCTGTCGGCGGCGATCCTGATGTCTACGCTTTCTGGCACTCCAGCCAGATCGGAGCTAAGGGTTTGAATCTGGCCGCCTATAATAACGCGGAAGTTGACAGGCTGCTCGTAGAAGGCAGGATCATCACTGACGCTCAGGAGCGCATCAACAGATATAAGAAATTTCAAGAGATCATAACTAATGACCTGCCGGTCATCTTCCTTTATTCCCCGACATATACTTATGTCCAGGAGCATCAGCTCAAGGGTTTTACCGGCACGGCTATCATCGAGCCAGCCGACCGCTTCAATGGCGTCAGCAGCTGGTATCTGAAAACTGACAAAAAGATAAATTGGTAAGCACTTCTTCGAGATAGCTTCCATCCTAGACTTATTAAGGGGCTTAGTTCCCCACCTCAATTAAATATGAATTTTAAAAAAACTTCGCCGGCAAATGATGCCGGCTCGTATGGCGTTCGCGCCAGATCAGGCCAAGCGCCAGCGCCCCGAGCCCCTTTTAAGGCTAGGCTAGCGGCTCAGCTGCCTCTGCATCGTCCGACTTTCTCGCCTTCTCAGCGGTCCGTTGCCCAAGCTCAGCCTAGAAATAATTTTCAAGCTCAGCCTAAGGCTAATATTTCCGCTCCAGCCAGGCCGTCTTTTACGCTTCGGCCTAAAGTGGCCGCCCCTATCCAAATCAGGACGGCGGGCAGCGAATCCAGCTTCAAGATTTATCCGCTCGGCGGTCAAGAAGAAGTCGGCCGTAATTGCACCGTTTTCGAATATGATAACGATATCATTATTCTCGATATGGGCTTGCAGTTCCCCGAGGAAGACATGCCGGGTATCGATTATATTATTCCTAATGTCTCCTGCTTGCAGGGGAAGGAGAAGAATATTCGCGGCGTAATCTTCAGTCATGGCCATCTCGATCATATCGGCGCAGCCCCTATCCTTCTGGAGCAATTAGGTAATCCGCCTATCGTCGGCATGAAATTGACGCTCGCTATGATTAAGCATCGTCAGGAAGATTATAAGCGCGGCACGACCAAGAATTTGAAGACGATCTTGATAAACTCTGTTAATCAGAAATTATCTTTAGGAAAATTTCAGATCAGCTTCTTCCAGGTTGAACATTCGGTCATTGATGCCGTCGGCGTCATTATCAGCACTCCCCATGGCACGGTTATTCATCCTGGCGATTGGACTATGGAAAGCGATCCGATGGAAGGACCAGTCGTCGGTTATACGCACTTGGCGCAATTGCCGTCTCCGAGAATCTTGATGCTGGAAAGCCTTGGCGTTTCATACCCGGCCGAAAGAGTGCCGGTCAAAGTGACGCTCAATAATCTAGAGAAGCTCATCAACGAGGCGAAGGGGCGCGTTATTATCGGCACCTTCTCTTCCCAGCTGGAACGCATCACGCAACTCTTGGCCTATGCCGAGAAGATAGGCAAGAAAGTCGCGCTCGATGGCTATAGCATGAAAATGAACGTGCGCATCTCGCAGGAACTCGGCTATATTCCGGCTCATAAGAATACTCTTATCCCAGTAGAAGATATCAGCAAGTATCCTGATAACAGGATCGTGGTTATCTGTACGGGCGCCCAAGGAGAGTCAAATGCCGTCTTTTCCCGCATCGTGAACGGCAACCACCGTTATCTGTCCATTCAGAAATCAGATGTAGTAGTATTTTCTTCATCGGTAATTCCTGGAAACGAGCGGTCTGTCCAAAGAGTTAAGGATCAGGTATATCGCCTGAGCGATAATGTCATCCATAGCAGCATCATGGATATCCATTCCGGCGGGCATGCTAATGCCGAAGATATTAAGAATATCTTGAAGCAGATCAGGCCAGATTATTTCCTTCCGGTTTACGCCAATCATTACATGTTGGTCGAAGCTAAGAAATTAGCTTTGCGCGAAGGTTTTCATGAAGACCAGATATCTGTTTTAGACAACGGCAGCGTTATCAAATTCCAAAGAGGGCGCAAGCCGCTTGTCCTTAAAGAAAAGATGAATACTGATTATGTCATGGTCGATGGTCTCGGCGTCGGCGACGTTTCTGAGATCGTTCTCCGCGACCGCCGCATGATGGCTGATGATGGCATGATTGTCGTCATCGCGACTATCGACGCTAAGACCGGGGCGATTATCGGTAATCCCGACCTGATTTCTCGCGGCTTTGTCCATATGAAGGAGAACCGTGACCTGATTGAGAAGACTAGGGCGAAAGTTAAGAAGATAGTCAAAGATAAGAACCCGATGACTGCGGCTGATGATGATTATATTAAGAATAAGATTAGGAACGAAATCGGCCAATTCTTATTTATTACCACCAAGCGCCGCCCCATGGTCCTGCCTGTGATCATCAAGGTTTAATTATAATTAGCTAATATTAAATAAAAAAGCCCAAGAATATACTTGGGCTTTTTTGTGGTTAAAGTGTGGATAAAAGTATTGACAGCGCCTTTGTTATATGATATAGTAATAAGTCGCTTAAAAAGACAATATTTAGAAAAGACCGCTTTAAACGGGTCAGGCACGACAAGCATGGGGATTTTCTTGTTAGGATTTTTCCGGCTTTACGCTCGAAAGTGCCTAAAAGAAATTTTCTTGCCTACCCGTTTAAGTCGGTCTTTTTTATTACTCGAATAACCGGTCCTTCCCTACTATTATATTGACTCGATCGCGCAAGATGCCGATCTCAGCTGGAGTACTTATCTCAACGGCGCTATCGACAATCAATTTTTCATCTGGATTGGAAATTTTGAAACTGGTGGCGTTAAGATAGGTCCGGTCCTTCTTCTTGGTATCGATGACTATGTCGAGCAAGCCGTCATGCGGGTTTGATCTGATGTCCTCATTTTTATCTTTTAAGAGATTGATTATCTTGATTTCTCCTTTCTCCATCGTCTCTATGGAGTAATCCCCTATCTCTATCGTCGTTCCCATGCTCTGGATAGAAGCTTCATTAAGGAAATAGTGGCTGCCGGCTAGGCCGAGGTCTATCTTTTCGACGCGCCGCGCTAATAGTATATTGCAAGCATCCTCAGGATTCTTAATGCCGAAAGATGTGGCGATGGTATTATCTTCGCCTATCGGGATTATTCCCAGGAGAGTTTTTTTCTGAAAATCTCCGTAGACATCGTCATCAATGATGGCTCCGATTATCCGATTGACCGTTTGGTTATTGCCGACGGCGACTATCGTTTTCGCGCCCATCCTGATTTCGTTTTGGATCGCTGCCTTGATATTCTTTATCCCTGCCAGCCTTAGTATCTTTCCGTTCAAACCTAAATCAGTCAGCCGGATTTCCATCCGGTTGATTATCCTATTATATTTGCTTTTATTGAGATAATCGTCGTAAACGTAAACATGCATAATGTTTTTCTTGCCGGGCTATTTCTCTGACGGGGTTTCTGCCTCTTCTTTGATCTTCTCGCTGCGCTTGTGTTCCTCGGATAACATTATCAGCTGTCCGTTTATTGACGCTCCTTTGTCTATGGAGATCTCTTCATATTGGATATCGCCGAAGATCTTGGCGGTTTCTCCGATAGAAAGATATCCCTTGGCCTTGATGTTGCCGCGGACTTCTCCGTTTATGACTGCTCCTTTAGACTCGATGCTGGCCACTACCTTAGCTTGATGCCCGATAAACACGTCTGAAGCAGTTTTCAAAGAGCCCTCTAGGGATCCTTCGATAATGATATTTCCCTGCCCTTGGAAATTTCCTTTTACCTTGATAGATGCGCCGATGATAGTTTCGGCGTCTTTAAATTTTTCCGACTTATTGTCTTTGCTAAACATATTATTTATGTTAAGTAAAAAATAAATGTAATCCTATGCTTATTGTAATTTAATGCCCCCTCTTTGTCAAAGAAATTCTCTTTTTGTCAAAAAAGATATTCTTTTAATTGTAAAAACAAAATTATTGTTATAGAATAAAAACGTATTAATAAGTCCTTGTAGTTCAATGGATAGAACGAGAATCTCCTAAGTTCTAAATCCCGGTTCGACTCCGGGCGAGGACACATTTTTTATTTAATGTTAGCTAAATAATTAATAAAATTAAGGTATTTTTCTTTAGAATGTTCCTTGAGGAACATTCTACCCTCCCCCGTTTCTTTAGAGTCCCTGTATAATAGATATTTGTAACTTAACAACTAAAACATAGAAGCCATGGAAAACTTAGCATTGTTTGTATTGTTATTTGATCCAGAAGACTTTAAAAGTCTTTTGAGGAATTGCCACCCTGCTGATCTTTTAGACAATCCGCAGCGCTTCAAACTTATTGTAGAAACAAGAAGAGGCGTTAGAAAAATTTATTTTCAAGATATCTATCGCATCTCAGAAGAGAGAGGCAAGGTGAGTGTCCACTATCGAATTAGAAATAAGGATACCGGAAAAGCAAGTTATTATCAGATTAAGGATATCGATCAAGTTTTCTTGAAATTTTTTTTCTTACCATTCCTAGAACATGAGATTTTTTGCAAGAAAGTCGCTATGATTGTCGGAATAATTTGTCTAGGATTGAAAGATTCGGAAAATAGGCTAGGAAAAGCTTTCGAATCTTTTAAATATTTTGATAGTTTGAAGACCGAATGTGTAAAAAAACAGGATTTTGAGGAGGCCGTGAAATATAGAGAAAAATCGATCATTGCCGTTGACCCAATCAGGGAGTATATAAAAGAAAGGCTGGGGCATGGTTATGATGAGGTTATGGATTATGTTCTTAAAAATCATGGCGAGCTCATGAAAATATCAGAAGTAGCTTAGTTTGTAGTAAATTTATAAAAGGCCTGGATTAATTCGGGCCTTTTTTATTAAATTGATTTTTTCCTCATATTTTACCTTCTTGACTTTTATTTATAATCTAGTATTATATAAATATTGCCCATTTTTTAATGTTTTTGGATAATTGTTCCTTGAGGAACAATTTTAGGAAAAATGTTCCTCAAGGAACATTCTAAAGAATATTTAAAATATTGTTCCTTAAGGAACAATCAGAGAGGGCCATTAGCTCAGTTGGCTAGAGCGCTTCCATGGCATGGAAGAGGTCAAGGGTTCAAGTCCCTTATGGTCCACAATAAAGATCTGTATTAACAGGTCTTTTTATTTTGCAAAATAATGGCAGCATAAGTAATTACCAGGATCCGTCGTCAGAAATAAGTCTAAAATTAAAATAAAAGTTTAAAAGTGCCTAATATAAAATTCAATAACAGGGAATAGGGATAAGTCTACATAAATCTAGACTTTTAGATATAATTTTGCTAATATTAAATAAATAATAATACATAAAAAATGTGTATAAGTTGTTGGAATCTTTATTTTTTGGCTAAAATTATTAATTTTATAGTAAATTTTTTTATCTTTTCTCTTGATTAATTCTTATTTGCACAAAAACTATAAAAACCATATAATTAAGATATAATTTTTATTTTTATAGCCTAAATTTATGTATGATTTGATTATTATTGGAGCTGGACCAGCTGGAATGACCGCTGGAATCTATGCGGCTCGCCGTGAAATGAAGACGCTTATTATCGGAGCCGAGGTCGGAGGACAGATGGTCTGGGCTAGCGAAATCGAAAACTATCCAGGTTTTTCAAAAATTAGCAGTTTTGAGCTAATTGAGAACATGAGGCAACAGACTATCGGCTCTGGGGCAGAGATGAAAATAGATGAGGTGAAGAAGATCGAGCGCAAAGAGAACGGGAATTTCATAGTCTATACTGGACGTGAGTCTTTTGAGTCTCAGACCGTTCTGATTGCCATGGGCCTGTCTCCGCGGCGCTTGGCTGTTCCTGGAGAGATCGAGTTCAATGGCAAGGGCGTTTCTTACTGTGCCAATTGTGACGGGCCATTTTTCAAAAACAAGATCGTTACTGTTGTCGGAGGAGGGAACTCGGCTCTGGATGCCGCTGAAATCATGTCTAAGATAGCTTCGCAGGTTTATCTGATCCATCGCAGTGAAAGTTTTAAAGCTTTTGAGACTTTGGTAGAGGAAGTGAATAGCCGCCAGAATATAAAGATATTATTGAATTCCGAGATAAAAGAAATATTCGGAGACGGGAAAGTAGAGAAGATAAAGGTGTCTAATGTTAAGGATAAAAAAGAAGAAGATATTAAGACTGATGGAGTATTTATTGAAGTCGGTCGTATCGCTAGCACTGATCTGGTATCTGAATTGGTTGAGCGCAACGAGAAGAATCAGATTATCGCTAACGAGAAGGGCGAAACCAAGACTCCTGGGCTATATGCTGCTGGTGATGTCACTAATTGCGAAACTAAACAGATAACAGTAGCAATCGGGCAGGCCACTATTTCAACTCTTAATGCCTATCAATATTTGCAATTGAAAGGCAATTCTCATCTCGCGAAGAAAAATTATTAATATTCTGCTATAATAAGAGGGAAATGTAGCCAGGGCCGGTATCTCGGACTTTTTGAAATATGCCAATGAAAAAAATAAATCTCGTGGCCGCGGATATGGGTTACGGCCATCAGCGCGCCGCCTATCCTCTCATGGACATGAGTGGCGGAGAAATCATCACTATTAATGATTATCCGGGAATCGCTGATTGGGAAAAGGATTATTGGGTTAAGAGCTTACGTTCTTACGAAAAGGTTTCTCGCCTGAAGAAGATTCCTCTTTTAGGATACGCAGTTTTTGAAATCATGGATGCTTTTCAGAAAATACGCCCGCTTTATCCTTTCCGTGACTTGTCTCGACCGACTACGCAGCAAAGATATTTTTTCCGTTTCGTGAAGCGCGGCTTAGGCAAGAACTTGATTGAAAGCCTTAATCGTGAAGCCCTGCCATATGTGACTACTTTTTTCGTAGCCGCTTATATTGCCGAATATCATGGTTATAAAGGTGATATTTATTGCATAATCTGCGATACCGATGCTTCTCGCGCCTGGGCGCCCCTTACTCCGAAAGCGAGCCGGACTAAATTCTTAGTGCCGAGCGAAAAAGTTAGGGAAAGATTCCTGATGTACGGAGTCAAGCCGCAGAATATCATCGTTACCGGCTTCCCCTTGCCTAAAGAGAATATTGGCGCGGAAAAAGAGATATTGACCGACGACCTGGAGCGTCGCGTCGCCCTGCTTGATTCAGAAGGGATATATCGCGATCATTATAAGTCATTGCTGAAGAGCGTGGCTCCGGATTCCCTGAAAGACGAGAGTCATCCGATCACTATAACCTTCGCGGTCGGCGGCGCCGGAGCTCAAAAAGAAGTCGGTGCCCTGATCATGAAAAAACTAGCCCTAGGGATACGTGAAGGAAAGATCGCTTTGAATATGGTGGCTGGAAACAGGCCGGAGGTGAAAGACTATTTCGAAGAAGCCGCTGCTATCAGCGGTTTGCGTATCGGGAAAGGATTAGAGATAATTTTTGCACCCGATAAAATCGATTATTTCAAGAAATTCAACCGTTGCCTGCGTAACACTGATATACTCTGGACTAAGCCTTCTGAATTATCATTTTATTGCGCTTTGGGATTACCGATAATAATATCGACTCCTGTCGGCAGCCAGGAAGACTGGAATCGCGAATGGCTGCTGTCGATGGGGGCGGGAATAGACAGTCTTGCCCCTGAGTATGTTGATGAATGGCTGCCTGATCTTCTGGCGTCCGGCCGGCTAGCGCGCGCTGCCGTCGACGGTTTCTTGAACGCGGAACAGATGGGCGCCTATAATATTGAAAGATTATTAAGCTAGAAATAATATATATTCTATGAATTGGATTGCGGCAGCCCTGTCCGCCTATCTATTGCTAGCGGTCGCCAACCTGTTCGATAAATTCTTAGTCGATAATGTCTTGAAGAACAGCAAGGCCTATGCCTTTTCTGCCTGCGTTCTCGGGGCAGTCATGTTCCTGGCTGCGCCTTGGTTCTTGTATTGGCCGGGCTGGCTTCTCTTTTTTTTCAATATCCTGAACGGCTTCATCTTCGCGGTCGCTTTATGGATGCTCTATGAAGCTTTGCGGCGCGGCGATGCGGCGCGCATCTTGGTTTTCATCGGCGGCGTTACGCCGATATTTTCCCTCTTGTTCTCGCTCCTATTCTTTAAGGAACATTTTTCTTTCAATCAATGGATCGGCATGCTCTTTATCATCATCGGAATCGTTATCATAATCTTTTTGCCGACAGCGCGCAGCTATCTTTCCAGAATATTTAAGAGATTAAATATCATCCAAGATATCAAGTCTGGAGGAATAGGTATCGCTCTTATTTCCGCTCTGGCCTATTCGGTTTATTTCTTAAGCACGAAGCTCGCTTATGCTTATCAGCCGTTTGCCAGCGCTTTTATCTGGACTCGTCTAGGCGCCGCCCTTTTCGTTCTATTATTCCTGATCAGGCGCTCTGATCGACAAGCGATCATGGCGCTATGGCGGAAATCAGGACCGAAGAAGAATAAATTTTTAGTCGTCTTTAATCAAACTTTGGGCGCGACCGGATTCATCTTGCAGAATTACGCGATTTATCTGGGATCAGTCGTGCTTGTTAATGCTTTACAGGGAGTACAGTATGCTTTCTTGCTGATTATCAGCACTATCTTAGCTTTGAGCGCTCCGCGCTTGTTGAAAGAAACTTTTTCTTGGAAGATATTCCTGCAGAAGATGGCGGCGGTAGTTTCCGTAGCCGTCGGGCTTTATTTCATAACTTTTTAAGTATGGCCGTCAAGAAACAAAAAATTAAAGCCGTCTCTGGTAAAGATAAGGCGGCTGCTACCAGGAATAGCAATCGCGCCTTCAAGGAGGCCTTTATCGATTGGTATCTTCGCCGTCGCAAGATCTGGCTGGCCAGCTTGGTTCTGGTAGCTGCTTTGGCCTTTTATTTTCTTAAGATCGCTGATTATTATCCGTCAAAGATAGACCTTAAGCATCGTCCGGATTTTTTCGGCGTCACTTTCTCAACTAAATTCTGCGATGAGCTCGGGCTGGACTGGAAGGAAGCTTATGCCGCCACGCTTGATGAATTACAAGTTAAGTATATCCGGATTCCGGTTTATTGGGATGATATCGAAGCCGAAGAAGGCATCTTTGATTTTTCTAAGTACGACTATCTCTTGAATGAGGGCGCGCGGCACGGGACGAAATTTATCGTCAGCATCGGCCGCCGCGTTCCGCGCTGGCCGGAATGCCATAATCCCGACTGGATCAATCATCGCGATGACGTGGCCGTGCAAGTAGCCACTCTTAAGACGGTCAGGACTATTGTCGAAAGATACCGCTCTTATGATAGCGTTGAATTCTGGCAGGTAGAGAATGAACCATTCTTAGGCACTTTTGGCGTTTGTCCGGAATTGGATCATAATTTCTTGCGACAGGAATTTGATTTGGTCAGGTCTCTAGATAGTCGCCAAATTATCATTACTGGATCGGGCGAATTAGGATCCTGGAAGGAGCAAGCCAAGATAGGCGACATTTTTGGCAGCACTTTGTATCGCATCGTTTATAATTCCTGGCTCGGCTTTATGAAATATCCGTTCCCGACCTTCTATTATGATCTCAAGGCGAGATTAGCCGGACTTTCTCCAGAACGTCTGATGGTCTTGGAGCTGCAGGCTGAACCCTGGGTTCCTCACGGCAAGATGATGTATCAGACCAAAGAGGAAATTAACGACACTATGAGCTTGGATCAATTTAAGGCTAATCTGCAATATGCGATCAATCTGAATTTCCGACGCACCTATATCTGGGGCGTAGAATGGTGGTATTTTCAAAAAAAATACGGCAACCCGGAATATTGGCGGATTGCCGCAGGACTATTCAAATAAGTGAGGCTCGTTCCTGTCTATTAGCGCTATTAACCTTCCAGCATCTCAATAATCTTATCATCATTATTATCAACCCATTCCTTGAAGGCTCTGAGAGCCGAATCCGGATGGGTTTTTTCTTTGTCGACTAAGAGCGATAAATCGAAATTGTCGGCTGTCAGGGCGATGCCGGCGCGGCAGGCGTCATGAGCATTGCATTTCTGCTCAAAGTGATTCTTGGTTGGAATCATCAAGATATCTTTTTGCAGATAGGCAGCTTCGGCAATCGAATCAAACCCGGCCGTCGAGACATAGGCGCGGCAATTGATCAGGCGGTCGATGAATTTTTCTCCGTGCAGATGATGAAAAGTAAGATTGTCGTTCATGATGGTCGTTTCCGATTCAGGCTTATTCCAGAAAGCCTCGATTTTTATTTGAGGATTCTGGCCGTTCCAGGTGATTATTTCCTGGCTATAGCCGGCATTCAAGAGATAGACCAGGATGAAGTTGCCGCTTATCGGCGCTTGGCAGGTGAGGTTATGGCGGATGAGCGGCGGGCAGACGACCATGTTCATTTTCTTGAAATCAGCCTCTTCAGTAAAAGATAGGGCGACTCTTAATCCATGGCGCGGCGCTGTCAGCCGATTATATAATTTGAGGCCGAAACTGTCTCCGGTCCTTCCGCTGGGAAATATGAAAGAGGGATGTTCGGTAAAATATTGGTGGCTAATGCAGAAAAGCGGCCGCTTATCCCGGTAATAGCGGCAATAGATGCCAGCCAATGGTTCATAGAAATTTACTAGCACATCAGGGTTCTTTTCTCTTATTATTTTTTTTATTCTTCTTATTGATTGGCGGTAATGGCGCAGCTGCCTAAGGGCGTTGATTATGCTAGCGCGCAGATTGATGCCTTGGTTCTGGCTATCGACGATGAATCTCGGGCTAGATATCCTGATAAGCTTATCCTTAAATTGTTCTTCAAAAAAAGCCGGCAGCCCGTAATCGGGATCCGGTCCGGCAATCACTGCCAATATCTCATGGCCCCTTTCCTCTAGCTTAGCCTTGAGGGTCAATGCCTGGGTAAGGTGGCCGCGCCCTTCGCCTTGGACGAAGAATAAATAAGTCATATTGGAGCGGGTAAGGGGAATCGAACCCCTCTCATAAGGTTGGAAACCTTAGGTAATAACCACTATACGATACCCGCCTGCTAGAATATCTTATAAAAAAAACCGGCCAAAGTCAATCCGGCCAGATTTTCTATTTAGTATCCTTAAGAGACAAGGAAAAACCTAGGCCGGAGAGCATGATTATGGCCATAACCAAGAAAAGATAATTAAGGGGCCAAAACATTAGGACCAGGATAGAAATGGCCGGACCGACAATATAAGCTAAGGGGGCGGTAATCCGGAACATGTTTATATATGAGATATCTTTAGCCCCGACCGTCTTGAAGAAATAGGTTTCTCTCATCGCCTCTACTAAGGCGGCGCCGATGCGCGACAAGAAAAGCACCATCATCCAGATCCAAAAGCTCGGGACGCTGATATAATAGAAAAGAAAGAGAGAGATAGCTAGGATTATGAAGCCTGCAGATAATATTTCTTTTTCGCCGATATATCTATCGGCGATTATCCCGGCCGGTATCTCGAAGATTATGAAGGGGATAAGCATGACCGAAAATATCGGTCCGAGCATTTCCCAGCCCATATTTAGGTTTTGGAAAAGATAGATGGGCAGGTAGATGACGGCAGTGCTATAGAAGAGCTGGAGCAAGAAAGCGACGAAGAATATGCCGCGCATGTTTTTATTGCCCCAGATATTTTTGCAAGATCTTATGATTCCATCTTCTTGGTATTTGATGTTATCTTTGAGATTCTTAGCTTGATATAAGAAGATCAGAAATAAGGGTGCGACTAAAAGGCCGGCGATAAGAAAGGATAAGGCGTATTCGCCTTTGCCGATAAGGAATGTCGTCATGATCGGAGACAATATCCAGCCAATATTGATAAAGGTGAAATAAATGGTCCGCGTCTTGCCGGTGGAGGCATCGGAAGAGAAGCTCTCGACAAGCACGTCCATGTTTATCCAGATGAGGTTAGAGGTGATAGAGAAGAGGACAATGGAAATGAAGGCTGACAGAGCGTTCGTCGACAGAGTCATCCCGAATAGGGAGCTGGCGTAAATTATCAGGACGACTTTAGTCAGGAAGTAATTAGACAGCCTCTTGATATACTTAGGGAACACCAAGATAGCGGCGGCCGTCATTAGGTTGGCGACCATCATGAAGACACTGATAGCATTGAGAGAGATAAATTGCCTTAGGAAATTCGATTGGATATAGGTCGGTAAAGCGGTTGATATGGCCAAGAGCAGCCCTAGGAAATAGAGGATCAGCAGGCGCTGACGGTTCTTTTTAGAATTTTTTTTGGGGGCGGGCATAAGAAAAAGATATTAACGAGATGGCGCCAGCGATAATGACTAGGCTCATAATTTGAGGCCAGCGCATCCCTAAGAAATAAGGAGTTTTGTCTATCTTGATGAACTCAAGTGAGAATCTCAATACAGAATATAGTATCATATAAAGCCCGAGCGACCAAGCGTAGAACGAGTTAGATAGGCTCTTGCGCCTAATCGTTCGCTGATTAAGACAGAAGAGGAATATGAATATAGCTAGACAACCCAAGCTCTCGTAGAGAAAAGTCGGGTGGAAATAACTATCCGCGGCGTAAGCAGCCGGACGATTCAGGACGTCTATCGGGATGCCCCAGGGCCGATTTGTCGGCAGGCCGAATAATTCTTGGTTGAAATAATTTCCCCAGCGGCCGATAGCTTGTCCGAGAGCTAGTCCGGGGACTAAGAGGGCTGATAATTTAAGCCAGCCTATCTTGTGTCGGCGTGAGAATATCCAAATTATGACTATCCCGGCGATGATAGCCCCGTGTATAGCTAGGCCGCCGCGCCAGACAGCCAAGATCTGCCCAGGGTGCGCTATATAATAAGGAAGCTCTAGCAAGACATCATACAGACGGGCGCCGACCAGTCCTCCGAGAATGAGCCAGAATGAAAGGTCGAAGACAATATCGCGGGAGATTCCATAACGCTCGGCCAGATAGAAAGAGATGGCTAGCGCCGCTATCATTCCGGTTACCAGAAAAAGACCATACCAATGGAGAGAGATGGGTCCGGCGCTGAATATTACGGCTGCAGGCTGGAAAGAATGGAGAAAGTTAATCATGATTAGATTTTAGCAATTTTAGCCCGCGCTCGCAACTCGGCTGGAGTACAAAAAAACAGGCTTGAGCCTGTTTATTCATGGTGCGGACGGAGGGACTCGAACCCTCAAGAGTTGCCTCGCTAGCTCCTAAGGCTAGTGCGTCTACCAATTTCGCCACGTCCGCGGTATTTCCAATTATTTTCATATTAAATGATTATTCTTATAAAGTAAAGTTTGTGTTATAATGGAGATATAAAATAAAATTAAGCTATCAATATGCTAAAAAATAAATTCGTTCATTTTTTCAAAGAGTTGACCATCAAAGATGTGCCAATAGTCGGCGGTAAGAATGCCTCGCTCGGCGAGATGTATGGCCATCTGACCAAGAAAGGGGTTAAGATTCCCAACGGCTTCGCGACGACCGCGTCTGCTTATCATTATTTTTTGGATTCGACTGGATTGAAAGATAAGATAAAAATGATCCTGAAGGGGCTGGACACTAAGAATGTCAAAGACTTAATGAAACGCGGCGAAGCTATCAGAAAGCTGGTCATCGCTACGGAAATGCCAAAAGATTTTAGAGAAGCGATTCTTAAGGCCTACCGAGAATTATCTGCTAGTTATAAGTCTAAGAATATCCATGTCGCCGTCCGTTCTAGCGCGACTGCCGAAGATTTGCCTGATGCTTCTTTCGCCGGCCAGCAAGAAACTTATTTGAATGTTTCTGGAGAAAAAGACTTGCTCTTGGCAGTCAGAAAATGCATTGCCTCATTATTCACTAATCGCGCTATCTCCTACCGAGTCGATAAGAAATTTGATCACTTCTCAATCGGCTTGTCTGTCGGAATCCAGAAGATGGTCCGCTCTGATCTCGGCTCTTCTGGCGTCATGTTCACTATCGACACTGAATCAGGCTTTAAGAATGCGGTGCTTATCAATTCTATCTTCGGATTGGGGGAGAATATTGTCCAGGGTCACGTTACTCCTGATGAATTCTATGTCTTCAAGCCGACAGGCGCGATAATTTCTAAGAATTTATCCAAGAAGAACATCAAGATGATTTATGACTTGAAGGGCAAGAATCCGGTCAAGAATGTCGCTATCCCGGCAGCTGACCAGATCAAGCCATCTTTAACGGATAAGCAGGTCATGCAGCTAGCCAAATGGGGCATGTTGATCGAGGAACACTATAAGCGTCCGATGGATATTGAGTTTGCGGTTGATGGTCAGACCGGCGATACTTATATAACGCAAGCGAGACCAGAGACAGTTCAGAGCCTGAAACCCGTCAATATCATAGAAAATTATAAATTATCCAAGAAGGGCAAAGTGATAGTTTCCGGGCAGAGCGTCGGCAGCAAGATCGGCGCCGGCACTGTCAATCGGATGATGGATGTCGCTAATATCAATAAATTCAAGCCGGGGCAGGTCTTGGTCACCGATATGACTGATCCTGATTGGGAGCCGATCATGAAGATCGCCTCCGCTATCGTGACCGATAAGGGCGGCCGCACTTGCCATGCCGCTATTGTTTCCCGAGAGCTCGGCATTCCTTGCGTCGTCGGCACCGGAAATGGTTCCGTCAGGATTAAAAGCGGCCAGGCCGTGACAGTAGATTGTTCAGCTGGCGAAGCCGGGTTCGTTTACGAGGGCAAGTTGCCGTTTAAGGTGAATACCACTGACGTCAAGAACATGAAGCGTCCAAAAACTAAGATCATGATGAATGTCGGCGAGCCGGACATGGCCTTTGTCAATTCTTTTATCCCTAATGACGGCGTCGGTCTAGCGCGCTTGGAGTTCATCATCAATAATTATATCAAGATTCACCCGCTAGCTCTTATCGGCTATAAATCTTTGAAAGACCAGAAACTTAAGAAAAAGATAGATGAACTGACTGTCGGTTATAGCGACAAGGCGCAATATTTTGTCGATCGCCTGGCTCAAGGCGTAGCGACTATCTGCGCGGCGTATTATCCGAAAGATGTGATTGTTCGTTTGAGCGACTTTAAGACCAATGAATATGCTAACCTTATCGGCGGAACCGCCTATGAGCCGGTAGAATCCAACCCAATGATCGGCTATCGCGGCGCTAATCGTTATTATTCTCCGCAATTCTTGCCAGCCTTCAGATTAGAATGCCGAGCTATAAAAAAAGTTAGAGATGAATTGGGTCTGAAGAACCTGAAAGTGATGGTGCCTTTCTGTCGGACGATTGAAGAGGGCAAGCGCGTTCAAGAAATCATGGCAGAAAATGGCTTGCGTCGCGGCCAGAACGGCTTAGAGATATATGTCATGGCGGAAATACCGGCGAATATTATCCTGGCGGACAAGTTCTGCCATATCTTCGATGGCTTCTCTATCGGATCTAATGATCTCACTCAGCTAACCCTGGGAATCGATCGTGATTCCGGCGGAAGCCTGAACGTCGCTGGAGTTTCTAATGAAAAGAATGAAGCCGTTAAGATATTAATCCGCCAGCTCATCAAGACGGCCAAGAAGTATCGCCGCAAGGTTGGCATCTGCGGCCAGGGTCCGAGCGATTTCCCGGATTTTGCTGAATTCTTAGTAGAAGAGGGGATAGACAGCATCTCCCTGAATCCGGACACGGTCATTTCCACGACTTTGGCGATAACGAAACGCGAGAAGGAAATCCGCCGCAGCCGAGGATTCTTGAGCTTATTTTTCTAGATAGCTGTTTGGATATCAGATAAGCCAGATAAATAAAAAACGCTCCGGTTGCCCGGGGCGTTTTTATATGTGAATTTGAAAATTATTCGACTAATTCGACGACCTGAATCTTGGCGACTTTGACTCCGAAATGGACAGCGTCAGTTCTTTCAGCCATCCAGACGTCGACACGGTTAGGGTGTTTCTTATTCATGCGATCGCGGACGACGAAGACCCTGTCTCCAAAGAGTTCCGGGATCTTGACCTTAGTACCGAACTTTAAGAAATTAGCGGCGATAGTATCCTCTGCTCCGCTTTCGCAGACGTTATAGCCATTAGCGGTAATGCAAGGAGAGTCATCAGTCTGCCCCGCTTCAGAGTTATAGGCTGTAATAGTATGGGTGCTAGTCCTGATAACCTTGAATTCTGAGGAGGAGGCGACACTCTCGATGACCGGCAGGGTAGCCTTAAGAATGGCTGGAGTCGTCAGTTTAGCGGCCTCTTCACCCATCCTAGCCTCTTTAACCAAGGAATCATTGGTAATAATGATGTCAGAGTCATTGGTTTGAGCATTAGCCTTGCTAACAGCCTCATCAGCGAGCGCCGGAGCGAAGAATAAAGCGAATTGAAATATACAAGCGATGATTACAAGCAGAACAATGTTCTGCTTTCTACTCAGAGGGACGATTTCTTCACCTAATTTTTGTAGTATTTTCATATTTGTTTAATGTTAGCCAATTAAAAAATCCCGACTATATCATATGAAAGATATTAAAGCAGGGATTTTCTTGACCAATTACTTTAGCACGGGTAGATAA
Source organism: uncultured bacterium (assembly GCA_942492765.1). Taxonomy (GTDB): domain Bacteria; phylum Patescibacteriota; class Patescibacteriia; order Patescibacteriales; family UBA12465; genus UBA12465. Next base: position 632,631 of record OW818634.1, read on the forward strand.
AAAAGTCAAGACTTGGCTGTGGATAAGACTTGACGTATTTTATTAATTATGCTATTATATAGGGATAGTTAATTAAGCAGGACTATCGCCAATAGAGCAGTAATTGCTCTTTAAAAACTGAATATAAACCAAAACATAATAGAAACCATGAGAAAGTTAGTAGCAATAACCGTTATCGTGCTAATAAGCATGATGGTTGTAGAAAAATCTTTTTGCCAATCGCAGATTTACTCCGGCGATAAGAGCTTAAGAGAAAATAGAAGAACTATCCGCCTAATACATGGGCAAGTCTCCAAGTATCAAGAGAATATCAGTCTGATTGTTGAAAAAAAAGCTGGACATCTAAATAAAGAAGATAGCTTACTAATAGTAAATTATCGTCAAAAGATAGATATTCTGGAGACTAGTTTGAATAACCTTATTGTCAGCACTTCGGGCAAAGACACTAAAGAAATCATGAACCTAGAAAGCAAAGATCCTAGGAAATCCGCAGAAGCTTATCTGTTAGTTAAGTATGCCGATAACATTAAAAGTTCTTATGGAGATTCTTCCGAATTAGCCACGGAATCCATGGGCGACAAGTTAAAAGGAATTGTTGTTAATAATTGGTGCAATGAAGTTACCGTCAAAGTCACTGGTCCGGCCAATTTTTATAGGGAATTCAATTTGAAACCCAACGGCAAGAGCCCAGTATTCGTCCTACCATTTATAGGTGAGTATACTACCGTATTCATCTATGGAAACGAAACTAGAATCGTCACTAAGAAAGTGGGACCGAACATAATTTATTATGACGGTGCGGCTGCCTATGATTATAAGGCAACTTTACTCAGGAATTAAGACAAGCAAAAAAACAAAAGAGTGTTAACAATCGTTGACACTCTTTTTTCTTGTTTATAGAAGTTTAGACAGCTGGCGGCATACTTCCTCCACCGCTGAAAGGCAGCCATCTGAAGATGAAATAGGTAATTGAGTAGGCTGCTAGCACAATGACTAGGCCGATAATTGCCGTCTTGATTGACCCCTGGGCTTTCTTGACTGCTTCTTCATTGCCACCTGACGTCATCCAGCGGAATCCGCCTATTATCGTCAGGATTAAGAAGATTATTCCTAAGAAACCGAGAACGATTCTGATGATTTTGGATATTAAGACTCCGATATCAACTTGTCCGAAATTAGCTTGTTGGGCGGTAATAGCAGTGATACTGTCTAGACTGCCTTCGCCGGTGGCATTAGTTATGAGCTGGGCGGAAGCAACTTTGAGGAATAAAAGAGGTGCGATTATCAGGACTAGCGAGGTGATGATTATTTTTTTCATATTTAGTTGCCTAATAATATAAATCTTTGGAAGATGAAGCCCCAAAGGCTATAAGCGGAAATAGCGACAATCAGGCCGATGATAGCTTGTTTGATAGTGCTCTTGGCTTTCTTGATATCTTCTTCGTTGCCGTTAGCTGTCATCCATCTATAGCCCGCGATGATGATCAGGATCAAGAAGGTTATGCCTAGGAATCCGACGAAAGCGCCGATAACCGTGCCGATTATCTTCGGAGTCGAGGCGATGCTAGCATCGGTCTGATAGCCGCCTTCTCCCGCCACGGTCGTAAGCCTATCCATTAGTTTAGATGGTCCGGCTGGCGGCGGAGGAGGAGTAGAGTCGTCTTGAGCCAGGGCTAAGCCAGGCAGGATAGCAAAGAGACCCAGGGCCAGGAAGTAAATGATTGATTTGATTTCTTTTTTCATATCGCTTGGTTATTTCGTTATGAGAGTTCTTGTTAATAGAGTGCTGAATCCAGAGCTCAAAGCGTAAGCCATTAGGATTAGGACTAATCCGATCATCAGGTTTCTGATGGTTGTCTTAGCTTTTTTGACTTTTTCTTCGTTTCCGGCGGCTTGCATCCAGTCGCTGCCGGCCAAGAAAGTCAAAACTATGAAGATAGTCCCTATGAATGAGAGGATTATGCGGATGATAGTGCTTATCCGATTTTCTAAAGTAGTCTCGGTGTCATATTCAGTTGCCGCTGCCGTAGCCTTGATGTTGTTGGCGTATTCTTGCTGCTTATCAGAATTCAACAGGGCAGCCTGGACTGGGAAAGCCGATAAGATGAGAAATGAAAATAGGAAGATTATTCCGGCCTTTTTCATAAATTATTGCCAAAAATAATTGATTAAGAAATAGCTCAAGGCATAGGCCGAAAGAGTGATCACTAGCCCGACGATGGCGCTCATGATCAAGCCTTCAGCTTTCTTGACCTTTTCCTCGTTGCCGCGCGCCGTCATCCAGGTAAAGCCTCCATAGATGACTAATCCGAAGAAAAGTATGCCGATGAAGCTCAGTAGGGTATAGATGACGCGGCTGATTACGCCTTCTAGAGTAGTCGCGCTCGTTCCCGTATCATAGCCAGCGACATTGGCGGCCGCTCCTAGGCCGCTCTGTTCCTTGAAATTATAAGTTCCTCCGATTCTGTCAGTCGTAGTCGCTGCCGACGCTGGCAATAGGAAGCATAAAGATAAGCAGATAGTCAGCGAAGCTAAAATCAGTTTTTTAGAAATAAGCTTTTTCATTATTGTAGAAGGTTGTTTCCTAAGAAAGCGGTCAAGGCATAGGCGGAAAAGACCACGATAATGCCGATAATAGCATTTATCAAGAGGCTTTTCGCTTTAGATATCTGTTGTTCGTTGCCGCTAGCGGTCATCCAAAGGATGCCGGCGTATATCATGAGGATGAAGAAAAGGACGCCGACGAAAGAAAGGGCAATACTGATGATCTGACCTACTCGGGTCGTCAAGAAATTATCGTCAGGCGTAGCTACCTGAGGCACAAAAGCAGTGACTTTTCCGGCTGTTTCGTTGAGGCCAGTCAGGGGATTGTCGATTACTTCTTCCGCTAGCGCTTGATTCAGGGAAAAGGAAAAGGAAATGAAGGCTAAAACAAAGATAAGAAAGATTTTTTTTATCATAAAGAGGCTAATTATTCACTGTTCTGGACCGAAAAAACTTTTCCGATCCAAGACAGTGACCCCCATCCTAAGATGAGAATCACTTATTTTAACTAGTTGACGGCATTCATGAGAGAGTTGATGATGAAAGTAGCGATTGCCCATGATGATAAGATGATCACCAAGCCGATAACGCCAGCCCCTAACAACTTCTTAGCTTCACCGGTCTTCTCTTCGTTGCCTCCGGCGGTCATCCACTTGAAGCCTCCTAATAAGACGATGCCGACAGCGATTACGCCCAAGAAGCCTAGAGCCATATTGATAATACGGCCGATGACAGTTCTCGGATCGGTGCTGGACAAAGAATTGTTCAGTCCGTTGCTAACTGCGTTCAGTCCTGGGTCGAACTGGGCATGAGCCGTCAAGGCAAAAGCCGGGACGACTAAGAATGCTAAGATAGCCAAGGAGATTAAATGTTTAGAAATATTTTTCATAAATTCACCACCTTTCTAGTTTTTTGATAATTTTTAATTTTACATCTTTAATTTTAGCATATTACCTAGAACAAGACAAATAAATCCGCACATGGTAAAATAGGAGAGGATTAGCTTATTTTAGCCTATTTTATGAAAAAAATATCGGAAAAAAATCATTTTTCTTTGATTTTGTGGGCTTTTTTCTATTTTTTTATATTCACTCTGCTTCTAAGGGGGTCTTTCGGATATTTGGATCCGGATTTAGGCTGGCATTTAAAAGTTGGAGAGGAGATTTCCAGAACCTGGTCGGTTCCCGAAGTTAATCATTATAATTATACTTTCACGGGCAGATGGGTCGATCACGAATGGCTGAGTAATTTAGCTTCCTATGAGATTTTTAGTCACCAAGGCTATATCGCGCTATCCGTCTTGTTTGCGCTCCTTATCGTCAGCGTCCTGATTATGCTTAATGTTTGGGTGCGGCGCGCCTATCCGGCAACATCGCCCTTCTTCATCATTATCTTCCAACTTTTCGGAGTCGTCGCTTCTTCGCCGCACTTCGGAGTAAGGATGCAGGAGAGCGGATTATTATTTTTAACGCTTATCTTGATGATAATTTATCATTATAATAAGCATAAGGACTGGAAATGGCTCTTGGCGCTCATTCCGATCATGTATCTTTGGGCCTGTCTGCACGGCAGCTTCCTGATCGGTTTCGCCGTATTCTTCGCTTGGATAGGCATTAAGATCGCGGAAAAGCTCATAAGCCGCTATTGGAGCAAGGATTGGCTGGATTTTTCTAGCTCTTTGAAATGGCGCGAGATCGCTGCTTTTTCTAGTGCCGCCCTCTTATCTTTTGCTGTAACCCTGCTTACTCCTTATGGACTGAAGCTTTATTCCTTCTTAAATGGTTATAAGGATAATTTTTACGTTTCGCATATCCAGGAATGGCGGTCGCAATTCATTTACCCGTTCCAGTATCAGCAGCTATTATATTTAGCCTTGGTCTTATTGGCTATTATCTTTTACGTATACTATAGCCGAGGCCATAAGCGTTTTTGGCGGCTTGATCTCTGGACTTTATTTCTTTTTGTTTTCTTCGTCTTCTTGAGCTTCAAGTCGCATCGTCATTTCCCTCTGATGTTCGTAGGGACTTTCGTCCCTTTGACGGGGATTTTCAGCGCGCTATTTCGGACGGATGATAAAGAAAAAGCTCCGGAATCGCCCTGGGCCCTGAAAGATTGGTTGAAATGGTATCTGCTCTTATGCTTATTCTTATCATCGCTCCTGCAATTAGTCTCGACTAATTTCACTGCCAACCCCTTCTCATCTTTCCGTCGCGATTACCCGGTCGGGGCGGTCGAATATTTGCAAGCTCATCCGCAGTATGATGAGATGCGCCTATTCAATGATTATGGCTGGGGCGGCCATTTGATCTGGAGTCTGCCGGAACGCCGCCTGTTCATTGATGGGCGCTTGCCCCAAGTCGAATATCAAGGCCAGACATTCTTGGAGGAATATTTTGATTTTTTTAAAAAAGACGCCGTCTGTTCCAAAAAGCTGGCAGATTATGAAATCGGCTTAGTGCTTATGCCGCTCCAGGACAAAGAAATAAGAGCAAAGAGATGGGAACAGATATTTTTCGGTCTCGGTGGCGAAAATCTAGCTGGCCATAATTATCTGCGTGATTATCTGGTAAATTCTCGCGACTGGCAGCCAGCTTATTATGACGGGACGGCTATAATTTATAAGAAGATAAAATGATATGTTAGTTGATTTCTGTCTGCCGACAAAGAATGAGGCGCTTATCTTGGAGAATATCTTAGCTCAGCTGATCTCCTATTGTGATCGATCGGATTTTGATTTTTCTTGGAGGATCGTCGTGATCATTAACGGCTCTAACGATTCTTCGGCCGATATAGCTCAGGAATTCAAACAACGCTTTCCGGACAAGGTCGATTTCATCGAAGTGGCCGAACCTGGCCGCGGCCGCGCCTTGAAAAGATATTGGTCATCTAGTTCGGCTGATATCTTCAGCTACATGGATTGTGATCTAGCAGTTTCTCTGGATAATCTTATTGATCTGATTAAGCCCTTAGCAAATAATGAGGCTGATTTAGCTATCGGTTCGCGGCTGTCCGCCGGAGCAGCTATTAAGCGCTCTCTTTTCAGAGAGATCGTCTCCCAGTCATATAATTTGTTATCCCGCCTCATGTTGGGCCATAAGCTGGCCGATCTGCAATGCGGCTTTAAGGCAGTGCGCCGCGAAACCTTCTTGGCGCTTAAGCCTTATCTGGCTGATGATTATTGGTTCTTTGATACTGAATTAGCTATTTTAGCCATGCGTTCCGGGTTTCGATTAAGAGAAGTGCCGGTAGACTGGCAAGAGAATCGTTATCAGCGCCGGCCGAGCACAGTCAAGGTCTTCAGCGACAGCCTGACTTTCATGAAGAACTTGGCAGCTTTCAGGCGCAGACTGAGAAAGATAGGGGCTGAGGCTGCCGGCGGATATCAAAAGACGTCTTTATAGTGCCTGAGACTGGCCAAGCCGGTAGCGCTATCTAGGATAATTACAATCAAATCTAGACGGGTCAGATCCAAGTCATGTCCGTTCTTAAAGCAGTACTCCATCATGGCTCGTTTTAGGTTTTTCGTCTGTCTGGAGGCTAGGGGCGTCTCGTCAACATCATTTACATTCTTAGTGCGCGTCTTGATTTCCAAGAATATCAAATACTCTTCTTTTTTAGCGATGATGTCTATCTCTAGGCGTCGCCAGCGATAATTAGCGACGATTATCTCGTAGCCCGATCCTTCTAGATATTTCTTAGCGATCGTTTCTCCGCGGTCGCCTAGCAGCCTAGTCTTTACCATAACTTTATTAAACAAATAACCCCTTGGGTAGAGGGGTTATTTTGTTGATTGTTTACAAGATTATAGGTGAGGAATTATTTAGGGATATATTTTTTCAGATTCTCTTCCTGCTCTCTTTCTCTTTTCTTCTGCGGGATAGCTTTTAGGCTGATGAACACCGGGATTATCCAGGCAATCATAGCCAATGCCCAAAGGCCGAGCCAGAAGCGAGCTGAGAAGAAAGGCACGGTCTCGTAATTGAAGAATAAGAGCAGGAGGCCGATAATGGCATTAGCGAGACAGAAGGCATAAAGGCGCTTAAAGAAGCCGCGGTATATGCCGCTCCGGCTCTTAATAATGGCGATCAAAAGGGCTGCCGCCGCCAGGATAATTATCAGAGCGACGAACGATTTTTGCGCTAACGGCATGAAGGCTTCCGGTCTAAGGTTGAACCAATAATCTAGGGTTAATAGGTTTTTCATATTTATAATTTAATTAAGACTAATCCGTAATGATAGGGTCCGGCTTCGAATTCTTCCGCTATGTCCAGGCCGATCTTCGGTATGGCTGATTTCAAAGATTCGAGCTTGACCCGTTTTTCTGGCGCCGGTCCTAAGGGCAGATCCATATTCTTCCATTCGATGACTAGCAGTTTCCCGCCCCTCTTGAGCAGGCGTATCGATTCGCGCAATATCTCGATCTTCTTTTCGGACTGATGCAGGACATTTATCAGCAGGGCGCTGTCTAGGCTGCTGGTCTCAATGTTAGCGGCCTTAAATACTTCCAAGTTGCTCCAGATCGGTATCACCTGAGGCATATTGTTCTTTTTTGCTTCCTTGCCTATCTCTTCCAGAGTAGATTTTAGGATGTCGACGGCATAAACCTTGCCCTGGCGCCCGACTAAACGGGCTAAGGGGAAGACGAAGAAGCCGAAATTGCCACAGCCTAATTCTGCCACCTGTTGTTTCTCGTCTATGCCTATTTTACTCAAAATGCTGTTGATGTCAAATAGAGCGCTTTTTCTTATTTCTGGCATATATCTTTTTTTATTTATTCTACTAGTATTTGTCTGGTTATCGAACGTTCGCGACTGTATTTTTTCTTGGCGCTGACAGTAATGCTATTCATGCCCTTCTTCAGATTTATTGTCTGGGAAAAAATTCCTTTATCATTATTTAAGACGATTTCGCCATTGATGCGCACTTCTGCTTCCGGCTCTGTCTGTCCGCTGACGGTCAAGGCGCTGGCGCTGGTCAGGATATTTTTGTCTGGCTGCGTAATCTGAAGATCAGGAGCCGTAACTATATTCTTGAAATAGAAGATCAGATAGAGGAAGCAGATCAAGATAGCTCCGGAGACCATGATGTTCTTGATTATCTTGGGCCAAACCAGGAGCTTATGGCTCTTCAGGACTTTTTGCGAGAAGGGATTGCTATTTTCTTCTCCGAAAATCTTTTCATCGAGATCCTTGAATAATTCTTTCGGCTTCAACCCCAGGAAAGCGGAATATTCTCTGAGGAAATTTTTGCCGTACAGCCCGGCTGGCAGCTTATCAAAGCGCTCGTCTTCCATGGCCATCAGGTATTCGGCGCGAATCTTAAGCTTCTTAGCGATCGGCTCGATATTTAAATCGAGAGCGCGCCTCGCTCGCCGGAGCCTTTCTCCGACTGTGTCTTCGAGAGCTAATTTCTTAGGAGTGAAAGCAGGCATCGGCTTGTGATTACTGCGCTTTCGGAACAGCTATTTGGCCGTTCCAATCCAGACCCATCGATCCCATGACGAATTGGATTATTAGATAGCTGGCAAAGACGATGACGAGACCGATGACCGCGGCGACGATTATCTTCTTGGCTTGGGATATCTTTTCGCTGCCGCCGCCGGAAATCAAGAAGAGGACGCCGCCGTAGATGAACATGACGAGCGAGAGAGATCCAACCATCCCCAATATCCATTTAGAGACGTTGATAGCCAGCACGATGAAGTCATTAATCTCGTAATTGCCGCAATAAGTCGCATCGCCGGCAGAGCAAGCCTCGCCGCTAGCTGGCGGCACTAAGCCCTGCCCGTAAGCCAGCGAGACATTGAAGACGAATAAGCTCAAGAAGATCGCGGCGATGATATTTTTTTTAAGCATAAGAATTCTTTATTAGAGGATTGTTAATTGATGGTCTGTTGGATCTTGGAGACGGCGTTATTGATCACGTCTTGTATCCTTTCGCCAGTGTTGTTTACGACCGTATCTATCATCTCCTTAAAAGCATCCTCGGCCGCCAGCGCATTTTTGCCCTTATACCAGCTCTTAGCTGTCAAAACTTGATCAGCGAAGACGCCGATTTCATCGCTTGTTCTCTGTGAGGCGACTAAAGAGCGCAAAGCTGTCGGCTTTTTGGTTTTTTCCAGATAGCTCTTAGCCTGCTCTTCTTTAGTTATAAATTGGATGAAGTCCCAGGCTTCGTTCTGGTGCGCGCTTTTCTTGGACACGACCTCTACCCAGTAATTAGCAAAATTGACATTGGTCGGGGGATTGCCTTCGATCTGAGGCAGCTTGGCAACGGAGAAATTAAGCTTCGGGGCCTGAGTCTTGATGGTCGGCAAGTCGAAGGAGTAGCCGAAATAGATGGCTAATTTCCCGCTGGTAAACATTTCTAAAGAGTTGGGCAGCGCGCCGTTCCAGGCGTATGACTCTTTGCCGGAATTAGAAAAGTCTGTGTAGAAACGGAGAGCCTCTAGTCCAGGATTGTATCCTGTATCTTTCGAGGCGGGCGGGACTAAATTGAATAAGACCTGATTGCCATCCATCATGACGGCGCCGTTCTGCATCATGAGCACAGAGAGAATATCACTGAAACGGTTGATGTTCGAAGATCCGCCTAGGGCGACGCCGGACTGGATCAGCTCTTTTTTAGCGTCCTGCTTGGTCAGCTTCTTGATATCCTGTAAAAATTCCTTGTTCCAGTATTGCGGAGCTTGGCTGATGCCGGCATTATTGAAGAGGTCCTTATTATAGAACATCGCGAGAGTGTCGACGGATAATGGCAAGCCATAGACCTGCCCATTATCGGAGATGACGTCGTAGCCGACAGCGTCTACGAATCTGTCCTTGATGTCTTTTAAGGTCGGGCTGTTAGTCGTGCGCAGTTCAATCGTGGTTTCTTTCTTGATGGTTCCTGAAACTACCGAGTAGGGCATAGTGATCGTCGCCGGCATAGGAGCTATCTTGGATTCGTATTCTTTTATCCAAGTATTGTGGACAGAGAAGATATCCGGGCCGCGATCTTCGGCTAAAGCATTGAGGAGCGCTTTTTCGTATTCTTCATAACGCAGTTTCCGGTACTCGATAGTGATATGAGGATGAAGCGCCCTATATTTCGTAATTATTTCCGAGAAGGCATCGCTGTCATCGAAGACGCGCCAATAGGTCAGAGTGATCGGCGTCATCGCCGCCTGAGTCTTAGCGTCTGGAGTCTTGCAGCCGAAGCCGGAACCCAAGATGAAGATAGCTAGCAGGGAAAGAATCGTTAATTTTTTGAACATATGAATAATTTTATTTTGCTGGTTATATTATAGCAAAAGATAGGCATATATTCCAATCAGAGAAGGGGTTAATCCGGGCTTGGCCGATACTGTAAAGCTTCGGCGATATGCTCTGGCCAGATATTTTCTTTTCCATCTAAATCGGCGATGGTGCGAGCCACTTTTATGAGCTTGAAATAAGAGCGGGCGGATAGCTTCATTTTATCGCTCGCAGCATTAAGCAAGGTCTCGCTAGCCTTATCCAGGGGGCAGAAATTCTTGACGAGCGGACCGGGAATCTCGGCGTTAGTCATGATTATTCGGCCTTTAAAGCGTCGCGCCTGTATTTTTCTAGCAATTTCTACTTTTCTCTTAATATCAATAGAATGTTCGGGGTTTTCAGTGTTGATTTTTTGCCAATCAATCCTGTCTACCGTGATGTGGAGGTCGATGCGGTCTAGTATTGGTCCCGATAGGCGTCTCTTATAAGCGACGATCTGTGATTCCGGGCAATGGCAAGCTTTCTCTTTAGACCCGCGGTAGCCGCAAGGGCACGGATTCATGGCGGCTAGAAGAGTGAAGCGAGCTGGGAATCTTAAGCGCTTAGCTGCTCGGTCTATGTTAATGACGCCTTCTTCTAGGGGCTGGCGTAAGCTTTCTAGCGCTGAGCGTGAGAATTCTGGAAACTCATCGAGGAATAAGACGCCGCGGTGAGCTAATGATATTTCGCCTGGGCGGGGGTAAGCGCCGCCACCGACCAAGGAATGGACCGAAGCACTATGGTGCGGCGAACGGAAAGGGCGACAGCTGATGATGGCCGTTTCCTTTAATTCTCCGGCGGCGCTGTATATCTTAGTTATTTCAAGTTCTTCCGAGAAATCGAGGTCTGGCAAGATGCTAGGCATGACGCTGGCAAGCATTGTCTTTCCTGATCCGGGCGGTCCGCAAAATAGGAGATTGTGCCCGCCGGCGGCCGCTATCTCTAGCGCGCGCTTGGCCTTTTCTTGTCCCTTGATATCGCCGATATCAAAATAATGATTTTTCCGGGGCTGCCTAGCTGATGATAGACTGAACGCGGGAATTAGAGATGACCCTTGGAGGTAGCCGATCATCTGGGGCAGGCTTAAGATCGGAATGATGATCAGCCCTTTGATGAGGCTAGCCTCAGCGGCGTTAGCTTGCGGCACGAATAGTTTTGATAATCCCGCCTGTCTGGCGGCCATCGCTATCGAAAGGACCCCGTTTAGCGGGCGTACCTCGCCGCTTAGCGATAATTCGCCGACCATCAGGGATTTTGAGCAGTCAACAGTAAATTTATTATTGATAGCCAGAATGCTGATAGCTATCGGCAGGTCGTAGATAGGGCCGCGTTTCTTCAGATCAGCCGGAGCAAGATTAACAGTTATTTTGCGGCGGGGGAAAGGCAGGCCGCAATTGCGCAAGGCGCTCCTAACTCGTTCTTTCGATTCGGAAACAGCCGTATCAGGCAGACCGACGATAGTTATCGATCCAAAATCACCGCCGCCGGAATCAGCCTCGACCGCGATTATTTTAGCATCGAGACCGTCTAAGGCCGCTGACCAGATTTTTGTGGGCATATTTTTATATTTAGCTCCTAATCGAACGAAAAAGACCATCCTATCAGGATGGTCTTATCTTAAAATATGACAGCTTAAGGGAAATTAAATTTTTTATAATCTTAACGTCCGGCTAAGTTGATCTCGTCCAGCTTGACGCTCAGCAGCTTGCTGACTCCGTCAGCCTCCATAGTCACTCCGTAGAGGATGCTCGCTTTGCGCATGCAGGCGCGGTTATGAGTGATAACAATGAATTGCGTCTTGTTAGACAGATCATCAAGGATACTAGCCAGGCGTTCGGAATTAGCCTCATCAAGAGCAGCATCGACTTCATCGAGCACGACGAAAGGCGACGGATTGGCGCTGATGATGGCGCAGATGAGAGCGATAGCGGTCAGGGCTCGTTCGCCGCCAGAAAGCATTGTGACCGTCTGGATCTTCTTGCCCGGAGGCGTCGCCTGGACTTCGATGCCAGCAAGCCCGACAGCGTTATGTTTCTTGAGGAATTTTATTTTTTTCAGCTTCTCGTCGGTTTGGTTCTTGATTTCAACCTCCGCCGGAGTCAGTCCGCTTATTTCTGGTTTGACGGCCGGACTATTCTTAGCTTCCTCCTTTTCAACATCTTCCGTCATAACTTTGGATATCTTAGCGTTGCCGCCGTTGAAAAGGATCTTAAAATATTCATTGAATTTCTCGGAGATGACTTTAAACTCAGCATCGAAGCGGTCCTTGATATTCACGTCTAGTTCGTAGATTATCTCCTCCAGGGATTTGATAGCATTATCGAGGTCGTCGACTTGGCCACTCAAGAAATCATAGCGCTCCTTGGTCTCTTGATATTCCTTTTCCGCTTCCGGGTCGATACCCCCGATTTGTTCTAATTGGCTCTTGTTATTCGTTAATCTTTTCTGCAAGAGATTGATGTCAATCGCCTTTTCGCTTTCGCGGTAATCCTTGATCTCAGAAATGTTCAATTCCTCGCCCCTGATATTAGCTTCTAAATCTTCTAGTCTCGTCTCTTGCCGTGTCGCCTCTATCTTGAGGCCATTAAGCTGATCGGAAATCTCGTTAACCTCCGCTTGGAGGGACTGGATATTTTTTTGGCATTCGAACATCTGCGATTTTTCCTTGTCCTTTTCGCGGTTGAGCTCTTCGAGCTTATCTTCTATTTCTCTTATTTCAGAATTCAGGCCGGTAAGTTTCTCGTTTATCTCCTTCTTTTCTATCTCGATGCCGCTAGCGTCGAATTTGACTTGGCTCTTGGCAATCTTGATCTTGATATCTTCAATCTCCTTTTCGCTTTGAGTCTTCTTGGCGCGCAGCAGACGCAAGCGCTCGTCAATGGCTGAAGCTTTGAGGCGATAGTCCTGGATTTTTGATAAGGCCGCCTGCTTCTTTTCGTCCAGTTCGCCTAAACGGTCATTCTTGGATAATTCAGCTGCCTCTTTTTCTAGGACCGATATCTTTTTATATATTTCTGATTTTTCGCCTTCGATTTTGGAGGCATCGAACTTTATCTGAGCCTTATCGAGCTTGGCCCTGATATCGGTAACTTCTCGGTTCGTTTGTCTCTCCTTGTCTTCTAGGAGGCGCAGGCGTTCGGTGACTGACGATAGCCGCAACCTCTCCTCGTTCAAGCGATTATTAGCTTCTTGGCGCTCTTCTGTCAGAGAGATGATCTCCGTCTGGATATCTTTTATTCTTTGGACATCATCTCCGCCGCCGCCGGAAATAAGCGCCTGGATTTTGTTCTTGAATTCAGCCTTGGCCGAGGCGATCATCTTCTTTATCTTCTCCAGATCGCTTTCATGGCCGATCGTATCTAGCTCTTTCAGGAATTCGTCGATGACGCGGCTGATCTCTTCATTCTGATTGCCGGCCGCACTTGCTTTTTTCAGCTCCTTATTGATAGCTTCTATCTCGGTATTCAGATGGCCCAGCTTCTCCTGGATCGCACTCAGTTTATTTTCTAAGTTTATTTTTTCTGTCTGATTATTCTCTGCGCGGAGACGACCGATCTCTTCAACGAGCGATTCCAAGTCTTTGACCAGTTCCTCGTTCTTATTATTCAGCCAGGAGACGTCGAATTGTCCTTGGATTTCCAGGTTAGCTTCCAAGACAGCCTCCAGTTTAGATATTTGTCGCAGATATTGGTCCTTCTCTGTATTCAGTTGGCTGATTTTTATCCTTAGGCCGTTAGCTTTTTCTATCTCTTGGTTGATAAAGCGCAATTCATCGTTAAGGGCCGTCTCTTCTTTGGAAGAATTATTTTTTTCGTTGGCGCTGATTTCAGAGTTTATGTTTTCCAGTTCGGCGCTTAGCTCTCCCTGCTTATTATTGAGCCAAGAGATATCAAATTGTCCCTGCGATTCTAATTGCACCTCTAATTCAGCTTGTAACTTGGCTAGCTGTTTCAGGTATTGATTTTTTCTAGCTTCCAGGTCTCTCAGGCGCGGAGTCAACTCATTTATCTCTCGGAAATTATCGGTGTTTCTGATTTTATTCAGCTCCTCATTGAGCTTGTCTAACTTTTTTTCGCGCTCCAGCTTCAGCCTCTCGCTTTCCAGGAAGCGGGCATTGAAAGAATCTAATTTTTTATTGATATCTTGCCAGAGATAGCCATAATAATTCAATTGGTCGCCCTTAAGCTCCGATTCTATTTCACCGCGGCGCTTCAGTTTCTCTACTTGGCGGGTTAGGCTCTTAAGGCGCGGCCTGATTTCGGAAAGCAGCATGTCGACTTGTTGAAGATTCTCATAGCTGTTTTCTAGCTTATTAAGGGCTGAGTCGCGCTTAATCTGAAATTGCTTGACGCCAGTCGCCTCGTCGAAAAAATCTTTTCTGTCCGCGGCCGAAGAGCTCAAGAAATTCTCGACCATGCCCTGGCCGATGACGCTATAAGTCTTCTGTCCGAAATTAGCTTTAGCTAAGAGCATCTGGATATCGGCTAGCCGGACGCGATTATTATTCAAGAGATATTCGCTTTCGCCGCTGCGGTAAAGGCGGCGAGTGATGATGATTTCGCCGCAACTGGCGATCAGCTGGTCAAGATCGCTTTCTTTTTCGATCGTTTCTGGAATCTCCGCTTTATTCTTCAGAGCCTCGGCGTTATTCAGATATAAAGACACCTCGGCTAAGCTGAGCTGGCTCTTCTGATCGGAACCGGAAAAGATGATGTCTTCGCTTTTTTTGCCGCGCAAAGTCTTGAGACTCTGTTCGCCTAAAGCCCAGCGGACAGCGTCAGCGACGTTAGATTTTCCGGATCCGTTCGGTCCGACGATAGCCGTCAAGCCTCTTTTTTGCTCATTGATCAATCCGGAGAAGATAAGCTTATTCTTATGGGCGAAGGATTTGAAACCCTGAACTTCCAGTTTTTCTAGATACATTTGTTTTCTTGGATTATTTTTGTATACTATATATCATAGACAATATTAACGAAAAAGTAAAAAAATCATTATGATCATCTCTTTGAGCGGAGCCCCGGGTTCAGGCAAGAGTACAGTCGCGCAGATGCTAGCTGAGAAATTGGGCTGGCCACGCTATTATATAGGTCGTATTTGGAGGGAAATGGCTAGTAAACATGGAGTGGATGTGAAGGAGTATAGTAAATTAAATGAAAGCAGTCCTGATAAAGATAGAGAAGTTGATGAATACCAGAGAGAATTGGGCAAAAAAGAGGATAATTTTGTTATTGAAGGTCGGACATCATGGTATTTTATTCCCCATTCTTTTAAGATTTACCTGTATGTCGAGCTGGAGGAGGGGGCGAAGCGTATTTTTGGCAGTTTACAGAAGAAAAATGCTAGGAATGAGGGAGAAAATTTGGCTACATGGCAAGATGTTTTGGCTAGTAATAAAGAAAGAATGACTAGTGATAACGGACGCTACTTGAAGTATTATGGTATTGATGTGAATGACAAAAATAACTTTGATTTCTATCTAAACACGACCAATTTGACGCCGGCCGAGGTTTTTTCTCTAGTTTTCAAAGAGGTCCAAAAAAGGCTTGACAATAAGAAAAATTAATTATAATATTAGACAAGATTTGCCTTATTAATAAGCATTCACAAAACGAGATCTAATCAATCTCGTTTATATAATTATCAACAATATGGTTGAGACTAAATTAGAACTCAAACCCGGGATGACCGTCAGAGTTCATCAGAAGATCAAAGAATTGAATTCCAAGGGAGAGGAAAAAGAGAGAATTCAGTATTTCGAGGGCATGATTATCGCTCGCAAGCACAATAAGGAGGCTGGGGCGACTATCACCGTTAGAAAAATGTCCGAGGGTATCGGCGTGGAGAAGATCTTTCCGTTGAATCTGCCGACTATCACCAAGATCGAAATCAAGAAAGAAGCCGCTGTTAAGCGCGCTAAGCTTTATTATTTGCGTGATGGCTATAAGAAAAAATTAAAAGAGAAGGTCGTTAAATAATTAACGGCTTTTTCCGTCGGGCGAATGGTGAAATTGGTATACACGCAAGCTTGAGGTGCTTGTGGCCGCAAGGCTGTGGAGGTTCAAGTCCTCTTTCGCCCACCAGACGCTTTAATATCTGGCGCTAGGCGCCAAAAGGGCGCATAGCTCAGCTGGTTAGAGCACTTCGTTTACACCGAAGGGGTCCAGGGTTCGAATCCTTGTGCGCCCACAAAATTAAAATAACGACCCGAAGAGGTCGTTATTTTAATTTCTGGAGGTACGACAGAAGATTCGAAGTTTATACCCCGGAGGGGCAAATCCTTGTGCGCCCACATAGGCATTAAACAGGCAAAACGTCTGTTTTTTTTGTTAGCCTCGCTATTATTGACAGAAACAAGATTTAATAGTATAATATCATTAGCCTATATTAGTTAAAAATAGGTTAAAGGTACTTTAATAAGTAAACAACTAAAACCAATATAAATCGTGAAAACAAACCGTAAACCTGACGGCTTGAGAACCCATCGGGTTTTCGCCATCGCTATGATTTTTGTGACTGCCATCTCTCTCTTCTCTTGCTCCAAATGCGATGATGAAGAAGATATTGCCCTGAAGCCAGCCATTGTCATAAAACCAGCTGAAAGGGTAGGCATTGATTCGGCCACGCTAGTGGCCAAGCTAGTACCATACGAGAAGGGGACAACCGTCTCGTTTGAGTACAGAATCGCTGCTTCCTGGAACTGGCAAGTTATTCCTTTGCCCCTAGATTATACTGGCCAGGATTCTATTGCAGTCACGCTCAAGCTCATCGGCCTGACAGCTAATACTAAGTATAGCTTCCGAGCCAAGGCCTCAAACGCCGGCGGCGACGTCACTACCGCCGAATCAGCCTTCGAGACCTATGCCGTCTCTGACTATGATGGTAATCTATACCACACAGTTACTATCGGTACCCAGACCTGGCTCCGAGAAAACCTGAGAGCCACTCATTATGCTAATGGGGAGGACATTCCTAATATCACTAACCCAGAGGCTTGGGGTCAATTAACTACCGGCGCTTATTGTTGGTATGATAATGATCCTAAAAACGGGAAGGTCTATGGCGCGCTCTACAATTGGTATGTCGGCGCTAACAATGACAAAGTCTTGATTGACGGCTGGCATGTGCCGACGGTTTATCAGTTTGCCGATTTGAGAAGATTCCTGGGAGAATATTATTATGCTGGGCCAGCCCTAATGGAGGCGGGAACAACCCACTGGGTTGCTCCGGACAGACCAGGAACAAATAGTTCAGGGTTTACGGCCTTACCCAATGGCATTTTTGGTCATGATCCAGTAACCTTCAAGTTCGTTTTTATGAATTTAAGAGAAGATGCCGTTCTTTGGACCGCCACTGAAGCGACCCCGCTCGACGCTCACCTGATGGATATTGACCATCGTAATTGCTGGATGGTCCTGGAAGCATATTATCCAAAAAGCCTCGGATGTGGGCTTCGTTTATTAAAGAATTAGTTAAATTCCGTGATTTTAAAGGGTACTTAAAATAAGTATCCTTTTTTTTGAAAATACCTAATATTGTCTATTAAGATGAAAAATGGTATTATTTAATTAGAGTTAATTTTACAAATATGCCAAAATTTAATCTCTTAAAAAGTATGAAATCATTCGTATCGCGTTTTAAATTTATCAGTCTAGCCATCTTAGCGGTTTTAATCCTTATTCCAATTGTAGTAGTTGCCGTTAATGAACCACAGACTGGGTACAAAGTTCTTCAAAATGCATTAAGTGTACCTGTCTTTTTCATGGATAACGTCTCGACCGTGCATGCGACCGGAGTCTGTATCAATAACGTCACTGGCGATAGCCGGACGGATTCTTCTCATATAGTTGGCATCGATTATTTCGTTCCGACTAAGACCGCAACCGAATTCGCCAGTTTTTCCGCTTTTAGAAATACTTCCCATCTTATCCCGGTAAGCTGTATCGGCGACTTGGTTTGTACCGGCCCAGGCGAGACTTGCCTTAATGCTCCTGGAGATTGCGGCGCGTGTGCTCCGGCAGGTCCTTGCGACTATGACGAGATCTGTGATCAAGATGAGGGGCAGGATTGTCAAGATTGTGATGCCTATTGCGATAATGACTGTAGCTGTGAAGAACATGATTCTTACATCCCGGAGTGTGCTGACTGCTATCCTTATATCAATTGCGGCGTCCCTCAAGAGCCTGATTGCTGGTGTGGCGATGGATACTGCGATACTCGGTGCGAAGACTACGGCTCTTGCGCCGTGGATTGCCCCTTCGGCACCTAATTAGATAGAGGTTTAAAAATTAATCATTTAAAATATGAACAAGAAATATCTTAAACTCTCTATCCAGATAATATTCATCCTGCTCGTTTTAGCTCTAGCGCTCTACTTAATAAATCAAAAGATGGGTAATCGGTTATTCAAGTTCGGAACGGATGATGGCATTAAGGCCACTAGCACCGTGAAGGATCTTATGACTGAAGACGAAAAATTTTCTCTCGGCCTCTATCATCTTGGTATTTTCGAGGTGCTTTCCCGGAATGAGCTAGGGCGACCGACCGCATTCAAACTTATCGGAGTAGACGAGCCGCAAGCTATTGGAATCGATCTGATGAGCGATGCAGAGAAGGCCAAGAAGCGGATAGCCGCCAGCACCTATGTCCAAGTTCTAAAGAGAGATAGCAGCGGCCGGATATTGGAATATAGAATAATGAAAGATGCGAATGATATTATGGAAAAATACTAAGCATAAAATAGATTAATTAAAAAAACCTCTTTGTGAAAAGAGGTTTTTTGATAGGTGGAAGACTGGGTTAGTAAGGATGCTCACGCAGGCCGAGCTTGAAGGCGATCAGGCAGGCAAGCGGATGGAGGATGTATGTCAGCAGGATGGCTAAGACGGCGAAAAGCAGATCAATATAATGCAGCGAGACGAAAATGACCCCCAGCAAGAGCATATAGTCTCCATGATCTATGATGGGCAGGAACTCTCCGCTTTTCATATGTAACCGTCTCTTGACGAAGCTTCCTAGCGCGTTCCCGGCGTAGACTATCACGGGGATACTAGCCCAGATTATCTCTCCCGCGGCTGAATAGACAGACAAACTTATCGCCAGCGAGAACGCCAGCCCGATGATATTCACCGAATCTCCTATTAGGCGCTCTCCTCGGAAGTTTAATCCGAAATCTAGAGGATAGTTAAGGTATTTGAATTCGGGCACGTATTTCTTGACCACGTATAAAAGATTTAGAGAGATATTAGCACTCCAAGCAATAAAGAAATACGCGAAGAAATTAGTAGGTGTCAGCGTTACCATAAAGTATGGGGTTTACTAGCAAGTAATCAGCGATATTGTTCTTACGAAGCTCTCCATTTATGATCGTTAATGTTTCTAATAAGCAAGGATTAAGGAGAACTCTGAGATCGGTTTGCCATCTAGTCCCGTCTCCAGACGAAGCTCCATTCAGTATTTTAACGTCTTCCGTGTTCGCAAAGGCACTCTTGGTAAGAGGGGTCGGCGTTATCAGAGTGATTGATAATCTGGGGCGAGGCCTGCCCTTGAAACAATTTATACCGTCTGCGGCTAGCGGCAGATAATTTACGTTCTTGCGGAGACGCCTGGATAATTGTCCAATGGATTGAGCTCTTTCCGTTTCTATGATTTTTACCTTTTCTTTGTTCTCATCATAGAAATAAGCCTGGCTTCCTGCCGGCAAGATGATTGAAGAATAAGAGCGGATATCTCGATCGCCGACGCCGAAGGCCCACCAGCCAATCATGAAAAACGAGAAGAGTAAAAGCAATATCCATGATCTTATTTTTTTCTCGCTGCCATAGAGGACCAGGGTGTAGAGGAGTATCAGGGCGGCGGGGGCGGCGATAGTTCCGTGGCCGCCATAGCTGAAGAAGTTTATCGCTAAGAAGATAGCGCTTATTATCGGGCCGATAATATAATAATATCTGGTTAGCGGCCATTTCCTTTCCTTAAGGATAAAGATGGCGATGAAAATCAGGCCGATGATAAAGCCGCGATTGAAGATGCCTCCATCTAGAGCGGTCTTGATCAAGGAAAATGAGATTAAGGCATAGCCCAAGATTAAGAAAGACTTCTGTCTGACGTTCTTTCCTCGGTCATCTAGTAATTTCTTAAAGGAGGTGGCGAAATACAGAATCGCCTGCAATATCAGAGCGATCAGGAGAATAGACCCCAATAGAAATAGCCAGCTCGGGACTATACCAAGATAGGCGCCGCCGGCATCTGTCGCCTGAAATTTGGTTTTACCTAAATAAGAAGCGACTTGGGCTATCGTTGCCTTAGCGATATGGGTGTGTTGGAGCGATGAACAGGAAATTTCTCCGTTATGGCCGGTGACGAAGAAAGTCGCCAGTGGCAACTTATTAGAAAGCGCATGGAAGACATGCAGCCCTAATCCGTAGAGATACATGGCAAGCAGGCTGAGGCCGAACCATCTCCAGCGGAAAGTCCTAAGGGAGTATTTTTTGAGATCAAGGTAGATAGCGCCTAAAAACAAAAGATATAAGATGAAGAGGATAGTCTTTATCTCGCTGCGGCCGCCGGCGAAGATGTTCACAAATGAGTGGAGTATATCGAATATCATAGCTTATCATAATATTACCATATAGCCTGCCATTTACAAAAAATGACATTGTCAGTTCAGTTATTTGATGGTATAATTTCTATATAATCAATTTAAAAATATGGACAAAAGAATAATTAAGATCTTAATCATCCTGTTTTTGTCCCTGATTCTCGCGGTTTTAGCTTTCTACTCCTGGCAGTATTTTCAAGCCCGGAAGAACCAGGCTGCCGGTAACGCCGCGCCAGCGCTTTCTAATGCTAGCACTTCGGACGAGATGATGACGGCCGAAGAAAAGAAGGCCTTGGGGTTAAATGCTAGGAACGGCTTCACGGTCGTTTCTAGAGATAAGGACGGCAAGGTGACCGCGTATAAGAGCACTGGCACGATTGAGGCACAGCCTTTGAATTTAGAGTGGATGACCGACGCCGATAAGATTTGGAGGCGCATGGCGACTAGCACGAGAGTGCAGATTCTTGAGAAAGATAGTACCGGGAGCATAACGGCCTTTAAGATAATCAAGAGTGATGCCGATATCGTGAAGACTTATTAGACAATAAATGACTACCTAGACATAGAAATAAAAAAGGACTTGTTAATCAAGTCCTTTTTGATGTTGGTTTTTACATTATCTTCATGACCAAGAAGAACGAACCGTCACGATTAATTTCGAGTTCTCGAAATTTTAGTTCCATGACATTTTCTGTCTGTTGCGGTTTTTCCAAGGTAATATAATTGTCTTGGAAAGGCCGATCCAGGCTCATCTGCGCCCCTTCCGCCAACTTCTCCGCGGCGGTTTTTAAAGACTTTTTGAATGTTTTAGAAATTTTCATGGCTATATTATTGTTTATTTCTAATTATCTCAAAAATTTTATTTTTTATTTCTTTCAAGTTAATTTCGTCTGGTTTATATATCATAGTGCTGCCATCCGGAAGTTCTTCGTGGTAGGGATCTTCATCAATTAGGAATGATTCGTAGGCATCTCCAAAGTCGATTATTATCGGCTCTCCGGACTCATCAATAAAGATATTGCCTTCATGTAAGTCGCGATGAAATATTTTTGCCTTATTAAGTTTTGTGATAATATCTTCTAATTTTGAGAAATAATTATTCCAGTCAAAGCCTTTTGGCAGCTTATCAAAAGATTTATTTTTAATTATATCCTCAATGGTCATTCCCTTAATTCTTTCTTGAAAAAGAAAGCCGTATCTAGATTCTTGTTTGGAGAACATCGGCTGGGGAACTATTTTTTTCGGCAGGCCGAAAGAATCGAGAAATTCGGCGTCGGAAAGCTTATCTAAGAATTCTATTTCTTCGTTTACTTTATTTTTTAAGAAGACGTTATTTTTTTTAGTTTTTAGACTGTCGACGGCTTTGAGGCAGATAGAGTTTTTTTCTTCCATTATCTTAACTTCGGCGGTCTTGCCGCTTCCGATATTTTGGCATTTTTTTTCTATATCAGATAAAGTGGCCTCAATGATCTTATTGAAGACATCTGTGTGCCTCTCGAAGCCGACTTCAGTTGTGGTCATTTTTTCTTTAAATAACATGCAATTATAGATAAGGTTCCCGCGCTTATCATTATATCGGCTAGGTTAAAGACTGTAAAATACTTAAGCTCTAGATAGTCGATGACATGGCCGTAAAGCAGCCTATCTTGTATATTACTTATAGCACCAAATAATATAATTGTCAATAGAATAATTGTGTTTTTACGTTCAGATCGGCTTAAATTATGATTTTTTTTGTTTAATATTAAATAAAAAATATAATAAATCAAACCAAGTATTATTAAAATTATTGTAATATTAAGTAAAATACCGCTAAAAGGCAGGGAAAAGGCAATATAGGGGTTAGGGGTGAAGCGGAAGACAAGCCAATCGCTCATAAGCTTGAAATAAGCCTCAGGTACGAGCCTCTGAGCGAATATTTTCAGATACCGGTCGGCCATAAAAAATATAGCTATACCAAAGGCAATAGCTATATTTTGGAGTTTTATTTTTGAAATAAGCTTATTCATTTTCTTGGAGCTCGGTCTTGCAGTTAACACAAGAATTAGCTGTCGGTCGAGCTAAGAGGCGCTTAGGCGCAATCGGGTTACCGCAGTATTTGCAGGTGCCATAAGTGCCATCCTTGATGCGTCCCAGAGTCTTATCAATATCTTCCAGGCTCTTTTCTAGAACCTTTTCAGTCATGATATCAGTGGAATAATCAGTGATTTCTTGGGCATTCTCATCTGGCTTATCCCCGTATTCCGGGAATTTAGCGCTCAAATCGTCAGCTTCATGAGAATCTTCACGAGATAGGCCGCTCAGGTCGTCCATGATCTGCTTCTTTTTAGCTAAGAGCTGAGTTTCTATCTCTTTGATTGTCTTAGCGTCTAGTTCTTTGTCCATATTAGTATAAATTAAAAAAGCCATCTAATAGCCATTTTTACTGATTTAATTATAGCGAATATTACTATTTATGGCAAGGTTTTTTAAGGTTTTAGCGGGTTAGCTAGGGTTTTGACAAGATGAAATCTTTTTGCTATGATTTTCCTGTGGCTGAATGAAAATGGCCATTTTTTAAGACCTTGGAGTGGTAGCTCAGTTGGTTAGAGCGTCTGCCTGTCACGCAGAAGGTCGCGGGTTCGAGCCCCGTCCATTCCGCTAATAAAATAAACCTGCCCTGCGGCAGGTTTATTTTTTGTTTGTGCCCCCAGGGGGAATCGAACCCTCATCTTGAGCTCCGGAAGCTCACGTTCTATCCGTTGAACTATAGAGGCGCATATATATGACTGTCTTGATTATTGAACAAACGACCGATAAAATCAAGCGCCAATAAAAAACCCCCTGATATTTTCAGAGGGTTGTTCTTTTTAAGATTGTCTATGGGATAGAGCGGTCGCCGATATAATTATGCGGCGTGATAGCTTTCAATTCTTCCACTACTTTCGGTCTCAGGTTGAACTGGACTGCTGCTTGGTCGATAAAGCTAAGGAGATCTTCTCTGGTGACAGTCAGATTCTTAGTCGCCGCAGCCATAAGCTCGTAAGCTTCTTCGATGCCTTCTCTCTTTAGAATGATCTGATAGGCTTCGCCAATCACTTCCCAGTGGCTGTCGAGCTCTTCGTAAATTCTTTGATGATTCAAGGATAATCTCTTTATGCCGGCCATCAAGGCCTTGATAGCTATCAGGTTCGCTCCGAAAGCTGTGCCGAAATATCTGATGACGGTCGAATCGGACAAGTCTCGCTGGAAGCGAGAGATTGGCAGCTTGTCGGCGAAATGCGTGAATAAGGCATTGGCAACGCCGAGATTGCCTTCCGCATTTTCGAAATTGATCGGATTGATCTTATGCGGCATGGTTGAAGACCCGACTTCTCCGGCAACTTTTTCTTGAACGAAATCGCCGCGGGAAATATATCCCCACATGTCTTTAGCAAAATCTATCAGGCCGGTGTTGATTTCTTTCAATCGATTGAACAGCTTGGCGTAAGTGTCGTGCGGTTCGATCTGGTCGGTAATACCGTTATAGACGAATTCTACGTGGCCAGTCGTGTTCAGATTGAATCCTTCAATAAACAGCTTCGAGAAGCTCTGCCAATTTGTCTTGGGATAAGCGACGTTAAGAGCGTTATGTCCTCCGGTCGCTCCGCCCCATTTTATCAGCAGCTTGAAATCCTCTATATCTTTGAGATTCTTTCTTAAGCGTTCGGCGAAGACCAACATTTCCCATTCTAAGGTCGTCGGCGAGGCCGGCTGACCGTGAGTCAGAGCCAATAAAGGTACGTTGTGCCCCTTCACCGCAAAAGAAAACGTCTGCGTATGCAGTTTTTGGAAATTGTCATATAACAGATCAACGCCATCGCGCAAGCCGAATCCGAAAGCCAGGTTGTTGACGTCTTCCGATGTCAGTCCTAAATGCACGAATCTCTTGAGATCTTCGACAGAAGTGTGCATCAATTTTTTCTTGATGAAGTATTCGACTGCTTTGACGTCATGATTGGTCGTGCTTTCCAATTCCTTTATTTCCAAGTAGCTGTCATAAGAGAAGCCGATGTAAATGTCTCGCAAGAACATCTTGTCATGTGTAGTTAACTCCCTTATGATGATTTCTTGAGGATTAAGTTGGTAATTAGTAATTTCATCCAAAGCGATCAGCCATTCTATTTCCGCCGTGACGCGATAACGCATCAAGGCGAATTCGCTGAATATGTCCGACAATTCTTTTGTCTTTCCGTAGTAGCGTCCGTCGATAGGAGAGATGGCCCTGCCTGGGCTTAAAGGGAATTCTTGCTTGTTCTGTTTTTCCATTTTTCTATAGTATTAAGTTATTAAAGTTCAAAAATTATCTAGGAAACTTATCATTAAAAGGCTGATAAGTCAAGACTCCCGAAAAACAAAAAAGACAGGCGCGGGCCTGTCTTTTGTCTATATATTTGCTTAGAAAATCGCTGATCCCTCCATCTCTTTCGGTTTCTTGATGCCCATTATCTTCAAGACCGTCGGCGCAATATCCTGCAAGCCGATATTCTTCTTGACCCTTATCTTTCTAAGACTCTCGTCGCTTGAGACTACCATTAGCGGGACGGGGTTGATGGTGTGGCTAGTGGCGAATTTAGGCGTCTTATCTTCAGCATTGCCGTGATCGGCAAATATCAAGCTGGTATAGCCGTTAGCTAATCCGGCGTTCACTATTTCTCCAGTGGCCTTATCGACAGCTTCTAAGCCCTTAATGATGGCCGAGGCCTTGCCAGTATGTCCGACCATGTCGCCATTGACTAGGTTAATTACTGCGAAGTCGTATTTTTTCTTTTTCAACTCTGTGACCAAGCGCTTGGCGATAGCTGGCGCGCTCATTTCCGGCTTAAGGTCATAAGTCGCGACGTGCGGTGATCTTATCAATATCCGATTCTCCCCCGAATATGGAGTTTCTTTCTGCCCATTGAAGAAGAAGGTTACATGGGCATATTTCTCGGTTTCGCTGATGCGCAGTTGCCTGTATTTATGATCAGATATGACTTCGCCGAGCAGATGTTTCAGGGCTATGTCGGGAAAAGCGGCCGGCGCCTTCATCGGTCGATAATATTCAGTCATGGCGACGAATTTTACTGGAATCAATTGGCGTTTGAAACCGATAAATTTATCTTCAATGATAGCTTGTGTCAATTGTCTCGGCCGGTCAGTTCGGAAATTGAAAAAGATGACGCCGTCATTTTTTTGGAATCCTTCATATCCGCAGTCATGTCCCGGTTTTATGAATTCATCCCCGACTCCTTGGCTATGAGATTGCTTTATATAAGAAGAGGCAGACGAGAAAGCTTCTCCCTGGCCGAGAGCGATGCAATCATAGGCTAGTTTAGTGCGATTCCAGCGCTTGTCGCGATCCATGGCATAATAACGGCCGCTGACAGTAGCGATTTTGCCAAAGCCGACCAATTTTAATTTTTTCTCTAAAGCTTTGAGATGTTTCAGGCTCTCGGTTATCGGCGCGTCCCGGCCATCGGTGATGACGTGGATAAGGACATTATTGAATTTTTTTTTCGAGCACAAATCAAGGAGGGCGAAAAGATGATTAATGTGGCTATGGACGCCTTGATTTTGGAGCAAGCCGATGAGGTGAAGGGAAGTGTTCTTCTTTTTGCAGCTGTCGATGACGTCCAAGAATGCCGTATTCTTGAAGAATTTTCCAGTAGCGATTGCGGCATCGATGCGCATCATAGTCTGAAAGATGATGCGGCCGCTGCCGATAGTGATATGGCCCACTTCGGAGTTTCCTTGATAGCCGGCCGGAAGGCCGACGGCTGGACCGCTGCATTGTAATAAGCCGTGCGGATAATTCTGCCAATAGTAATCATTATTCTTGACGTCGGCCTGAGCGATAGCGTTCTTATTCTTATCAGCTCGATAGCCCCAGCCGTCGCGGATTATCAAGATGACAGGATTCTTAGTTTTCATATTTTTATCTTTCGAATTTTAAATGATATTCTTTGGGTGCGGATTCGCGCTCGACCGTCTCTTTCCACTCCGGGTCTAGGTCCGAGACTCTCTTGATTTCTCCCTCGTGCCGGCAGAGCGGATCCACTATCCTTGATTTGCAGAAGACGACAGCGTCATAGTCATCGGGATCATCCTTGAATCCGATTTCACGGTTCATTCGTTCGAATAATGATTTTAATTCAGAGTCCGCTCGCAGATATGGCGCTATCTTCTTCAATATTTCGTCATCAGTGGTGTATAGGTCATCCTTGGCAATATACTCCTTCGCTAGAGCCATGTTCAGATAATCTCCGGTCGTCCTGTTATTAGCGGCCGCTAGGATATTGGCGTAATAATCCTTATTCAGGCGTAGAAATAGATCGGCGTATGCTTTAGCGCTGGCCAGATTTTTGAAGATCCAGCGCCCATTTTCGACCGTCAAATTATCAAGAAAATATTTTGCATCCCCTATCTCTTTGAATATCACCGCGTCCCTGATCGAATAATCTATCCGATCGGCGCAGAGATCCGGCAATCTGGTTTCTTTGAGCGGAAAGTTCTTGTCATCAAGGATGAAATCAAGGTCGATATTATATTTTTTAAGGATTTTAGGGATTTCTGATGTTCTGATGAAACTATCGAAGATGCTATCTTGGTGATTCTGCTCTTTCTCTGACCCAAGCTCTTCCACGTAATCGATCGCATGAGAGAAGGCAGCGTGAGAGGCGTCATGAATCAGTCCGGCAATCTGTTCTTCCAGGGAAGCTTGATTATTTCTGAGCAGGAGACAGACGCCAACCGAGTGGCTGAATCGGGAATGATCGTGGCCGGAAAAGATATCGTAATAGCCAGCCTGGTTTATCTTTTTCAGTCTTTGGATGGTCGGACAGGCGATCAGCTCCAGTATAACTGGTTCATCTATCTCAATATTGCCGTATAGCCTGTCTTGGTAAAGCATAATCAATTATTCAGTCTTCCGATCTTGCGGAGACGAGAGGATTCGAACCCCTGATACCCTTTCGGGTATACCGCATTTCGAGTGCGGCGCATTCAACCAGCTCTGCCACGTCTCCTTTTAGATGCTGATTATCTCATCAGCATCATGGTCAATAATACCAGAATCAATAATACGAATAAGCTTAGGCCGGTATAGACCAGGAGCTTTACGCCTTCTTTTTTCTGACCGTCCAGATATAGCATGATCGGTCGGCCCAAGACTAGTCCGCTAGTCACTAAGGCGGAGAGGACGAATAACAGCAGGACGGCGACGGGCGTGACGGCGGTATCTTTTTCTCCGAAGATCTTCGAGCCGTGATTCATTATCAGCGACACTAGAAAGACATAGACGCCGACGCCTAAGGAATTAAGGATCGCCAGCATTATCAATTTTGAATTTTTCATATTATTTTTTATATTAATTTTTTTTTACTCTCTTTTTATTGGGCGGCGTTTCGGTTTTTCGTCTTTCTCGGTTAAGCGCTTCAATTTTTCAACCTCTTCCTTGCTGAGGTAGGCCCAAGTCCCTTCTTTCAGTATCCCTATGCCTAAGCCGGCTAGGCCGATTCTCTGGAGATCAATGACTTTAAGGCCGATCCAATCGAACATGCGCCTGATCTGGCGCTTCTTTCCTTCCGTTAAGGTTATTATAAAAACCCGATCTTGTAAATATTTGACGCTCTTGATTCTGGCGGTGCCGTCGCCCTCGCCGATGTCGATGCCTTTCATGAGCTTGTTCATTACCGCTTGCGGGCTCTTAACTTCCTCGCGGACTTTGACCTCATACATCTTCTCGTGCTGGAAGCGGGGATGGGCTAAGCGCTGGGCTAGATCACCGTCGTTAGTCAATAAGACTAAGCCGTGGCTGTCTTTGTCTAGGCGTCCGACTGCAAACAGGCGCTCAGGAATATCGATCAGATCGAAGATGTTCTTTTCGCTCTTGAAACTCTTATTAGTGCAGGTATAGTCCAGTGGCTTATTGAGTTTGATATAGATTTTCTTTTCCGGGCCGGGCAGGCTTTTCCCCTTGATAGTGATATTGTCTTTTTCCGGGTCAGCTTGGTCGCCGATAGTCGCCATTTCGCCATTAACGCGGACGAAGCCGGCGCGTATCAGCTCGTCAGCTTTGCGCCGGGAACAATATCCGCTCGTGGCGATCGCTTTTTGCAGGATCATTTTCATATTATTTTTTGTTCGTTCGATGAATTAGGTTTAGGGCCGCGCCCAAGGCGAGCATTACCCAGAACATGGCTGCTAGGTCATTCTTGAAATAGGGGACATCTACCGATCCGTGGATGATAATAGCGATCATGGCCGCGAATAATCCGAGAGCGATATATTTATCCGTATCTTGGTCGCGCTTCAATCTCAGACCTAAGTTTAAAGAGATGAAGAGATATTTTCCTATTATCCAACTGAAGAGCAGGGCTCCTGCTAGACCCAGTTCGCTCCAGAAATTCAGAAAGATATTATGGGGATAGAGATAAATTTCCGTCGGCTGCCAATATTTAGCGCGCATCTCGGCGCTAGAGCGCAACTGAGCGTCAAAGTTCGGCAGATTATCGCTATTATAGAAAATGCCTTCTTGATGATATGGCTTGATGGCTGCCTGGTAACCGCTTAATCCGGTGCCGCTAATGAGGCGGGAATCACCCAGCATCTTTAGGGTTTCTTTCCATTGCTGCTTGCGGATGTTGCCGGACAAATCGCTTAGAGTCGCTTTCTCAATAATCAGGTTTCGCGCCGGAGCATAAGCATAAGCGCCGATGCCGATAAGCAGAGTCAATCCGAGGACGGCTATCCGAGATTTTTGGCTGGCGAATAACCCGAAGACGAAGAACCCGGCTGCCAGCCCGACCAAGGCCCCTTCTGATTTAGCGAAATAGATCGCTAAGATAGAAGTAGCGATAGTGATAGTCAAGAATATTTTTTTTGGCCGGTCGTGAAACAATATCCCGTCCTGCCAATCTAGAGAAGCTAGCCAGCCGCTCAAGATCAGGATCGGTGGAGCGAGATATAGGCCGACGGCATTAGGATAACCAAAGAAAGAGACGACGCGGCGAGTGGCGGCGTCTGCCCAGAAAGGATTAGCAATGAATGATCCAGTAATCTGTTGAAAAATCGCGAAGAAGGAAACAACAGCGGCCGAGATCGCGAAAGCGCCCAGTATCTTCAGCCAGTCCTTCCTTTCCTTGAAGACATTGAACAATAAGATGAAAAGCAGCGCCGGCTCGAAGAAATAAGCTTTCCAGATTCCTAAAGCGCTAGCGCTCCAGCCAGCCGTTCCGACGGCGTAAAGGGAAATGAGCAACAACAAAATTATCTCTATTGAGTAGGGATAATTCATCCGAGCGCCTTTATCTCTCATGAGCTTTTTGAATCCGGGGATGAAGAACTTGAAGAACCAAGCGCCAAAAGCGATGAGGATCATCGTTTCGAGGAAAGTCAAAGGCAGTCCGAAGAGGCTGAAGCGGATAAGATAGGTCGGCAGGGCGGCAATAATAACCAAAACTGCCCAGTCCAGCCGGGTTAGAGCTAGTCCTAGGAACACGATCGCGGCAATGATGATCATTAAGTTCATATACGGTCATTATATCATCAGGAGCTCAAACAAACAAAAGCTGCCTGACTAAAAAACCGCTCCCGTTCGGGAGCAGTTTTTAGGTATTATTAATTGGCTCTTTCAACGTATTCTCCGGTATCAGTATTGATACGGATCATGTCGCCTTCATCGATGAACATCGGGACGTTGATCTTGGCGCCAGTCTCTATTTCCACCTGTTTATTGACGTTGCCGGCGGAATTGCCTTTTACTCCCGGAGGAGCGCTGACGACTTTGAAATCCATCTTGATAGGCAGGCTGATAGAAACCGGGCGGCTCTCGAAGTATAAGACATCGACATCGACGCCGTCTTTCAAGAATTGCGCCGGCTCGCCGATCTCTTCTAAGGGCAGATTGAATTGCTCAAAACTGACGTTATCCATGAAATAAGCTTCATCCTTATCCTTATACATGAAATTAGCTTTCTTGGTCTCGGTTTCCGCTTCCTCAGCTTTTTCTGCTCCCTGATAAGTCCTCTCGAGGATATTGCCGTTGATGAGATTGCGGCATTTTATCTTCAAGACCGCGCCGCCGCGACCCATCTTATGGTGATCGGTCTTAATGATGATGAACGGCTCGCTGTTGACTTTAATGACCTTCCCGGTCTTGATTTCGTTAAAATTCAACATAAGTTTTAGAAGCTAGATTATTTATGAGTCGCGGACAAGAGCGCCATGACGCGGGAACGCTTGACGGCTTCGGATAATTTCCTCTGATGCCAAGCGCAGACGCCGGTGCGGGCGCCCGGAAGTATTTTCATATAGAAGTTGACGAAGCGGCGCAAAGTGCGGGTATCCTTATAGTCGACTTCAAGGTTGTTGACGCAGAAATAGCATTCTTTGATTTTTTTGTTAGTCATAATTTTATTATTTTATTTAGAAGGGGATATTCTCGACGCGGATCTCCTCGTCGTCCATCGGTTCTTCCGGAATCTCGATCACCGGTTCGCTGGCGTTATTGCTGGCTCTCGGAGCGCTGAAATTTCCCTCAGCCGATCCGCCTTTGGCATCCAGCATGATCATATTCTCGGCGACAATCTCCGTGCGGTAGCGCTTGACGCCGTCCTGTCCGGTCCAATCAGTCGTCTGCAGTCTGCCTTCGATATAGACTTTAGAGCCCTTATGGAGATATTTGGAACAGATTTCCGCGAGTTTACGCCAGGCGATGATATTATGGAACTCGGTCTTCTTCTGCTGCTGGCCGCTCTGATCAGTCCAGACTAAATTAGTCGCGACTGAAAACGAAGCGACGCTTTGGCCGGAAGGAGTATTTCTTAATTCCGGGTCACGGGTCAGATTCCCGATAATCATGGCTTTGTTTAAGTTCATATTTTTGGACTAGTCCTCGAGCGAGGACTAAATTATTAAATTAAATCCTTGGCATTCAAGATGCCCTCTAATTTTTCGTCCAAATCTTTCAGCTCCGCCCTCTTATCACCCTTATCGCTGGCCTTGGAAGCGGCTGGAGACGGGGACGCGGTTTTCATTTTTTCTTCCTGCTTCTTGCTGTCAGCGGCCTTCTTAGAATCGATCTTCGCGCGGATCTTAGCTTCCTTAGCGAGCGCTTCGGCAGATTTCGCCTTCTTGACGACGATCTGATGGCGCAAGACATCGGCGGATAAGCGGAGAGCGGTATCGATCTTAGCCAGATTTTTCCCTTCTAGATCAAATTCAAACAAGCTGTAATACCCGAAGGCATTATGTTTAATCTCGTAAGCCAGGCGCTTCTTGCCCCAGTACTCGCGTAAAGTGACATTGCCGCCGTTGTCGGCGATGATCTTCTCGACGCTAGCGCTGACGGTCTTAGCTTCATCGTCCGTGAATCTGTTCGGGAGAATGAAGAGCACCTCGTAGTGGGTTGCCCCAGTTGTTTTGGTTTTTGACATAGTTATTATAGTCTTAGGCTCTTGAAAATTATTTAAAGTTTTTCTAAATAATCTTTTCAAACCCGTTATTAAATAAAATCCCAAGTATTCTTGATAACTTGGGTTAAGAAGAATACCTTTAATTCCGTCTATTATTAGCGGAATTATCTCGGCACTCAGGCCGGGATATGGGAAAGATATTAGTAAATATTAACTTGATGGCTTTAATTTATCATAAAGCCGCTAAAATTACAAGAGCGGGCAAGAGCGGCTATACTTATTCTTAAAACTATTATATTGTTATATTATGAAATATTTCTTCGTTCTCGGAACTAATTCCGCTCTGTCGGCTGCCGAACTGGCGGCCGTGATAGACTTTAGCGAGCCGCGCCTTCTGGCAGCGGATTTTTTAGTCGTTGATTCGCCGCGGGAGATAAATGCTGAGAATCTGATTAGGCGCTTGGGAGGGACTATCAAGATCGGTCGAATCGAAGCGGAAATAAAATCCGGGGATGATAAGAATCTGGAAGCGCAGCTAAGAAAGATGGCACTGGCGCGCCGCCAGTCCGGAAACGGCAGTAAATTCAATTTCGGTTTCTCTGATTACGGGAAGAGAGCGTTTAATAAGAAAGACCTGGGTTTGAAATTGAAAAAATATTTTAGCGAAGAGAATATCAGTTCGCGTTTTGTCATCAGCCGGGAGAAGACCTTGTCCAGCGTCGTCGTTGCCCAGAACAAGCTCTTGAAGAACGGCATCGAGATAATCTTGGCTGGAGACGGCGATAACATCATCATTGGCGAAACCCTGGCGGTCCAGCCTTTTAAGGATTTATCTTTGCGGGATTTCGGCCGGCCGGCGCGCGATGATATGAGCGGCATGTTGCCGCCGAAATTAGCGCAGATAATGATCAATCTGGCTCAGATTAATGATTTAGAGGCTGTCTTGATAGACCCTTTCTGCGGTTCCGGTACGGTTTTAAGCGAAGCTATTATGATGGGGTACAAGCATTTATTCGCTTCCGATATATCCGCGAAAGCTGTCGAGGATACGCGCCGGAATGTCAATTGGACTAAGGAATTATATAAGATTGAAGACGTTAAGTTGAAGTTATTTGTTAAGAATGTTTTGGATCTGTCCAAGTTCATCAAGGGGGATTCGGTCGCGGCCATCATCACCGAACCATATCTCGGCCCGCAAAGAGGCCCAATCGCCTTCAAGACGGTTATTGGCAACCTCGAAGAGCTTTATTCCGGGTCGTTAAAGGAGTTTCATAAGGTTTTGCAGCCAGGCGGCCGCGTCGTCATGATCTGGCCGATGTTCTATGGACAGCGCCCCATGACTCCAGATTATTCCGGCTTTAAGTTGTTAAATATGATCCCGGAAGATCTAAGAGGGAACGAATTCATCAAGAAACATAATCGCGACACTATCATCTATGGCCGCCCGGGACAAAAAGTCTATCGCGAGATAGCGGTGCTCGAGAAGATTTAGATAGCAAAAGAGTGTTTCGTATTTAAAATGTTTGCAAATAAAAAAGAGCTTCTTTTGTAGGAGCTCTTTAATAATATACAGTTTCTTCCCAGATTATGCCCCGTTCGGTGCAGCGGCATTTTTCCTGGAACCAGAATTTCCCGAAGATGACTAGGGTGCTGTCTAAGACGGGGACTAGCGCATCGTAAAATTCTTCCAGTTCCCGAGCTGTAGCGATGACTTTTTTTGCCTTGTATTTACCGCGCCTCATAGTTTGGGCACAGAACTTTTCCCAGGGAGACATTTTAAAGTTAGAAAAAACTTTATTATATCGGCCTAGCCAATAATAGTAATTATTAACTAGAATTGCCTCTTTGGTGACTAGTACCTTATATTTTTCATATAACGGCCGGTAATCATCTTTGAAATAATGCGAATCAAAAGTTTCAGCTTTTTCAAAAATGTCTAGGAGTCTCTTATCGCTAGCAAGGTATTCTTTGGGGGTTTTTCTTCCTGAATTTTTTGAAAAACCGCCATATCTTTTTAATAGCATTTGAGTCTCCTTCGAGTACCCTTCATCACTCTGAGAAATTTGGGAGAATGCGGATAAAGATAAGAAAAAAGATAATCCGACAGCTAAAAATACAGTCAGGTTTTTCATGATTCTTTTTGTTTTTAATGGACGTATAGCTTACTTTATCATATTATTAGGATATTGTCAATCGTTTAAAAAAAGAGCCATGTTGGCTCTTTTTATAGATATATTAGTTTATTTTTATCTGTTTACTAAGAAATTAGCGACATCTCCATCTTGGAAGACATAGTCTTTCCCTTCAGTGCGGATAAGCCCGAGCTCTTTAGCCTTGGCCTCGCTGCCACATTCGACGAATTTTTCCCAATTGATGACTTCGGCCCTAATAAATCCTTTGATGAAATCAGTATGGATGACGCCGGCTGCTTGCGGCGCTTTGGTACCTTTCTTGATGGTCCAGGCTCTAGTTTCGTCCGCTCCAGTCGTAAAGAAGGTTTCGAGACCTAAAGTATCATAGGCGCTCCTGATAAGCTTATCCAGGCCGCTTTGCTCTAACCCAAGCTCTTTGATGTATTCCGC
Source organism: uncultured bacterium (assembly GCA_942492765.1). Lineage (GTDB taxonomy): Bacteria > Patescibacteriota > Patescibacteriia > Patescibacteriales > UBA12465 > UBA12465. The sequence continues at coordinate 667,039 of OW818634.1, forward strand.
CTGATCTTCTTCGGGGAGATTAGCGATTTCTTCTTCGAGCTTCACATTGACTTTAATGACCGCTTCCTTAGTGCCCGGAAGAACATCTCCGGAATGGCCCTCGTCAATATTCAGGAGATATATCATCGGTTTGATAGTCAAAAGATTCAGGGTCTTAACGAAAACCATCTCTTCGTCATCAAAGATTAATTCTCTGGCGGCTTTTCCAGCGGCCAGATGCTCAAATATCTTCTCTAGAATCTTGTTATTGGCGATAATCTCCTTATCTCCGCTTTTGGCCTCGCGCCGGCTCTTGTCCAGGCGTTTTTCAATTGTAGATAGATCGGCTAATATCAGCTCAGTATTGATAGTTTCTTTGTCTTCGGCTGGATTGACGCGCCCTTCCACATGAATGACGTTTTCGTCCTTGAAGTCGCGGACAACCTCGCAGATAGCATCACATTCTCTAATATGAGCCAAGAATTGATTTCCGAGACCCTCACCCTTAGAGGCGCCAGCAACAAGTCCGGCAATATCGACGAATTCAATCGTCGTCGGAATGACTTTAGCTGGCTTGGAAACGGCCGCCAGCTTATCTAAGCGAAAATCAGGGACTTTGACGACTCCGACGTTGGGATCAATGGTGCAGAAAGGGTAATTAGCCGCTTCTACACCCTTTTTAGTTAAGATATTGAATAAAGTGGACTTGCCGACATTCGGCAGGCCGACGATTCCGATTGATAAAGCCATAATAGTTATATATGTTTTCGAGTATAGCGATAATTTTGTCTTTTGCCAAATAGAGCCTATATTTTTGAAAAAAAAGAGACCCAGATGGGCCCCTCTTTATATAAAAAAATGAATATAAATACTAGGCCGTATCTGAGTCTCATCCCCAATTTGATAATCCATTTTTGGATTGTTTTTGATCGAGGATTTTGGCTCTTTGCTAACTTAAAGTGCATGTTATTACCATCTTCTAGCAAATTTGTTTTTATTTTAATTATTTTTGCTAATTTTTAATAAGATTTAGTAAAAATTTCTTTTTTGATTTTTATTAGATCTCATAGCTTTTTATTAGCACTATGATTTGCTCAGAATTTTTATCGATCATGTTAGCTCTGATCGTGATAAATGAAGATAGTTAATGAACTTATATTTATTATAGCACTTTTAAATATAGGGGTCAAATATCTTGGACTTAAAGTCAATGTTTTTGATGTTTTGTCTAATATTAAATAAAATATGTCTATTTTATCTTTTTAAGTCCAAGCTATTTTAGACTTAAAATTATAGTTTATACACATAAAACACAAGTTATCCACAGTTTTTAGAGTTATTTTGTGAATAAAAAATAATATCCTGGGTAGGATATTATTTAGTGAGGCTTGGGTGGGAGTCGAACCCACGAATGACAGTTTTGCAAACTGTAGCGTTAGACCACTTCGCCACCAAGCCGCGATCATTAACCGACTTTTGAATTTTAGCTTATCTCTTTTCAGTTGTAAACAGTTTTAGCTCTCCGTCTGCCGGAATATTAAGTTTTTTGAGCAAGGCCTCTTTTTCCGGGCCGTCCTCCATTACTTCGGCTTGGCCGTAATCCCGAATCTTTATGGGGATAAGCTCTATCTTTTCCCAGCTGTTATTCTTCCAACTTAGTTTGGCGATCAATCCTTGGCTAGTCTCCAGCGACCACATTTGATCAAAGATCAGGTTGCCCAGAGAATAGATAATCGGCTTGCCTAGATAGGTTTCCCATACTTGCGGCCAATGCGGATGATGGCCGATAACCAGATCGGCGCCGTTCTCTATGGCTGTATGAGCGAAAGCGACCTGCTGCTTATTCGGCTCGGTCGTATATTCTTCGCCGGCATGCATCATGACTATAATAACGTCAGCCTCGCTTTTTAGGTTCTTGATATCATCTGCCATCTTACCTATATTCATGCTAGCGATGCCAGGACGCTTATTAGTAGCGATCGAGTCATCTTCTGGATAAGCATAGTCTAGAAAACCGAATCTTTCGTTATTAACGATAAACACTTTGGCTTTATGGGCTATTTCTTCGTTATTTCCGGCGCCAATCGCCTCTATTTTGGCTTCGGATAAGACTGCTTGCGTCTTTGCTAAGCCCTTAGCGCCTTGATTCATGATATGGTTATTAGCTAAAGCGGCGAGATCCACGCCGGATTCTATAAGCCCAGCAGTAGCTTCCGGATTGGCCTTGAACATAAACGACCCGGTCGGCACGAAATAATTTTTAGATTCCAAGAAAGGAGACTCCAGATTAACAATTGTCAGATCGGCGGCGCTTAAGAAATCAGCAATCTTAAGGAACGGCCAGGAATAATCCTTATTCTTTTCTATCTTGTCATTAACATGGCGAGAGAGCATGACGTCGCCGCCGAAAATAAGAGTAGTGGGCCGTATTTCCGTTAAGGGTAATTGTTGTCCATCAGTGGCACCGGGCTTCGAGGGGGAAGAAAATATATTAGAGATGATATTGCCTGAGGTATCTGGAGCGGCCGGAGAAACGGCTATGCGAAATAAGAAAAATATCGCTAATACTGAAATAATAGCGACAGAGACGATGATTATGATCTTTTCAGTTCTCTTATCCATGATTATATTATAGCATTAAATCAGAGCTTTTGCGGGTAAAATAGGGAATATGGGATCAGATTGACAAGATTTAAAAAAATATATAAAATAATCTTGCGATTAAGGAATATCCTTAATCTTATTTAATATTCGAGGTCCCTTCGTCTAGTGGTTAGGACGTCAGGTTTTCATCCTGTTAACAGGGGTTCGATTCCCCTAGGGACTACTATTGGAGAATTAGCACTTGCTAGTTCTCTTTTGTTTTGTAAAATTAGCGAAAGATTAGGTGTTCGATTTCCTGAAAAATCAAAAATGGGTTTTTCCGTAAAAATCAAACTCTGATATTTTAGTTTATCTTCATAACTAGCTTTTTTATAAGCCGGAGCAAGAGAAGATAAGACTTTAAAAACTTTGTCTACTTCTTTGAAGATATTCCGGTTATAAGACGGCTGATCGCAAGCGGTAGCCTGAGTTTCTGAAATATTTTGTTTTACTTTTTCCATTTCGTTTTTAAAATCCTCATCATCCAATAAATCTTTTTTCTTCATTTCAATCAGTTTAGCTTTTTCCGTTTGGAGAACGGCTAATTTTTCTTTAGTTAAATTTGAGTTATTGTTTTCCTCGCCCGTTTTTTCATTAAAGACGTCTATCAATATTTTCTTATAGTTTTTTAAAACCACTTCACTCGGCGTAATTCTTTTTAAAAAGTCATGAAATTCTCCCTCTAGTTTATCTTTGGAAATGCATTTTAAGCCGTGGCAGTCTTTGTTATAACATTTATAAAACGGATAGAGTTTTCCGCTTTTGCCTTTGGAAAAATGAGCGGTCAATGGCCGGCCACAATGAGGACATAAAATAAAATGTCGGAGCGGAAAAGATTCGTTAACTCTGGCAATAGAAATATTATCGCCTTTATTTCCAGTTTTGATTTGTTTTTGGCATTTATAGAAGATTGATTCGTTAATTATTTGCTCGTGAGTGCCTTGATATTCTTGGCCTTTGACGGTCATTATTCCTAGATAGAATTTCTCGGTTAATATCTTAAATAAAGTTTGGCTAGTTAATTCTTTATTTTTCCACGATTTGAATCCGGCTTTGATCATTAACTTCCGTATTTCTTCCATTTGATAGGCTCCGGTTGAGAATTTATCAAAGGCCATTTTAATAATCTCCGCTCTTGGTCTGTCTATCGTTATAATGGCTCTATTTTGCTCATCACGCTTGTTTAGATAACCGAGAGGAGCTTTATAGCACCAAATGCCTTGCTTAATTTTTTCAAGCATACAAGACGATACTCTTTCACTTCTAACATCATTATCGAATTGAGCGAACGAGGCCATTATTGTGCCGATTAGTTTTCCGCTCGGTGTTTTATCGACTGTTTCCGTGGCGGAGATAAACTTAATTTTTAATTCTTCTAAGGCCATTAAAATAGTAGCGTAATCTTTTACGTTTCTTGATAGTCTATCAATTTTATAGACGATAACGGAATCAAGATTTTTATAATTCTTGGAGCAATAACTTAATAATTCCTGTAGGCCTTTACGGTTTACAGTTTTAGCGGACAGGCCATCATCGTGGAACATCTCAACAATTTCAATATCATGATTAAGGGCATATTCTTGGCAGGCCTTTTTCTGTTGCTCAAGACTAACCCCGTTTTGGGCTTGGTCTTCGGTTGAAACTCGGTAATAAATAATTCCTTTTTGCATAGAATTAAAGGTTAATAAATAAAAAGAGAGCGGTAAACTGTTGGACACAACTTAGCAAAAGCCTTGTTGTACAGCCACCGCTCTCTTTATATCAAAACGACTTATCTCGTCGCTTGGACGTAAAAATAAAATGGCTCTCTGCTATATAAGTTGTGTCCAAGTGTAATTCTATCATATTTTTGTATTTATTCAATATTATTAGTTTTCTTATAAATGTTATTTTTATAGAAGTTATAGGCGAGATAGGCCAGTTGATAGAGATCACGCCTCATGAGAGTGAGCTCTTCTTCGGAATAATCCGAGGCATGCGAGCCGAGATTCTTCCGGAAACTGTCCATACTTATCATGTTTTTGGTTGCACATATGTTTTACTTTAAAAGGGTTTAATCAAAGACTGCTAACCGTTTTTAAAGAGGCGGTAGCGAACCTCTCCGACATATTCGGAATGATACTGCTTATCGAGCAATAATTCAGGAGGCGATTTTAAGCTGTTAAAATACTCTCTGGCCTTAACCCCGATGAAGACTTCGGGCTTTATTAACTGGCGAGAATAAAAGATTTTTTTCTTGCCGGCTAGTCGGCCGTCAAACAATTCTTTACCGATATACTTAGCGACATATAAACCAACACGAGAAACGTGGCGGACGTTATTAATCTTAACGAAACCGAATTTCCAGATATCAGCTAATAGGCTATTAGCCGTATGGGGTAAGTTAGACAAAACGTGATAATGAATATTTCCGCCGAACTCCTTTTTAATCTTAGAGTGGAAATAATAATCTCCTTGAAATTCGGGAACGGCTAAATATCGTAAATCCGGATAATGTCGTTTTAATCTTTTAATAAAGTTAGAAAAGATTAAATTACACTTGGTAATATCCGTAAACGAGCCGTCGTCTGATTTCTTGTCGTCAAAGGTTAGAGTAATGAAGACTTTTAATTCGGGATTTGAATTAACGAGTCGGACAATATTAGCTCTTGTCCGGCGAAACGAAAATTCATTTCTTTTAAACCGATTATGTTCTTTATTTTCTTTTTCCTCTTCGCTTTCTTTTGCCTCTGCCACTTTGAGCTTTTTCTTGCTTTGTCTTCTTTTCCGTTTGTGGTTGATTCTAATCGCTTGTTCGTAGTTATACACTTCTATCAAATCGCCTGATCTGATAAGTTTTTGCCGATAAGCTAATGGTTTGATATCCATAGGCTAACGGCGTTAAGTGTGCCTATAGTCAAGTTAATAGGCACACTAGTTTTTGTTCTTGATTAACACTACCGGTCGCCCCCTGTTTTTCTTCTTCGGCTCCCCCACGGGGGATCCGCCGAAGAAGAAAAAAACAGCGGGGGTCGAGCCGGACTATGTTTACATCAAAGGGACACTAAAAGAAGTTAGAGACGTCTTACTGGGGCTTAGCAGTAGCCCCGATAAGACGGCCACTCGGCCAAACAAAAAACACAAGCCATATATCCGGATATATTGCTCGTGTTTTAAGTTGAATTGGCAAAGATTTAGACTTTGCTCGTTATTATATTGAAGACTGCGTGTTTAAATTCATGGACGTAATCTGACTAGCCGTAGCTAGGTTTTATCTTCCTGCCTTATTATTGTTTATTAATAAGTCTATGAGGGCATTATAGCATAAAATAGGGGGTGAATCAAGAGGTAAAATTATTTAATTATTCGCCAATTTCAATTTTGTTTAAATCAGAATTTTTTACACCAAGACCTAATTTTCTCATAGCATTATAAGCCTCAGCTCCATCCTTTAAATAATGAGCTACGCCATTAAAATCAATATAATAAGCTTGCCCCTTATCTTCAACCTTTAGTAAAATTTTACCACTTTGTTTTTTGGCTAAATTTTTGTTCTTCTGTATTTTTTCTAAATTGCTATTTGTAATACCAATTCCAAATTTTCTCATAATATTATACGCCTCCTCGCCATTAGCCATATAATATCTTTTTCCGTCTTTAGGATTAATATACCACGCTTCACCGTGAGATTCTGTTTGTAATAATATTTTACCCTTCAACCTTGAAGATAGTTTTGTATCAATTTTAATATCACTACTAGTTGCCTTATAAGACACAGTACTAATACTAATTTCTTTTACACATTTTCCATTATCTAATTTAAAACCATTAGAACAATGACAACCATATTTATTGCCATATGAATTTTCCCCTTGCTGAAACTGACAATATTCATTGTAGCTAGTGCATTTATTATTAAAAATAATATACCCATCGTTACAAGAGCAAGAATCCTGTCCCTCGTTATAATATGAATTACTTCCGTAATTAGCTATACAGGAATTATTATTTAAAATAATGCTTTGTTTATTTAAAGAATCTAACTTCGCTTGATAAACGAGGTCATTAATCTTTTGTAAATTATCGGCAGATTGCTGTTTTTGCAACTTCTCGTCACTCACACATTCATCATATTTGTCTTTTAATTCAGAATATAAATTTATAGCATTTCTACACGCCTGCAGTCTTAAATTGTAGTCGTTAGTAATACCAGCAACATAAGAAGTACTGGCACTACTAAGCACGCCTCCAGCTCTTTGTCCAATAAGCCCTTTAGCATTACTAATAGCTCTCTGAGCCTCTACTTGCAGTGCTGAATACTGATATTCCGTACAAGAAGCTACGGGATAATTACATTGACTACCGGTATCGAAACACTCATCTGTAGTATAATAACCGACGCTGCTGTCTTTCCATCCGTCATTACACACAACGCTTCCATCCAAATCAGCCCCATAAGAGCAATTAACACCTAAATGGGAAGAGCACGACCCACTTGTAGCATTGCTTACATTAGGTAAAAAAATAAAAAAACCAACTAACGCCAACAAAAAATATTTTTTCATAAAATACAAAATTATCAAAAAAGGTCTCCCGAGACGGTTAACACACCCTTTCGGATATGCGCCTAGATAGCGAAAACCGGTCAGAAGACCATCTCTGCTATCTAGGGCTTAAACCATGCCTCAATAAATTAAGGTTTAGGTCTATCAATTGTACTTAAAATTTACCAAAAAATGGTTAAAAAGTCAATTTATATTTTGCACTGATTATGATATACTATATAAATGCAAGTTTTTCTTGATTCCAATATATATCTAAACTATCTTAGTGGGACGGCCGATTCAGAGGCTTTCCCTAAACTTTTGAAATTAGTAGAAGAAAAAAATGTCTCATCCATAATAACCCAACAAGTCATAGATGAGTATTTTAGAAATTACACATTTATTAAAAATGAAAAAATAAAGCAAATTACGTCTAAAAAAGACTTAGATCTAAGTTCTATAAAATACACTACTTTAAAATCTTTTACTGCTGAATTTAAAAAGATAAAAAGTCAATTTGAAAGGAATATTGCTAACCAAAAAAAGAATATTAAAAAAGAAAGGCTGATATTTAAAGAAAGAGAAAATAATATAGAAAAATTATTTAAAAAATCCCATTTAATTGAAGAAACTGAGGAAATATTAAAAAAAGCCGAAAGGAGATTTTTAAAAGGTAATCCACCCAGGAAAAAGAAAGAAAGAAATGACTCTTTCGGGGATGCTATTAATTGGGAATCTTTAATTTTATTAAATATAAATAAAAGGCCTAAAGATAATATTGTAATAATTTCTTGTGACGCTGACTATACCGAAGAATTGTATGGAGAAATAAAATTAAACTCACTTTTATTAAAAGAGTGGAAAGCAATATCGAGAAAAAAAATTAAGATTCTTTTAACAATAGGTGAATTTATTAATGTTTTTTCTAAAAAAGAAGTTATAAAAAAGAAAGTAATCAAAACAGAAAAGGCAAATATTATGGAGGAGGCTCTTATTAGAAGAAGCCAACATTTGGGGCAAATAAAAGATTATACTAGAGCTGTTATATCAAAATTGTCACCAAGAGAACAAAAAATTTTAGAAATGAGATTCGGTTTAATTGACGGTGTGCCCCATACCTTAAATGAGGTTGGACAAGAATTTGAGGTTAGTGGACAAAGAATACGTCAAATAGAATCTAGGGCTTTGGAAAAAATAAGAAAATTTAGAGAATTTGATGATATTATAACTGATTTTTAATTTTTCAAAATTTCTGCCCACTTCTCAATTTCTCCAATAATCTGATTAAAATTTTGAGAAATATCAGACTTTAAGACTACGTAAAAAAGAGTTTGTTAATTAACAAACTCTTTTTATTAAGAAAAAAGCCCTTCCGGAGAATAGGGCTTTAGTTTGTGAACCTCTGTCCAAGTTAGTTTGTGCTGAAGTTCTTGTAGGAAGGTTTAGGCGTTGGGCTCAATGCTGAGGCCCATAAAGTATGAATCTTGCAGGTGTTGTCAGTCTCTCCAGAAACTATCTTTTTAGACAATCCTATAACCTCGGCTAGTTATAAAGTACGAAACTTTTTATCTAGTGGATTTGGCCTGTTTCCTTGGGGGCGAAGCCACTTGGCGGAAATCACTATTGTATTCTTCCTTCCTAATAAAATTATAAATCTAGCCTCAAAAAAAGTCAATAAAATTAAAATCATCTAAAAACTCTCGTCAATTTCTTCTAAAACACGCGGATTATGGTAGGTTTTTTAGCCTATTGATACAATAATTAAGCGTATTGGGCTATAATATTTAATATAACAACCTTTAGAGCGACTAGATAAATAACTAACTAACTATATGATTCGCAGAATACAAAGAGCGGACTATACTGAAATGGTTAAGCTGATTAAGGAGTTTATGGTAGACTATAATGCCAAGTGGGTGTTTAAAGGCGTGCAATCAGATTACATGAAGTATAAAGATGTCAGCACCTTGATTTCTAAAGGAGCAAAAAAAGATTGTTACAATAAATCCACGAAAAGAGTAATTTTTGTCTTTGAAGAAAACCATAAACTATTAGCCTATATCTCTGGCGAGATAAGAACCGATAAAGAAAAAACGATATCTCCAGTCGGCCACATAGACGATTGGTTCGTCAGTAAAAAATATCGTGGCAAAAAAATTGGAACACAGCTTTACAATCAAATGATGAGATTTTTTAAAGAACACGGGGCAAAAATAGTTACACTAGGAGTATTTAATCAAAACAAAGCCGTCTATAAACTCTACGAAAAAATGGGGTTTCAGCCCCTGGAGACGACCATGTTAAAACGCCTAAGATAAAAAAGACCCGCAACATTATGGTGTTGCGGGTCGCATTTTTGTAAGAACTAAGATTACCAAGTAAAGGTTTTCTCTACCAATCTAATTGTACGGCATTTTTCAGATCCTGTTCGCTTATGTCCAAATGACTGTCGCTTGACGTCACATGTTTAGGTATGAAGACGGTCTGATGGAACATGCCCTTAGGGTCAGTATATGAGGCTTTTAGATAGAATTGGCCGATAGGCGTTTCTATCTTTCCCTTTGATATCCCGCCACGGCTGCCCTTGGGGCAGGATAAGGAAATAGATTCTGGTTGAGAGCTCACGTATATTTTGTATTCCTGAGCTGTCAACATGATTTTTAGCGCATTCTTTCCTTTCAATGGCTTGTTGGATAATCTCTTTATATCCGCGTCTGATATGCGGCATACAGTTTCATGGGCGGAGAATCTTTTGCGGATTTCCGCATATGGCCATATCGACTGATCTTCGCCATTTCCTTCCTTTATCCCGATACCTAACACCAACTCTCCTTTAGGATCGTTAATGTAGTTCACTGAGTCAGAGGCGGAGAATTCCAAACCTCGACCCAGGACGGAAAAGATTTTGAAAGAGATAGAACCCTTGTAGATCAGTTTTATCTGTCCGGACGGATTTCTGAGAGTTTGTGAAGTTTGTCCGTCAGCTGGGCTGATAATAATCAGATTGCTCGCAGGTACTGCCTTGGCGACAGAAAATTTGATAGTTCCATCAGCGGTTTCACATTTGATTAGCACGGCTGATCCGGTAGCCGAGAAAGCTTGTACCCCGTTATTCGGGATAGTAGCTGTCTGCTCGTTGATAGTTACTTTAAGTGTTTGGCCGAAGCCGTTCGACACTTTAACTTGACTGAAAGCAGCGGCGCTGCACATAGTCAATATTACCAAAGAAAAAATAAATTTTCTCATTTTCAGATTATTTGGTTTATGTTTTAGTTTTTAAAGGATGAGATTATCATTGAAGATAATCAAAGTATTGTATCAATAAATCTAGTTTTTGTCAATAACTAGAGCAGGTATTTGCCTACTAGAATAATTTAGCTAACATTAAATATAATTAATATACAAAAGACCCGGCCTGCGCCGGGTCTTTGAGATTATGATGAGAACACAATGATATTGTCTATTTCAAGACCAGATTGAATAAATAGCCGGTAAAGATGATTCCAACCCCGACTATCGAAGCGAAGATGATGATCAGTTTAGTCTTCATGATTCTTTTTAGGATAAAGAATTCTGGCAAGGACAAAGCGGTGACTGCCATCATGAAAGCTAGGGTTGTGCCGATAGCGACGCCTTTTTCAGTCAGGGCGCTGATAAGAGGGATGATTCCGGCCGCGTTAGAATAAAGAGGGATGCCGATCAGCACTGCCAGCGGCACGGCATACCATTTATCAGCTCCGGCATATTGCGCCAAGAAATCAGCCGGTACATAGCCGTGTATCCAAGCGCCGAGTCCGACGCCGATAATGATATAGGGCCAAACCCGGCCGATGATATTTAAAGCATAGTCTTTGGCATAAGCGAGGCGATCTTTCCCATTTAGTTTTGGCTGGCTATAAACATCATTCTTAGATTTATTTTTCCAGACAAAATCGGCGACTAGACTTTCTACTTTTAGGCGGCCGATTATGAGTCCGGAAATTATGGAGATAGCTAGGCCGCTGATGACATAGAGGGCGGCGATTTTCCATCCGAATAAGCTAAATAGCAAGGCTAAAGCGACTTCATTGATCATGGGCGAGGAAATCAGAAAAGAGAAGGTGATGCCTAGAGGGATACCAGCTTCGACAAATCCTAAGAAGAGCGGAATGGCCGAGCAAGAACAGAAGGGGGTGATTATGCCGATCATGGCCGCCAAGATATGGCCAGTCAGCAAACGCTTCTTCGCTAAGAATGACCGGACTTTTTCCGCTGGCAGGTAAGTCCGGATGAAAGAGATAGCGAAGATGATTATAAATAGGAGGAGGAATATCTTTAAAATATCGAGAATGAAAAAATTGAGCGCATCTGCTAAGTGCGTGCCTGGTTGTATCTGGAAGAGGCGATAAACGAGCCAGTCGGCTGATATTTGAAGAAGATGAAACATAATTTTGCTGTTTAGTACTAATATGATAGCTCTATCGGCGCGGGGAAGCAAGGCGCAATCCGTTTCTTAATTCCGGATTTTAATGCTATAATTGCTTAATAAATACACTTCCTATGAAAAATAAGATAAAAAATCGCAAGACAGTCGGCTTAGCTCTAGGCTCCGGCGCTTTTCGCGGCTTTGCCCATATCGGCGTGCTCAGATCCTTGATCAAGCATGGCATTCCGATTGATTATTTGAGCGGAGCCAGCATCGGCGCTTGGGTAGCGGCTTATTATGCCGTCTCTCAAGATGTTAAGAAAATGGAGGCTGAATTGGCTGCGAATCCGGTCGATAACTTGCCGATGTTCTTTGATTTCAGCCTGACGGGCGGCTTTATCGGCGGCGACAAAGTCAACGGCGTTTTAGAAAAAAGCTTGAGGCATCATAATTTTTCAGAATTGAAGATACCGCTCAGCGTGGTCGCGACCGATCTCGTCAGCGGACAGCCTTATATTTTTAGGACTGGCGATGTCGCTCGGGCGGTTCGCGCCAGTATTTCCGTGCCGCTCGTCTTCAAACCATTGCCGCATAAGGGGACATTGTGCGTTGATGGCGGGCTTAGCAATCCGGTGCCCTGCAATCTAGTTCGTGACATGGGCGCGGATATCGTTATCGGCGTTAACCTGTATCATAAGAATGAGTTTGTGGATAGGAAATTCACGATGCCAACAGTCATATTGAGAAGTACGCGTATCGTTCTTCATAATCTAGCTAAAGCTGATATCAAATTAGCCGACATAGTCATCGAGCCGGATGCTTCAGCTATCGTCAAGGAACAGGGGTTCCAAAAATATTTTACTAAAGCCAATGTCGACAGCCTTATTCGGATCGGCGAACAGGCGACGAATAGGGCTATCCCCAAGATTAGGAAATTATTAGCCGCCTAGGACTTTATGAGATACAGATTATATACAACTTCGCATAAAGCCTGGGACGCTATGTTCAGGGCAATGGCGTCCGCGCAGAAGTCCATCTATATAGAGATGTATATCTTTCTGGGTGATACGCAATCAACTCATAATTTTCTTAAACTCTTGAAAGAGAAGGCGCTAGCCGGCGTCGAGGTCGTAATTATTGCCGACGCTTATGGCAGTAATTCCCTGAAACCGGAGGCGATTGCGGAGATGCGTGCGGTTGGCGTAGAATTCATTTATTTTTCCCATTGGTTCCGACACACGCACCGTAAGATAGTTATCATCGATAATAAGATTGCTCTCATCGGCGGCGTCAATATCGAGGAGAAGACGCGAAATTGGCGCGACCTGCAGATCAAGCTCCAGGGCAAGATCATCAAGCCGCTTCTAAAATCATTCGCTTATGCCTATGAAATGACTGGCGGTAAGAAAGAATCTATCCTGAAATATAGCCGCTTGCCGCTCGTCCAGAAGATAAAATCCTGGATAACCGATAATTTTGATATTACTCTCGGCGGTTATCATCTCAATGAATATTATAAGAAGAAGATCGTCGGTGCGAAAGAATCTATCCAGATGGTCACCCCCTATCTCCTGCCGCCGCGCTGGATGCTCGCTCTCTTAGATGACGCCTGTCGCCGCGGCGTCAGAGTAGAGATACTTATACCGGATGATACTGACGTCAAGCCCCTGAATAAGGTGAATTATCTGAATTCTTGCCGGATGGCGGCCTATGGCGTCAAGTTCTATCTTTTGCCAGTCATGAATCACGCCAAGATAATGCTGATCGACGGCGTCGAGGGCGTAATCGGTTCTCAGAATATGGATGTCTTGTCCTTTAATTGGAATATCGAGGCCGGCGTCTTCTTCCAGCAGAAGCAGCTGGTCGCCGATATGGAGAAGATCATCGAGCACTGGAAGAAGGAATCGGTTCCTTTCGAGGCTGCCGGCAAAAAGATCAAGCGGCGCGACCGCATCCTGATAGCGATACTTAAGATCTTCTATCCGATATTCTAATATTTTCCCTCAAGCCTGAGCGTTCCGCGACAGGCTTGTTTTTTTTGGTCCTTTCGGCTATAATGAACCTATTAATTTTTTAATATCCTTGAATCACATGGCCGAGAATCTAATCAAGATAAGAGGGGCGCGAACCAATAATCTCAAGAATATCAATCTGGATATTCCGCGCGATCAGCTCGTAGTCATCACCGGCTTATCCGGTTCGGGAAAATCCTCGCTAGCTTTCGATACTATCTATGCGGAAGGGCAGCGCCGCTATGTCGAATCCTTATCTTCTTACGCGCGCCAATTCGTCGGCCTAATGGATAAGCCGGACGTAGATTTGATTGAGGGCTTGTCCCCGGCTATCTCTATTGATCAGCGCACCGTCGGGCATAACCCGCGCTCGACTGTCGGGACGATTACCGAGATCTATGATTATCTGCGCTTGCTTTATGCCCGCGCCGGCCAGCCTTATTGCCCTCATTGCCAAGTGAAATTAAAGAAAGCGGCTGAAGAGAAGAAGACCGCTAAGACCGTCCGCGGCCGGGAGATAAAATCAGCGCGGATGGAAAGATATTTTTCTTGCCCAGAGTGCGATTATCGCCGCCAAGAATTAGAGCCGCGTGATTTTTCTTTTAATTCCGGCCATGGCGCCTGCTTGGTCTGCGGCGGCTTGGGAACGAAATCAGAAATCGATCCGGAACTCGTCTTCAATAATAATCTGAGCATCCTCGAAGGAGCGATCAAGCCCTTGTCGCACGCTAATCTCAGCGTCAGCGGCTTGCTCGGCGATCTAGAAGCCTTGGCAGAGCGCCACGACTTCAGCTTGCGTCCGGCGATAAAAGACCTTGATCCGGCCCATAAGAATTTGATACTTAAAGGTGATAATAATTTCAATGGCCTGTTGGCCGCTTTAGAAGAGAAATACCAAGAGACTAAATCCAGCTTCGTCAAGCAGGAAATCGAGAAGGTCATGCGCACGGCCTTATGTCCGGCCTGCCAAGGCGCGCGCTTGAAGCCGGAATCCTTGCTCGTCAAGATAAATAATCTTTCGATAATCGAGGTGACCGATAAGAGTATCAAATCTCTAGTCGAGCTTCTGGGTAATTGGCTGAAGAGCCCCGCGACTTTAAACGGCGGCGCGAAGATTGCCGAGCCGATCATTAAAGAGATGATTAAGAATCTGGAATTCTTGGCGAATGTCGGGCTTGATTATCTGACTTTGAGCCGCGCCGCTTCGACTCTTTCTGGCGGCGAAGCGCAGCGCATCCGCTTGGCTTCTCAGGTCGGCTCGACGCTGAGCGGAGTCTTATATGTTTTGGATGAACCCTCTATCGGATTGCACCAGCGCGATAACGATAAGCTTATCAATACGCTTAAAGAGCTGCGCGATAACGGCAATACTGTTATTGTCGTCGAGCATGACGCTTCGACCATGGTGGCAGCTGATTGGCTCATAGATATCGGCCCCGGAGCTGGAGATTTCGGCGGCAACGTCCTGTTCGCCGGCAAGCCGGAAGACATCAAGGCTTGCGCGCCGTCTCTGACCGGAGCTTATTTATCCGGGCGCAAAGAGATTAAAATGCCGAAGATGTTCAGGAAGGGAAATGGGAAATCTATCAAGATCATCGGCGCGACCGAGCATAACCTGAAGAACGTCGATATTGAGATTCCTCTCGGCAAGCTCGTGGCGATTACCGGCGTTTCCGGCAGCGGCAAGTCTACCTTGATGAATGATATCTTGGCCAATGCTTTGACCAAGAAATTTTATCGCGCTAAGACCGAGCCAGGAGCGCATAAAGCTTTAAGCGGGCTAGAATCCATAGACAAGGTCATCGACATCGACCAGTCGCCTATCGGCCGGACGCCTCGGTCTAATCCGGCGACCTATACCGGCTTGTTCACCTATATTCGCGATCTTTTTGCTGATTTGCCCGAAGCGCGCGTCAAAGGCCTTAGCGCCGGCCATTTCTCTTTCAATGTTCCGGGCGGCCGCTGCGAGAACTGTTCCGGTGACGGCGTGATCAAGGTAGAGATGCAATTCCTTTCCGATGTCTATCTGACTTGCGACGTCTGCGGCGGCAAAAAATTCCAGCCGAAAGTTCTCGAGGTCTTATATAAGGGCAAGAATATCTATGAGATTTTGGAAATGACTATTGAGGAAGCGAAAGAATTCTTCCGAGATCATTCCGCTATCAGTCAGAAATTGAAGACTTTAGATGAAGTCGGTTTAGGCTATATCAAGCTCGGGCAGAGCGCTACGACTTTTTCCGGCGGCGAAGCGCAACGCATCAAGCTAGCGACGGAATTATCACGTCGCGCGACCGGCAAGACTTTATATATATTGGATGAACCGACGACCGGATTGCATTTCGCCGATATCGATCGCTTATTGAAAGTTCTTAATCTGTTGGTTGATCAGGGCAATACCGTCCTCATCATCGAACATAATCTCGACGTGATCAAATCAGTCGATTGGATCATCGACATGGGCCCGGATGGCGGCGATGCTGGCGGTTATCTTGTCGGAGCGGGCACTCCGCCGGAAATCGCCAAGATCGCTAAGAGCTATACGGGGAAATATCTGAAAAGCGTGATTTAGATTAAAGTTTAAGATAATATTAATAAAAATAGGCCAATTTTAGCCTATTTTTGTTTATATTATTGACATTTCATAATAAAAATGATTTTATTTGATAAATAAAGGTCTTTAAAATAAAGAATAAAAGATTTGCTGCAGCAGAAAGAGGTTTATTAATTAGACTCCTTCCTGCTGTGGCAAAATCAACAATGATTTGAGAACAGTATATTAAAAATATTATTGTCATGAATACAACGGAAAATTCTGTTAGCGACAACAAAAAACTTACCGATGAACAAATCGGTAAATTGTATCGTAAAACCAATGAAATTATTCGTCGGGTAAACGAGGGAACTATCTCTTACGAATCATCGTTAGAGGGGATGCAAAAAATAATTATTGAGGGGAAGGCCGTTGATTATTTGCGAGTTACTAATGGCCAAGCAGAAATTAGGATACTAGAGCACCTTATCGATAGCGATGCCGCTCCTTTTATTCCTGGCGGCTGGTCAGTCGACGAACACAAAACAAGCGGACTTTTCGAATTTGATTCCGCAAAAATTTCTTTGTATCTGTCTGAAAAGCAGAAAGAAGGAATTATCAGTGGACATGATTTACGCAAAGATCTGGCGGGTAAACCGGTAATGAACGCCAATGTTCTTGATTACTTATTAGCGCGTCCAGAACTTATTCCAGAAGAATGGAAAGGAAAACATATTTTCTTCTGGGGTACGATTTATTGCGACTCCTTTGGCAACCTTTATGTTCGTTGCCTCCACTGGGATGGTTCCAGATGGTGCTGGGGCTATGGCTGCTTTAGTGATGGCTGCGCCTCCGATGCTCCTGCCGTCCTCGCAAGTTGATTTTGGGTTTTAGCTCTTTGTTTTTTGATTGTTGAATTTTATTCTTGGACCTTGGTTTATAAACATAACGTTTATGGAGCCAGGGTCTTTTTTTAAATCAATTGAATATAAAAAAGCCATTCGCGAGGATGGCTTTTTATCAATCATACGTCGAGGTTATTTTAAATCAGCGATAATCTTCAAATCTAATTTTTTCGTGGCCGTATCCAGGATAGCGAAAGTCGCTTGATGGAAGACTCCGGCAACATTCCCGGGATTGGCTATGATAGTGTCGCCGTCATGTTCGAGCCAGGGCTTGTGAGTATGTCCGTAAAAAATGAAGTCAGGCGCCGCGGCCGCCAGCTTGAAGACCCGCTTCGTCTTTTCTGGTTCGTGGCAGAAGCCGATAGAGAGTCCGCCTAACTCTCTTAAGCCGATGGCGCCGCTATACCGGATATTCTTATACCGGCTCAATTCTTTTTCTTCATAGAGCTCCATGTTTCCGGCGACTAAAAAAATCTCGCCGGAAAAATTAGCGGCGAGATAATTTATAGTTTCTATATTGGTCATATCGCCGCAAGCGATGATTTTCTCGACTCCGTGCCCGGAGCACCATCTCAGGCATTTCTCCAGGTTAGCGATATTGTCATGGATGTCGGAAATGACGGCAATCAGCATAGGCAGGTCTTAATTATTTTTTTCCGCGCAACTTGATCTCGTAAGCCATCTGCTCTAATTTTCGGAGATGGCCGCGCGCTTGATCGTATTTGGTTCGCAGGTATCCGGTCATATCGAAATCGATGAGCTGGGCCATGATATCTTCGGCGCCTTTCTTGATTTTCGCGACTTCGGCAAATTTGCCAGCGGCTGCCTGGTTAGTGGCATAACGGACTAATTCTCCAATCAAGTCGCAGATGCCGCCGAGATAGCCCTCATAATCCAGCTGCAATCCTGGCGTAGCTTCGATCTTCTTATTCTTTATTACAGTATAGAAAGTCTTTCCTTCTAGATATTCTTCGGCCGCGGCCTTATAAGCGCCTTCCTTGTTCAACCTGTCTTGGCCGAAGCGCGTCGCCAGATTCTTAAGATTTTTTTCGTTCTCCTCCAGCTTAGCTGCTGCCGTCTTGAAATCTTGGCGCTGCAGGGCGAAGATAGTCTTCTTGGCTTCGAAGAGGATATTATTGGAAGCGCTGATGATCTGGCGCCTCTCTGATTCGTTAGCTTGGTAATCTTTTCTGAGCTGCTCTAAGAATTCTTTATTAATCATATGTTTGGAGTTAAATTATGAAGATGAATTTTGGCTATACTACTCGGAACACTTCATCAAGGCTAGTGTCGCCGTTTAGTGCTTTGAGGACGCCATCTTGGAGCATGGTCACCATGCCGTTATCAATCGCGGCCTTCTCAATGTCGGTATCAGTGACGTTCTCGCTTTGGATCATCTTCTGAATGGTCGGAATCATGGCGATAGTCTCGTATAAGCCGAGACGCCCCTTATAGCCTATCTGGCCGCATTTAGGACAGCCGACTCCGGTATAGAAGACCAGGCTGGAAGGGATGACGACTTTGGGGTTCTTGATAGAAGCTAATATGCCTTGGACGCGCTGCATCTCTTCAGGTTTCAGATCGACGGTCTTCTTGCAGTAAGGGCAGAGTTTTCGGACTAGGCGTTGGCCGATAGTGAATTCGATTGAATTAGCCAGAGTCTGACGGTCGACGCCAAGCCCGACGAAGCGGGATATAGCGCCAGCCGCTGAATTAGCGTGGATGGTTGATAAGACCAAGTGGCCGGTCATAGAAGCCTCAATGGCGATCTTGGCGGTCTCATTATCGCGGATTTCTCCGATCATCATGATGTTCGGATTCTGGCGCAAGAGAGAGCGCATCGCGGAGACGAAAGTATAGCCGCGCTCCTCATCGATCTGGGTCTGCATGACGCCGGCAAGCTGGTATTCGATTGGATCCTCGACTGTGATTATCTTGACGTCCGGCTTATTTAGTTTATTCAAGATGCTATATAGGGTTGTAGTCTTGCCGCTGCCGGTCGGACCGGTGGTGATGATGATGCCGCGAGTCTTTTTCATCGCTTCCTGTAGGGAATCATAAGCGACGGAAGTTATGCCGAGCTTATTCATGTCGAGATTGGACGCTGAAGTCGAGAGCAGGCGGATAACGATAGTTTCGCCATAGCCTCCGGAAATTATGGATAAGCGGCAGTCGATCTTATTGTCGGGCAGATAAATAGCAAAGCGGCCGTCGAAAGTAGCGCGACGGATATTCGTCGGAGCGCCAGCCAGGATCTTTACTTCCGATAAGAGCGGGAGGTAGCTGGTCTTTGGGAGATTGAGAATATCATGCATGACGCCGTCGATGCGGAATCTGACCTTGACGTCATGCTCTGTCGGTTCGATATGGATATCGCCGGCATCGCTGATAGAACCGAGCGCCATGATCAGGTTAATCAGTTCTCCGGTCGGGATTTCTTTGACTGCCTGGGAAATGCCGCTGATATTATGGCTCAATTCTTCCGCTCTCTGGAATTCTTCCGGCTTGACCTTTACGCCGCGGCCGATAGTCTGCGAGATGACGACATCATAGAGTTCGTCGATATAGCCGAAATCGCCGATGACGCGATAAACTTCCTCGACAGAAGTTATGCCATCCAAGGTTTTTAGGATGCCATCTTGGAGCATGGTAATCATGCCGTCTTCGATCGCTTGCTGCAAGATCTTAAAGGATGGTGCCTGATCAATAGTCAATTGCTTGATGCGGTCGTTCATCGTGAAGATCTCGTAAATGCCGGATCGGCCCTTATAGCCGATGAAGTTGCATTCGCTACAACCCGGTCCGGCCTTGTATATCTTGGGCAGGGTCGCTGGGACGCTGACGCCGGCTTTAGGAGATAGCACTGCCAATATCTTATTGACCTGCTCGGTTTCAGCGCTTTCCATGATGTGTTCGACGCGGCAATGTGGACAGAGTTTACGGACTAGGCGCTGGCCGATGATGACATTGATGGCTGGAGCCAGGAAATAGGGTTTGACGCCGATATCAATGAAGCGGGGGATGGAACTAGCAGCGTCGTTGGTATGCATGGTGGTCAGGACGAGATGTCCGGTAAGAGACGCTTGGACGGCGATTTCCGCCGTTTCGAGATCGCGGATTTCTCCGACCATGACGATATTAGGATCTTGGCGCAAGATGGAGCGCAGGCCGTCAGAAAAAGTATAACCGCGCTTTTCATCGACCTGGCTCTGGTTTATTCCTTCTAGCTGATATTCGACCGGATCTTCGAGCGTGATTATCTTAGTGCCCGGCTGGTTCAATTTGTTGAGGGCGGCATACAGGGTTGTGGTTTTGCCGCTGCCAGTCGGACCGACAGTCGCTATCAATCCGTTCGGCTTAGCGATCTCTCTCAGGAGCAAGGGCATAATTTCCGGACGGATGCCTAGGCTCTCGAATTCGAGAGCCGTCGCGGTCGAATCGAGAAGACGCATCACGACGCTTTCGCCATGCGCGGTCGGCAAGAAAGAACAGCGGACGTCTATCTTCTTGTTAGATAGATAGATAGTATAGCGTCCGTCTTGAGGCTTGTTCTCGATATTGATCTTGACGCGGGAAAGTATCTTCAAGCGAGCGATGATCTTATCCCATTTTTCCCGGCTGATTATCGCCGCTTCTTGAAGGACGCCGTCGATTCTGATTCTGATAGCGACGCCATGCTCCTCGGCTTCGATATGGACGTCGCTGCCGCCGACTTTCAAGGCGGTCGCCAATATGAGCGTGATGATATCGGTGATATTCACTTCGTTTATCTTTTCGTTCAAGCTCTTGTAGCTGCTGATAGCTTCTTTGAATTTTTCTAGATTCTCTTCGGTTATCTCGACGCCGCTCTCATATTTTTTAGTTTTCGGCAGGGATTTATAAGCGTCGAGCCCGATAGCTAGGCTGGTTGCGGAAATGAGATACAGTTTAGTGGTCGCAAAATACTGGTCGCCGAGATGAGCCAGCTCTTCTTTCACTTCGGTCGTCGGGCTGACGCAGCCGAGACGGATATTCTTGCCGTCATAGTAAAAGCAGATAGCGCCAATCTCCTTGGCTCTTTCTTCTTGGATCAGGGCGAGGGCTTCGGGGCTGATCGGGAAGCCGGTCAGATTGACATAATCGAGCCCGAGCTGGGCTGCCGCCTGCTTGGTCTCCTTTTCAATCTCTTTCTCTTTTATTTCTCCCTGCTTTTTAGCAAAACGACCGGCGACGCTTTCTTCGTCATCGGTCGGATTGATCAGATTTTCAATAGAAGCGAGATCACTCATAGATTTTGATGGATGCGATTATTTCCGGAAAACGCTTTCTAGCTTAGCGCTTGAAGAGGCGTTCTAGCTTGGCGACGCCGCCCTTTTCTTTCAGATGCAAGAATAAGTTAGTCCAGGAAGCGGTCTGAAAAGTCGTCAGGACGGATCCCAAGATGACAACTAGAGCTATTGCGATGAAGAGTATCAGGATCATCAGCCAGTAGAGGTTGAACATCAGGCTGAGTAAGAATAACGGCAAGAGGAATAGAGCGAAGACTACGAGGGCTAAGCCGCTGAAGAGGAAATTTATCAAGAACAGGATTATGGCCATCTCTAGACTGATGAGCCAGTTATTCTTGAATAATCTCGTGCCATGCTCTAAAGAAGCGACAAAAGATTTATTCTCGATAACCTTGTAAGCGATGGCGTATTTGATGAGGAGCGATAAGCTCATAGCCAGCGGGATGAAGATGACGAAGATAATGATATAGACAGCGAATAAAGCGGAGGAGTCGCTGATAGTCATCAAGAGAAGCGGCAGGCCGACTAGGAAGAAAGCGAAATAGATCAGGATCTTCACTAAGATATTCAAGCCGAGGACCGGCCAGAAATAACGATGGCCCTCGCTCAGGCTGGCGCGTATACTCAGTCCTTCTGGCTTTTTCTTGGCAGTCAGCAGCTTTTTCAGGCTGCCGACTAGGGCTGCCTGGGAACTGACGGCCATCCAGATGAAGAATATCAAGAGGACAGCGGTGATGAGCAAGATGGAAAAAATATTCAAAATAGTCCAGAAATCATTGCGGAAGACGCTGGCTAATCCGAGGAAGAAATTTTTTAAGACATCGCCGATGGCTAGGATGCTGCCCATTCTCATATAAGAGCCCTCAATCGGGTTCTGGCCGAGATTCTGGGTGACGACCTGATACTCCCAAGAGCCGCTGCCAGCTACCAGCGAGGCGAATAGCCCTAGAAACCACAGGTATTTGTGTTCCCAAGTGGTCGCCCAGGCTTGTTTTAAAAGGGTTCTGTACGAAAACATAAGTTTATAAATTAATTGAAAAATTTAAAAAAGTCTGATACCATTATAACATAATTCCTTAATTAATACCAAGAATTAACATCTATATATGTCGCATGTTATCACCGACAAGAAGCTCGTAAAAGAATTATTGACTAGGGGGGTAGAGAAGATCTATCCGAGTTATGAGAATTTGGAGAAGAAGCTGTTAAGCGGCGATAGGATACGCCTTTATTGCGGTTATGATCCGACCGCTTCTTCTTTGCATATCGGCAATGCCATCTCTATCAATAAATTAGGACAATTTCAGGCTTTAGGCCACGAGGTTATTTTTTTGATCGGCGATTTTACCGGAATTATCGGCGATCCGACTGATAAGAAGGCGGCGCGCAAGAAATTAACGCGCGAAGAAGTGCTCGCTAACGCCACTCATTATAAGGAACAGGCCGCTCCTTACTTGAAATTCGATGGAGAAAATCCGGCTAAGATAATGTATAACAGCGAATGGAATGATAAGCTGGGCTTCCGCGACCTGATAGAATTAGCTTCTAATTTTACTGTCCAGCAGATGATCCAGCGCGACATGTTCCAAGAAAGACTGAAGGAGGAGAAGCCGATCTACCTCCACGAGTTCATGTATCCGCTGACTCAGGCCTATGACAGCGTCGCCATGGATGTCGATTTGGAAATCGGCGGGAACGACCAGATGTTCAATATGATGTGCGGCCGCGACTTGTTGCGGACGCTGAAAAATAAAGAAAAATCAGTCTTGACCATGAAGCTCTTGGCTGATGAAAGCGGCAAGAAGATGGGCAAGACCGAGGGTAATGTGGTTTTTTTGGATGAAGCCGCCAATGATATATATGGCAAGGTCATGTCTTGGCCGGACGGCACCATTGTTTCCGCTTTTGAATTATGTACCAATATTCCTTTGGATGACATCAAGAAGATTGATTCTGATCTGAAAGCCGGTAAAAAGAATCCGCGTGATTTCAAGATGCAGCTCGCTCTAGAGATCACTAGGATTAATCGCGGCCAGGAGGCGGCGGAAAAAGCGCAAGAGAATTTCATAAATACTATCCAAAAAAAGGAGATACCGACCGAGATCCCGACTCATAAGGCCGCTAAGAAGCAGAGTACTCTCGTCGACCTGCTGGTAGAAACTAAGCTGGTTAAGAGCAAGACCGAGGCGCGCCAGAAGATCGAGGAGGGGGCGATCAAGATCAAGCCGGAGAAGAGCGGCCAGGATAATGGCGGCGACATGATGGTCATCAAGGATGTGAAACAGGCGATAAATCTTGAAAGCGAAGCAGATTCAGTCATTATCCAAAAAGGGAAATTCACCTTTATCAGGATAATTCTATAAAGCCGTGAGCGGACGCTTATGAATATATATATATTGGAAGGCCTAAAATCGAAAATAGCCGCCGCCCTTGATCTAGAAAGAGCGAATTTTTCTTATCCGCCGAAATCCGAGCTGGGAGATTTGAGTCTGGCTTGTTTTGAATCGGCCAAAAAGACCCAACAGAATCCGGCTGAATTTGCAGCCGCTTGGGCAGCCAAACTGAAAGAGAATAAGGAGCTCCAGGAATATTTCACAGATATCAAGGCCGCTGGGCCCTATCTTAATTTTTCCATTTCTCCGGAATATCTAGCCGCTGCAGTCATCGGAGCGGCGAGGAAGGCGAAGTCCGCTTACGGATCGAACAAGAGCGGCCAAAGCCAGAAGGTCATGATAGAATATTCTAATGGCAATACCCATAAGGAGTATCATGTCGGACATCTGCGCAACATCTCTTATGGCGACGCTGTTAATCATCTGCTCGCCGTCAACGGCTACGCGTCCATCCCGGTATCCTATATTAATGATTTTGGCATCCATGTCGCTAAGACAATCTGGAATTGGCGGAGAAATCCGCAATATCGGGAGAGCCGAGAGGATAAAGGCTATCTGTTAGGAAAATGCTATGCCGAAGCGAGCCAGCTTTTAGCCGACGACGCTAAAGGCAAGGCCGAAGTCGGCCAGATCATGAAAGAGATCGAAAGCCGTTCGGGCGCTGATTATGAATTGTGGCAGGAAACGCGCCAGTGGAGCTTAGATTATTTCTCTTCCATATATAAGGAGCTGGGAGTCAGGTTCGAGGAGACGTTCTATGAGAGCGCCGTCATCGCTAACGGCTTGAAACTGGTTGAGGATCTGAAAGGTAAAGGAATCTTACGCGTAAGCGAAGGCGCCCTGATCGCTGATCTGGAAAAATATGATCTCGGCGTCCTGCCGATAATCCGTTCGGATGGAACAGCGCTTTATCCGGTGGCTGATTTGAGCCTAGCTTCAGAAAAATTCAAGAGATATGAACTGTCGCGCTCTATCTATGTCGTTGATGTTCGCCAGAGCCTTTATTTTAAGCAGCTTTTCAAGATCATCGAGCTCATGGGCTACGAGCAGCCCTTAGTCCACCTGACCTATGACTTCGTGACTCTGCCCGAAGGCATGATGTCTTCGCGCACCGGCAACGTTATCACCTATAAGGAATTGCGCGATAAGCTTCTGGCTAAATTATCAGAAGAAACCGCTTCTCGTCACCAGGATTGGACAGCTGGACGAATCAAGGAAGTCGCCCTAGCTCTGACTATCGCGACTATCAAGTTCGAAATGCTTAAAGTCAGCGCTGATAAGATCATTACCTTCAATATAGAAGAGGCGGCGCGCTTTGACGGTTATACGGCTTGTTATTTGCAATACGGTTATGCTAGATTGAAGAGTATCATTCGCAAGGAAGGTTTCCATTTCGGCGCGGCCGACCTAAGCTGCCTGAAAGAGGCGAAAGAGAAAGAATTATTAATGAAGATGGCTAAATATCCCGAAATAGTCGCCGCGGCCGGAGCTAAGTATAATCCGAGCGAAGTCGCTAAATATCTGTTTGAACTGGTCCAGCTTTTCAGTGATTATTATCATGAGATCAATATCCTGAAAGCGGAGTCAAAGACTAGGAAAGCGCGTTTAGCCCTGATTAAAGCTTTGGCGCAGATACTGCATAACGGTTTTGATATTCTAGGGCTTAAAGCCTTAGAGGAGATGTAGAAGGCGGGTATAGCATAAAAATAAAGATTGAAAATATATGAAGAAAAATGCGGCTGATAATTCAATGGATAAGATAATCTCTCTCTGCAAGCGGCGCGGATTCGTCTTCCCGTCTTCGGAGATTTATGACGGCTTCGCGGCAGTTTATGATTTCGGCCCTTATGGCGTCGAGCTGGCGAATAACATCAAGAAGGAATGGTGGAAGGCGATGACGCAATTGCGCGATGATATCGTCGGATTGGATTCGGCCATCTTCATGAGTCCGAAAATCTGGGAGGCATCAGGACACGTCAAAGGTTTTTCCGATCCGCTGACCGAATGCCGCAAATGTCACGCTCGTCTGCGACTCGATACTTTATTAGAAGAAGCCGGCATCTTCGCTGACGAGAAGATGACTGAGGATGAGATCAATATCATCTTTGAAAATAATAGAGGCAAGATAAAATGTCCGAATTGCGGCGCTAATGATTTTACTCCCGGCCGCAAGTTCAACCTGCTAGTCCAATCTAACTTAGGAAACTTTACCGGCGATTGGACTAAGGAGCCGACTTATTTGCGCGGCGAGACCTGCCAAGGCATCTATGTTAATTATAAGAACGTCCTTGATTCAGCTCGCGTGAAGATGCCTTTCGGCATCGCGCAGATCGGCAAGGCCTTCCGCAACGAGATTACGGCGCGCCAGTTCATCTTTCGGACGCGCGAATTCGAACAGATGGAGATGCAGTATTTCGTGAAGCCCGGCGATGATATGAAATATTTCGAGGAATGGAGAGAGGCCCGCTGGAAATTTTATCTGGACTTAGGGATAGATCCGAAGAATCTGAAATGGCATAAGCATGAGAACCTGGTCTTTTATGCGAAAGAAGCCTATGACATCGAATATAATTATCCCTTCGGCTTCAAGGAGCTCGAGGGCGTCCATGCTCGCGGCGATTATGACCTGACTCAGCACTCTAAGCATTCCGGCCAAGATCTGAATTACTTGGATCCAGCGACGAACGAAAAGTTCACGCCGCATGTCGTCGAGACCTCTGCCGGAGTCGGCCGCACTTTTTTGGCGGTGCTGACTGAGGCCTACAAGGAAGAAGAATTAGAAGGCGAGACCAGGATAGTGCTCAAGCTCATGCCGAAGCTCGCGCCGATAAAGATCGCTGTTTTTCCGCTCCTGAAGAATAAGCCGGAATTAGTCGGCAAAGCGCGCGAGATATTTGATCAGCTTAAGCTGGCTTGGCGCTGCGAGTTCGATGATAACGGCAATATCGGCAAGCGTTATCGCCGCCAAGATGAGATTGGCACGCCTTATTGCCTCACGGTCGACTTCGATACTCTGGAAAATTCGGAAGTGACGGTGCGCGATCGCGATACTATGCAACAAGAGAGAATTAAGATATCGGATTTGGAAAATTTTTTCCGCTCTCGGATATAAAACGCTAGCGGAGAAGCTCTTGTGAAGAGAAAAAAATAAAAAATCCGTCGCTCTCGGAATCGAGCGGCGGATTTTTTTGTCAGATGACGGAAAAACTATTGCTACTTATTATAATAAGTTATATAATTAAGATAAGAGGAAGATTTTAAAAAATTAAAATAAATAAATCTAATTTATTTAAGAGAGGGGGTGATATTATGAAAAAGAAAGCTGCTAAAAAAGCTGTTAAGAAAGTAGTCAAGAAGGCTAAGAAGGCGGTCAAGAAGACTGTCAAGAAAGTCGTCAAGAAGGCTGCTAAGAAAGCCGTCAAAAAGACTGCTAAAAAGAAAAGATAATTTCTAAAGTTTATTTTAATCGATAAATTTTATTGATTTGAAAATTATACAGAAGCCGGCCTGCGGAATCAGGGCGGTTTTTGTATAAAGAAAAAGCCGTCTGATTTTTCAGGCGGCCTTTGTTCTAAAGAGATCGACTTAGTCGACAAGTCTCATAATTCTTTCTATCTTTATGAACCTGTCGGTGCCGAAGATTTGCAATTGGCCGTCATCGGTGCCGATAGTGATTTCATATTCAGGCTTGGCTCCAGGTTCGGCCAGATAATAATCAAAGACGAAGCTTTGCTCATTCCGACTGAAATCATGTTTTACTCTCAGCCAGACATGAGCTAACACTTTTTTTCCGAGACTGTTCGCATCCATGTAGAAATTGCGGTAGACTTTTGCTTCGTTCATGAAGGTGAGGCTTCTACGATAATGGGCCTCAACATCTATGATCGAGATTTCTTTGCATGTCGGATTGCTGGGCACTAAGCATTGGTGCGCTGGGCAGAATTTAATGCACTTGTCTTCTGCAGGCGGGACCTTGACTAGTACGTTCTTTAGCAACCCCTCAGTCTCCAGGATGGGCTGGTTAGTAAAGATAGAGTCGCAGAAGATAAGTCCTAATTCAGTCGCCTTAGTCTTGGCTAGTTGCACGAATTTTTCGCGCCCTTTAGCTACTGGAGTAATATTCAATTCTTTTCCGGTCTTCTTATTAATTACTACCATTGGTTTGGCCCTCCTACGGCCGTTTTGCTTTTATTTTTGGTTTATTATTCTATTTTTAATGAATATATTATTATATAACATTTATTAGTTTTTGTCAATACTTTAACTTTTCTTCATTTGGCCTTTGCTATATTTAGAAGATATGGAGCATAATAACAAAAAAGTGTTTAATATTGGCAAGAAAATATCATTAATTGTCTTATCGGCGTCCGGACTCATTTTGATGATTTTTTTCATTTTTTCTTACAAATCCGGAAGCGCGGAACTAGCCTTTTTAGATGTCGGTCAGGGAGATTCCGCGTTGATCAAGACCCCTGACGGTCAGATCGTCTTGATAGATGGCGGACCAGATAATAAAGTTTTGCGAGGATTAGGAAAAAATATGCCTTTCTATCGCCGTCGGATAGATTTTATGATTATCAGCCATTATCATGATGATCATATTGCCGGGCTAATAGAGATAATCAGGCGCTATCAGGTAAAAACTTTAGTTTACTCAGGGAAAGAGCCTGATAATCTCCTGATAGCTGAGCTATTAAGGATCGCCTCTGAGAATAAGATATTGCTGAAGAGCTTGGATAATCAGATGAATATATCGTTCAGTCCAGATTGCCGCCTGGATATATTGAACCCCGCCGCGCTTTATATAAAGGAAGACCCGAATAATTCTTTAGTTTCTCGATTAGATTGTAGCGGACAGAGATTCTTGTTTGCCGGTGATAACGGATCGGCTGCGGAAAAGGCTCTTTTAGCTTCTGGCTGGACGCTAAAAGCCGATGTCTTTAAGGCGTCGCACCATGGCTCCAATACTTCCAATAGCGAGGATTTCTTGGAGGGCATTTCCCCGCGCATCATAATCGTTTCAGTCGGGCGGGATAATCGCTTCGGCCATCCCGGTACCGTTTTTCTAGATAGAGCTAGTAACTTAGACATTCCGTACAAAAGAACCGATATCGAAGGAAATATCAAGTTTTTGCTAAATAAAATGCTTAATAATAACTAAAAAACTAGCGATATTTGGTTGACCAGACGAAGCCTGTCTGTTATAATGAAGATAAGGTTTTAGAGCCTATTTTTATTGATTACCTATATGATTATTACCTGGCAAGGGCATTCCTGCTTCAAGCTCCAAGATAAAGTCGGCACTGACGGCGTGACTGTTGTGACTGATCCGTTCAGCAAAGAGATCGGATTGAAAGCGGAATTGAAAGTTCCTAATTTTGAAGCAGACATCGTGACGGTTTCGCACCAACACGCTGACCATAATAACGTGGAAGCTTTGCGCGGCAACCCTTTCGTAGTCGACTGTGCTGGCGAATATGACTTCAAGGGCGTGCTAATCGAAGGCATTGATTCCTATCACGATGAGAAAGAAGGCGCGGAGCGCGGCGGCAATATTATCTATCGCATTGAGATTGATGATATTTCTGTAACGCATCTCGGCGATTTGGGTCATGTGCTCAATGACGCGCAGATTGAGAAGCTCGCTGGCACTGATATCTTATTGATTCCGGTCGGCGGCCCTAAAGCGCTGGACGCTAAGAAGGCCGTCGAAGTGATCTCTCAGATCGAGCCGCGCATCGTTATTCCGATGCATTATAAGACGAAAGACAGTAAGCTCGAACTTGATTCGGTAGAAAAATTCGTCAAAGAGATCGGCCTGACTCCGACTTATGAAGAAAAATTAAAAATTTCTAAGAAAGATCTTCCCAGTGAAGATATGGAACTAGTAATATTAAGCATCTAAAATTATGATCAACCCGAAAAAAGAAAAAACTTTCGTAATCCTTAAGCCTGATGCCGTCCAGCGCGGCCTGATCGGCGAAACCATCAAGAGGATAGAAAACACCGGCTTGAAGCTGGTGGCCTTGAAGTTAGTCATGGCAACCGAAGATCAGTTATGGAAACATTATAATAAGGATGACGCCTGGTTCATGAAGAAGGGCGAGCGCACTATTGAAGAAAGGAAGGCGGCCGGCATGCCGATTGAAAAAGAACCGATTGAATATGGCAAGGATATTATTCGCGCTTTGGTGAAATTCATGAGCTGCGGCCCGATTGTTCCGATGATCTGGGAGGGAAATCAGGCGGTCGGCATCGTCAAGAAGATCGTCGGCGCGACTGAACCCTTATCTTCTGACGGCGGCACTATCCGCGGCGACTATACTTTAGACTCTTATGAACTAGCGAGCCTTGATGAGCGCGCCGTTCGTAACTTGATCCATTGTTCCGATCCGGTCGCGGATGCAGAGCGCGAGATTCCGATCTGGTTTACGCCTGAAGAGATCTTAAAATACCGCTTGATCGCTGAACAGATCCTGTACGACATAAATCTCGACGGAATAATGGAATAATCCAGAGTCGAGCCAATAAGATATATATGAACGAAACAGAGAAGAAAAAGATTTTCATGATGCGCGTCATCATCGGCAGCGTCGCTTTTATTATTTTGATTCTCTGGGCTTTCAATCTGAAGAATGTCTGGCAAGACGGTCGGAAAGACAATAAATACTCTAATGAATGGACGGGTCTCAAGAGCGAATTAGAAAAGACTCTAGCCGAGGCCCAGGCTAAGCTCGATAAGATCGAAGAGGAGAAAGTAGCCGCGGAAAAGAAGACTAGCGCTGAATTCATGGCTGGTTTGCTGGCAGGAGCGGTCAAGAATGCTTCTTCTTCGGCGCTGACCGCGACGTCTTCGGCCGCGACGGCGACCTCATCCCCGACAGGATCTAGCTCGTCTGCTAATCCCGGAACTAAAGCTTCTACGACTAAGCCGTCCGCCGGTTGTCCGGAATATATAGATTGTATGCCTACTGTCGGCGCTGCCAAAGCTTGCGTCGTGCCGCTCGGATGCGAAGGAATAACTATTATCGCTTACTAAATTTTTCTTTATGCCTAAAACTGAAAAAGAAAAACCTAAGAATACTAACGAAGAACCGACAGGAGCTGTCGCTAATCTGCGCAAGAAGACCGAATACGGTATTGTTGAAGAACAGCCGATAGTCGATGAGATGGGCCGGTCATATCTGGAATACGCGATGAGCGTCATCGTTTCCCGCGCCTTGCCGGACGTTCGCGATGGCTTGAAACCGGTACATCGCCGCATCCTTTACGCGATGTGGAATATCGGTCTGAAAGCGAATGCGAAGTTCCGCAAGTCCGCGACCGTCGTCGGCGAAGTGCTCGGTAAATACCATCCGCACGGCGACAGCGCGGTCTATGAATCAATGGTCCGCATGGCTCAGGATTTTTCGATGCGCTATCCGCTTGTCCGCGGCCAAGGAAACTTCGGTTCCATGGACGGCGATAACGCGGCGGCCATGCGTTATACTGAAGCGAAATTGGCAGCCGTGGCTGAGGAGATGCTTTTTGATATTGATAAAGATACTGTCGACTTCATTCCTAACTATGACGGCAGCCATAAGGAACCGCGCCTCCTGCCTTCTAAATTGCCGAATTTATTATTGAACGGCACGATGGGTATCGCAGTCGGCATGTCAACTAATATCCCCCCGCATAACCTGCGCGAACTCGCTGATGCGATTGATCATCTGATTGAGAACCCAGAAGCGAGCGTCGAGGATCTGATGCAATTCGTCAAAGGCCCTGATTTCCCGACTGGCGGCATTATTTATGATAAGAAAGAGATCCTAGCCGCTTATGCGACCGGCAAGGGCGGCATCGTCGTCCGCGGCAAGGCTGATATCGAAGAAGAGAAGAACGGCGGCTTCCGCATCATCGTTTCCGAGATTCCTTATCAGGTCAATAAGGCCGATTTAGTTGAAAAGATCGCCGATCTCGTCAGAGAGAAGAAGATCGAGGGCATCAAGGCTCTGCGCGACGAATCCGATAAGGATGGCGTCCGCATCGTCATGGAACTCAAGAAAGATTCTTATCCTAAAAAGATACTTAACAGCCTATATAAGCACACTTCCTTGCAGACAACCTTCCATCTCAACATGTTGGCGCTCGTCGACGGTATCCAGCCGAAGGTTTTGACCCTGAAGATGATTTTGGAAGAATATATCAAGCATCGCCAGGAAGTCGTCCGCCGCCGCACTTTATTCGATCTGAATAAGGCGAAGGACCGCGCCCATATTTTAGAAGGCTTGATGATCGCGCTTAAGAATATCGACGAAGTCATCAAGACGATTAAGGCTTCTAAGGATAAGGAGATCGCTAAGGCTAACTTGATGAAGAAATTCAAGTTATCTGAAAGGCAAGCTGTCGCCATCCTGGAGATGCGTTTGCAGAATTTAGCCAATTTAGAGCAACTGAAGATAGAGGAAGAATTGAAAGAGAAGATGAAGCTCATCAAGGAACTCGAGGCGATTTTGAAGTCAGTTGCCAGGATGAGAGCTATTGTCAGAGATGAGCTCAAGGTCTTAGCTGATAAGTTCGGCGACGAGCGTCGCACGACCGTGGTCGTCCACGGCATTAAGGAATTCAGCATGGAGGACTTAGTTCCGAATGAAGAAACGGTCGTCATGATGACTCGTGACGGCTATATCAAGCGCTTAGAGCCGGACACTTTTAAAGTTCAAGCAAGAGGCGGCAAAGGCGTCATGGGGCTGACTACCAAGGAGGAAGATACTGTCGAATTCATGTTTACTTCCCAGACGCATAACGATGTCTTATTCTTCACGACTAAGGGCCGTGTCTTCCAGCTCAAGGTTTATGAGATTCCGCAAGCTTCCCGCGTCGCCAAGGGTACGCCGGTCGTCAATTTCTTGCAGCTCATCGGCGGCGAGCAGGTTTCTTCGATCCTGCCTTTGGATAAAGCGGTCTTCAGCAAATATTTATTCTTCGCGACTGCCCAAGGCTTAGTCAAAAAGACTGAGCTGAGCGCTTTTGCCAATGTCCGTCGCAGCGGCCTGATCGCTATCAAGATCGGCGAAGGCGATAAGCTGATCTGGGTCAAGCCGACTTCAGGCAGCGACCACATCCAGCTGATTACGGCCAAGGGACAAGCGATCCGCTTTAAGGAGACCGATGTCCGCGAGATGGGCCGCGGCGCCGCTGGCGTCCACGGCATCAGATTGCACAAGGACGATACCCTCATCGGTGTCGGCATCGCTAAGACTGATAAAGAGAAGAAGCGTAATTATCAAATACTTACTATAATGGCTTGCGGTTTTGGCAAGCGCACGGATTTTTCTGCCTATAAGGTTCAGGGGCGAGGCGGCAGCGGCATCAAGACAGCTAAAGTCACCGATAAGACCGGCGATATCACTAATGCTTTCTTGGTTAATGCTGATAATATGGATGATCGCGATCTGATCGTCATCTCCGAGCAAGGCCAGGTCATCCGTACCCCGTTCAAATCAGTCAGCGTTCTCGGCCGCGATACTCAAGGAGTCAGAATCATGAGATTCAAGGAAGAAGGCGATAAGGTTGCCGGAGTCACTTGGGTATAATCGCCTAAAAACAAAAATATATTTTTGGTTTCAATAATCTATGTCAAAATTTCTCAAGGAATTTAAAGAATTTGCCGTTAAGGGCAATGTCGTGGACTTGGCCGTCGCCGTTATCATTGGCGGTGCCTTTGGCAAGATTGTCTCATCCCTAGTCGCCGATATCGTCATGCCGCCGCTCGGAATCCTGATGGGCGGAGTGAATTTTTCTGATATCAAGATCGTCCTCAAAGAAGCCTTGATGGCTGGGGATACTGTTATCAGGCCAGCGATCACCCTTAATATCGGAATATTCTTGCAGAATGTCCTTGATTTTCTCATCATCGCCCTGACCGTCTTCGTAGCGATAAAGATTCTAGGCAGAGTTAAGAAAAAATTGGATGCCACGCTTCGGAATGAAAAGGCGATTGAAGAAAAGGCCGCCCCGCTTACTAAAGATCAGGAAATATTGTTAGAGATTAGGGACCTATTGAAGAAGTAGAAGATATTTTTATACAAGACAGTTTATAAAAATCAGCTGGAGCCAGCTGATTTTTGGTTTAATTGGCAGAGCTCTTCTCAGTCAGCAAGCATATTTACAATTTAGTTGATAAGTGGTAATGTATCTTGAACACAAAAAGCTCTTTTAAAACAATAATATTATTCCGATATTAACTAAATCAGTAAGCCATGAAAAAGATCGTAGTTTTTTTATTTGCAGTTATGTTGGCTGGAATAGGATTCAGCCAAGAGAAGGAACGGCTTTTAGAGCTCGTTTCCGGCCCGGAAGGATTAGTAATAGATTCCTTGAGCAGTCAAGAGAATATCCCGCAATCTAAAGACCTTTATTCGTTCATTAATCAGAAATTCCAGGAATGGGGCCTAGATCAGCCCAGTCCTCCTACGGGCAGGACCGTGGTGGACGTGTATAAGCTCAAGAGCGACGCCACCTTCGCCGAGGTTTTCGCTTCTATTTCTGGCGCTAAGGGAGGAAGAGCCCTTTCTCAGGCTCAGATAAACGCCTTTTCTAAGAATCATCAAGAATTTTCGGATAGGCCGGAAGATCATATGTTCTTTTTCTTCCAGGCTAATGCCGAGTATTGGGTCGCTAGCTTATGCGCTCGCGGTACTAACCGTCCGGTCATCAGTCCGTTAAGATTATCTTATGATCGCGACTGGCACCCGAGTTCTGAGCCAGAAGTTAACTTCTACTTCGTGATTCCGCGCCTTAAATAGCCGTATAGATGAGAATGTTCCTTTAAAATCCCTTGAAAAACAAGGGATTTTTTGTATTCTGTCAACTTTAAAAAAGTTCCCGATTAGGTTATAATTATATTATATGAATACCTATCTGATTTATTTTTTATTGATCGCCCTCATTGCCGGATTAGCGGTCGTCATCGCCCTACTGCTTAAGAAAAAAGACGGGACCGACAGCGGCAAGCTAGACGCTTTAGCCGAGCGCTTGATTCAGCAATCGGAAAAACTATCGCACCTGTCCCAGCAGAACGGCGAATTGCGCGGTGAGCTGGATCGGAAATTATCAGAAACCCATCGCAGCAACCAGGAGCAATTCGGTCAGACCGCCAAGATTGTTCAGAGTATCACTTCGCAATCGGCTAAGCTCATCGCTGACGTGACTGAAAAGCTTACTAAGCTCGATGAGACTAATAAGCAAGTCGTCAATTTTTCTTCCCAGCTCCAGAATCTCCAGGATATCCTGAAGAATCCGAAACAGCGCGGCGTCCTCGGGGAATATTTTCTGGAAGAGACTTTGAAGAATGTCTTGCCCCCGGGATCTTATGAGATGCAATACAAGATGGGGCGCGACGAGAAGACGGGCAAAGACCTGATTGTCGATGCGGTCGTCTTCGTCAAGGATAAGGTCATCCCGATCGATGCGAAATTCTCGCTAGAAAATTATGAACGCATCCTGAACGCGACTGATTCGGAAACGCGGGAGAAAATGGAACAGGAATTCAAGAAAGATCTCAAGAATCGGATCGACGAGACCGCTAAGTATGTCTTGCCCGAGAGGAAGACTATGGAATTCGCTTTCATGTTCATTCCCTCGGAAGCGATTTATTATGATCTGCTCGTCAATAAGGTCGGCGCCGTCAAGGTCAATACGCGCGACCTGATCGAATATGCTTTCCGCGATAAAAAGGTCATCATCGTTTCGCCGACCTCTTTCTTAGCTTATCTGCAGACCGTACTGCAAGGCTTGAAGGCAATGCAGATTGAAGAGAAGGCTATAGAGATCCGGGCGAATATCGAGAAGCTGGGCAAGCACATGGCTGGTTATGATGAATTCATTAAGAAGCTGGGAACGAGCTTATCGACGACAGTCAATCATTATAATAACGCTTCCGCCGAATTCAAGAAGATAGATAAGGACGTGATGAAGATAACCGGAGGCAAGAGCGAGCTGGAAGTCCTGACCATAGAGCGTCCGAAACAAGGATAATCACATGTCAGAATACGAAATAAAACCAGGAGATAATCTTAAAGAAGCAGTCATCCGCGTGATTGCTTTCTTTGATTTATTCGATCATCCGCTGACAGCTTATGAGATCAGGGCCCAGCTTGGCCGAAGATGGAAATTAGCTGATATCCTCGATCTCTTAGACAGAGAAATATCAAGGCCGGCCGCGAAAATCGCTAGTCAGAATAGTTTTTATTTCTTAATCGGCCGTGATAGCCTAGTGGCCGAGAGGCAGAAGCGCCATAATTACGGCGCCAGAAAGCTGAAGATCGCTCGCCGTTTCGCGCGCGTCTTTTCTTTTTTTCCGGCCGTTAGGATGGTCGCTCTGGCTAATGCTTTAGGGCAGAATAATTTGCGCGACGGCAGCGATATTGATTTTTTCATCATCAGTGCGCCGCATCGCATCTGGCTCGCTCGCCTTTATTGCACCGGCCTGGCGAAGCTCTTGAATCAGCGGCCGCGCGTGGAAAATAAGAAGGATAAGATCTGCCTGAGCTTTTATGCCGCCTCTGATCACCTCTGCTTGGATGATTTGCGGCTCAATGGCGACGATCCCTATTTTGATTATTGGCGTCGGTCCTTGGTTTTATTGTATAATAAGGATAAGACTTACGAACGTTTCTTAGAGGCGAACGGTTTGGCTGCTAGAACGCCGTTTACGAGGGTGGGAATATTCGCTCAGCCCAGTTTTTTCCTGAATAAGATAGAGGCGCTAGCCAAAATGATCCAGTTAGCCATCATGCCAGCGGAATTGAGATCGGCTATGAATAATTCCGATGGCGTCGTCATCAATGATTCAATCTTAAAATTATACCGGCGCGATCGGCGCCGCGAATACGCGGAAAAATATGGAAACAAAGTTAACGAGATCCTTAAAGAAGATAGTTGAGTATTCTTTCTATCTTTTTGTCTTTCTTTTCCCTTGGCAGACCAAGCTGATTTTGCGTTCGGCCGATACTAATTTTAATGAGATCAGCCTTTACGTCAGCCACCTCCTGCTTTTGGCGATACTAGTGGTCTTCTTCATCTACAAAATCAAACGGCCGCAGAGTTCCGGGGCTATCTCTTGGCTCTGGTGGGCTCTAGCCGGCTTAGAGATAGCCGTCCTCGTATCTTTTTTCGTCGCCCCTGATCAGGTTCTAGCTTTTTATCATTATCTCCTTTTCTTGATGGGGGTCGGAGTATTCTATCTTTTGAGAGAGGGAACAGAGGATTATGGCTATGAGAGCCAGTGCTTCGACAGAGTTAAGATAATCTACGCTTTTCTAGCTAGCATTTTCCTTCAATCGATGCTCGGCATCTATCAATTCTTGAGCCAAACCACCATCGTTTCTAAATATCTAGGTCTCGCTGACCATAATCCGGGCACGGCGGGCACAGCCGTGATTGAAACTGCTTCCGGCCGCTGGCTGAGAGTCTATGGCGGTATGGATCACCCGAATATCTTCGGCGGAGTTCTGGCTATAACTCTGATACTGGCCGCCTATCTCTTGGCGAAGAAGAAGATAATCAGGACTAAGCAGGAAATCGGAGAATCTATCTTTTTGTTCATCTTTTATTTCGTGGCTCTCTTTGCCCTTTTCTTTACTTTTTCCCGGACAGCTTGGATAGCCTGCGCTGTCGGTTTAGCCGTCCTGCTCGTGAGCTTATTGTTACAGAAAGATCGCTGGGTTCTCGGTCGCTATCTGGCCCTAGTCTTCTTTTCCGGCATCATGCTCTTTATTGTCGCGTATCCTTATCAGTCCTTGCTTCAAGTCCGTATCCAGGGAGAGACGCGGTTAGAACAGAAATCTCTGAATGAACGCCGCGACTACCTCTGGCAATCGAAAGATATGATTGCCGGTCATTATCTCGCTGGCGTCGGCGTCGGCAATTATCCTACCTTTTTAAGACAGGCGGATGATTTTAGAAAAGAGGCTTGGGACTATCAGCCGGTCCATAATTGTTTCTTGCTCCTTTGGGCGGAATGCGGGGTCTTTTCTTTGATATTTTTTATCACTTTCCTGGGAGCTATGGCCAAAAAAAATCGCCACGCGGTTTTTTCCGGAGCGATCTTAGCTTCTTTGCTGGTCATCATGTTCTTAGATCATTGGCTCATCAGCCTGCCCTTCGGCTTGCTCTTCTTATTCTTCATTCTCGGACTTATCTGAGGCTTGAGCCTGATTTTATAGTTCTTTTGCAGGAACATCAAATCATCCTTTAGATTCTTCAAACTCTTATTCAAGACGGCGGCGTTATCGCAGCCGTCTTTTTTAATCTGCTGCTTGATGAGGTCCAGCACGGTCGCGATGGTTCCGAAATAATCATCACTCTGGACGTGGAACTTGACGCTCGCCTCGTCTTTCAAGAGGTGCAAGATTGGGGTCAGCTTGTATTTCTTGTTCATATTAATTTTTTAATTGCCATTCCAATTAACCTTTTTCCAGATGGTAGCGAAAAGTACAACTTGGAGAGAAGCTAATAATAATGGGGATATTTTTAAAGCAAATTTATCAGAAAGCCCCATCGCTAGCGCTAAGAATAATAATAACCCGATTATTCTTCCGGTATTCAAGAACACTTCATTGTCGACAATCAGGGCGTATTTTTCGCTGGGATGAGCGCTCAGTTCTTTATCCATGACATCCAACTGCCACGTATCAAGGGTTAGCTCGTAAAAAGCGATTGGCAGATTAGCTAAGAGTACATATGTTAGTATTGGCACATTCCCTCCCAGAAATAGGATGATTCCTAAAACTAAGGATAGTAATAAGGAAACTAAGAATACCGGACCGCGGTGATGCTGCTTAGCTAGGCGTCCGTATAGATAATAAAGAATGATCGAAAACAGACTGACGGCCGCCCCGATAGTTCCCAATACCCCTTCTTTTCCTAAGAAATATAGAACTAGTAGGGTACAAATCAGGGAATTCGTGCCTTCGAGTATGCCAATCGATATGTTGGCTATTCTGACTGAGGTCCATTTTCGCGATATGGATAGCTGCCATATAGTCTTGATTACCGGAGAATCGAATTTCATGCCTAAGAGGATATACCCAGCAAAAAAGACAGAAATCAAGGCAAAGATAGTGACTGAGACATAAGCGGAAGTCGGAGAATATAGTCCGCTGATATCGGCAAAAGCGATTATCCACCCAATCAAGAAAGAGACAAAAATTTTGATGACTGAATTGGCAATTGACGCTATGCTAAAAAAATAATTGCGTGCCGTGGAATTAGTTTCTTGAAAAGTTAAGTAATTTCGACTGGCCCAATAGATGCCGCCGCCCATCCCGGAGATCAGCCCGTAGGCGAATAATTGTAGCCAGCCGAAACTATGGAAGAAAATGACAGAAACGACCCCCAACATCGCTAAGAATAAGCCAATGAGGTGAGTGTGAGTGATCGGCAGCTTCTTAAGCAGTTTACCGTTAATGAAAAAGCCTATGGGCAGGGCGAAAAACATCCCTAAATTATAGATAATAGCCGTTTCGACAGATGAAGTCATTCTCCAAATATAGGCGTTAAGGAATAGGGCCAATATCGGCGAAGTAACGGCGCGCAGATTGTAAGACAAAATTAACAGGCGCGCTTTATGCGGTAATGACCTATAATGCTCGAATTCGTTTTTAAGAAAATTTTTCATGCGATTGCCTTAATCTTTGTCTGGAAAATAAAAACCCGAAAAAATTTTTCGGGAATTTTTATTTTTTAATTCAAATGATGCTAGCAAACTTGCCCTTGCCAATGATCAGATGATCCAATACTTCTATATCCAGGATATTCCCGGCTTCAATCAACTTATTCGTGATCTCTACATCAGCCTTGGTCGCTTTGATAACGCCAGAGGGATGATTATGGGCGATGATGACAGCGGCGGCGGAATATTCCAAGGCCGGACGGAAGACCTCGCGCGCGTTGACGAGCGAAGCATCGAGCGTGCCGATAGAGATGACTTCATCATGAATCAGCTGGTAATGCGTATTAAGATAGAGGCCGCGGAATTGCTCCTTATTGAGGCTGCCCATGTCTTTAAGATATTCGAAGGCCTGTTTCGCAGTCCTGATAGTTATCGATCCACCTGGTTTTTTCTGATAGAAGCGGCGGCCGAGCTCAAAGCAGGCGACAATCTGGCAAGCTTTCACTAAAGGAATCTTCAGGTCGCGCTCGATGACGCTCGGGTCTTTCTGGTAAGCGATGCCTTTTTCGCCGTATTCGCGGAGGAGGCGACTAGACATAGAAAAGACTTCTTCTTTCTTGGTGCCGACGCTCAGGATAATCGCTAGAAGCTCGGCCGAACTGAGCGCTCCAGCGCCTTCTTTCACTAGCTTTTCGCGCGGTTTTTCATCTTCGGCCATATCCTTGACGCGCAGGATCTTATACTGCTTGCCGTGGTTCAGGACGAAATTGCGGTCGCTTATCTTGTAAGGCATAATATTCCTAATTTAATAATGATTGATAGGTTTCCCTTGCTTTAAATTATATCAAAGATGTGGTAAATTTAAAACACGAGAATGCCCTAATTTCTAAAATCCCTAGTAATTATATGAATAAATATAAAGTTAATATTCTGTCAAATAAGATTCCTTTGATAACCGTGCCGATAAAAGGAGCGCCGACCGCGACTGCCTTAGTTATCATCAAGACCGGCTCTAAATATGAGACCAAAGACAATAATGGCATATCCCATTTTTTAGAGCACATGTTTTTTAAAGGGACGGTCAAACGTCCGAGTACCTTAGCGCTATCCAGCGAACTAGATTCGCTCGGCGGAGAATACAACGCTTTTACGGCTAAAGAGTTTACTGGCTATTGGGTCAAAGTGGCCGCGCCGCGACTGCCGGAAGCGCTCGATATCTTAAATGATATGCTTCTTAATTCTAAGATTTTGCCGGAAGAAGTCGAAAGAGAGAAGGGCGTCATTATCGAGGAATTGAATATGTATGAGGATAATCCGATGATGCACGTCGAGGACGTCTTCGAATCGGTCCTTTACGGCGATACTCCGGCCGGCTGGGAGACTATCGGCACCAAGAAGAATATTGCTGGCTTCAAGCACGCCGATTTCATGAAATATTTGGAAACGCAGTATGGCGCTAGGTCGATGCATGTCGTGTTGGTCGGAGGCATCAAAGCTGGGGCAAAGAAAGAGGCGATGAAGACGTTTTCTAAGTTCAAAGCTAATAAATGGCAAGACAAGCCGGCGGTCAGAGAGAATCAAAAATTACCGCAGTCGAGGATTATCTATAAGAAGACTGACCAAGTGAATCTGTCTCTCGGCGTCCGCGCTTTTCCGATCGGCCATCCGGACGAATTTAAGGTTAAGCTCTTATCTATAATCTTAGGAGGCTCGATGAGTTCGCGTCTATTCATAAATCTGCGCGAGCGCAACGGCTTGGCTTATTATGTCCGGACCATGAACGAGACGTATACCGACTCCGGTTATCTGACGACCCAGGCTGGCGTGCCGATCGCTAAAACAGAGGCGGCCATAAAAATAATTCTAGCGGAATATAAGAAGCTGACGACCGAACTCGTCGGCGCTAAGGAATTGAAACGCGCCAAGGATTTATTACAGGGCAAGTCGCTCTTGCAGATGGAAGCGACGGATAATCTCGCGACTTGGTATGCCCGCCAGGCGATCTTGCGCCGAAAGATGCTGACCCCGGGAGAATTTTTGAAGCAGATTAATAAGGTAACGGCGAATGACTTGCGCCTTGTCGCCAGAAAGATATTCATAAATAGCAGCTTGAATATGGCTGTCATCGGAAAAATTAAAGCGGATAAGTTCAAGAACATCTTGAAATTCTAAAATAAGTTAAATGATCAGGCAATGTCTAAGGAATCAATAAAACAATTGAATAAGGCGCAGCAGGCGGCCGTCATCCATGACCAAGGCCCGCTTTTAATAGTGGCTGGAGCCGGTACGGGCAAGACCACGGTTCTGATAAATCGTCTGGCCCATCTGGCTATAGATAAGAAAATCAAAACCGATGAGATGCT
The DNA here is from genome assembly GCA_942492765.1 of uncultured bacterium. Lineage (GTDB taxonomy): Bacteria > Patescibacteriota > Patescibacteriia > Patescibacteriales > UBA12465 > UBA12465. The sequence goes on from OW818634.1 coordinate 708,715, forward strand.
GCTCCTGACTTTTACGGAGAAAGCGGCCGGAGAACTGGAAGAGAGGGCGGATAAGATCATGCCTTATGGCTACGTCGATCTCTGGATCAATACTTTTCATGGCTTCTGCGAAAGGATACTCCGGGAATTCGGCCTGGATATCGGATTGAACCCCGGCTTTAAGCTGCTCAGCTCGACTGATCAGTGGGTGCTCGTCAAGAAGAATCTAGATCGCTTCAACTTAGATTATTATCGTCCGCTCGGCAATCCGACCAAGTTCATTTCCGAATTATTGCGTCATTTTTCCCGTCTCAAGGACGAGAATATTTCTCCGGCTGAGTACCTGAAATATTCAGAAGAGCTGGAAGCGGGCCTGCCCGGAGATGAAGACGAGGAAGTTCAGGAGAAGGATAGGGTCAAAGAGCTCGCTGGCGCTTATCATGCCTATAATCAGCTATTATTGGAGAATAATTTTTTAGATTTTGGCGATCTGATCGTCTATGCTTTGAAATTATTCAGAGAGCGGAAGAATATCTTGAAGTTTTATCGCGACAAGTTCAAGTACATCATGGTCGACGAATTCCAGGACACGAATTGGGCGCAATATGAATTAGTGAAGATGCTGGCCGCGCCGAAGAATAATCTCGTGGTCGTCGGCGACGATGATCAAGCAATCTATAAGTTTCGCGGCGCGTCCTTATCAAATATCATGCAGTTCAAGGATGATTATCCTAAGGCCGAAGAGATCGTCTTGACCGAGAATTACCGTTCGCGCCAACCCATCCTCGATCGGGCTTACGAATTTATCCAGCATAATAATCCGAACCGCTTAGAGACCAGGCTGAAATTAGACAAGCAGCTGGTCGCTAAAGGAGATATCAATAAGAAGAAGCTCTCTGGCAGCCCGGTTAAGTTTTTGAACTTCGAATCAGCCTCGGAAGAAGTGTCTTTTGTCTCTCGCCGCCTGCAAGAGCTCCATGATGCCGATCAGGGAGGGGTCACCTGGTCTGATTGCGCTATTCTCGTGCGCGCGAACGATACAGCCGAGGCCTATGTCAAGGAATTGACCCGCCAGAATATCCCGAACCAGTTCATGTCCTGGCGCGGACTCTACTATAAGCCGATTATTCTCGACATCCTAGCTTTTTTCCGGCTCTTGGATAATTATCATGAATCATCTGCCCTGTTCCGGGTCTTGAATATGGAGATATTCAAAGTCTCGCACCTTGATATCGTAAATATCAATAAGATGGCGGCGCGCAAGGTCTGGTCTCTCTATGAAGCCCTGAAGAATATCAACGCTATCTCCGGCGTCAGTCCGGAGAGCGTTAAGAATATTGAAAAGCTCTTGGCGCTCATTGAAGAATTTTCAAAGATGGCCGCGACCGCCCAGCCGACTAAGATATTCTTGCGTTTCGCTTACGACTCCGGGCTATTGGCGGATCTAGATCATGATCGTGACTTGGAATTATTCTCATTTTTGAATCAGCTCTACCAAAAGATCAAGAAGATGGAAGAAACCGAACCGGATCTGCGTTTGGGAGATTTCTTGGCGGCGATAAATTTGGAGCTAGAGGCGGGCGAGACCGGATCATTGAAGCTTGATTTCGCCGATAGCGATACGGTTAAGATTATGACCGTTCATGGCGCTAAAGGCTTAGAATTCCGATACGTGTTCATGGTCAATCTGGTCGACAAGAAATTCCCGACCATCGCGCGCAGCGAGAAGATCGCCATCCCCGATGCCCTGGTCCGAGAGAAATTAACCGAGACGGCCGATGCGCATCTGGAAGAAGAGCGCCGCCTGTTCTATGTGGCGGCCACGAGAGCTAAAGATGAATTATATCTGACCGGCGCTAAGGATTACGGCGGCGCTCGGGAGAAGAAGCCGTCGCGCTTTATCTCAGAGATGGGTCTCGCGAGCGAAATCGTGCCAGAATTGACTTTGAGCGAGAAGAATGAGTTCTTGCGCGACCTGCATTATCTTAATGCCCGCGAATTAGCAAGCGCCGAGAAGAGCGCGGCGGAAAAATATCCCCTGCCTGATAAATTCTCTTTCTCGCAATTAGCGGCCTACTCGACCTGTCCGCTGCAATATAAATATGCTTTCATCCTGAAGGTGCCAGCTTCGACCGACAAGGCTTCGCTTATTTTCGGCCGCGTCCTTCATAATACTTTATATAATTTCTTATTGCCGCTCTTGAGCGAGCGCCAGGCATTGCAAGGCGACCTTTTCGCCGGCCTGGAAAAGGCGGCTGGCAAAGCCGCGAAAAAGAAAGCTGAGGAAAATCTTTTGAGCGAAAAGAGGCTGATGGAATTATATGCGGAGTTCTGGCAGGCGGACGGCTATGCGTCTAAAGAGCAGAGAGAAGAATACAAGACGAAGGGCCGCAATGCCTTGAAGAAATTTCTTGTTGCTTATAAATCGGAAGCGGCTCATGAGATCCTGTTCCTAGAAAAAAAATTCTCTTTTAAGATCGGTTCCGACGTCATCAAGGGCACTATCGACCGTGTCGATAAGCTCGCTGACGGAACTTTAGAAATAGTCGACTATAAGACCGGCAAGAATAAGGAGAAGCTGGAGTTTAAGGATAAGCGCCAGCTGATTCTATATCAATTATTCTTGGAAGAATTCCTGGGCGTCAAAGTCAGCGCGCTCAGCTATTATTATCTGGAGAGCGGCGAGAAGAGATCGTTTGTCGCTGCCGAAAAAGACATTACTAAATTGCGCGCGGAAATATTGGCGGAGATTGCGGCTATCAAGAAGCGTGATTTTACGCCGACGCCATCGATGATGTGCCAGTTCTGCGATTTTAATTCTATCTGTGAATTCAGGGAAGTTTAAATCTAAACATATGCCTAACAAAGCCGCCGACCGCTTGATCAGTCCGATAGAACGCCAAGGAGACGAGGCGCTCGACCTTTCGCTGCGTCCGAAATCCTTGAAAGATTATATCGGACAGGAAAGGATTAAGGAAAATCTGGACATAACCATCGCGGCCGCGAAGAAACGCGGCGAGCCGATCGAGCATATCTTATTATATGGCGCTCCGGGATTAGGGAAGACGACCTTGGCGCATGTTATCGCTAACGAGATCGGCGCGAATATCCGGGTTACCTCCGGCCCGGCGATCGAGAAGAGCGGCGACTTGGCTGCGATCCTTTCGAACCTAGAAGCGGGAGATATATTATTCATCGACGAGATTCATCGCCTGCCAAAGACGGTCGAAGAAATATTATATCCGGCCATGGAAGATTATGCGCTCGACATCATCATGGGCAAGGGGCCGAGCGCGCGAACATTGCGTTTAGATCTGCCAAAATTCACGATCATCGGCGCGACGACTCTAGCGAGTCTATTGTCGGCGCCGCTGCGCGATCGTTTCGGCGTGACACATCACCTTAATTTTTATGAGACTGGCGATATCGAGAAGATCATCGGCCGCAGCGCTGGCATCCTGAGCGTCGACATGGCCGTTGACGCGAGAAAAGAAATCGCTCAGCGCAGCCGGCGGACGCCGCGCATCGCTAATCGCCTGCTGAAACGAGTGCGTGATTATTGCGAAGTCAAAGGCGACGGTAAAGTCTCTTTGAAAGATAGCCTTGATGCTTTTAAGATGCTGGAAGTCGATGAACTCGGCCTTGACTTGGTCGATCGCCGGATACTTGAGACTATCATTAATAAATTCAAGGGCGGTCCGGTCGGGCTTAATACGCTCGCGGCTGCCAGCGGGGAAGAGATGGACACTATCGAGAATATCTATGAACCTTATCTGATGCAACTAGGATTCTTAGATCGATCTCCTCGCGGCCGGGTCGTCACGGCTTTAGGTTATCAGCACTTAGGCTTGCAAGATCCGGGAACAGGAAAGCTTATTTGATTATGTTAAAGACTTCTGACTTTGATTATCATCTTCCGAGCGAGCTTATTGCTCAGAAGCCGGCCAGACCGCGGGATCACTCGCGGCTTTTGCTGTTAGATAAGGAAAGCGGCGCGATTAACCACCATCATTTTTTCGAGATTGTCGACTATCTAAAGAAAGGCGATGTCTTAGTTCTGAATAATTCTAAAGTCTTTCCGGCGCGCTTGCTTGGCCATAAGGCAGAAACTGGCGGCGCCGTGGAGATATTCTTGCATAAGAAGACCGGAGCGACCGAATGGGAATGCTTAGTCGGCGGGAGAGTCAAAGAAGGACTGGCGGTAGTTTTTCCTAGAAGTCCACTAGGGGCGGAAATTATCAAGAATAATGAAGATGGCACTTGGCAGGTGAGATTCAATTCAGCTGGCAGCAACTTTTGGAAAGCTATAGAGAAAATCGGCCTGGTTCCTCTGCCTCCTTATATTAAACGCGATCAGAAGGTCAGGAGCGATAAGAATAATTATCAGACCGTCTTCGCTGACCCGCATAAGGTCGGTTCGGCCGCCGCTCCGACAGCCGGCCTTCATCTCACGGAAAGACTATTGAAGAAGATAAGAGCCAAAGGCGTAAAGATAGTGATGGTCACTCTGCATGTCGGCCTCGGAACTTTCGCTCCAGTCAAGACAGACCTGATTACGGAACATAAGATGCACAGCGAATATGCCGAGATTAGCGTTCGGACAGCTAAGGACATCTTAAATGCGAAAAAGGCTGGCGGGCGTATCATTGCCGTCGGGACAACTAGCTGCCGGACATTGGAATCGGCAGATTGGCAGAAATTCGCGGCCGAGCTTCAGGCCGGGCAGGCCAAGCCCCAGTCTTTCTGGACGGAGATATTCATTTATCCCGGGTATAGATTCAAGATTGTCGACGGCCTCATAACTAATTTTCATCTGCCTAAATCGACGCTCCTGATGCTCGTGAGCGCCCTAGCTGGCAAGAGCTATATTGACGAAGCTTATCGCCAGGCGGTTTTAAGGCATTATCGCTTCTTCAGTTATGGCGATGCCATGTTTATTTCTTGAAAATTAGACAAAATCATCGATTTGATTTATTCGCGATTTTCTGATATAGTGAAGCTTGACTTGTCTCATCTCATTTATATTTTTAGATATGAAAAAGTTTTTTTTGTTCGTCTGGGAGATCACTAAGGTAGTGGCCATCTCATTAGCTATAATCCTGCCGGTCAGGTATTTTTTGATTCAGCCTTTTTACGTCAAAGGCGCTTCCATGGAACCTAATTTTCACGACCACGAATATTTGATCATCGACGAACTCAGTTATCGTTTTAATAATCCGGAACGAGGACAGGTCGTCGTTTTCCGCTACCCGCGCAATCCGCAGGAGTATTTTATCAAGCGCGTCATCGGCTTGCCCGGTGAACAGATCCAGATCAAGGACGGTCAGGTCATAATTTTCAATGAGGATCATCCAGAAGGTTTCGCTATTAATGAAGAATACCTTTCCGGCGATCTGATCACCTTCGATTCCAGCGACATCAAGGTCACTGTCGGGCCTGACGAATACTTCGTGCTCGGCGATAATCGCAGCGCTTCTAAAGATTCCCGCAGCTTCGGTCCGGTTAATCGCAGTTTCATCACTGGCAAAGTCCTGTTCCGCGGCTGGCCCCTGAACGAAGTGACAGTTTTCGATAATAAATATTGGCCTCAATATAATAATTAAACTTTATGCCGAGAAGAAAGAAAGGCGCGCCTGAGGCGGCCAAAAAGATCGAGCGTCGGAGCGAGAAAACCCCGAATCGCCTTCTGGGAATGAAGGATTGGGTCGGATCAGAATGCCGTTATTTTGATTTTGTCGTTGCTAAGGCTAACGAGTTCGCGAAGATCTATAGTTTCACGCCGATAAAGACTCCGATCATGGAGAGCCTTGATCTGTATAAGAAATCTACGCGCCATAGCGCCGAGAGAGAGTTTTATTCTGTCGAGGGAGAGAAAAGTGAAAAGATGGTTCTGCGTCCTGAAATGACTCAGGGCGTCATCCGCGCTTACTTAGAGAATAATCTTGGAGAATCTGGGTTGCCAGCGAGATTGTTTTCACTCGGCCCTATCTTCCGTCATGAAAAATTACAGACCGGCCATTATCGCGAATCAACTCAGATGAATTTAGAGATAATCGGCGAAGATAAACCCCTGGCCGAAGCCTTGTTGATTACGGTCGCTCATAATTTTTTCACAGAATTGGGCATTAAGACCCAAGTTCAGATAAATAGCCTCGGCAGCGCTGAATGCCGCCGGGAATATTGCAATAAGCTTCTAGCTTTCTACAAGGAAAGAGGTCGCCGCTCTAAGCTCTGCAATTCCTGTAAGAACAGCCTAGGCAAGAATTGCTTGAGCCTATTGGATTGCACCGAAGACGCTTGCGTCAAGGCGCGCGAAGAAGCGCCGCAGATTGCGGACTACTTATCAGCCGAAAGCCGCGAGCATTTTACCAAGACTTTAGAATTTTTGGATGAATTGAATATCAACTATAATTTCAATCCTTATCTTGTCCGCGGCCTGAATTACTATAATGATACTGTCTTTGAATTCTGGCCGATCAATGAAGACGGCTCTATTCTAGGAAAAATCGCGCTCGGCGGCGGGGGCCGCTATGATTCCTTAGTGGAAAATCTCGGCGGCGCCTCAGCTCCGGCTATCGGCCTGGCAATCGGAATCGAAAGAACCTTAGCCAAGATCAAGGATAAGCAGCTCTTGATAAATAAACAGGAAGAGGATATAGTGTTTATTGCCCAATTAGGCGACCAGGCTAAGCTTAAATCTTTGCAATTATTCGAGGATTTGCGCAATGCCGGCTTCAATGTCCGCCAGTCCTTCGCCTCTGATAGCCTGAAAATTCAGCTGGAAGAAGCGGCGGCCATGCAGGCAAAAACTAGCTTAATATTAGGTAAGAAAGAAATAATGGACGGCACCATCCTGATGCGGGATATGGATTCTGGAGCGCAAGAGACTGTCGTTTATAAGAAAATCAAGGAAAGATTGTCTAAAAAAGATAAATTAATCGAAAAAAGATTAAATAATAGAAAGGAAGGTGGACTTTATGGCGGACTTTAAGAGAAAGCCAGGTGAAAGTTTTGAAAGTTTCTTGAGAAAATTCAAGAAAGGCTTGAAAAATAGCAAGCGTTTGGAAAAAGCGCGTTCAAAACAGCACATGGAACCGAAAAAAACCAAGCAGAAGCAGAAAAAGCACGCATTAATCGGGCTGGATTTGCGTAAGAAAAACGAGTATTTGCGCAAGATCGGCAAATTACCGGAAAGCAATATGCGCCCGTAATATCTAGATATTCAAGATTTAAAAAGACCATCTCGCGAGAGTTGGTCTTTTTGTTTTAACTGAAGTTATTTATTTATTCCAGGAATAAATCTCTTAATATTTTCTAGCGTTGATTTTTTGCCGTATTGTCTGATATGGTCGCGAGCGCGCTTGGTCTTAGCGAATTTGAGCCAGTCGCGATTGGGATGCGGGCGATTCTTTTCTGTCAGTATCTCGACGAAGTCGCCGTTCTTCAGTTCCTGGTCCAGCTTGCTCAGCTTATCGTTGACGATCGCGCCGCTCGCCTTATTGCCGATATTAGTGTGGACAGCATAGGCGAAATCTATCGGCGTTGATCCTTCCGGCAATTCGAAGACATCGCCCTTAGGAGAGAAGACGAAGATGCGGTCGCGGAAGATATCGAGTTTTATTTTTTTGACGAATTCATTGGTATTCGTAATCTCTTTCTGAATCTCAATGATTTCTTCGACCCAAGAAGGGGCGTGATAGCCGGCTTGGCCGCGTCGATGTTTATAATACCAATGGGCAGATAAGCCATAGATGCTTTCTTCATGCATCTCTTGCGTCCTGATCTGGAATTCAGTCGCTTTTCCTTCCGGCCCGAAGATAGTAGTGTGTAGCGAGCGGTAGCCGTTAGGCTTAGGAACAGCGATATAGTCCTTGAAACGATTCGGTTTTGGTTTCCAAAGAGTATGGATGATGCCTAAAGTCTTATAGCAATCATCTACTGTCGGTACGACGATGCGTAGAGCGAACACATCATAGATCTCGTCGAATTTTCGGTCCTTTTCTTGCATTTTTCGGTAGATGCTATAGAGATGCTTGAAACGGACCTCGATATCATATTTTTTCAGTCCGGCCTCCTCGAGCTTCGGCGTCAGGATGCTCTTGATATTATGGAAGAAACGATTTCTTTCGATTTTTTTCTCGACTTCGTATTTATATTCCAGCTCATGATATTTTTCTGGGTATAAGACCTTGAAACAGATATCTTCCATCTGCCACTTTAGGCGGCCGATTCCTAAGAGGCCAGCGATAGGAGCATAGATCTCTAGAGTTTCGCGGGCGATTCTTTTTTGTTTTTCCGCCGGAAGATTTTCTAAGGTGCGCAAGTTATTCAAGCGATCGCAGAATTTTATGAAGATGACTCTCAAATCGCTAGCCATCGCCAGAAACATTTTCTTTAGGTTTTCCCGATAGCGCTCAATGCCGCGGTATTTTATCTTTCCGAGTTTGGTGACGCCTTCGACTAAAGTCGCTATTTCCGGGCCGAAAAGTATCTTCACGTCTTCTAGGGTTTTTTCCGTATCCTCAGGAACATCATGGAGAAGCCCGGCGGCGACAGTCGCCAAATCGGCTTTTATCTCCGCTAGGATATAGGCGGTATGAAGCGGATGCTGGATATAGGGCTCGCCGTTCTTGCGGAGCTGTCCCTCGTGGGCCTCATTAGCAAAATCGAACGCTAAAGACAGGACGGAGGTGTCGTCATCAGGATGGTTTTCATGAAATTTTTTTATTATCCGTTCAATCGTCATATTAGCTCAGTTATTAACCTGGACGCCCTTTTTCATTTCAGCTATTTATGTTATAATGGAAGCATCGCAATTATACCATATCGCATGCCAGTTTAAAAATTTTTATCTCTTTAAACAATGGCTAAAAAAATTAAAATAATAGGCTTATCCTTAAGCTTTTTGGTAATGCTTTTAGCAGCCGGTTTTTTATTATCGGTTGATTTCGCGTCGGCTCAAGATTTCGGAATCAATCAGGTTAATACTGGCCTAGCTGGATCGTTAAGCTCGACTGACCCGAGAGTCATTATCGGGCGCATTATCCAATGGGCCCTGGGTTTCTTGGGAGTCATTGCCGTTTCTTTGATCATGTATGCCGGTTTCTTATGGATGACTTCTAACGGCGAGGAAGAGAAGATATCTCAGGCTAAGAAGATCTTGAAGAACGCGGCTATCGGTTTGGCCATCATCTTGTCTTCCTGGGGCATCACGACCTTCATCCTTTCCAGACTCCTGATCGCTACCGGCGCTAATGTCGGCGAGACCGGCGGCGGAGCGAGCACGGCCTCCTTGAGTTCCGGTATCGGTTCTATCGGCGCCTGTACTATCGCTAGCACTTATCCTGAGGACGGCCAGTCTGATGTGCCGCGCAACACTTCTATCATGATTACCTTTAAGGAAGATTTGAAATTAGATTCTGTCTGCGTGAATAGCGCTGGCGCCGCTTGCGCTTGCGATTCCGGAGATTGCAATAAGATCAATCCATTCGCTATCCGCCTCTATAAGACCGATCTGGGCGATGCTTGCTCTAATTCTTCCTGTCCGAGTTCGAACGCTAATATAACTAATGTCATCGTGACCGTCACCGGCGCCAATAGGACTCTGGTCCTGATGCCTTTGAGCCCCTTGGGTTCGACTGATAGCAATACTGCTTATTCGATCAAGCTGACTAATCAGGTCAAGAAAGCGGACGGCATCTCAATGTTCAAGAATTGTAATGCTGATCTGGCGCAATGGGGATTTACGGTCAATACTAACTTCGACTTGACTCCGCCCATCGTCGCCCCGGCCGGGATATTTCCATTGCCGGATAATCAGAAAGATCTTTATAAAGTCGTGACTCCGGCTGCCGCCGCGACTGGCGCGGTCACTGTTTCTGCTTGTCCGAATACTTATGCCGCCGCTAGTGTAAATAGCGTCACCCCCAATACGGCCAGCGTGACTCTTAATTATCATGGCGGCCTGGCTAATTTTAAAGTCGTAGTGCCGGCAGATGCTCCTGATAAGGCTCAGCTATTCGATTCTTCCAATAATCTTTTAGGTATCGCTGATTTTAGCGCGACTGGCGTTGCCGCCTTCGCGGATTTCTTGACTCTGACAGCCGCTAGTCATCCGGCTGGAAGCTTATGGACTATTTCCATTACCCCAGAAAGATTAGCCGACACTTTGACAGTCAATGATACGGTGTATACCTTCGCGGCTACCGGCGAGAATAATAATATTACCGTGCCCGCGACTTGCAATATCAATACTCAGGCCGCGAATATCCAGGCTAAATTGAGCGGTCAAGCCGATATCGATGTCAATCTCAGCGGCGCGACTGTCGATCTGAGCGCCAAGGTCGCCGGTGCGGCGGGAAATAATATCGCCGTGACTACGACTAATTCCGGCGCATTAGCAGTGCGCGCCTTATCCGGGGGCAAAGACCGCCAAGAATTGAGCCAATCCAAAGATAAACAGGATCGGCCGATGAATTCTGCTATCCAGGTAAATTTTAACGAAGCGATTAATCCGTTAACAGTTTCCGGCTCCGCGAGCGAGGTCGCTAATTATATAAGAGTGGTCAATGCTAACGCTTCCAGTTCCTTAGCTGGAGCCGCCTGCAGCCGCGATTCTGATTGCCGTTCCTATAAATGCCAGAATAGCGCTTGCGTCGGCGCCTATCTAGGAGGGAAGTTCAAAGTCAGCAATGGCTATAAGACGCTGGAGTTCATTTCCGACGTCAAATGCGGCGTTAATGGCTGCGGCGAAGAGATTTATTGCTTGCCAGCTAATAGCCATCTGGCTATAGAGTTGACATCGGCTAATCTTAAGACCTGTTCTAGCGATACTGATTGCGCCGCCCTAGCTCCTTTCAAGACTTGCGGCACGACTGCGCTTGGTTATCGCACCTGCCAAGATTCTGAGGGGCATAATTATCCGGCCGCTAATCTCAGCAGTCTTGATGGCGTCGTCGATGCGGCTATAAATTCTTTCGATGGCGATCGCAACACTTATTCCGACGGTCCTTTGGATTTTTATGATGATAATTATGATACGACCGTCAATGTCAATAAGAAAGATAAGTATAAATGGTCTTTCTATATCAATGATCAGATCATGACGACTCCGCCGCAGATAACCTTGATTTCTCCGATCCAAGGGCAGAGCGGGATAAACCTAGCTGATCCGATCACTATAAATTTCAACACCCTGATGCTCAATAGCACGCTTGATACTGGCAGCGTCATGGTCACGAACGGGTCTTCTACTTTCGAGCACAAGCTAGTCAATCTCCGTTCCTCTTCGCCGAGCGCTTTGGGCTATTGGATTGTCAGCGAGAATAAGGATGTTTCGCCGCTAGACGGAGAGCCCGATATGACTATCGCTAAAATATTCCATTCTCCTTTTGCCGAATCTCTGACTTTCCGCGCCCAGGTCGGTTCCGGCGTCAAAGATATCTATCAGAATTGTTATAAGCCAAGTATCGGCCCAGGTTGCGCCGCTACGGCCGAACAGCCTTCTTGCTGCTTCGGTTCTTTGACTGGCGCTTTAGGTTCTGATGGCAATTGCCAATAAATTAAAATTTTGTGAATAAAAAAGCAGCAAAAAATTTATTAGCCTTTTTCCTCTTAAGCATCGGCTTAGTGGCGGCTAATTTCGCTTTGGCCCAGAATCTCGGCACTAACGAAGTCAGCACCGGCTTAGCCGGTTCTCTAAGCTCAACTGATCCGCGCACTATCATCGGTCGGATAATCAATATTGCTTTGGGTTTCTTGGGCGTGATCGCTGTCGGCCTGACCATTTACGCCGGTTTCTTATGGATGACTTCGGGCGGAGATGAGGAAAAAGTCACGACCGCCAAGAAAGTCTTGCGTAATAGCCTCATCGGCTTAGCCATAATCTTGTCATCTTGGGCGATAGCGACTTTCATAATTTCCCGTTTGAGCGGCGCTGTCAACGGAACTAACGGCGGCTGTCTCGACGGCGAAAGCATGTCTTGCGGTTGCGGCGGCGCCATGGTCTGCAACGGCGGATCTTACGGATCTTGCGTCGGCTCCGATTGTAGCGGCGGCACAGGCAATGCTCCGACTAGCTGCGATTCCAGCACTCTTCCTGGCTGTCAGGCGGCGGCGCAGATCTGCGCCTCGACCGACTATTGCGATGCCGACGATTGCGGCTGTAAGCCGAAAGGCAACTTAGGCGATCCTTGTGATAGTGATCTGACTAACGGCTCTTGCGATGCCGATAATAATCGTTGCTCTGAATATTTGACTTGCAATGCCTCTTCCTGTACTTGCTACGGCCCTCCGGTGATCACCGCGGTCAGCCCGGTCGGCGGTTTCTGCGATAGTAATCTGAATCAGACCTGCGCGACCGATGCCGATTGCGCCACCACTTGCAACCTGACGGCGCCTAACGGTGCGGCGGGGAATTTCATCACTATCATCGGCAAGAATTTCGGGGCTTATTCCGCAACTTCTAGCCGGGTAATCTTCGATGGCAATGGCAATCCGCGCGACGGCCAGCGCCCGGTAGAACTTAATTCCGCTTGCGTTGATACTTGGCGCGATAACGAGATCGTCATCGCTGTTCCTGGCGGTGTCTCTACCGGAGCCATCAAGATCATTAATGCCGATAATCTTGAAGACACGACCAATAATTCTTACGGTCCGGCTATTCCAGATTTTCAAGCGAATAATATAGTGCGCCCCGGACTGTGTTACCTGAATCCTGATAGGGGAGCTTTAAGTTCACAGATTGGTTATCAAGGAATCAACTTATATTCCGGTAGCGCTTATTTTGGAAATTATCAGAGTAATGTTCGAGCCCTGAGTTCTGTTTTTAATAATGCCGCCGGTTTGACCGGAACTTCCACGACTCCGAACATCAGATCGGGAGAGTCTGGCAGCTTTGTCCAGAATAATATCAACGGCCACCAGGAGAAGAGTAATTTTTTGAGCTTCACTAAAGTTTCTGAGCCGGGCGAAGGTCCTTTCATCTCTTCATTCTCTCCGACTGAGGGTAATGCCGGCCAATATGTAACGATCAGGGGTAATGGCTTCGGCGGCGCGCGCGGCGCTTCCCAGGTCTTCTTTGGCAACGCTGAAGCGGCCTATGATTTTCCAGATATGTGTCTTAATTCCGTCTGGAAGGATAATCAGATCATCGTCAAGGTTCCGGCCGGATTAGCTGATGGCTATCAGGTCATCAAAGTGGTCAAAGGCACGACGACGCTTGATACGCAGAAGCTCAACCCCAATACTTTCCATTCCGATAAGAATCTAGACCTGTCTACCAGTATCTGCAAGATCGATCCGGAATTCGGACCGATTGCGACTCCGGTCACTCTTTGGGGAGAATATTTCGGCGCGCTTAACAGCGAAGGCTTGATTCATTTTAATTATCAGAAGGCAGCTACTGGCACTATCGCGAGAGACGGCCGCGCCGATACTATCAAGACCGCCGTTCCTAGCGGCACTATCACCGGTCCGGTCCGAGTCATCAAGAAGAGCCAATGGGGTAATGAATGGAATTTCGCTATCGGTGAATGCGCCGCTGATTCCGATTGCGGCACTCAGGTATGTTGCCCGCAGAATACTTATAAGAAGGGGCGTTGCGTTAATACGCTTGCGGATTGTTTCATAAATATACCGACCTCAGTCTTCGAGTGGAGTTTCAGTACCGGCTTTGGCACCTCGACCCCGAATCCTTACGCCTATAGCTGTTCTGGCTTAGCCTCGTATTTTGGTTCTTGCCAGACAGGCTCGACTTGTCCTAATGTCCCTGGCACTTGTTCCCCTTATGCCGGCGGCGGCACCAGGACTGTCGGCGCTTGCGATTATACTTGCGCGACGGTAGCCGGTTGCGGCGAATTAGGTTCTAATAATTGCACTTATGACGCTGCAGCGGACAAATGCCTGAAGAATGGAACCAGCTCGACCTGCGATCTCGGCTCTACTCTAACTCTCGACGGAAAAGATTATTCCGCGACTTGTAATAAAGATAAGCACTGGGAGATAACTACGCCGTCATCCTGCCCGATCGGGCAGTCCGGGGACAATTGGACCAGAGCGAGCGGAAATCGCTGTGTCAATCTGAGCTCTGCTTGCTCCGTCTGTTCTTCTGATTTCACCTGCGAAGATATTTCTGGAACCGGCCGCTGCGTTTCTAAGAAGATTTGTCCGAGCGGCGCGACCTGTTCTGATAATCCGAATATCGGCGAAGCTGATAGATGCGTCGTCCCTGACCAGCCGACTTGCGACTGCTGCTGTACTATCGGTCAGGATGCGCGCGATTGCTGCGCTCCTTTGACCTGCCAGGGAACTTGTGGTTCTGATACTGGCAAGACTAGCGGCGTTACTTTGGGAAGCTGCGGCGGCTGTGCCGCTGTCGGCACTACGGCTGCCGAACATGATGCGGCCTGTAATTGCAGCGGCCATGAAGGTCAATTCTGCAGCACTGATAATCCGGCTTTCCCCAATGGCGTCTGCACGGATTGCTCGAATCTGAGCGCTTCTGATTGTACTGACCATAGCAATGCCTGCTGCTTGGATTCCAAGAAGACGGCGCCGACGACTGATGATATTTGTCGCGGCGGCAGCGGTTTGCTGATTTCCTCGACTCCAGGAAACGCTAATTACGGCTATTGCGCTTACTATGATTGCTCAGCCTCCGATCCTAATCAATGCGCTTCTTCTACTCCGGTCAAGATCGGAAACTATCCGAGCCTAGGCGCTTGTGCTAGCGATTGCGCTAATTCCAATCCTTGTACCGGTCTTGATTTTTCTGCTTGCCAGGCGAATTCTCGCTGTTGTTTCGATTCTAAGAATACTCCAGCCGCCAGTGATGATGCTTGCGCTTTAGGCACCCCGATTTCCAGCGGAGCTGATACCGGATATTGCGCTTATTATAATTGCGAGACAGCCCCATCTACTAGCAGCAATGTCTGCGCCAGTACGACGCCGTTGCGGTTAGGCACTTTCAATAATCTTGCTTCTTGCGATAAGACTTGCGCCAACCCTCCGGTCGGCCCCGGCCTCTATTGCGCCGGCCAGGCGACCTCGACTTGCTCGACCAGCGCCTGCACCTTCGAAGGCTTCGGCTGTTTCTCGCCGAGCGGGCTCTTGGGTTCTCAGGATGTGGATTGTGGCACCTGCTGCTGCCAGCCGGTCGGAGTAAACGGCAATACGACTGATTCCTGCGCGGCTATGAATCCTAAGCTGCAGTGCTTAGCTGATAAAGGCAATTGTTCCGGCGCGAGCCGAGGTTTGTGCTGCGGCTGTTCTAATGATAATGAATGCGGCTCGCCATCTACAGTCGGCTGCGGCATCGATACTTGTTGCGAGGCGCGCCCGACGATAACTAGCACCGCGCCCGCGCATATGCAGGAAGATGTCTGCCGTAACGCCGTCATCCAGATTAATTTTAATCAGCCGATGGATACTAGCAGCTTAGCCAATAACATTATGCTGCTGGAAGAGCGCGCTTATGGAAACGGCGTCTGCCCGGCTGGAACTTTCATAGCGGAAGCTGATTCTATTTCCAGTCTCCTGGCCCACAAGAACCAGGGTCTCTTAGCTCGCTTGATCAGCAGTATTGGCAATAGCTGGAAGATGATAACGAAACATTTTTCCAATCAAGCTTTAGCCGATACCCCCAATCAGAATAATCTTTATTGCGCCATACCAGGAACGGTCGCGGGCGAAATAAATGGAGAAACGAGCGCAATATCTTTTGCTCCTAAGAAATTATTAGCCGCCGCCTCTAATTATTATTTGATAGTTTTGGGCGATGCTAATCTTAACAGTCAATCCGGCGTGCTTAGCGCCGCTGGCATCGGCTTTAACGGTTCCGGTTATTTCAATCGCGATATCAGCGCTTTCATAACCGGTGGCAGCATCAGATTCAATAATAAGAGTTACCCTAATTCCCAGATAATCAAGTTTTCTACCTTGTCCGATCAGGGGCCGATGGCTGGAATATGCGCTATCGATTATGTTAAAACTTCGCCTTCTTCCTATCTATTCAATACTACCGACAATGGCTTGAATGAGAAAGACGCGGATGCTAGCGATAAGACTTTCGACACGGTAGTCGATAAGGATAAAGTATTTACAGCTCAAGCTTATAGCATTGGCAGCCAGCCGATCCAGCCGACGACCGGATATTTCTGGACCTGGAATTTTCAAGTCAATAATCCGGCGGTAGCCACTGTCATGCCAGTTGCCGGTTTGGCGAACAACAAGGTTTTCCTTTCTGCGGTGAACGGAGTGACTGACGCTGAGACGCAGGTTAAGGTGGCCGTCAATATGAGCAACTTCACGGCTAGCTCGTGCAATGGCGGCAACTGTTCTTGTGCTGATGAGACCTGTTCTAATAATTGCTGCAATGCTTATTCCGGTGGTGATGGCTACAATAGTTCAGCTGATATATATGTCTTCTCTTGCAGTAATCCGTGGCCGCCGGTCGCCAACAACGGCCTGTGGTCTCCTTGGGCCGATAATTGTACTAATTCCATCGGCGGCGCTTGCGCTAACTATAATTATAAATTTTACTATTGTCGCGACGCTGGTGTTTCCGGAACTTTGGATGACTTGCCAGCCATAATCAATCGCGCTGTCATCCGCGGTCAGAGCTCTGGCGCCGGCAATTTCGTCTGTAGTGCCGATCGCAGTGTTTGTTCATCCGGCCAGACTCTCTGCGGGGCCGATAAGAATGGAGATGGATCTCCTGACGGCTTATGCATCTGGAACGTCTTAAAAGAATCATATTTTTTCCGTGAGGCTGCTACTTCCGGCGGAACAATCACTAGCGCGACCGATCTTCAGACCGGCGGCGCCGTCACGATCGCCTGGACATCCGCCGTCAGCCAGGTCGGCTCTTACAAGGTTTACTACCTCAAGTCCAATAAGGGCACGATGCTTGAAAAAGTGATTCCGCTCAGTTCCTGTTCTCTGGTCTCTTATCAATCCGATCATGTCGGCGATATTTATAGCTGCAATGCGACAATCACTGGCCTGACCAACGACGCCCCTTACGTCTTCAAGGTCAGCGTGATTTCTGACAATAAGGTCGAGAGCCCGTTATCTTCAGAGAAGAATGTAACGCCGACTGACAAGACGCCTCCAGCGACTCCGGCAAGCTTAAGAGCTGTTATTTCTACTACCACAACCGCTTTCAGTTGGGCTACTTCTTCTGATGCCGCCCTTTATCGCCTTTATCATGGCATTAAGCCCGGCGCTTACGGAGAATCTTTCGATTCTGCTAGCGGCGCGGCGAATCTATCTTTCGATGCCGGCCAATTTCAATTGAATAGCGATTATTTTGCGGTGACCGCGCTCGATCAATATAAGAATGAGAGTCCTAAATCAAGAGAATTGTTCTGCGCCAACGGCCAGTGCCGGCTGCAATAGCTGATTAGAAGCGGCGGCCCTTCATCTCGAAGCTTATTAGTTTTTAATATATGAAAAAAAAATATAAATTATTGCTTCTGGGAGTAGCGATCGTTATCGTCTTGTCTTCGGCGGCCATTAAACGCTCTCAAGCGCAGACAGCAGTTCCTTCGACTGACGGATCAGATGCTATCGCAGTGCGCATTATTCCTAATCCTAACCATTACAGCATCGTTCGCTGGTATGAGAGCCAGGGCTTCACTGGCGCGCCGCAAGCGCTGACTGTCGATGGCTATGAAGCAATTAGAGACGGTCGGACCGTTTATGTCAATGCCGCTAATATCGATTCTGCTTCGCGGACAATTTATACCAATATTTACCTGATATCCTATAATCAGGATTCGACCTCGAAGACTGTCGACATCTTGGGCCAGATAGTCTCGCATTGGAAATTCAATAATAATATCATAGAGAGCGCCAATCCGGTTCCAGATTGTGCTATTTCCGCTATATCCTGTAGTTTAGACACGGATTGCGGCCAGGACCAGTATTGCGCCACTTCTTCGGCCGGAGTCGCTTCCAGTTCCTGCTTATTAAAGAAAGCTAAGAATTGTTTGGTGGATACTGACTGTCCGAACAGTTTTTTCTGCAATAGCGTCAAATCCAGGATCACTCGCGATATCAAGAGAGTCGGGCAATTAGAAGAGCTGAAGGAGGCTTTATATAATTTCAAGAAACGTAATAATTATTATCCTCGCCTGTCTTCGGGAACATATTTAGCTAACAACAGCCTATCAGTCTGGCCGAGCTGGACTCAATCTTTCTTGTCTGAAGTAGCGGTTAGCCAGAGCTTCGTTGATCCGATTAACCGCCTCGGCTCCTGTCTTGGCTTTGATGTGAAGACTTGCTGGAATGCGGATCTGAAGAAATTCGTTTATAATCCTGCTGGCGGAACGCTAACTCTGCCAGCTGGAAGCTACGCTTTCGCTTATTCCACGGATGATAATGGTTCTAGTTATAATCTATGCGGCGTGATAGAAAGTCGCGCGGCTAATTTAGGATATCATTTTTCGCCCAATGATCCGGCCAGCTCGGCTTGCGTGACTGCCACTGGGATAATCGCTGGCGGACATGCCCAGAATACCGGGCCTAGATTGGTTGACCAATTCTTGGTCGGTCAGGCTAATCGCGAATTCAGCGGCTTCTTGAAGGTTATTGATGCGGAAGACAATCCTTTAGTCTGGTCTATCAGCGGCCCCTCTTGGGTCAGTTTGAAAGATACGAGCGATCCGACGCAGAAGAAAGTTTATGCAGCTAGCGCCGCTACGCCGGGAACATATAATCTTACTCTGACCGTTTCTGACGGTTTGGGTGGAACTCTCTCGACTACGACTCAGATAACGATCTTGGCTGACGCGCCGCGTATTGAAGCGGCTGACGCTGAATATGTCTTAGATCCGAAAGTGCCGTTCAATTATAATTTTATTTTTTCTAGCAAGAATCTGAATAATCCGGCGACTGCTTATTCCGTCGCTAGAACTTCCGGATTGCCGGACGTCTTGAACGGTCTCGGCTTAGTCAAGACTTTTTCTACTCTATTGAATAATAGCTATAAGGTCGTCTATGACGGCATCATTCCGACTATCAATAAATTCTATCAAGACACCAACGTCAATTACCGCATCAACCTAACGGATAAGAACGGCCTCGTCTTTCCTAAGACTTTCAATATCAAGATCATCGTGCAGCAGCCGCAATTGAATTTTGACTGTTTGGCCCAAGCGCGCATCAATAACGACTATTCCTGCCTATTGGGTTCTAAGACTCAAGGGAATCACACCTTGTCATATGGAGCTCGCGATCTGCCGCCGGGATTAGCTTTGACCGGCACTGGCGACGCCCTTATCTCTGGACGTCCGACCACGCTTTCTTCCAGTTATCCGATAGAGATCAAGACTACTAATGAATATGGAGCCTCTACCTCCAAGACCTTTGTTTTGAAGATCAATAATTATTGCGGCGACGGTGCGAAGCAAGCGCCCAATACCGAAGGCCGCGGCGGCATCCATAATGACGGTTACGAAGACTGTGACGGCACGGTCGGAGTTACTTCTAGCATATCGACTAGCAGCGCAATACAGTATGGCTGCCGGACCGGAGTCGGTTCGACTATCCCTAATCCTATCCTGACTAACACTTATTGCGTCTTCAAGTCCCCGACAGACGGCGGCGGTTATTGTGGCGACGGCTATTGCCAATCCGGCATATTGCCGACTGGTCCGGAATCAGCTTGCAATTGCACGAGTGATTGCGGCGAACCTGTAGGCGATCAATGCGTCTGTAAATTTACCTATACGGCTTGGAGTAGCTGCCAGAGCGATCATTTCCAGACTAGGACCTTGCTGACAACTTTGCCGGGAGGCTGCACCGGAACTCCGGTTACGAGCCAGACCTGCGCCTCCTGCGTTTATACTTATTCTGCCTGGGGAGCCTGTCAGAGCGATCATAATCAGACCAGAACCATCACGAGCACTTCTCCGAGCGTCTGCTACGGCACTCCGGTTACGAGCCAGACTTGCGTCTGTAATAATAATGGAATTTGCGATGTCAACGAAAATAATGCTTCTTGCGCGGCTGACTGCCACCCTGTCGTCGTAGGCTTCTGTGGAGACGCCGTCTGCAACGGTTCTGAGACTTACGGCTCTTGCCCCTCGGATTGCGAAGATCCCTGTGTCGCTAACGCTACGAGATTGGCCTGCCTGCGAGTTGGTTGCTTCTGGGACGGAGTGTCTTGTGCTGATACTTGCACGCCTAACTGTTCCGGCGTGCCCGCTGGCGGAGACAACGGTTGCGGCGATATGTGCGACCCTATGCCCACTACTTGCGGGGACTCTCTCTGCGAAGCCGGTGAAACTTGTACTAATTGCCGCCAAGATTGTTTGCAACAATGTCCGGCCGTATGCGGCGACGGCATCTGCGATACTGGCCTTGGCGAGACAGCCACCACTTGTTCAGCGGATTGTCATGTCGTGTCACCTTCTACTTATTGCGGCGACGGCTACTGTAACGGCAGCGAGACTTGTTATAATACCAATACCGGCTTCGGCTGCCTAGAAGATTGCGACGTTTGTACTATTAGTGGTTGCGCGTTGTATGACGGCAAGCCGGGGAAATGTACCCCGCCTTGCATATGGGACCAAATAACTAGTAGGTGCAATGGTTATGAATATCCTATAGAATAATTAGGTCTGATTTTTGAGCGTCAATTAAATTAGAACCAATATGTTAAAGAATAAAAAGAATATTATTATTGCCGGCCTAGCCATCGTCATCCTGATTGCGGCGCTCGTCTTAGCGCTAATAAATCGCCAGCGAGCCGGAACGAGCGATCAGGCCAAGAACCAGCCGGCTAATACTGTCTTGTCAGCTCCGGAGTTTATGACCGCGCAAGAGAAGGCTTATCTTAATATGAGCGATAATGTCAGGGCTCAGGTATTGAGCCGCAATGCTAGCGGCGCTCCAGCCGTCTATAAAGTCATTAAGACCGAAGCTGATATAATTGCCGATCCTTCTAAGATAGAACCGATCAGTCCGCGTCTCGTAGAAGCGGCAAAATAAAATTGGCAAATGACGGAATTTCCGTTATAATGAAGATAATAATAATTTAGCAGCCCATATGTTCAACGATCTAAACAACCCTAATAATCAAAATCGCCAAGCAGTCGACGATATCTTCGCAGAGACCGATAAGACTCAGGAAAGCGCGCCGGCATCCGGCTCAGCTGCTCCGAGACCGGTCGGCGGCGCGGAAATAGACACCCAGAGGATAGGCTTGGCGGCTACCGATGAATTATCTGAAAGCGCTCCGGAGAAAAAGAGTCAGGATAAGCTTTTCAAGATCATTATCGCGATTATTGCCGTGGCCGTATTAGGCTTGGGCGGCTATTTGGTTTATAGCAAATTTTTTAATGCTCCGGTCGATACCACTCCTGTCGCTACTACGACCAAGAAAACAAACACGCCTCAGGCGACAACCTCAACGGCTAACACGGCCGGATCTTTCGTGGAAACCGCTGGCACTGCTACGACGACAGAATCTACGACTACGCCTATCATCCCGGGAGTGAATGCGCCGGCGACGACTACCGAAATGGTCGCGACTACCACTCCGCCTTTAGTCGATTCTGATAGCGACGGCCTGACCGATGCTGAAGAAAAAATCGCCGGTACCAATATCAATATCATCGATACGGATAATGACGGCTTGAGCGATTATGAAGAAGTGAAGATCTATAAGACTAATCCGCTCAGCGCCGATACGGACGGAGATAGCTATCTGGATGGAGCTGAAGTCAAGAGCGGGTATAACCCTAACGGCACTGGCAAGCTTTCCGATGCCGCTTCTGCCGCTAAAGCCGCCCCGACAATCAAATAAATCTAATTATGATAACCGGAAATCTGAAGAATTCGCCGCGTCCGCGGACTAGCGCTTTTATCGGTTCCCGGAATTTTCCTCGGGTATCTTTAAGCCTGCATACCATGCCGCAGACTTCTGACAGCCATTTTAAGAAATGGCTCTTTTTAGGACTGCTGATTGTCGGGCTGATGATACTCTCCGCTATCTTGTTATTCTGGAAATAAGGAGCGTTCTCATTTAATTTATGCTATTTGGCAAGAAAAAAGAACAGAAGATAGAAGCGCCTGAGCCGGAGAATATGCCCTCTAGCCAGGATCTTATCGTTCATAATATGCCGAGCCCGTCTAGGCTTAGCGGCAGTTTTTCTGGTTCTCAGAGATCTGGAGCTAGCAGCTTCGGTTTGCCGGCGACTCCGCAGAAACAGAATTTCAAGGCGGTCGGCTTCTTGATTATCGGCGGCGGCCTCATTTTCATCGGCGTCCTGATATATCTCAGTTATCATTTCATTATTTCTCCTACTGCCGGGAAGAACGCGCCCGTTACGCCCGCCGCGAGTGAACAGAAAAAAACAGCTACAACTGCTCCGGCTATCGTCTCTGCATCCGTCCCGACTTCGACTCCGGTTATCGTAGCGACTTCGACTCCGGTTGAGATGGCGACTTCGACCAGCGCGACCAGCACGCTCATGAATGAAGAGTTGAGCGGGCAAGATGGCAGCAATCTGCCGCCGCTATTAGATGGCGATAGCGATGGGTTAATTGATGATGAGGAAGCCTTATTAGGAACGTCAGCCACGTCTGCCGATTCCGATGGCGACAAATATAGCGATTCGGCTGAATTGACTAAGGGGTATGATCCGGCCGGTCCGAAAAAGATAGCGGATAATCCTAATCTGGCTGTCTATAGCAATAAGACTTTTAATTACAGCATCATTTATCCGAAGTCTTGGGCGGCAAAAGCATTAGCCGAAGACGCGACGGTCGTCTTCGTGGCGTCGGAGGATTCTTTGATTCAGATTTCGGTTCAAGATAATCCTGACAAGGCCGGCATCTTGGGCTGGTACGAAAGCTCCTTCCCGGAAACCACCGCTACTTATGATCAACTATTGAGCGCGGATGGCTGGGACGGGATAATGGGAACAGACGGACTTAATTTTTATCTGACTGATTCCGCTCACAAGAATATCTATGTAATCTCTTATATTCCGGCTGTCTCTGGGCGCCTGGTTTATCCTAATATCTTCAAGCTGATGATAAATTCACTAGTTATCAAATAATTTTTCATATAAGACTCGATCGCGTATAATACAAAATCCCCGGCTATCAGGCCGGGGATTCTTATTTTACGGTATATTATTTGTTTCTGCCGATAACCTTATCGATGAGGCCATATTTCATGGCTTCGTCGGCGCTCATGAAATTATCGCGGTCGCTGTCAGTCTCGACCGTCGCTACTTTCTGGCCGGTATGCTGAGCGAGAATCTTATTCATCTTGTCCTTTATCTTCAATATATGTTCCGCTCTAATCTTGATGTCCGAGGCTTGGCCTTCGGCTCCGCCCATGACTTGATGGATCATGACTTCGCTGTTAGGCAGGGCGAATCTCTTGCCCGGTTTGCCGGCGGCCAAAAGGACTGAAGCCATGGAGGCGGCTAAGCCGACGCAGATAGTCGAGACGTCTGATTTGATATATTGCATGGTATCATAGATAGCCAGCCCGGCGCTGACCGATCCGCCTGGGGAGTTGATATAGAACTTGATATCCGCGTCTTTATTCTCAGCATCGAGGAATAAGAGCTGGGCAATGACGATATTGGCGACGTGGTCGTCTATAGCTTCGCCCAAGAAGATTATCCGATCTTTCAAGAGGCGGGAGTAGATATCATAAGCCCTTTCAGTCTGGCCGTCTTTCTCAATAACTGTGGGTATTAATGGCATATTCTTTAAATCTAGTTAATTAATGGTAAAATAAATTATAAATAAAAAATGGGTTTTTGTAAAGCCCATCCCAGCTTGATTTTTTATTCTACCTATTCTAAGATAGAACCAGTTTAAGCTAATATAAAATAAGTATATGTCACTTATCCAAAAATTCTCAAAATTGTCGGTTCGGGCTAGGGCTTGGTGGGTTTTAGCGGTTATTTTCGTCTTCGCGATTGCGGTCGGGTTGACGGCCGGAGGCCATGTTTACAATAATTGGTCCAAGAATTTGGCCATCAAGACCAATGATATCGTAGTCTTGCCGGTAATCAGGGAATTGCCCTATAATCTGGGCCTTGATTTGCAGGGCGGAGCTCATTTGGTCTATTCGGCCGATGTCTCCACTATCGCCGCCGCTGACAGGGCTGATGCCATGGAATCTGTCCGCGATGTCATCGAACGCCGCGTCAACGCCTTCGGCGTCAGCGAGCCGCTCGTTCAGGTCAATAAGAGCGCAACTGGCGAATACCGCATTATCGCAGAATTGGCCGGCATCAAGGATATCAAGGAAGCTATCAAGACTATTGGCGATACCCCTATTTTGGAATTCAAGGAACAGGGAGACGATATCCAAGCAGTCAATGTCGGCACATCTTCGGCCGCTACTGTTGATTTGAATAATAATTGGAAGAATACCGAATTGACCGGAAAATATCTGAAGAGATCGTCTGTCCAGTTCAATCCTAATGACGGCTCTCCTGAAGTCTCTTTGGAATTTAATGCTGAGGGAGCGAAATTATTCGAAGAGATCACGGCTCGCAACGTCGGCAAACCAGTAGCTATCTTCTTAGACGGCTATCCAATCAGCGTTCCGAATGTCAACGAGAAGATTACTGGCGGACAGGCCTCTATTTCTGGCCGTTTCAATGTTGAAGAAGCTAAATTATTAGTGAAGAGACTTAATTCTGGCGCTTTACCAGTGCCGATTACCTTGATTTCTCAGAAGACTGTCGAAGCCAGCTTAGGTTCGAAGTCTATCGATAATAGCATGATGGCCGGTTTAGTCGGTTTGTTGCTGGTTTCTATCTTCATGATCCTGTATTATCGCTTGCCTGGCTTATTATCTGTCTTGTCATTATTGGTTTACGGCCTGACCGTCCTGGCTATCTTCAAAGCTTTGCCTATCTGGCTGGCCTTGGCTTTAGTCATCGTCATGATCGGTTTAGTCTTCTATACTTTCAGCGAGCTGAAGATATTCAACGGTACGCTCGCCTTCATGTTCATCGTTATCGGCTTATTATTATTCTTCTATGCCTTGAGGCCGATTACCTTATCGTTATCGGGTGTCGCCGGCTTCATCCTTTCCATCGGTATCGCCGTCGATGCGAATATCTTGATCTTCTCCCGCACCCGCGAAGAGCTTAAGGCTGGAAAATCTGTCCGCCAAGCGGTCGAAGACGGCTTTAAGCGCGCCTGGCCGTCTATCCGCGACGGCAATGTCTCCATCATTATTACATGCTTGATACTCATGTTCTTCGGAACTTCCGCGGTCCAGGGCTTTGGCACGACTTTGTTCATCGGCACCGCTATTTCCTTATTCAGCGCCATCGTCATCACTCATACCTTATTCGTGGTTATCCTTGGCGATTGGATGGAGAAACGGACTTGGCTCTTGGGAGCCCGTCGTTCGGCCACAGAGAATAAATAATAATTTAAACATATGATTTATAGAATAATCCAAAAAAGAAAATTCTTCCTGACTTTCTCTACCTTGGCAGTCATCGGCTCAATCTTGGCCTTGTTTTTCTGGGGCCTGAACTTCGGAGTTGATTTTACCGGCGGCAGTTTGCTGGAGGTCGGTTTTCAGAACTATCAGCCGACTGTGACCGAAATTCAAGACAGCCTTAAAGGCCTGGATATCCATGGATTAGTCGTCCAGCCGACCAATGACTCTGTCATCCTGCGCTTCAAGGAGAGCACTGAAGAGGCTCATCAAGCCGTCTTGACCAAGCTCCAGGATTTAGCCGCTTCCAAGAAAGAAGCGTCAGTCCAGGAATTACAGTTCGATGCGGTCGGTTCTAGCGTCGGCCAGGAACTTAAGAGCAAATCGTTCAATGCCATCGCCATCGTCTTCGTCATGATCATCATCTATATCTCCTGGGCCTTCAAGAAGGTTTCCAAACCGGTAGCTTCTTGGAAATACGGCGTCGCCGCGATCATCGCTTTGATTCATGATATCTTATTCATCCTCGGCGTCTTTTCCGTTCTCGGCCATTTCTATGGGGTCGAAATCAATACCCCGTTCATCGCCGCCGTCTTGACCGTTCTTGGCTATAGCGTCAGCGATACTATCATCGTTTTCGACCGTATCCGCGAGAACCTGCCTAAGAGCCAGGATGATTTTGAAAATACCATTAATCGCAGCGTCAATCAGACCATCACTCGTTCCATTAATACCTCGGTTTCTTCCACTTTAGCGTTGATCGCCATCTTATTCTTCGGCGGCGATACTATTAAGGATTTTGCTTTGGCGCTTATCGTCGGCATCTTCGTCGGCACTTATAGCTCCATCTTCATTGCCAGCCCGGTCCTAGTCGTTTGGGACAATCTGACTCGTGGCAAAAAATAATTGAATATTACGGAAATTTTAGAAAGATTCGCCTTGGCGGCTAGCTGATGGCGGATCTTTTTTTATTTGATATACTATTAGTGTATGAAATTGAAGCTTAATCTCAAATTTTCTAAGAGCTTATCCGCTGATTCTGCGAGAGAAGTGCTCGATCTGCTGATCGAAGCCTCTTATCTAGCAGCGATTTTCTTGGTACCCCTATGGTTCGCCTATTTTTTTCCGACCTATAATATCTTTGAATTCAATAAGCTTATCGTCTTTAAGATACTAGTCTGGCTCTTATTCCTGTTTACTTCCTTGAAGATAATTTTCTTCTATTCTCATTTCCGCTTTCCTCTCCGCGCCTTTTTTAAAAAATATTGGGTTTGGCCCGCGGTTTTTATCGCCGGGCTGAGCTCTACTCTCTTTTTTTCTGATAATCCGTTGCTAAGCTTTTATGGGACCATCGAGAGACAGGGCGGTCTAGTATCTTATTTATACTATTTTTTCTGGTTCATCCTGTTAAGCTTTAATCTCTTGACTGTCGATAACCATCGGCCGCGAGAAGCTGATAGCAAGGGAAAGAAAACTAGGCGGGCAGCCGCCGCAGCTGTCATTTCCGCCGCGCTCGTCTCGGCTTATGGAATACTTCAGATCTTAAATATCGATTTTATCAGCTGGCCCGAAGCCCCCTTTCTGACTAACCGAGCCCTGTCCACTTTCGGGCAGCCGAATTTTCTAGCTTCATGGCTATTGCTGATCATTCCCCTGAGCCTATATTTAGGTTATAGTTCCCGCCGCTTCTTAGTTAGATCTTTTTATTTCCTGGCTGCCGCCATGGAGGTAATCTGCCTGGCTATGACTGGTAGTCGGGGCGGCCTCTTAGCCTTGTTTTTTGTCGGCGGCCTCTATTTGGTCTATCTGTTCTTTACGGCCGCTTGGCCGCGTCGACGGAAGTTTTTCATTGGAATATCGTTTGTTCTAATATCCGTTGTTTCTTTATTAGCGGTCAATAAGATTTGGCCAGCGCGTATTAGCGATATCTTTGATTATAAGTCAGGCAGCGTGGGCGCGCGTGCTAATTTTTATTCAGCGGCCGCCGATGCGGTCAAAGGAAAACCCTTATTCGGCTACGGCTTAGAGGGAGGCAATGATATATTCATCAAATATTATGAACGAGATTGGGCAGTCTATGGCGACGTCGGCCAATCAGCCGACAGAGCGCACAATATTGTTTTCGATATTCTTTTAAGCGTCGGGTCTTATGGCTTGATACTTTTTCTGATCCTTTATTATTTCTTCTTTTCGTTAGCCAAGGATAATATAAAGAGGAAGAATGATCTCTTTTCCTTAGCATTGGTATTAGGCGCAACTGCTTATCTTTTTTCTCTCCTTTTCAGCTTTGCTATTGTTGCCGGAGAAGCTTATTTCTGGTTTTTCTTAGCGCTCTTAGCAGTCATTAATCATGAAGCGGACGAAACTGCGGGCAAGAAGAGCTGGTTGAACCTGTTCGTTAGATTATTCAGGCGTGACAGGATAAAAATCGTGGCAAGGATTCTGATAGCCGCAATTTTTTTAGCCCTGTCTTGCTGGCAGATCTCAAGAGCTTTTCGGTCTTTGGCGGCTGACTATTATTTCAATAAGATTTATTTTATACTCGCCCAGCCGGATTATTTTACTGCCCTGACTCTTGATAGTTATTTGAAAGAACAGCAAGCTAACCCCATCAATCAGGCGTCTTATGATTATTTTTGGGGCGAAAAGCTGAGTGAATTTTATCCGACTATCGACGAATTAGCCGTTAAGAAAGTCGTGGCGGAGAAGATGCGGGAAGTCGAAGCATCGCTGCCGGCTAAAGGCTATAAGAATCTGTTAGTTAAAGCTAAGATAAATAATGCTCTAGGAGCTTATACGTTAGCGCAGATTTATCTGGACAAGGTGATAGAGATAGCGCCTCATTGGCCGCTTGTCTATCTGGAAAGGGGCAAAGCTTCTCTTAACCAGAAAGATTTTAAGAGAGCACTGGTTGCTTATAATTTGGCTTTGGTAAATTTGCCGGCGACAGATGACAGCCGCCTTAATGATCCGCACCGCGAATTGATTCGACGTTACCAGTATTTCATTTATAGCAATATCGGGGCGATATATGAGCAGGATAAAAATTACGCCGCCGCTGAAAAATATTTTAAGTTAGCGTATCAAAGCGATCCCTCCGACTTCGTCTTGCTAAAGAGGATGGCGGATATGGAATATCGGCAGGGAAATATCGGGAAGGCAATAGGATATACGGAACATGGATTAGCTCGCAACCCGTCTGATTATAAATGGGAAGTCGCTTTAGCGTCTTTATATTATGAAAGCGGTGATAAGAAAAGCGCCGCCAGTCATATAGAAAAAGCCTTGTTGCTAGCTCCAGATGAACAAGAGATTATAGAATTGGAGAAATCTTATAGGAAATAAAGGTATGGTGATTTCCGCTTGCCTAGTAGTTTATAATGAAGAGAAAAATATCCGGCGCTGTCTGGATAGCCTTCGTGGCGCGGTCGATGAGATTATCGTCGTTCATGACGGTGAATGCCGGGATAAGACCCTGGAAATATGCCGTGAATACGGAGCTAAGATTTTTGTGCAGCCGCATATTGGCATGATGGAGGCTTATTTAGTGTTTGCGATTGAGCAGACTCAGGGGCAATGGGTCATGAGAATCGATGCTGACGAGTTTTTATCAGATGAGCTGAAAAGCGGTTTAAGGGGATTGATTGAGAGGGCCGAGGCTGAAGGCATAAGCGCATATTCCTTCTGTTGGCTCAATAGTGCCGGCAAAGGTCAGGAGCGGAAAACGATTCTTTTTAAGAAAGCCGACCTGTTTTGGTTTTCTATGCCCCATCTTTCTTGGCAGACGAGGGGGCGTTTGGAAGAATCTAAATTTGTTCTAGGCCATATGCTTAAAGATTATGCCGCCGCCGCTTATTGGAATAAACAGAAGAAATGGGCGAAAATTCAAGCCGAATATATTTTAAAAGATTTCAAGGAATTAGATAATTTTCAGGCCGAAGAAGCTGACTGGGCAAAAGTATATAGCTTTTCTCGCCGCTATGCTAAATATCCGTTTTTGCCAGTTATAAAATTTTTAAAATCTTTTTGTGAAAATATAGTTGATGGAGCTGGCATGGGAGAGGCCTGGCGTCAAGGTTTATATAATTTTTATCTAGGAAAATATTTGCATGATCTCGTTTATCATCGTTAATTTCAATACAGCTGAAATCACTAAGGATTGCATATCCTCTCTTTTGTTGAACGCTTCTGATAAGGATAGAGAGATAATTATTGTCGATAATGCTTCTAGTGATGATAGCTTGGCTATCTTTAATGCTACTTTCGGCGGCAGGATAAAGCTGATACGCAACCATGATAATCTCGGTTTCGCTGCTGCTAACAATATCGGCGCGCGCGTAGCTAAAGGGGATATTCTTTTTTTCTTGAATAGCGATACTATTATCGGATCGGATATCATCGGTCCTATAATCAAGGCTTTGGATAATCAGAAGCTGGGCATCGTCGCGCCAGTATTGCTTATGGTAGATGGCCAGAAACAGCCTTTTGCCTGCGGCCGTTTTCCGAGATTGTTTTCTGTCGTTTCTGATAAGATATTATCATTCAATCGCTTTCGGACAGCTGGTCAGCTTAAGCTAGTCGATTGGGTTAGCGGTGCGGCTTTAGCTATCAGGAGAGAGGTCTTTGAAAGAATCGGCGGCTGGGACGAAAGATTTTTTCTGTATTTCGAAGACATTGATCTCTGTTGGCGAGTGAGGCAGCAGAATCTTGAGGTGGCTATCTTAGAAAATATTTCTGTGACTCATCTTGGCGGCCGCAGCTTAGCGCAGGGCCGAGAGAGAAAGAAGCAGTACTACCTCGCCCAAGATTATTTTTTTAGAAAGAATCATGGAAAGATGCCCGCTAATATTTTGAAGATAATGCGTTGGCCCTATATAATGATAAAAACCTTAATTCGATAATCTATGACCCTCTTATTCTTTAGTTTCGTTTTCATCTTCGGCCTAATCATCGGCAGCTTCTTGAATTGTCTGATATGGCGCCTATATAAAGACGAGACCATGGGCGGACGTTCTTATTGCCCGAAATGCCGGCACCTGATCGCTTGGTATGATAATATCCCGCTCCTGAGCTTCGCTCTTCTGCGCGGCCGCTGCCGCCATTGCCACGAGAAGATTTCTTGGCAATATCCGCTCGTCGAACTGGCGACAGCCGTCTTATTTCTGTTGACTTTTCAGATCGACGCTGTTAATCCGCAATTTTCCTGGCTGCTCATAAGAGACTGGTTCTTGATAATCACGTTCGTCATCGTCTTTGTCTATGACGCCCGCTGGCAACTCGTACCTGTCAAAGTCGTCTGGTCTATGGGAGCTATCATTTTAGCTCTGAATATTGTTCTTGGAGTTCCTTGGCTATTGGAATTATTCTATATCTCTTTGGGCGCGGTTTTTTTCTTAGTCCAATATTTCTTAACTAAGAAGCGCGGCGTCGGAGAGGGGGATATCTGGCTGGGCGCTTTCTTGGGAGCGGCTTTTCCGAGCGGCTGGCCCTTGCTCCTAATCATGGTCATATCCTACGGTTTAGGGTCTGTCATCAGCCTGATTCTCATGTCGGTGGCGAAAAAGAAATGGAAATCCCGGATCGCTTTAGGGCCGTTCTTGGTCAGCGGGGCTATTATTACCTTAATTTGGGGCGAAAGGATAATTAGCTGGTATCTTAACCTGTTTTAAGGAGCCGAAAGAATTGTTTAATTTCTATAAATTTTGTATAATATTAACAGCAATTATTTAAAGCAATAAAACGCTATGAAAGATAATGTTATCGCCGGGCTGGATATCGGCTCTACTTCCATTCGCCTAGTGATAGGCCAGCGGATTGCCGGACCGGCCGGGGATGAGCTGCAGATCATCGGAGCTATTTCTGTTCCGACAGCTGGAGTCAACCGCGGCATCGTCAATAGTATCGAGGAGACAACTTCCTCTATTTCGGCTTGCCTAGAAAAAGCGGAGCGTCTTGTCGGCGTGCCGATTTCTCGCGTTTGGGTCAGCATTAATGATCCGTATATAAAGTGCGAACGTTCTAAGGGCGTGGTC
This sequence comes from uncultured bacterium, assembly GCA_942492765.1. GTDB lineage: Bacteria > Patescibacteriota > Patescibacteriia > Patescibacteriales > UBA12465 > UBA12465. The sequence goes on from OW818634.1 coordinate 740,161, forward strand.
GCGGTCGGCCGCAGCGATGGTGAAATTAATGAAAATGACGTTAACCGCGCGATTGAAGCGGCTCGAGCTCTGGCTGTCCCGGTTAATTATGAAATATTGCATGTCATCCCGATAAAATTCGGCGTTGATAATCAAGGAGACGTAAAAGACCCTATTGGCATGAACGGCATCCGCCTCGAAGTAGAAACTCTGATCGTCCAGGGATTAAGCACGCAGATCAAAAACTTGACCAAGGCTATTTATCGTACCGGCTTGGAAATAGAGGATCTGGTTATTGCGCCTCTGGCCGCTGCCGAAGCGGTTCTGAGCACTAAACAGAAAGAGCTGGGCGTGGCTTTGGTCAATCTCGGTTCTTCAACTACCAGCTTAGCGGTTTATGAAGACCGTAATCTTATCCATACCGCTGTCTTGCCTATCGGCGCTGAGCATATCACGGCTGATATCGCTATCGGTCTGCGTTGCCCGATAAATCTGGCAGAAAGGATCAAGCGCGAATACGGAACGGCGGCGGTTGAAGATGTCGATAAGAAGGATGAGGTCGATGTCAGCCAGCTTGTCAAAGAAGAAGAGGTTAATGATGATATCAGCGTTATTTCGCGTAAATACTTAGCGGAGATAATCAGCGCGCGCGTCGAAGAGATTTTCGATAAGGTTGATAATGAGTTCAAGCGCATTGATCGCTCCGGCATGCTTCCGGCTGGAATAATATTTGTCGGCGGCGGCGCGGAACTTGATGGACTAGTCGAGGCCTCTAAGAAGAAATTGCGCTTGCCGGCCGCTGTCGGCGCGGCTAAGAATATTAACGTCATTATCGATAAGGTTAAGAGCCCGGAATTCTTGACCGCTTTAGGCCTGGTCATCTGGGGCAGCAAGACTGATATGGTCGGCGGCGGGCATAATATGGATTTTAAGAAAAATTTGAGCGGATTATTAGACAAGACCAAGGGCTTATGGAATAAGATAATGCCCAAATAATAAATATTAATATAGAAGAATCGTATGGCTGAAGTTAAACCAGAAATCGAGACATTCGCAAAGATAAAAGTAGTCGGCGTCGGCGGCGGCGGCGGAAGTGCTGTCAACCGCATGATCGCTAATGGCATCAAGGGTGTCGGCTTCGTGGCTATAAACACTGATGTCCAGGCTTTGCATTATAATAAGGCCTCAGAGAAGATTCATATCGGCAAGACCGTGACCAGAGGCTTGGGGGCGGGCATGAACCCCGACCTAGGCAAGGGCGCGGCTGAAGAGTCTCAGAACGAAATCCGCGAAGTCCTGAAGGATTGCGATATGGTCTTTATTACTTGCGGCCTAGGCGGCGGCACCGGTTCTGGCGCCTCCCCTATCGTCGCTCAGATCGCTAAGGATCTGGGAGCTTTGACCGTGGCCGTAGTTACTAAGCCTTTTATGTTTGAAGGCGGCCAGCGCAAGAATATCGCCGATCGGGCCTATTCCGAGCTCGCTGATAAGGTTGATACGATCATCACTATCTCTAATGATAAATTATTGCAGGTAATTGATAAGAGAACTTCTCTTTTGGATGCTTTTAAGATAGCTGATGACGTTCTGCGCCAAGGTGTCCAGGGAATCGCCGAAATCATCACTGTCCCGGGCATCATCAATGCCGACTTTGCCGACGTTAAGGCGGTTATGGCTAATGCCGGTTCCGCTCTTATGGGTATCGGTACCGCTACGGGCGAAAATAAGGCCGTAGAAGCGGCTAAGGACGCTATCAACTCAAGTCTCTTGGATATGTCTATCGACGGCGCCAGAGGCATCGTATTCACGATTACGGGCGGTCCAGACTTGAGCATGACTGAAGTCAGTGAAGCGGCTAAGGTGATCACTTCCGCGGCCGATGAAGATGCTAAGATTATCTTCGGCGCTGTCGTTGACGATAAGATGAAAGATTCTATCAAGATCACGGTCGTAGCAACAGGTTTTGACGGCCATGGCAAGAGCCAGAAGAGCGAATCCTTGAAGACCTATACTCCTAATACCTTTATCGCCGAGAAAGAGAATGAGCAAGAGTCTAGCTCGACCTTGAATATCGATAAGAATAAGAATAAATTCTCAGTTTTCAAGAATATCCCGATTAAGCCGGCCTTAGAGAAGAAAGCCGAGAAGCCGACTATTGATGAGGATGATGATTTGAGCGTGCCGGCATTTATTAGGAAGAAAATGGGGTAGGCTATAGTAGAAATTCAGCTTATTTAGAGCCGCTATCTGGAAAGATGGCGGTTTTTGCTATCTTGACGGTTTATTTTAAATATATTATTATTTTATGAATTTGTCCTTTTAAAATGCTACCAGAGCGGTTTCTGGGAATTAAGAGATACAGCCATGCGGTACTATAACGAAATAATCAAGACTTCGCGATTCTCCTACGCTAAAGGTTATCTTGGCCCTAATCCTATTGTTGATCAGGCAAGACTGATTGGGGAGCTTTTTAAGCTTGATACCGGCCCCGCCCTTTTATTAGCGGAGAACTTATCTGTCGCCTTGCCTAATGGCGCAGAGGGGTGGTTTGCCAGACCCAAGGAGTCAGCGTTAGCGAGAGAACATTTCCCTGATATTGAAGATAAGCGAGTTCAGCATTGCGAGGCTACGAAATTAGCCTTAGAGATGCTGAAAACGCGACGTCATCTCTTTGATGCGCTGGCAGACGACATTGCGCCTAATAAATTGCGGCCCAATGAGTTGTCGGCCTATGCCATGGCTATCATTGAAGATGAGCAGCCAGGGGATATAGTGATTTTTCCAGCCCAATTTGGCGCTCGCTATAGAGGCCATTCAGACAGATTATCCCTGGAGATTATGAATAAGGGAAATCGTGAATTTGGCTTAGATATATTTTCGCTGGCCTGCATGACTTTATGCCACGATAATATTCTCCGAGCCAAGGAAGAGCTGGGTTTTATTTGTGCCGGGGATGAGTTCTGCCAGGAAAAAGATATTACATTTTCGTCAGCACCCTGCCTTTTTACTTTCAATGGCTTAAGCGGGCTGATTAATGGCCTGGACAATTCCGTAGAGATGATTCCTGACGGTCGGCTGACTTTAGGGGCGGATCATTCCAGTAGTTATGCTGAGATTTTCGGAGTAGCTTCATTTTTTTTGCCGCCAATCATGGATATGCCCCAGTAAGATGCGAGACTTAAAGCTATTTCTAAGAGGTTCACGTTTTTAATAAACGGAACCTCTTTTTATATGTTCATCTTGACAAAAGTATAGTATTATTATAAGATTCTTGGTTATTCAGTATTTTAATAATTTGATAAAAACGCAGCCAGGAGCGATTTCTTGGCAACCAAAATCTAAATGCCATGAGAAAAGTAGGCAGCAACACCAAGGTAGGATCAAATTCTGCCAATCTTCTAAGAAGCTTAGAACAAGAACTCGCGCAATTACAGGTACTTTTTCCTGAGTTAGCACGCTTTGATTTCGATCGAAGTTATGTAGACAGGATAATCAGCGGATGGATAAAATTGCCGGCGGCCGCGACAAGATGGGCTTTAGTGTTCAATTGGGAGAGGTTTTTTGAATCATCTGAAGAGTCTATCCAATCATCGCTTTCCGCCGTTAATTCGATTCAGGAAGCTATCGGCGGCCAGTTCCGCCAAGATTTAGGCGCTGAACAGGAGATTAAGCTCTTGAAAACAAGTGCCAGAACGAAATTTGCCCTGCATCAGATCGATCAAAGGCAAAAAGGCTTTATTTATGTCATACCGATTCGTGTAAGTCCTCCTTGTCAGGTTGGTGATTATAATGGCATCGGGAAGCTGATGGGCCGCAATGAGTTTGGCCTTGGCGTGTGCGCCACAGCCTGCTTAATGCTAGCGCAGCCGCTTGGCGCCAAGAGAAATAAGGGGCTTTACGTGGATTGTGCTGGCGACGAAAGCGTAGCCACTGGCGAAAATCCTTTCTTTTTCTTCCATGGCAAAGGCATATGGTTCTATTCCAGACAATCTAACAATACAGGTAATATCGGTGGTTACTATACCAGGATTACTGGGTTTGTAGTCGAATAGAATAGAATAATTTTTTTAAGCTCCGTGCAGATAACACGGAGCTTTTTATATTTCTGTGGATAAGTAGAAAAATATTAATATTTTTCTTGAAAATTAGCTGAATTGACCGGTGATTTGAATTTTGCTAAAATGACTATAAGACACAACATTTAGTGGTCGATGTCCTAAAAGGCCACAAAATATAGGGTTTTATTCATATATGAAATGCCCAATCTGCTATTTTCCAGACACTAAGGTGGTCGACTCCCGGGTCGCCCCTGACGGACTGTCTATCCGCCGCCGCCGCGAATGCCTGAAATGCGGTTTCCGTTTCTCGACTTACGAGGAAATCGAGCTGCTAGACCTGGTTATCGTGAAACGGGACGGAAGGAGAGAGTCGTATAGCCGGGAAAAGATGGTGAGCGGCTTGAAAAAGTCTTGCGAGAAGAGGTCTATTACCGAGGACCGCTTCAAGAAGCTGATCCATTCTATTGAAAGAGATCTGCAGCGCCTGAAGAAGACTGAAATAACTTCCCGCCAGATCGGCCAAGCCGTCATGAAGAACCTGAAGAAGGTGGATCCTGTCGCCTATATCCGCTATGCCTCAGTTTACGAATCTTTCAAGGACGCGCACGAATTCCGCAAGGAACTGAATAAGCTTATAAATGAAAAGAAATAATATTTATGTCTGAAACTATCAGCAAGTTAATCAAAAGATCCGGCGAAATCGTCGACTTTGATCAGGATAAGATTGGTAAGGCTATTTATAAGGCGGGTTTGGCGGTAGGCATCGATGATCGCCATTTGGCGAAGAAGCTCACTGACCAGGTGACCATGCGTTTGAATCAGAAATTTCATAAGAACAGCATTCCGGCCGTGGAAGAAGTCCAGGACATAGTAGAAGAAATCCTGATCGAGAATAAATTGATCAAGATCGCTAAGGCTTATATTCTTTATCGCGACCAGCATCGCCAATTGCGCGATATCAATACCTCTACTTCCGACGATAAGCTCTTGGAAGATTATTTGGGCCGCGCTGATTGGCGCTTGAAAGAGAATAGCAATATGAGCTTCTCGGTTCAGGGCTTGAATAATTATATTGCCTCCTCTATCTCTGCTCGTTATTGGCTCAATAAGATGTATCCGGAAAATATCCGCCAAGCCCATATCAACGGCGATATTCATATTCATGATTTGGGCCTGCTTGCTCCTTATTGCTGCGGCTGGGATCTGAAGGATCTATTATTGCGCGGTTTCCGCGGCGTCAGCGAAAAAGTCCAGAGCAACGCGCCGAAGCATTTTCGCAGCGCGCTCGGCCAGATCATCAATTTTTTCTATACCCTTCAGGGCGAAGCGGCCGGAGCTCAGGCTTTTGCTAATTTCGATACCTATCTCGCCCCGTTTATCCGTTATGACGAATTGAGTTTCAAGGAAGTAAAGCAGGGCTTGCAGGAATTCATGTTCAATATCAATGTCCCGACCCGCGTCGGTTTCCAGACCCCGTTCACTAACATCACTCTCGACGTGACCCCATCTCCGATGATCGGAGAAGAGAATGTGATCATCGGCGGCGAAGTCATGCCGGAAAAATATAAGGATTTTCAGCCGGAAATGGATATGTTTAATCAGGCTTTTGCCGAGGTCATGTTGGCCGGCGATTCTTCCGGTCGCGTCTTCGGCTTCCCGATTCCGACTTATAATATTGATAAGGATTTTGATTGGGACAGAGAATGCTTGAAACCGGCCTGGGAGATGACTGCTAAATACGGTATTCCTTATTTCTCCAATTTCGTGAATTCTGATATGAACCGCGACGATGCCCGTTCAATGTGCTGCCGCCTGAGGCTTGATAACCGCGAGTTGCGCAAGCGCGGCGGCGGATTATTCGGCGCCAATCCTCTGACCGGATCCCTTGGAGTCGTGACTCTGAATCTGGCTAGAGTGGGTTACTTATCTAAGAGCAAGGAAGAATTCAAGGAGCGCATCTTCAAGTTGATGGAGATATCGAAGGAGAGCTTAGAAATCAAGCGCAAGATCATCGAGAAGTTTACGGAAGATCGCCTCTATCCTTACTCGATGTTCTATCTCGAGAATATCAAAGCCCATTTCGGGACTTACTGGAAGAATCATTTCTCAACTATCGGCATCAATGGCATGAATGAAGCAGCCCTGAATCTTATGGGTAAAGATATCTCTACCCCGGAGGGCCATGCTTTTGCCGCTGAGATCCTCGATTTCATGCGCGAGAAACTGATGGATTTCCAGAACGAGACCAATAATCTCTATAACCTGGAAGCGACCCCGGGCGAGGGCTGCACTTATCGCTTTGCTAAGAAAGACCAGCAGCTTTATCCAGGCATAATCTGCGCTAATACCGAAGCGGTCAAGCGTCAGCATGCCGATCCTTACTATACGAATTCGACTCATTTGCATGTTAATTTCTCCGAGGATATCTTTTCCGCTCTTGATCTCCAAGATGATTTGCAGACGAAGTATACCGGCGGCACTGTTCTTCATGGTTATTTAGGGGAGCGCTTGCCTGACGGCGATACGGCTAAGAAATTAGTCAAAAAGATCGTCGAATCTTATCGCTTGCCTTATTTCACCATCACCCCGACTTTCTCGATTTGTCCGAAACACGGCTACCTGTCTGGCGAGCATAAGTATTGCCCTAAATGCGACGAGGAAATCGGCTATAAAGAGAGCGTCGCCGAGGTTCGCGCCGCTAATCAGTAATCGGCGATCAGTCAATAGCGGATATTTGTAATTTAAATAGATATAATTTATAATGATAATAATATGAGTCCAATCCAGACACAAAGACAGGAATGTATCGTCTATAGCCGCGTAGTCGGCTGGCTTACTCCGGTAAAGAATTATAACCCGGGCAAGGCCGCTGAGTATAAGGACCGGAAGACGTTCAAAGTTTGCGAATAAATTACCAAAGCTATGATAATTGGCGGTTTAGAGAAATTAACCCTTCTTGACTACCCTGATCATCTAGCGGCTATAATCTTCACCCAAGGATGTAATTTCCGTTGCCACTTTTGTTACAACCCTTTGCTTGTCCTGCCCCTTGAGGGAGGGGACGAAAAAAATAAAAAAGAAAAAGGTTTTTCTCCGCTTTCCCAAAAAAACCTTTTTCTTTTTTTAACGGAAAGATTCGGCCGTTTAGAAGGAGTCGTCATCACCGGCGGGGAGCCGACTTTGCACCCCGACTTGCCTGACTTCATCAGGAAGATAAAAGAGATCGGTTATCTCGTAAAATTAGATACGAATGGAACTAATCCCGGCATGCTGGCCGGGCTTATTCGCGATAAGCTCATCGATTACATCGCGATGGACCTGAAGGCTCCTTTAGCTAGATATAGCGAAGTCGTCGGCGTCTCGGTTGACTGTAAAAATATCGAAAAAAGTGTTAAGATGATAATTGAGAGCGGCCTGCCTTATGAATTCAGGACGACCGTCGTTCCTGGTTTGCTCGGTCAGGATGATTTTGAAGCGATGGGCCAATCTATTAAGGGCGCCAAAAAATGGTATCTGCAGAATTTTAAATCCGATACAGGGCTGGTCGACGGCGATTTTCAGGAAAAGCCGGGCTATAGCGCCAAAGAGATGGCGGAATTCGCCGCCATCGGCCGCAAGCACGTCGATCTCTGCGAAGTGCGCGGATAATTTTCACAATATGCCGGAAATAAACAAGATTGATTTAGAAAAATTAGAGGGATTATTGCAGGATAATCTTAAGAGTAGCGCGGAAGTTCTCAAGGCCGTCAACTCTATCAAGAAATATATACGTTGGCAGCAGGTTTGGAGCACGCTGCGCTTCTTTCTCATTGCTATTCCGATTGCCCTCGGCTTCATCTATCTTCCGCCGCTCATAAAAGACGCGCTCCAAAGCTATAAGACCTTCCTCATCAATTAAGTTATAAGCTAATTAAGAATATTCGTTTCTTATGCAAGATATCGCAGTATTCGCCCAGACAACTTATCGCAACGAATTCAAGAGATTCGGCATCAAGACCGACGATCGTCGCCGGCATATGTATCTGATCGGAAAGACCGGCATGGGCAAGTCTACTATTTTGGAGAATATGATCGTGGACGATATTCGCGCCGGACATGGCGTTGCCGTTGTCGATCCCCATGGCGACCTAGCCGAAAAGATTATTGAATTCATCCCTGACGATCGGATAAAAGACGTCGTCTATTTCAATCCTTCGGATATAAATTTTCCGATCGCTTTTAACGTCGTGGAACAAGTCGAGCCGCATTTGCGCCATCTCGTCGCTTCCGGGCTTATCGGCGTCTTTCAGAAATTATGGGCGGATTCTTGGGGACCGCGTTTGGAATATATCTTGCGCAACGCTATTTTGGCGATCTTGGATTTTCCAGGATCGACTATCTTGGGCGTCGTGCGCATGCTTTCCGATAAGAATTACCGCAAGCGCGTCGTCGCTAATATCAAGGATCCGGTAGTCAAGGCTTTCTGGGAAAAGGAATTTTCTGGTTATGCCGATAAGTTCGCTTCTGAGGCTGTCTCTCCTATTCAGAATAAGGTCGGACAATTCTTATCGAGCTCGCTCATGAGAAATATCATTGGCCAGGTGAAGTCGGCTATCGATATCCGCGATATCATGGATAGCGGCAAAATCTTGATCATGAATCTGTCTAAGGGACGCATCGGCGAAGATAATTCCGCGCTTCTGGGTGCGATGATGATCACGAAGATCCAATTAGCGGCCATGAGCCGCGTCGATATCCCGGAAAAAGAGCGCCGCGATTTTTTCCTGTACATCGACGAATTCCAAAATTTCTCGACCGACAGCTTCGCTAATATCTTATCGGAAGCTCGTAAATACCGGCTTAGCTTGATCTTGGCGCATCAGTATATTGAACAGCTGAGCGAGAAAGTGAAACCAGCTGTCTTCGGTAACGTTGGCACCATGGTCGTTTTCCGCGTCGGCGCGGCCGATGCCGAAGAGCTAGTCAAGGAATTCACCCCGACTTTTACAGAAGAGGATATCGTCAACCTGCCTAAGTATGAGATGTATCTGAAACTGATGATCGACGGCATCTCCTCTTCGCCGTTCTCGGCTAAGGGCTTGCCACCTTTGACCGAATCCGAGAAGACTGGAAATACCCAGAAAGTGATCGATTATTCTAGAGAGAATTATGCCTCTGACAGGGAATCAGTCGAAGAGAAGATCATGAGCTGGCACGAGAATACCGGAGAAGAAACTGCGCCCACTCCAGTCTTAGCGTCGACGCCGGCCTATCACGCAGCCGTCTCTGCTTCAAGTTCCGCTCCAGTACCGGCCCCATCTCCTAGCCTAGTTAAATCTCCAGCCGTTGCGCCAGCTCGGCCTTATGTCGCGCCAGCTGCCGCTCCAGCACCCTCTCGCCCAGCCCCGAAACAGCCGGCGGCCGGAGGCTATGCAGCTATTTGTAATTCTTGCGGCCAGGAAACGACGACCGTCTTTGAACCAGATGGCGTGCGTCCGGTCTATTGCCGCGATTGTCTTAGCAAAAAAAAAGAAGAGAAGCGCCTAGAATTAGAAAAACGCCAAATAGCCAAGATAGAAGAAAGGCGCCGCGCTGATGAGGAGGACAAGAAAAGGGAGAATGTTCCGACCTTATCCCTTAATGACTTGGCTAAAGCTGCGCCGCGCGATTTTCGCGGCCGCGAGATAAAAGCTCGCCCGGCTTCTCCAGTTAAGAAAGAACGAACCTCGTCTGATTGGAAAGATATTCCTTTTCCAGAGCTTCCTTATAAGGAGCAGGATCTGGCCGAAGGAGAAGACATTACTTTTAAGAATTAGCTTATGTATTTATTTTTTGATACGGAAACGACCGGGTTGCCGAAGAATTATCAAGCGCCGCTTGATGATTTTTCGAATTGGCCGCGGATAGTCCAGATCTCTTGGAGCTTGTACGACGACGAGGGCAATCATTGGGAGAGCCAGAATTACATCATCAAGCCTAACGGCTTCGTCATTTCTGATGAGGTAGCGAAGATCCATCGTATCACTCAAGAGCGCGCTCTCAGGGAAGGCGTCGAATTATCGCTTGCCCTGAATCATTTCTTGCGCGACGTGAAGACGGCTGATTATCTGGTCGCCCATAATATAGATTTCGATGAGAAGATTGTTGGAGCGGAATTTCTCAGAGAGAATCTGGATAATTATGTCACTGGCGCCAATAAGATCTGCACAATGAAGAGCAGCGCCCAGTTCTGCAAGCTGCCGAGCGCGCGCGGCGGCTATAAATGGCCTAATTTGACGGAATTATATCGCTGTCTCTTTAAGACAGAATTTCCAGACGCTCATGATGCTGTCTTTGATGTTAAGGCTTGCGCGGAATGCTTTTTTGAGCTAAAAAGAAGGGGAGCTATTTAGATCACCTCTTAAATATGGACCAAACCATTGATTATCTCAAAATCGGCAAAGCGACTGATCTGGTCGGCCGTGATCGCAAGATTTATCGAATATTAGAGATATTTCCTGGGGCTTTTTCCATCGGCACGCTCATTGTCTTAGCGGTGCTATCCTATTTTAATCCGGTTTTAGTCGCTTATTTGATTATCGCCTTTGATGTTTATTGGCTATTATTAGTCCTTTACATGGCGATTTTTTTAATTACCTCATATCGCCGCTTAAAGCAGGGCATGAAAACCGATTGGAAGGGCAAGTGCGCGGCTTTGGCTAGAGGTGAGTTCGATTCCTCTAAAGTCGCTAGCGACGCCCTGATCAGGCAAGGAATCAAACCGGACGATGTCTGGCATCTCTTGGTCCTGCCGACTTATGAAGAGAGCGTCATCGTGTTAAGCGAATGCTTGCAATCCCTGGCCGAAGACGGCTTCCGGACCGATCGCATGATAGTCGCTCTGACTTTTGAAGAGAGGTCAGGCTTAGAAGCGGCTAAGAAAAGAGCGGCGGAAATAAAAGATAAGTTTAGCGACAAGTTCGGGCGTCTCTTCATCACTTTCCATCCGGATGGGCTCGTGGGAGAATTGAAAGGCAAGGGCGCCAATCAAGCCTGGTGCGCGGCTAGAGTCCGTGAAGAGATAATCGAACCGGAGAACTTTGACGAGTCTAAGATTCTCGTCAGCGTCTTCGACGTCGACACGGTCGTGAGGCCGGGATATTTTTCCGCGCTGACCTATACTTTCCTGACAGTGACCGATCCTTATCACACTAGCTATCAGCCGGTCCCGGTCTACCATAATAATATCTGGAACGCGCCCTTCTTCTCTCGGGTGGCCGCAACCTCTAATACTTTCTGGCAGATGATCATGCAGATCCGCGAGGAAAGCCTGGTGACTTATTCATCCCATTCCATGACCTGGCAAGCCTTGAAAGAGATTGGTTTCTGGGGGACGAAGAATGTCTCTGAAGATTCTCGCATTTTCTGGGATTGCCTCATGTATTATAACGGTCATTATCGCGTCGAACCGATCCATTTCGAAGTCTCTATGGATGCCACTTGCGGCATGACTATCTGGCAGACCGCCAAGAACTTATATAAGCAGCAGCGGCGCTGGGCTTGGGGTGGGGAGAATATCCCTTATCTTATCTTCAATGCCTCTAAGCGCTGGAAGAATAAGGATTTAGACAAAGGCAAGATTATTGGACATATCATTATCCAAGTCTATGGCTTCCATGCTTGGGCGACTAACGCGCTCATCATCGGCGTCATCGGCTGGCTGCCGATGCTGCTCGGCGGTGATCGTTTCAACTCTACGGTCCTATCCGGCAACCTGCCTTATGTCACTCAAAACCTGATGAATTTCGCGATGGTCGGCTTGATATTATCAGCCGTCGTTTCGGCCCTGTTATTGCCGAAGAAGCCGGAAGGCTATAAGTTCTGGAAGAAGATATTCATGACTTTAGAATGGGTGGCCGTCCCGATTACCATCGTTATCTTTGGGGCGGTTCCGTGCCTAGAAGCGCAGATCCGGCTGATGCGCGGCAAATATATGGGCTTCTGGGTGACTCCGAAAGTGAGATAAATATAAAAATCCTTATATTTAAGCTAAAAACACGCTATCCTCGGCGTGTTTTTTTGTGCTATAATAAATAACATGATAAAAAATAGGCTTGGCTCTCGTCCGCGAGTGGCTAGCTTTGGCGCTAAGCCAAACAATCCCTGGTATCGATTTTTTTCCAGCCAGCGCTTCTTGGCGCTCATCGGCCTGGTTTTTTTAGTAGTCATCATTTTCCCGCTGGCCCGGACTTATAGCCAAAGGCAGCTGATCGAGAATGAAATTGAAGGAGTCAAGAAGCAGATCAGCGCATATGAGAGTCAGAACCAGCAGCTGAAAGAGCTGGCTTTATACCTGCAATCCGAACAGTCCTTGGAAGAGCAGGCGCGTTTGAATCTGAATATGAAAAAGCCTGGCGAGGCCGTAGTCGTCATCGAGGACGCTAAGAAGAGCGTCGTCTCTGTTAGCGCCAGTGCATCAGAAGAGAATGTCAGTAATCTGACAAAATGGTGGCGCTATTATTTCGATTAAAAAAACAGCTTGAGCCCTTACGGGCTAAGCTGTTTATCTGAGCCGAAGAGGGGAATCGGACCCCTGACCTACGCGTTACGAGTGCGTTGCTCTACCAGCTGAGCTACTTCGGCATCTGGTTTGAGAAATGGAGCGGGTGAGCGGAATCGGACCGCCTTCCTCAGCTTGGGAAGCTGATGTAATAACCATTATACGACACCCGCGTCTACTGCTATCTGTCCGCTCAAATCTTAATCATTATAGTCTTAAAAAACGACTTTAGTCAATGAAAATATCTATGAATATTAAATGCAAGAGCTATCTTCTGGTTTTCAGCCTTATCTTCTTATCTTTTCCTGTCTTGACGCGCGCGGCTGATGTTTCTAGCTTAGAGATAAAATATGAAGTGGCTGCTTTTACCGCACCCGCCAGCTTGGAGATAAGCGAAAGCGCTGAGGCCGTTAATATTCCCTGGGAATGGCAGAAGCTGTCGTCTGCTTATGAGTATTCTTTCGTGACGGCTGGCCTATATGATCCGAGCCGCCCTTTGACGTTGAAGATAAATTATCAGCCGAAGAATAATTATCTCAAGCAGATATTCTCTTATGACTCCTTGTCTAAGACTTGGCGTCCGCTTTTGACCAGTGATAACCCCAAGGAAAAATACGTGACCGCGACGACTGACGCGACTTCCGGTCGTATCATCGTCTTATATAATCCTGATACCCTGAGCGTGGGCACGGCCAGCTGGTATAAATATAAGGGCGGCCTATTCACGGCTTCGCCTGATTTCGCGAAAGGCACGGTGCTTCGCGTCTATAATCTCAATAACGGAAAATATGTCGATGTCACGGTCAATGATTGGGGGCCGGAGCGCGATAAGCATCCAGATCGCGTTGTCGATCTTGATTACGTCGCTTTTTCAAAGATCGCTTCTCCCGGCGCCGGCTTGATTCCGGTGAAAATCGAGACTTTGAAAATTGTCCTTCCGGCCGTAAAACAGGCCACACCTCAGAATACCAGTAATCTCAATATCACCGCCTCTTCCGCCGTCATCATGCTGGAAAAAGACGGCAGCATCTTGTGGGGCAAGAATGAGAAGGAGTCTTCTCCTCTGGCGAGCCTGACTAAGCTAGTGGCTATCAAGATATTCTTGGACACGAATCCGGACTTGAAAAAAGTCGTCACTTATAAATATCAGGATGAGAAATATAATTACGCCTATTGCAAGCCTTGGGAGTCGGCGCGCCTGACGGTCAAAGAAGGGGACACCATGACCATTGAGAATCTGGTTTATAGCGCGCTTGTCGGTTCAGCCAATAACGCCATTGAAAGTCTGGTGCGCGTCAGCGGTCTCAGCCGCAATCAGTTCATCGCCAAGATGAATGAGGCTGTGAAGGATTGGGGCGCGGGCGAAACGTCTTTTATCGAGCCGACCGGATTATCTCCGGAAAACGTGAGTTCACCTCTTGATTATGCTATAATAACTAAAGAAGTTTTTGGAAATTCTCTGATTAAGAAGATCAGCACCGCCGCCAAGTATACTTTCAAGACTATCAATACCAAGAAGACTCATACTCTGACGAATACGAACCAACTCCTGAAGTCCGGAACCTATCCGATTATCGGCTCGAAGACCGGGTATCTCGAAGAGGCTGGCCATTGCCTGATGACCCGCATCCAGACCGCGAGCGGAAACCTGATCGCCGTGAATTTCGGATCGCAGAGCAAGGCCGCTAATTTTTCCGATAATGAACAGCTGATCCGTTACGGCCTGCGTCTCATAAAAAAGTAAATTTTTCTTTATGATCACCCTGGAAAATGTCTCTAAATCATACGACCATAAGCATAAGGTCCTAAAGGATGTCTCCTTGGCTATCAAGCCGGGAGAATTTGTCTCGATCGTCGGGCAATCCGGTGCGGGCAAGACGACTTTAGTTCGTCTGCTCATCGGCGAAGAAAGAGCGGACGAAGGCAAGGTCATGATCGGCGATTGGGACATTACTCGCCTGCGCCGCCGCGAGATTCCTTATCTGCGCCGCCAGATTGGCGTCATCTTTCAGGATTTCAAACTCTTGCCGAAGAAGACCCTAGAAGAGAACGTCTCCTTCGCGCTCCAGGTTTCCGGAGGCAAGCCTGATAAGATCAAGAAAGTAGTGCCTAGCGTCTTGAAGATAGTCGGTCTTGATGATAAGAAGAGGCGCTATCCGAACGAAGTGTCCGGCGGCGAACAGCAGCGCGCGGCCATCGCCCGCGCCCTTGTCCACCAGCCGAAGATATTATTGGCCGATGAACCGACTGGGAATCTCGACGCGATCAACGCGGATGAGATCATTAATCTCTTGCTCAGAATAAATAAGTTCGGCACGACCGTTATCCTCGTGACCCATAATAAGGAGATCGTGAATCGCCTGAATCGCCGGGTAGTGACCATGGAGCACGGCCAGATCATTAGCGACCAAGCGCACGGCAGATATCTGCTTTAATTATTTTTTTATGCTTTCTCTCTATCGCATCATCAAATTCAGCTTCCAGGATATAGTCAGGAATATCTGGCTGACGATCGTGACGATCACTATCTTGCTCATCGCCTTATTTTCTATCAACACGCTTCTGACCGTGCGACTTATCAGTGATAACGCGGTCGCAGCTATCAGGGAGAAGATCGATATCAGTCTTTATCTGAAGCCGGAAACTGTCGAAAGTGAGATTATTGCCCTGAAGAATAAGATTTCCGCTTCTCCAAAAGTCCGAGAGGTCGTCTATACTTCAAAACAGACCGCGATCGACTCCTTCCGCTCTAAATACGAGAACGATCCGACGGTCCTCGCCGCCTTGAAAGAATTGGGCCGCAACCCGTTGTCTCCGAGCTTGACCGTCATCCCTAAGAATTTTGATGAATCTAATCTGGTTATCAATGACTTGAAGATGCTCGATAGCTCCATTATCGAATCGCGCGATTTTTCCGATAATACTTCGATCCTGAATAAGATCAGCAGCATCACTAAGAGAGTCAATGAAGTCGGCCTCGGGATAATCCTGATTTTTGTCCTGACCAGCCTGCTCGTCGTCTATAACGCTATCCGGGTCGCTATCTATACGCATCGCCAGGAGATAGAAATCATGCGCCTCGTTGGCGCTTCCAATTTCTTCATCTACATGCCGTATATGTTTTCCGCCCTGGTTTATGCGCTCATCAGCGTTCTGATAATCATCTCCATCTTCTACCCCTTCTTGACCCTCCTGCAGCCATACCTAGAAACCTTCTTCATGGGCTATAACGTTAATATCCTCTCTTATTTCTTAAATAACTTTTTTATCATCTTCGGCGCTCAATTCTTGGCCGTCCTCTTCATCAATATCGTTGCCAGCTTATTCGCGGTCAGGAAATACGCTAAGGTTTAAGAGAAAATATTTAGTTCGGTTGACAGATAGAGCCATTTTTAATAATATCCTCTTATGAGGGTATTTTAAATTGCGGGATCGTCTAACGGTAGGACAGCGGCCTTTGAAGCCGTTTATCCTGGTTCGAATCCAGGTCCCGCAGCTGAATAAAAAGAGCCAACTTTATTGGCTTTTTTTTATATTAAGAGAACTTGAAGCAAGGGAAGGATAGGGCTTGACTAGCAGCTATCCCGTCAAGCATTAAGTTGATAAGTATTTATTGACATCAAATCGGTAAAGAGGTATAATAAATGTATAATTACATCATATATATGATACATCCCATCCAAGAGAAGCTTCTGGAGCTCTCTAAGACAGAAAATTTGGCTAAGATGAGCCTGCGGGAAATGGGTGACAGTATTGGCTTGTCCGAAGCTTCGCCTCAGAAAATAAAGCACCACCTGGCGCAACTAGAAAAGAAGGGTTTTCTGACCATTAATCGCGCCGAGGGAACTATGAGACGGTCCGCCGCTAAGCCCGGCTGGGTTAATGATCCTTTCGGGAAATCTTCGACCATCTTCTCGATTCCTATCGTCGGAACCGCGAATTGTGGTATTGCCACTATCTTTGCCGAAACCAATTTTCAAGGATTCTTAAAGATATCCAATAAGCTGGTCGGTATAAATTTCCCCGACGATCTCTATGCTATCAAGACCGAAGGCTCTTCGATGAATAAGGCGGAAGTAAAAGGCAAGAAGATCGAAGATGGCGATTATGTGATTGTCGACGGTAAAGAAAAGAGTTTTTCTAATAATGACATAGTTCTTGCCATCATCGACAGCAAGGCCACTATTAAGCGGTTTATAGATGATCGTGTCCACGGCCAGATTGTACTCAAAGCCGATTCGTCATTCGACTATGACCCTATCTACCTGCATCCGGATGATGATTTCAATATCAGCGGCAAGGTTGTAGCGGTAGTTAAGAACCCTAGTTAATATGTTGTCGTATTTTTTTCATAATAATCTTGATCAGCAAATCGCGGCACTGTTTCTAGCCCATAGAAGCGAAGCGGGGATAAAGGCTTTTTCTATTATTACCTCTTTCGGCAGCTGGCAGTTCCTGCTGCCAGCTATCTTAGCTATCGCCCTAGTCCTTTTCATCGCGCGTAAAAGAGAGTTCATAATCCCTTTTATCGCGACGGTTGCCGGGGCAGAGATCATAACTTTTTTCGGCAAGATCTTATCGCATCGCGACCGGCCGCTATCGGCTGTCTTTCATGCGACTGACTTTTCTTTTCCGAGCGGCCATGCGACTATCGCCGTCGCCCTCTATGGCTATTTAGCTTTCATACTCATCAGAATCTGCGGAGATAGGTATAAATGGCCTATAAGTATCTTGGCTTGTCTGGTCGCCCTCCTAATTGGTTTCAGTCGCCTTTATTTAGGGGTCCATTATTTAAGCGATGTGCTGGCTGGTTTTCTGATCGGGTTGACGGCGTTAGTTGTCGGGATAAGATATGTTAAGTTATAGAATAGTTTAGATAATCAATCTAATCATATGTCAAAAGTAGAACTCAGGTATCAGAGGCTAGGAGATGCTAAGCGTTTCTTCGAAATCGCGACAAACCCTAACTTTATTTATCTCGACCTTAAGGTTAAGACTTTGGATGACGAGAAGAAGTGGCTGAAGTCTAATCCTCAGAAGCGGAAGGATAATGTCGCTTGGAACTACACGATTCTGTTTAACGGGAAGGTAGTTGGAGCAATCGGCTTAAGGATAAATCTTTTCCGGAAGCATATCGGCGAGATAGGTTATTTTATCGATGAGAAATATTGGGGCAAGGGCATTACGACTAAAGCCGTGAAGCTGATTGAGAAGGAAGGCTTTGGGAAGATCGGCTTGAGTCGAATCGAAATCCTGATGCGCCCAGAGAATAAAGCGAGCGAGAAAGTCGCCAAGAAGAACGGTTACGTGCGAGAAGGTCGGCTCAGAAAATATATCAAAGACAAGCAGGGAATATTGAGAGATTTTTGGCTGTATTCTAAAGTTAGATAGCTTTAAATTTATGGAAGGATTCATTTATGCGCTTGGCGCGGCAGTTACTTGGGGGATAGTTTACGCTATAGATCAAAAGATATTAGTCGGCGTTTCGCCCATGACCCTTTTATTCGTTAATTCTATCATCGCCACTATAGTGATTTTGCCGTTTTTGTTTTTTAATGACGGGTCGATAAAGAATGTACTTGCTTCTGGCGGTAAGAATTTATCCCTTATTATAATTTCTGTCATTCTGGCGGCTTTAGCTAATTTTTTAATTTTTTCTAGCATCAAGAGCCTAAATGCTTCAGTCGCTTCCATGATAGAGATCGCTTATCCATTTTTTGTCGTTTTGTTCAGCTATATATTCTTTCGTTCCGTTCCAAATCTATATTTTTTCATCGGCGGCGCCTTGATATTTATCGGCTCGATAATAATCATCAAATTCGCTTAAAATAATATTTAAAAAACACGGACCTAAGCGTCCGTGTTTTTTGTTGTCTGAATACTTATCCTTGAGATTGGTTGCGAGCGATCCGTTTATAGAATTGCTGCTTGATCAACTCGACCATGAATAGATAGATTAGGACCAGGCCGAAAATAACGAGGAAGGCGACGAAGGGCAGGGGTTCAAAACCAAAGATATAACCAAGGCCCTTCATAGTCAGGATAACCCCCAGAATGACCGCGCCTAGGGTCGTAGCAAGCAGCGCTTTGCTTGGGCGAGACTGCAGGAAGGGGATCTTCTGGGTTCTGATGACATAGATGACGAGTGTCTGGGTTGCAAGCGATTCGACAAACCAGCCAGCCTGGAAAGCGCCTTGACTGAGATGCAGGACGCCGAAGAGAACGTAGAAAGTCAGGAAATCAAAGAGCGAGCTGATCGGACCGAAAACGAGCATATATTTCTTGATGAAGCCGATATTCCAATGCTTCGGCTTCTTAAGATATTCCGGATCGACATTATCTGAGGGGATAGATAATTGCGAGGTGTCGTAGATGAAATTATTGAGTAAGATCTGACCAGCGGTCATTGGGAAGAAAGGCAGAAAGAGGCTGGCGCCGATCATGGAAAACATGTTGCCGAAATTAGAGCTTAGTCCCATGAGCAGATATTTCATGGTATTGCCGAAGGTCTTGCGGCCCTCGATTACTCCTTCCATCAATTCTTTCAGGCCCTTCTTCATCAGGATGATATCGGCGGTTTCTTTAGCGATATCGACGGCGTTATCGACGGAAATACCGACATCAGCCGCCTTAAGGGACGGGGCGTCATTGATGCCGTCGCCGAGGTAACCGACGACGAGGCCGTTGCGCTTCAGCTCGACGATAATCTTCTCTTTCTGGCTCGGGCTGAGGCGGGCGCAGATCGTTGCTTCTCGGACCTTCTTGTAGATTTCTTCGTCAGTCAGGCGATTAAGGTCGAGATCTTCGCCCGTGATGATGCCTTTGACTTCAAGGCCGATATCAGCGCAGATTTTCTTCGTGACGAGCGGGCTGTCGCCAGTTAGGATCTTCATCTCGACGCCGTGCTCTTTCATGAATTCTAGAGTCTCTTTGACGTCGAATTTAGGCGGATCATAGAAAGCCATAAAGCCTTTGAGCACCAGACCGTTCTCTTCGGATAACGGATATTGGCTTTTTCTCTCGCGAATCTCTTTCTCGGCTATCGCCAAGACTCTTAGTCCTTGGCTGCTGAGCTCATCATAAACTGCCTGGGCGCGGCGTAATATCTCTGGATTGATAGGTATTATGGTTTGTCCTTCGTAATAGCTGGTACTGATTTTGAAAACTTCTTCAGGCGCGCCTTTAGTGATCATGGTTAAATGGCCGCCATGCTCGTAGACGATGGAAGATCGTTTGCGGTTAAAATCATAGGGGAGTTCTTCAATCTTTTCATAGCCGTCCATTTCTAAACGCTTATGGCTCAAGATAGCTTCGTCTAAAATGCTTTTGATGCCGGTTTCGAAATAGCCGTTGATATAGGCAGACTTGAAGATATCTTCCGATTCCTGGCCAAAGATATCGATATGCTTGATGAGCGTGATCCGATCTTCAGTCAGGGTTCCGGTCTTGTCAGTCGCCAGGATATCGATAGAGCCGAAAGTCGGGATGGAATTCAGGCGTTTAACTAGGACACCGCCCCTAGCCATCTTAGCCGCGCCCTTGGCCATATTAATACTCATGATCATCGGCAATAATTCAGGAGTGACTCCGACAGCGACCGCGAGCGCGAACAGGAAAGAATTCAGGATGCCTTTATGCATGATCGCGTTGATCAGGAAGATTATCGCGACGATGAAGACGATGACGCGGATGATCAGATAGCCGAAGCTGTTGATGCCTTTCTCAAAAGCGTTTTGCGGTTCCGGGCGCGACAATCTTTGGGCGATCTGGCCGAATTCAGTTGTGATGCCGGTATTAGTCGCGAGATAACGGCCGAAGCCGGAAACGACGTTCGTGCCGGCGAAGATGACATTGTCGTTGTCGGCATATTTTTCTAAGGGCAGGCTTTCGCCGGTCAGCGACGCTTCGTTCAAGAAGAAATCATCGGCGCTGATGATGCGCCCGTCCGCCGGGACGATATCGCCGGCCGAGAGAAGGATGATATCGCCGGGAACTATGTATTTAGTTTCTATCTCCTGCTCTTGGCCGTTGCGCAGCAGCTTAGCTCGGATAGCGATGCGCCGCGCGATCTTCTCGGCGGCTTTGTCGGATTTACGCTCCTGATAGAAATTCAGGACTATGCTCAAAAATATCATGGACAGGATTATGGCCATGCTGCGCAAGCTGCCGGTCAGGCCGGAAATCGTGGCCGCGACGATGAGGATGATGATGAGAGGGTTCTTGAAATAGCCGAGGAAGAGGAAGAAAGGGTGGACTTTCTTGACGGCCTTGAATTCGTTATAGCCGAAAAGCTTTGAGCGCTTGATGGCTTCGTCGGTTCTTAAGCCGTCCGCGCTCGAACCCGTGATCGCGTAAAGCTCGGAGAGGGGCAGAGTTTTGAGATCGGCGGTCGTGACTTTCTTGATAGTCATAATGATGAGGCTATGTTTAGCTAGCATTATTATAGCATTATTAGCCTTTACTTGACAATTATGTATTTTTATGGTAATATAATTATATTAAGTACGTTAACATTATTGATCAAAATACTCACATAAAATCTCAAAAAGATGATTACAGAACCCGTTTTCTGCAACAGTCGAGGAGAAACGCTTCCTTTAGCCGAGATAGCTAAAAAGAACATCGTTTCCGTAAAAATCTCCTACTTTTCCGAAAGAGGAATCGCACAAGAGATGGAAATAGCTAACAAGCAACTTTCCCTCCGCTGCCTTTTGAAAGGAGCAACGATCGTTATCGGTCTTCCTTCAGAGATAAAAGAATACGAACGTATTGAGCAATCAGATCATGATGAAAATAGCCTCTGCGCCAGATTCCTTAGCTCTGGGCTCTGCCAATTATTCCTTCCTTTAACAGGATTAAAGAATATTGAGTGGACCAGCTAAGCTCTTGAAAAGACCAAACAAAAAGCTCGCCTAAAAACGAGCTTTTTTATTTGGGGAGAGAGGGGGGGGCTCCACCGGCGTGTATAGCTTAAATTATCGATATTTTTTTACCCGTGTTTGTAATTAATGCGAGATTTTTAGAATAATGCTATAATTAATGTGTTGAGATAACTTAATGATGTTAATATGAGCTTGAGTTTAAAAGGGTAATCCATTTAGCCACCTAAAATGCGGAGATATTTATATTTAGCAAATTACTAATTAAAATTATGAAATTGATTAGTTTTAGTTTAAAGAATTATCGATCAATATCAACGGCGTACAAGCTACCCCTATCAGATTATGCGGTTATTGTTGGACCAAACAATGAAGGGAAAAGTAATATTTTAAAGGGGTTAGGACTGGCATTATCAATATTAACTAATGAAAGATTTTTTAGTATTGGAGGGCACATTAATCACTTCGTTGGCAGATATAGCAGGGGGGCTGTATTGTCGAATAATAGATTGGCTGACTACTTAAGATATAACTGGGAGCGAGATTTTCCTATTAATTTGCAAAAAACTTCTAAAAAAGGCAGAGATCGATCTGAATTTACATGCGAATTTGAATTAGAAGAAAAAGAGTTTAGAGAATTTAAAGAAAAAACTAAAATTAATCTTGCTACAAATTTGAAAGCGAGCGTTATTATAGAAAAATCTGGTAAGGTGACGGTAGACTTTTTACTGAATGGAAAGGGGAAGGTGGCATTGAACACAAAAAAACGTGAGATTTCTAATTTTATAAATAGTAAATTATTACTTCAGTATATACCAGCCATAAGAACATCTGATTTGGCAATTGAGATTGTTGATAATTTATTAGAAGAAGAGTTATCTACTCTTGAGGGTAATCCCGAATTCCAAAATGTAATTAAAATTATTGAAAAACTTCAAAAGCCAATAATTAAAAAAATATCAAAAAGTCTCACCCAGTCAGTTTCAAAATTTATTCCAGATGTGGCGTCAGTTTCTATCAAGAACCAAGAAGATATTAGTGAATTGATCAGCGCCTCTTGTCGCATCTATATTAATGATGGAATAGAAACAGATTTAAAACTAAAGGGGGACGGAGTAATAAGTTTAACAGCAATTTCTTTACTGCAACATTTCAGCAAGCATGACTCCCTGAATAAAGGTTTTGTGTTATTGCTTGAAGAACCAGAAAGTCATTTACATCCTAAAGCCATACACAATTTAAAAGAAATTTTGCATGAGATATCTAAAACAAATCAAGTTATTATGACCACGCATTCTCCTATTATAGTAGACAGGCTCGAAGTGCATCACAATATAATTGTACAGAACGGCAAAGCCGGGCCAGCTGAAAACGTAAGTGAAATTAGAAAATCTCTAGGAATCACCATGTCTGATAATTTATCCAGCGCCTATTTGGTTTTATTGGTGGAGGGTTTAGAAGATGTAATTATTCTATGGCAGTGGCTTAAAGAAAAATCAGTTAAAATTAAGTCGGCTTTAGAAAATGCAACTTTAATTATAGATCATTTAGGAGGTGCTAGTAATATATGTTATAAAGCAACTCAGTATAAAAGTAATTTGTGTAATGTGGTTGCGTATCTTGACGATGATGAAAGCGGGAAAAAGGCGATTAATGATGCGAGGTCAAAGAATATTTTAAAAGATAGTGAATATGTTCTGTCGTCATGTTTAGGTAGACAAACGAGTGAAATAGAAGATTTGATACTTATTTCTGCATATAAACAAGTAATTATAGAAGATTACGGTGTAAATCTGGAAGTTCCTCATTTTAAAGATAATAAAACAAAATGGTCAGATAGAGTGAAAAAATTATTTAAGAGTAATGGAAAATTGTGGAATGATAAAATCGAAGTTGAAATAAAACAAAAAATTTCTAAACAAGCAGCATCTTTAGGGCTTTCCTCTTTAGATTCTCATAAAATCAGCTCAATTGATTCACTGGTTTTAACTATTGAGAGCGTTCTCAATAAGCAGGATAGTTAATGTTGTATGTATTAAGTGGTCTGCAGAAGTTTAGTATTAAGTAGATATTTATTTAATTATTTGTAAGTATCTATAAAATTAGTATATGCTATCCTGGCCTCTTTGACTTTCTTTTCCATGGGGCTAATTAGATTTCTAATTAAAGGCGAGGTTTTGTTAGCGCCAATTTTTATTCCTTCTTGTTTGGCACGCAGACATAAATCGGCGATATCAGTGGCAATTTTCATCGCAGCCTCGTTAATAAATAATATATAGAAAATTTTTGGATTTTTTTTATAATTTAAAGTTATTTTATTTTTTTTGGCTGCTCTCAAAATTAATATATTTGCTGGTGTTATAACTCCGGCCAGTAGGTCATCAAGCCAATCACATGAATCATCGGACAGTTGTTTGGCAGCCAGGGCATATCGGAAAAAATTTAGTGCCACTTGTTTATTTTGTGATTTTTTTGGGCTATCAATAATATCGAAAATTGCTATCGACCACAGACTTAAAGCTAGGGATTTACGCGAAAGATCTATAAGATTAGAAAAATACGGTAGGTGAGGTGGTAGATATACACGTTCATTTTTTATTTGTAGTTTTTTAGTGCTGACTTCCAGGCGATTAGCATAGTCAAGATCGTCAATTATTTTTTCAAAAATTTTATAAAAGCCCGGACTCAATTTTAATTGATAATATATTTTTAGAAATTGTCTGTAATATTTATTAGCTGTTGGTAAATTTTTCGGCAAGCCTTCACCGTCAAGAAAATCATCGTATAAATTAAGAGCACGCCAGAGACAAAGATTTGCATAACATAATTTGTTAATTATTTTTTTTGGAATACTTTTTTGTTCTGACAGGCTCAATGATTTAATAAACCATTTTGGCCAGAAATATGCTTTTTCAATATTTTTTTGCATAAGATGTTTATTATAAGTGTAGGCGCTTCCGGTGTTTCAGGCCGGAAGCGCCTTATTTTTAGTCTCTCCAGGGAGTTGCTGCATTAACAGCAGCCGCTTTAATTTTTATATCTTTCAGGCTTTGGGCCTTAGGATGAATTTTATTATTTTTAGGCATAATACAAAAATGTTTTTTTATTCTATGATATCGACCTTTGTCTGGTTGCACAAACTTAGCCAGACTATCATTATAAATTATATAATATTATAGACAAATACAAAATACTAATTTAGACTAAAAGTAGATTAGTATTAAAAATGGCAAAATTTTGATATTTTTTATTTAAAGATGTATACCTATAATAGATATACATGATTAATAAATTAAGATTTAAAATATGGAATTTTTAATTAAGATAATAATAGTAATTATTATTGCCGCCTTTTTTGGCTATATTATACCAGTAATCCATTTTTCTAAGCCCTGGGTTAATAGTCTTATTGTTGCAGTTATTAGCGCCGTTTATCTTTTTGGTTCTAGCGAAATTATAAACATGATTGGTGAAATTTTTGATAAACCGCAAGTATATGTCAGCATACAAAAAAAATCTACAGAAATTAATATCAATTTAAAAACCAAAGGTACCATTACGAGGTTTTCCCTAAATTACCCGGTACAGGGGATAGTTACTAACCTTAATGACTTGAATTTAATTGCCGATGCCTACACGCCCGTAGCTCGTATAATTGGCGGGGCATCAGAAAATGATGTACAAAATATTCTAGAAATTTCAATCACAAATTTAAAGCCAGACGCCCAAATAAATTATAAAGTTTTTTATACCCCATCTATTGGGAACATTTTTATTATGGGGAATGACAAGTATCAGTATTCTTACGAGTGGGAGTATAAAGGAGAAAAAAAGTACAAATATGTTTGGAAAATGGTGTCTGATAATTCAGAAACAACCTCTCCCAATGCTAGCGTTCAGGGAGTACAAATTTTTAATAGAGAATTAACGCCAGAAGAGATAAAAAAGATATACGAATCTGGTCCGTTAAAAAGGAATTTAAATTAGGTGCTTATTTGTTATATTAAAAAAACAAATCCTCTCCAAAGTCAATCTTGCTTTTAGGGGCTATCCGGGCTAAAATGATTAAAAGATATGAGCCCATATTTTCTAAAAAATGCCCATAAAAGCCGCTTGATAGAATCCTTGCGCGAGCAGAAAGAGGATCCTTTTTTAGTGAAGGAGGGGAAATTTAATTTCGGCGGGCTCAAGGATTCGCTCTATCAGACTGATTGGACCGAGGAATCATTCTTGGCTGATTCGAGTCATAAAGAAATGGTCAGCCGCTCCTTTGATCTGAGCCAGCTCCGCTACTTCATCCTCTTCGGCGCTCTCGCCCTCGGCCTTCTGCTTGTCCGCTCTTTCTGGCTGCAGATAAATAAGAACGATTATTATAGCCTCCTCTCCGAGAATAACCGCTTGCGCGCCGAAGTCATCGAACCGAAGCGGGGCATAATCTATACCCGCGACATGGAGCCGCTCGTCCGGAACAAGGCGAACTTCGTCCTCTACTTCAAACCGATCGAGCTGCCTAAAGACGAGCTTGTCCGCGACGATATGCTCCGGCGCCTGAGCCTGATAATGGAGGGCAGTGCGACCACGACTCGGTTAGCCGACGCTAGCGCTAACGGCCTGGCGGTCGTGTCTGATAATGCGACTTTCTATAAGATGAAAGATATCCTGGCTAAGGTGAAGATGGGCTCGCTCGAATCATATCAGCCGCTTTTCATCGCCGATAACGTCGAGTATGACAAGGCTATGCTCATCGCGCTCGACCTGCCGGAATGGCCCGGCGTCTTCTTGTCGAGCAAGATACGCCGCGAATATCTGGTCTCATCCGCTTCTTCTAGCCCGCAAGTTCTCGGCGAGAGCAGCTTTTCTCATATCTTGGGCTATACTGGAAAAATCAGCGCTGATGAATTAGCTAGCTTGGGTTCTAATTATTCTCCGATAGATTATGTCGGCAAGATGGGCATCGAATATTATTGGGAGAAAGAATTGAAAGGCAAGGCCGGCAGGAAGAATATCGAAGTGGACGCTCTCGGCCGCCAGAAGAAGATTATTAATGAAGAATCGGCCCAAGACGGCGCTAACTTGCATCTGTCTTTAGACTTGGGACTCCAACAGAAAGCGGAGGCGGTCACGGCCGCTTATCTGGAGAAAGCTAAGCTGCATCGTGCTTCCGTCATTATCATAAATCCGCAGAACGGTGAAATCTTAGCTTTAGTCAGCTTGCCTGGCTATGATAATAATGCTTTCGCGCGCGGTATCAGCCAGGCCGAGTATTCTAAATTCTTGAATGATTCGGATCGTCCGCTCTTTAATCGTTCGGTCAGCGGCGAATTTCCGTCCGGCTCAACAATCAAACCGGTCTTCGCGGCCGGCGCCTTGCAAGAGAATGTCATTACTCAGAAAACCAGCTTTTTAAGCACGGGCGGCCTGCGCATCGGCGAATGGTTCTTCCCGGATTGGAAGGCCGGCGGCCATGGCACTATCAATGTCCGTTCCGCCTTAGCTTGGTCAGTCAATACTTTTTTCTATTATATCGGCGGCGGCTATGGTGACTTTAAAGGCCTAGGCGTCGAAGGACTGGTCAAATATGCCCGCCTCTTCGGGCTCGGTGAGAAGACTGGCGTTGATTTGCCCGGCGAACAGGCCGGCTTCGTGCCGACAGTCGCCTGGAAAGAAGAGGTTAAGAACGAGCCCTGGTATATCGGCGATACTTATCATTTCGCTATTGGCCAAGGCGACGTGCTCGTGACTCCGCTCCAGGTCGCGAACTATAACGCGGCGATAGCTAACGGCGGAACTCTATATGAGCCGCACCTAGTCAGTCAGATATTAGGCGAAGGCGATAAAGTCATCAGAGATATCGCGCCTAAGATAATCCGGAAAGATTTCATCTCCCCGGAGAATATCGAGATAGTGCGTCAGGGCATGAGGGAAACCGTCGCTTATGGCAGCGCTCGGTCTCTTGATGCCCTGCCGGTTAAGGTCGCCGGCAAGACCGGCACTGCCCAATGGTCGAGCAAGAAAGGGCCGCATGCTTGGTTCATCGGCTTCGCGCCTTATGATGATCCTAATATCGCGATTACTGTCTTAGTAGAAGAAGGCGTCGAGGGCAGCGCTATCGCCGTGCCGATCGCCAAAGATATCCTGAACTGGTATTACAGCCCTCAATAAGCTATGCATATATCTTTAGCTCTCCATATAGCCATTCATTTTATTATTGCCGCCCTGACGGGCCTGGCTGTCGGTTTTTATTTTAAGAAGCCTTGGCTCGGACTGATCGCCGGCGTCATGGGCGGGCTCTTGATTGACCTCGACCATGTCTTGGAGTATTTTTTCATTTTCGGACCGCATTTTAATCTTGCTTATTTCTTGGAAGGCCGTCAGTTTCTGATCAGCAATAAGATCTTATTAATTTTCCACGGCTGGGAGTATGCTACTGTCATATTAGTCGCCGCTTGGCTCCTGCGCCGCCGTCGCCATATCTATATCTTCTTGCTCGCCCTAGCTTGCGGGGGAATAGTCCATTTAGCCTCGGATTGCATCCTGAACGATTATCCGCCGCGCAATTATTCTATCATCTACCGGGCCTCTCAGGGGTTTTCCGCTTCGACTCTACTCAATCCCGAGCAGCAGGCTTGGTATGACGAGCTCCGGCAGGAATTGGGATTATAGGCTAATATAAAGTAAATTATTATAATGTTATTGACAAAATTATACAAATATGGTATAATTTTTTGTTAGTATAGATCTTTGAAATAGAAGTTTTAATGGTTTCCAGAGTGGGCCAGCGCCTTTTGTGGAAACCATTAAAACTTAAAAAATGAACTATAAATCAGAATTTTCAAATGGAGGCGCAAATCCATGGTGGGAATTGCTAGAGATTACTGCCGAACTAGGCTTTGCCAAAGGCCTTACTATTGAAGGCAGAACTTGGGGTCATGACGGCTGTGAAATACGTCTTTTTGATGAAAAGCATCAGGAGATGGGTCATTATCGTTATGATTACCATTGGAATTTGTTTTATGAGCATCAGATGGCCAAAGATCTCGCCGCAGACATGAATCTTTTGCTTGAATTAATGGGAATCGATTCCTCGGTTAGCTCAAGTGATTTATTTCCCGTGGCGCAAGAAATGCGCCGAAAATGCGAAATGCGTTGCGGCAACCCTTTGCCTGATTCCGACTATGAGGTTCGGGTAACGTTCATTTAAGACTTCGAAAAGAATATAGCTTAACACTATATTCTTTTTTATTTTTTCCTTATTAGCACTCTCTTGACTTGAGTGCTAATTTTGTTATAATAGGGCTATATGATATCCGACCGCAAAAAATTCCTGCTTGAGACCATAATCAGGGAGTACGTTAAAACCGCGACTCCGGTCTCTTCGGGCATGCTGGTCGAAAAATATAAATTAGATATCTCGCCGGCGACCGTCCGCAACGAGATGATGGAGCTGGAAGAGGAAGGCTATATCTATCAGCCGCATACGTCCAGCGGCCGAATCCCGACCGAAGCCGCCTATGAACTTTTCATCGCCGGATTCAAGGAAGCGAAGAAAAAGAAAGGCTTAAGAGAAGCGGATGAGAAATCGTTAGACCAGATGTTCAAGCGCGAGGAAACTGCTTATAAAGCGACGGCTAAAGCAATCGCCGAATTATCCAGCGCCGCCGTCTTCTGGGCTTTCCATAAGAATGACTTGTATTATACCGGGCTCAGCAATCTTTTCTCTCAGCCGGAATTCCGCCAAGTCAACGCCGTTTGTGATGTCTCCGGAGTGATTGATCGTCTCGAAGATATCATCGACGAGGTTTTTGAGGACCTAGAAGAAGGAGAACAAATATTGATCGGCTCGAAGAATCCTTTCGGGAATTTCCTGAGCGCGGTTATCGTTAAATATAAGCATAACAATCAGAGCGGCGTTTTGGGAATATTAGGTCCGATGCGCATGGACTATGAGAAGAATTTAGCTTTAGTAGAATTCATTAAGAGAAAATTTTCAACATAACTTATGGATAATTTAAAAAAAGGAATATATCGCCATTATAAGGGAAATGAATATCGGATGATAGAAGAAGGACAATTAGAGCACGATAAGGAAGACATGGTTATTTATGGCGCTATTGATGGCGGTAATTTGTGGATTCGGCCGAAGGCTGAATTTCTGGAGGAGGTCGAAGTGGATAGTATAAAAAAACCGCGCTTCGAATTCTTGCGCGAGGAAGAAGCTGAGACGAGCGAGAATAAATACCTCCGCGCCCTGGCTGATTACCAGAACCTCTTGAAACAGACAGCGAAGGATAGAGAGGATTTTATCAAGTACGCGTTGTCTGATTTCTTGCAGGATATCCTGCCGGTCTATGACCATCTGAAACTGTCCATGTCCGGACTGAACGAAGAAGAGGCCAAGAACCCTTGGGCCGTCGGAGTGAAGCATGTCCTTAAGCAATTCAAAGACATTTTGGAAGCGAGAGGTGTCGAAGAGATCAAGACCATCGGCGAGAAGTTTGATCATGATCTGATGGAGGCGCTGGATGGCCAAGGCGAGAAAGTTAAGCAAGAAATCATGCCGGGCTATAAGCTGAATGGAAAAGTCA
Source organism: uncultured bacterium (assembly GCA_942492765.1). GTDB lineage: Bacteria > Patescibacteriota > Patescibacteriia > Patescibacteriales > UBA12465 > UBA12465. The sequence goes on from OW818634.1 coordinate 770,180, forward strand.
TCCGGCATGCGAAAGTCATAGTTGAATAAAATCATTAATTTTTTCTTGCCGTCTCTACTGGGCTCGGCCCAAGTTTTACGGGAAGATATATAAATTTATGTCACTCATCAAATGGGCCCCATTTTTTCCAGAGTTTGATGACATGGATAAGATGATGGGCGAAATGCTGCCGGCGGTGCGCGGCAATCAATTCGGATTCACGCCCGCGATCGACATGTATGAAGACAAGGACAACGTCGTCGTCGAGACGCAATTAGGCGGCATCGATCCGGAGAAAGTCGATATTTCGATCGAGAATAACGTCCTGACTATCAAAGGAGAGAGCGAAAAGAAGAGCGAAGTCGAGGATAAGAATTATTACCGCAAGGAGATCCGCCGCGGCTCTTTCTACCGTTCTATCCCGCTGCCGACGAAAGTCGATGGCGATAAGGCAATAGCTACTAATGACGAAGGCATCCTGAAGATTACTGTGCCGAAAGCGGCCGAAGTCAAGCCGAAGACTATTAAGATATTAGCTAAGAAGAAATAATCGTTGGCTGACACTAGCCCTGTTTCGGGGGCTAGGAATGAGCCAATAATTAAAATAATTAATTAAACAAAAAAACATATGTCAAAAATTTTAGGAATCGATCTGGGAACGACGAATTCCGCCATGGCTATCATGGAGGGCGGCGCTCCGAAGATCTTGGAGAACATCGAAGGCAATCGCACGACTCCGTCGATTGTTGCGATGTCTAAAAATAACGAGCGCATTGTCGGCCAATCCGCCAAGCGCCAGGCCGTCATTAATCCGGAAAATACCGTCTATGCCGTTAAGCGTTTGATCGGCCGCCATTTTTCCGAGGACGAAGTCCAGCGCGATTTAAAAACTGCACCGTACAAGATCTTGCAAGCCGGCGAAGGCGTGAAGGTCAAGATCGGTGATAAGGAATATACGCCGCAAGAGATTTCCGCGATGATTCTTTCTAAATTGAAAGCAGACGCCGAAGCGAAACTGGGAGAAACTATCACCGAAGCGATCATTACCGTGCCGGCTTACTTTAACGATGCTCAGCGCCAGGCCACGAAAGATGCCGGCACGATTGCCGGTCTCGACGTCAAGCGTATTATCAACGAACCGACTGCGGCCGCTCTGGCTTACGGCTTTGATAAGAAGCAAGGTCAGAAGATTGTCGTCTATGATTTAGGCGGCGGCACTTTCGATGTTTCTGTTTTAGACATTTCTGCCGATACCGTTGAAGTTAAAGCCACTAACGGCGATACGCATCTGGGCGGCGAAGATTTCGATCAGAGAATCATTAATTGGATCATCGAAGAGTTCAAGAAGGATCAGGGCATCGATTTATCCAAGGATACTTTAGCTCTGCAACGCATCAAGGAATCTGCCGAAAAGGCGAAAATCGAATTATCGACCGCGCAAGAGACCGAAATCAATCAGCCGTTCATTACGACCGATGCCAATGGTCCGAAGCACTTGGTCATGAAGATATCCCGTGCTAAATTAGAGGCTTTAGTCATGGATCTCGTCGAGAAGACGATCGAGCCGTGCAAAAAGGCTTTGGCCGATTCCGGTTTTAAATTAAGCGATATTAATGAAGTTGTCATGGTCGGCGGCATGACCCGCATGCCTTTAGTGCTTCAGAAGGTCAAGGAGTTTTTCGGCAAAGAACCGAACCTGACCGTTAATCCTGATGAAGTCGTCGCCATGGGCGCGGCGGTTCAGGCTGGCGTGCTCCAAGGAGACGTTAAGGACGTCTTGTTATTAGATGTTACTCCGTTAACTTTAGGCATTGAAACTTTGGGCGGTGTTGCTACTCCTTTAATCGAAAGAAATACGACTATTCCGACTTCTAAGTCTCAGGTTTTCTCAACGGCTGCTGACGGACAGACTGCGGTCGAGATTCATATCGTCCAGGGCGAACGCCCGATGGCGAGCGATAATAAGACTTTAGGTCACTTCACGCTCGATGGTATTCCGTCTGCGCCGCGCGGCATCCCTCAGGTCGAAGTTAAATTCGATTTGGATGCTAACGGCATCTTGAATGTATCCGCGACTGATAAGGCGACTAATAAGCAGCAGAAGATTACGATTACCGCTTCATCCGGACTCTCCAAAGAAGAGATCGAGAAGATGAAGAAGGAGGCGGAATTGCATTCTGAAGAAGATAAGAAGAAGAAGGAAGAGGTCGAGATTAAGAATCAGGCCGATGCCGTCAGCTTCACGATGGAAAAGATGATCAAGGAGTCAGGTGATAAGATGAAGCCCGAAGATAAGAAAGAACTTGAAGACAAGAACGCCGAACTTAAGAAAGCGAAGGAATCCGGCAATCTTGAAGATATGAAAAAGAAAATGGAAGAGATCAACGCGATCGCGCAGAGAATCGGCGCGGCCATGTATCAGCAGCCGGGAGCCGGCGCTCCGGGAGCCGATCAGGCCGGGGCCGGACAGGCTGATGCCGGCGCTACTGGCGCAGGCGAAAAGAAAGACGATAATGTCGTCGAAGGCGAGGTCGAAGAAAAGAAATAATTTCTTTGTTCATAGGCTGTCTCTCATTTATGAGAGACAGCTTGTTGAATAAATAAATATATCCGCTGAATACATAATTATGTCAAAAGACTATTACAATATTTTAGGCGTCGGTAAGAGCGCCTCTCAGGACGAGATCAAGGCGGCTTTCCGCAAGAAAGCGCACGAGCATCATCCGGACAAAGGCGGCGACGCGGAAAAATTCAAAGAGCTTAATGAAGCCCACCAGGTTTTAGGCAACCCGGAGAAGCGGCAGCAGTATGACCGCTTCGGTTCAGCTTATCAGAACGGCCAGGCTGGCGGCGCGGGCGGCTTCGGCGGCGGTTTTAGCGGCTTTCAGGGCGGCCAAGGATTTGATTTTGAAGATCTGGGAGATATGTTCGGCGGTTTTGGCGATATTTTTGGTTTTGGCGGAGGCGGAGGCTCTTCTCGAAAGCAAGCTCGCGGCCGTGATCTAGAGATGAAAGTCAGTTTAGATTTTTTAGAAGCAGCTTTCGGTTTGGAAAAAGAAATCAGTTTTTCTAAGAATATAACTTGCGACCGCTGCCATGGCAATGGCGCTGAACCAGGCGCTAAAGTAGAAACTTGCCCGACCTGTAAAGGTTCGGGCCAGGTCAGCCGCCTCCAGCGCACCATCCTTGGCAATATCCAGACACAGGCGACTTGCTCGCATTGCCACGGCGAAGGCAAGATTTATTCTCAGAAATGCACGAAATGCGAAGGTAGCGGCGTTTATCATGATCATGTCAGCTTCAAGGTCAAGATTCCGGCCGGCATTAACGATGGTGAATCGATCAGGCTGAGCGGCCAGGGCGAAGCCGGCCAGAAAGGCGCTCCGGCTGGCGATCTGTATCTGCGCGTTTCAGTCAGGAATCATAAGAGATTTGTCCGCGCTGGCTATGATATCCGGACAGAAGAGAAGATTAGCGTAAAACAGGCGGTACTAGGCGATAAGATTGATGTCGAGACTATCCATGGTCCGGTGAAGCTGAAGATTCCGGAAGGAACGCAATCAGGGACGGTCTTCAAGCTGAAAGAGAAGGGGGTCACGAAATTGAATAATCGGGGGATAGGCGATCAGTTTATCAAGGTCATTGTCGAAATCCCGAAGAGCTTGAGTAAGAAGCAGAAACAGATGCTGGAAGAATTGGATATTTAGGCCGTTTTTATTGACTATTCTGCTCAGGATGTTAAACTATAAGTGAGTTTATTATTAATTTACCCAAAATTTATGTGCAATTTCTTCAAGAAGCTTTTTGGCGGTTGTTGCTGTTCTAAGCACGATGACTGCTGTTCCAAACAAGATGAGTGCTGTTCTAAGCACGATGACTGCTGCCATCATGATGAGAAGCCCGAAGCCGCTAAAGAAGAGATAAAGAAGTAAGAAAAGCCATGTTCATAGATACCCATGCTCATGTGAACTTTGCCGCTTTCAAAGACGACGCTGACGAAGTCATCCGTCGTTCTTTGGGTAATAACACTTGGATGGTTCTGGTCGGCTCTGAAATCAAGACTTCGACGCGCGCCCTTAATTACGCGAATAAGTATGAAAAGGGCGTTTACGCCGCTATCGGTTTGCATCCAGTCCATCTTGAAGACGGCTCAATCGACACCGGCGAAGACGGCGCTAATTCCAGTTTTGTCTCGCGCGCCGAAGAATTCGATTATGGCAGCTATGAGAAGCTGGCAAAATTTGAGAAGGTCGTGGCCATCGGCGAGATCGGGTTGGATTACTATCATCTTGATCCAGCCAAAGATTTGCCGGCGATCAAGAAGAAGCAGCATGAGATATTTGCTCAGCAATTGCTCTTAGCTCGCAGTCTAGATCTGCCAGCCATCATCCATTGCCGCCAAGCCCATGACGATTTGCTCACGATTCTCACCGAATTCAAGAAAGAATACGGCCACCTAATTCCGGCTGATCGTCCCTGGGGAGTCATTCATTGCTTTTCCGGCGATGAGGATCTAGCTTGGAAATATTTCCGGCTCGGCCTTCTTATCTCCTTTACGGGGCTCATCACTTTCAGCAAGCAATGGGATGACCTGATCCGGAAGATTCCTTTGGATAAGATGATGATCGAGACCGATACTCCTTATATGACCCCGGAACCTTACCGCGGCCAGCGCAATGAACCGGTCCTCGTCCAATATGTCGCTAATCGGATCGCCGATATCAGGGGGATAAAGCTAGAAAAGGTAGCGGAGGTGACCACGGCGACCGCTCGCAATTTCTTCAGAATTTAGCCGTAAAAGCGGCTTCGACCCTAAAAATCGGAGGGTTGACACTTAGGGTTTTTTGCGCTATAAATGAGTTGTTAAAAACAAGCAAAATATATGAAAAATGAATCCTGGAGCTTAGCCCTGAAAGTTATGGCTAATATTTCAGGCTGGATCGCTTTTCCAGTCATTATCGGCCTGTTTTTAGGACGCTGGCTCGATAGGCGCTTCGGAACCGAGCCTTGGCTGTTCTTGACGACTATCGGAGCTTGCTTCATCATTTCCATCTACGGCCTAGTCATTAACTCGCTTAAAGAATTTAAGAAGATCGAAAAAGATTACGCCGCGGAAAAAGCTGCCAAGCTGGAAGCGGCCGAGAAGAAATAATTTAACTTGAATAAAATGGCGGGAGAAGAAATTATCCATGAGAATACTTTGTATGCCGAACCGATAGCCCATATCGGCGAGTTTCCTATTACGAACGCGCTTGCGACTTCGACGGTTGCCTTGGTTATTATCGTAATCTTGGGGCTGCTCATCGGCCGCAATATCAAGAAGGTTCCGACCGGCTTGCAGAACGCGCTCGAAATGATTATCGAAGGGTTCTTGGGAATATTCGATGGCGTCACCGGCAGCCGCAAGAAATCGATGCAGTTTGCGCCTGTCGTCTTGGCTTTTTTCTTCTTCATTCTTATAAATAATTGGATGGGCATCCTGCCTGGCGTCGGTTCTATCGGCCAGATTGCCTCGGAACACGGTGAGAAGATCTTTATTCCTTATCTGCGCGGCGGCACAGCTGATCTCAATACGACTTTGGCCTTGGCTACTTTAGGCGTCGTGTTGAGCCATATCATGGGCGTGCTCGCTATCGGTTGGTGGAAATATCTGAATAAGTTCATCAACATAAAAGCGTTCTTGGAAATACCTAAGAAGATAATGAAGGATCCGATGATAATCTTGGTCAATCCGATCAAGGCTTTCGTCGGCATCATCGAGATCATCGGCGAGATGGCGAAGATCGCCAGCCTCTCCTTCCGTTTATTCGGCAATGTCTTCGCCGGCGAAGTCCTGCTCGCTTCTATGTCCGCTATCATGGCTTATGGCGTTCCGATTCCGTTCTTATTCCTGGAAGTCCTGGTCGGCCTGATTCAAGCGCTTATCTTCGCGATGTTGATTTTGACATATCTGACTATCAACACCACAGCGGAAGAACACTAAAATTATTAAAATTTAAATAAGAGCGGGGCGGGAATAATATCTTCTCGTCCGGCTAATAAAATTATGGAAAATGTAATGTTAGCTAAGGCCCTGGCTATCGGATTGGGCTCCATTGCTCCGGCTTTGGGTATCGGTTTGATCGGCGCTAAGGCCATGGAAGCTATCGGCCGCAATCCGGAAGCTGCCGGCAAGATCTTGGTTCCGATGCTTTTGGTCTCGGCTTTCGCCGAAGCGGTCGCTATTTACGCGCTCGTTATCGCTTTCAGCATCAAATAATATTTTGACGGATTTCTCCTGAGTTTCTCGGGAGAAAGCGCTAGATTATTATCACGGCCGGTCTAACGGCTAATATAAATATGGAATCATTAATCTCAACTTTCCACGTCGACATCAGATTGCTGGCCGCTCAGCTGGTCAATTTCGCTATCGTATTTTCAGTCTTATATTTCTTCGCTTTCAAGCCCTTAGTCAAAGTCATGGCTGAGAGAACCGAGAAGATCGATAAGAGCTTGAAGGACGCTGATGCGATCGAAAAGCGCTTAGCGCTGACCGAAAAGGAACGCGAAGACATCATTGCGGCCGCCAAGAAGCAGGCTAATCTGATAATCGAGGAAGCGGATAAGCGCGGCGAAGAAAGGAAGGGAGAGCTTATCGCCAAAGCCAAGGAAGAGATCGGCCAGGTGATCAATAACGAGAAAGCCAAGCTCGCCAGCGAAAAAGCTGAAACCTTGAAAGAGATCAAAAAAGAAGTGGCTGAATTAGTAATCCTGACGACCGAGAAGCTATTGAATGAAAAGATGAATGGCGATAAAGATAGAGAATTGATTAAGAAATTGGTTAAGTAATTATGAAGATATCCGTTCAACAATACGCGGCTAGCCTATTTGAAGCCGTTGCCGGCAAATCCGAGAAGGAAGCTAAGGCGGCGGTGAAGAATTTTGTCGCGATCCTGGGCAGGAATCGGGAACTCAGCAAGGAAGCGGCGATCATTGCGGCCTTCAATGAGATCTGGAATCGGGAGCACGGCGAAATCATGGCGACTCTTTCGAGCGCGCGTGAATTGGGTCAGACCGCCCGCGAGTCCATCGTCGAATATCTGAAAGAGAAGACGGCGGCGAAGAAGATAAATCTCGATGAGAAGATAGATAAGGGATTGCTCGGCGGATTCGTGCTCAGATACGGGAGCAAGGTGTTGGATGGAAGCCTGAAGAACAGCCTTGATTCCTTGAAGAATAAAATTAGCAATTAAGAATAAATAAGCATAAATATTTAGCATAAACGTATGTCAACTACAAAGGATTTCATCGTCGAACAGCTGAAAGAGGAAATATCCGGCTTTAAAGCTGAAGTGAGCGAAAAATCAGTCGGAAAAGTATTGAAGGTTTCCGACGGCATCGCGCTCGTTTCTGGATTGGCCGAAGCGATGATGAGCGAAATTTTGATTTTTAAAACCGAAACCGCTGAAGTTACGGGCGTCGCTTTGAATCTGGAAGAAAGCCAGGTCGGCGCCATTATTCTCGGCGACTACACTGCCATTAAAGAGGGCGATGAGGTTATCGCGACTAAGCGCATTCTCGAAGTTCCGGTCGGCGAAAACATGATCGGACGCGTGGTCAATCCTCTCGGGGAACCCATGGATGGCAAAGGCAAGATCGAGACCTCTAAGTTCTATCCGATTGAAAAGATCGCTCCGGGCGTCATTACCCGCGCTTCCGTCAAAGAGCCGGTCCAGACCGGCGTCAAAGCTATCGACGCCATGATTCCGATCGGCCGCGGTCAGAGAGAACTGATCATCGGCGACCGTCAATTGGGCAAGACTGCTTTGGCCATCGACACCATCATCAATCAGAAAGGCCAGAACATGAAATGTATCTACGTTGCTATCGGCCAGAAAGAATCCAAGGTCGCTAATATCGTCACTAAATTGACTGAGGCTGGCGCCATGGATTATACGACTATCGTGTTGGCCGGCGCTTCTACTTCCGCTTCCTTATTATATATCGCGCCTTACGCCGGCTGCGCTATGGCTGAATACTTCTTGGATAAGGGCGAAGACGTATTAATCATTTACGATGATTTATCTAAGCATGCCGTCTCTTATCGTGAAATTTCTCTCTTATTGAGAAGACCTCCGGGACGCGAAGCTTACCCGGGCGATGTCTTTTACCTTCACTCCCGTTTATTGGAACGCGCTTGTAAATTGAATAAAGATTTTGGCGGCGGTTCGATTACGGCTCTTCCGATCATTGAAACTCAGGCTGGAGACTTATCCGCCTATATTCCGACTAACGTTATTTCCATTACTGACGGTCAGATCTTCTTGGAACCAGACCTGTTCTATAAGGGCAATCGTCCGGCCGTTAATGCCGGTTTGTCTGTTTCTCGTGTCGGTTCTTCTGCCCAGATCAAGGCGATGAAGAAAGTCGCCGGCAAGATGCGTTTAGAAGCGGCCCAGTATCGCGAGCTTGCGGCTTTTGCCCAGTTCGGTTCTGATCTTGATTCTGAGACTCAGAAGAAACTGGAAAGAGGCAAGCGCTTATACGAAATCTTTAAGCAGGATCAATATCAGCCTTTATCCGTCGCTAAGCAGGTCGCTGCATATTACGCGCTCATCAACGGCTTCATGGATAATGTTCCGGTCGAGAAGATTAGAGAATTCGAAGCCGGCTTATATAAGTATGCCGATCTAAATGACGCCGTCTTGAAGGCGATCGAGACCAAGAAAGAATTGGACGCTGAAGTCGAGGCTGGCTTGAAGAAATTGATCGATGATTATAAAGCAACAGTTGATTACTTAATAAAGTAAGAACATGGCCCAGACTAAAGAAATATCTCGCCGCATCAAATCCGTCACCAGCACCAAGAAGATCACGAAAGCGATGGAAATGGTAGCGGCGGCCAAAATGAGAAAGGCAATCGAAGCCGTCCTGAAGACTCGCGCTTATGCTAACTTAAGCTGGGAGACGGTTTTGCGTTTGGCGGCTTTGGAAAAGTCTCATGATGAGAATACTCATCCGCTCTTAGCTCCGCGCCGCGATATAAAGACAGCGGCCGTCATTCTCATTACTTCTAATCGCGGCATGTGCGGCGGCTATAACTCCGCGGTCGTAAATAAAGCCGAACAATCCCTGAAGAAGCACGGCGAGGTCAAGACCGATTTTATCCTAGCCGGCAGAAAAGGCGCCTCTGTCTATCAGCATGGCCACTCTGTCACAGCTGAATTCGAGAAGAGCGATATCTTAAACGATGTCCGTGAGATCAATCCGATCATTAAGATGGCCGTAGATGATTATCTGAGCGGAAAATATGATAAGGTCTTCGTTGCTTATACTGATTTCGTCAATCCGGCCAAGCAGATTCCGCGCGTTAAGCAATTATTGCCGGTAGAGCTCGAGAAGGTTGAAGCGGATCTGGGTTCGGCTAGCATCAATATCCAGGAGGGAAGCGATAAGGGCCATGAAGCTCCGGCCGCCGCGGCCCTGTCAGAATATACTTTCGAGCCGTCCCCGCGCGAAGTTCTGGATACGATGATTCCGCGCTTATTGGAAATCCAGCTGTATCAGGCGTTCTTGGAAGCGAATGCTTCCGAACATAGCGCCCGTATGACCGCCATGCATCAGGCGACGGAAGCGGCGAGCGATATGGTCAGCGAATTAACGCTATTTTATAATAAAGCCCGCCAAGCCGGCATCACCGCGGAAATCGCGGAAATCTCGGCCGGTGCGAATGCCTTAGCAGAATAAATAATTTAAACAATATGTCAGAACACAAGAAAAACATGGGTATCATCAGGCAAGTTATCGGCGTCGTCGTCGATGTCTATTTCGAGAATAAGCTGCCTGAGATCTATAACGCTTTGACTTTAGAATTAGGTGGTCATATCCTGACCCTGGAAGTCGAGCAGCATATCGGCTCTAATGTCGTCCGCTGCGTCGCCATGGGTTCGACCGACGGCCTGAAACGCGGCGACAAGGCGACTGATACCGGCGCGGCTATTTCTGTTCCGGTCGGCCAAGAAACCTTGGGTCGCATCTTTAACGTGCTTGGCGATGTCGTCGATGGCGGCGCTCCGGTAAACACCGAGAAGAAATATCCTATCCATCGCCCCGCTCCGAAATTTGTCGATCAGTCCAATAGCATGGAAATCTTAGAGACCGGCATCAAGGTTATCGACCTGATCTGCCCAATCGTCAAAGGCGGCAAAGTCGGCATGTTCGGCGGCGCTGGCGTCGGCAAGACTGTCGTTATCCAAGAGCTTATCCATAATATCGCTTCCGAGCACGGCGGCTATTCTGTTTTTGCCGGCGTCGGCGAAAGAACCCGCGAAGGCAATGACTTGTATAACGAATTCAAAGAATCCGGCGTTATCGATAAAGTATCCATGGTTTTCGGCCAGATGAATGAACCGCCAGGATCTCGCGCCCGCGTCGCCCTGTCCGGTCTTTCTATCGCTGAATATTTCCGCGACGAGAAGCATCAGGACGTGCTCTTCTTCGTCGATAATATTTTCCGTTTCACTCAGGCCGGTTCTGAAGTATCCGCTCTTTTAGGCCGCATGCCTTCCGCTGTCGGCTATCAGCCGACCCTGGCTTCAGAAATGGGCGAACTTCAAGAGAGAATCACTTCGACTAAGAACGGTTCCATCACCTCTATTCAGGCTGTTTACGTTCCGGCTGACGACTTGACCGACCCGGCTCCGGCGACTACTTTCGGCCACTTGGACTCGACGGTCGTCTTGTCTCGTTCCTTATCCGAATTAGGCATCTACCCGGCGGTTGATCCTCTTGACTCTTCATCCATCATCCTTGATCCGAAGATCGTCGGTCAGGATCATTACGAAGCCGCTCGCGGCGTTCAGAAGATCTTGCAGCGCTATAAGGATTTGCAGGATATCATCGCCATCTTAGGCATGGAAGAATTATCTACGGAAGATAAGATCATCGTTGCCCGCGCCAGAAAGATTCAGAAGTTCCTGTCCCAGCCTTTCTTCGTCGCCGAGCAGTTTACCGGCCGCCCTGGCAAATACGTCAAGCTGGCCGATACGGTCCGCAGCTTCAAGGAAATCCTGGATGGCAAATATGATGACAAGAGCGAAGATGACTTTTATATGATCGGCGGCATCGAAGATTTAAACGCCAAAAAATAATCTATGTCTAACAAGACTATAAAATTCGAGATCGTGACGCCGGAACGCGTAGTGCTCTCGCAGGATATCCTGCAGATCAGCGTGCCGACGACTAGCGGTGAGATAACCGTCTTACCTGATCATATTCCCTTGGTTTCAGTCTTGAAGCCGGGCGTTATCGAGATCAAGCTAGCGGACAATACGTCGGAAATCATGTCGACTTCCGGCGGATTCATCGAAGTCATGAAAGATAAGGTTGTCATTCTGGCCGATACTGCGGAAAGAGCGGAAGAACTCGATGAAGAGCGCATCAAGGCGGCCCAAGCGCGCGCTGAGAATCTCAAGGAAGAGGCGCGGAATGTTGATGATGTCCAGTTCGCAGCTGTCGCTGCCAAACTTGAAAAGGAATTGGCTCGTCTGCGCGCGGTCAATCGCTGGAGAAGATTAAAGGGAATAGATAATAAATAATATATAGATTTTAGTACATTATAATGCATCATATGTCTAACTCAATCGAAAACATGCACATGGAAAAAGGACACGAGAATAATCTTGTCGATCAGGGCTGGGAAAAGGCTCGCCAGAATGAGCTGATCAAGCGCCTAGATTCAGGAGAGAATATCCAGGGAATCATGGAATCCTTTCCGGAATTCAAGGAGGCTTTCAAGGCGCTAGACACTATCGACTGTTCCGACGGGCGCGTGCTCAAGGGCCGGAAGATGGGCATCGCTGGTAGCGGCCTCTTATTGCCGGAAGCGGAAAGAGCGACGTTCGTCTCTCACTTCAAAGGCAAAATCGAGACTATTACGACTCATTCTGATTGCGGCGCGGCCGCCCTCAAATTCAATTCCTTAAAACAAGAAGAGATTCCCGAGGGTGTGAAGACTGCTGACGAATACGGGACTTATTGTGGTCGGAAATTAGCCGAAGATCTGGGAGCAAAACACGAATATCTGGATCGCGACGAGATGGCTAACGAATACCACAATGAAACTGCTATCGTTATTGATCAGACCGGAGAATTCGACTCCACTAATCTAGAGGGTTTCCCCGCTCATTTCGTCTGTACTGGTGCCGGCTTAGGCTTTAGTCCGGAATATATGAAATCAGAGGTGAAGACTCTGGCTGGAATCGCCTTAGGGCATCATGGCTTCGGCGATCGTTTCGACTCTGCTAATCCGTTGCGCGTCATCGTCGCGGCCAAAGATCAGGCACAGCTTGATCGCTGGATCGAGATCGGCCAAGAGGCTATCAAAGACTTCGGCGCTCGCGTCAAAGTCGATGGCTTCATCGCCCCCGAGAAGGAATAATCAGAATTTTTCTATTTTAAAAAGACCGCTCAAAACGGTCTTTTTTATTGTCTTCAAATAAGCTATAATTTAAGCGAAAAGACTAATTCTAATCATTTAGTGATATGCGCGTCAATAAATTTTATAAACTCCTGATTTCCGCTTACTGTCTTTCCAGCTTCAGCGAAGGTATTATCCTGCCGATCTATGCGATCTTCGTACAGAAGGTCGGTGGCGACATTCTTGAGGCCTCCGGTGCCATGGCCCTCTTCTTGCTGGTAGAAGGAATATTTACCATACTGGTTCATCGTTTTCACTGGAGCAAGAAGCATAGGCGCCTGATGCTCATCGGCGGCTGGATTATCTGGGTTTTGGGCATTTTCCTTTATTTCTTCATTTCTAATATTCTCACTTTGTTGATTACTCAGGTGTTTACGGCCATAGGCAATGCAGTTGCGGATCCGGTCTTTGATGCGGAGCTAGCCGAAAACACCGATCGCGGTCATGAAGAATTCGAGTATGGCTTCTTCGAAGGGTCAAAGTCTATTTTAGATGGAATTGCTGCGCTGCTCGGTGGTGTCATCGTCGCTATCTTTGGCTTCAAAGTACTGATAATCGTTATGGTTTCGACGGCGACCGTTTCTTTGGGCTTGATTCTTATTTATGCTCGCAAGAAGAAGACTCCTTGGTTGGCGAAGTTCATCTAACAGTTGTGAATTAAGAAAGAGCGGCTCTAGAGCCGCTCTTTTTGCTTGATAACATTGGGAATGTTTATTATTTCAGAAAAATCCAGGCAAAGATAATCGCACCCAAGACTATCCGATACCAACCGAAAAGCGCGAAATCGTTTTTTTGGATGAACTTGATGAAGAACTTGATGCCGATGACGGCGGTGATGAAGGCAGTGACGAAACCGATAGCCCAGATTATCAGGTCTTGTCCGCTCAGAGCGCCGATAAGATTGCGGCTTTCATAGAGGTCGAATCCGGTAGCCGCCGCCATGGTCGGGATGGCTAAGAGAAATGAAAACTCGACGATATTTTTCCGGCTGATTCCGAGGCCGAGACCGCCGAGAATGGTTGCGGCCGAACGGGAAACGCCGGGAATCATAGCCAGGGATTGGCAGGCGCCAATAGCGACGGCCTGGTTATAGGTCATAGTCCCTAGATCTTTTTCTGACGCCGCTCCTGATTTTTTAGAATAGTATTTTTCTAAGATGATGATAGCTAAGCCGCCGACAAGCAAAGCTCCCGCGATCAGAGTGAAATTTTCCATCAGATAATTTTTTACTATCTTGTATAGAGCTAGGCCGATGATCGAAGTCGTGATAAAAGCGGCGCCGATTTTGAAGATGATATCCCATGAGCTCCAGATTCTTTTCCAATAGAGGATGACGACCGCGAGAATCGCGCCGAGCTGGATAGAGATAGTGAAGGTTTTTAAGAATTCAGTGGCCGGAATCTTCATCCAGGCACTCGCGAGTATCATGTGTGCTGTGGAAGAGATAGGTAGGAATTCGGTTAGCCCCTCGATGATACCAAGAATCAGGCCGTGGAAGATAGTCATATTTTTATAGTTATGCTCTTATTTTACTATAAAAATCAGGTTGTTGATAGATTGACATGAAGTGCTTAATCTATCAGATGTCCGAGTTTTATTTTAGCCCGCTCTTTGCTATAATATACTCATCTATTTACTAGTATTTTGCTATGCTAAAATCTGCTAAAAAAACGAAAAAAATCTCAAAAAAACCAATAGTCGTGGCTGTTTCCGGCTATTTTAATCCGCTTCATGTCGGTCATTTGGAAATGATCCAAAAATCCAAGAAATTGGGCGACGAATTGGTGGTGATTATCAATAATGATTTTCAAGTTTCCTTGAAGGGCAGTGTGCCGTTCATGTCGCTAGTTGATCGGGTTAAGATAATCAAGGCCTTGCGCGATGTCGACCGCGTTTTTATTTCTATTGATAAGGACAAGACTGTCTGCAAATCTTTAGCTAAAGTCCGGCCAGATATCTTCGCTAATGGCGGCGACCGCCATAGCATCGGCGACGTTCCCGAATATACCGTCTGTAAAAAATATGGGATCAAGATGGTTGATGGCCTCGGCAAGAAGATTCGCGCCAGCTCTCAGCTCATCGCTAACGCCGCTGCGCTTAAAGCGCAGAAGGCCGCAGAAATGAAAGCCGCTGGAGTGACCAAAAAATAATTATGAGAAAATTGATAAAATACTTTTCCATCGTTGTTGCGGTGCTGGTCATGACTGTCATCATTGTCGGCTTTTTCTATATCCGCTCTGTCTATAAGGCGCTGGTTACTGATAATGAGAAGAATTTTCCGCCGTTTATCGTCAGCCTCATTGATAAGTTGGCGCGGCGTGAACCAGCTCCGGCTATCCAGCCTCCGGCCGAAGAGACTATCCGAGTATTAGAGGGCTGGACTAATAGCGATATCGCTCGCTATTTCGCCAGCGAAGGAAAATGGTCGAGCAATCAATTTTTAGAAGCCGCTGGTTTGCCACGAGTTGATTATCGTTATAATAAGAAAGCTCCAGTTTTGAAAGATTGGTCGGATGAATTTTCGTTCTTGGCGGATAAACCAAAATATTACGGCCTGGAGGGCTATCTGTTTCCAGACACTTACCGGATCTACGCCAGCTCGACAGTAGCGGATGTGATTGAGAAGATGCTAGGTAATTTTGATGCTAAGCTGACCGCTAAGATGCGCACGGATATCAAGAAGCAAGGGAAGAGCATCTATGAGATCATTACCATGGCCTCTATCATCGAGAAAGAAGCGCCGATAAATTATCAGAAAGATGATAATCGCGACGCCCGCATCATTTCGGGCATATTCTGGAATCGCTTAGAGATCGGAATAGCCTTGGGTTCAGATGCAACTTTGACCTATATTTTCGGCGATAATGACCCCGCCCATAGCATCAAGGACACGAAAGTTGATTCTCCATATAATACGTATAAATATCGCGGCTTGCCACCCGGACCGATATGTAATCCTGGCATTGTGGCTATTGAAGCGGCGATTTACCCGCTAGCGACTGATTATCTTTATTTTTTAACACCATTAGGCAAGAACGAAGTTATCTATGCTCACACCAACGAGGAACATTCAGCGAATAAATATAAATATTTGAAATAACTTTATGTTTTCCGATCAGTCTACCATCCTTTCGTCGGAGCTGGAATCATCTGCCGGAGCTCCGGCGCCCGAGTCTTCTTCGCCGACGCCGAGCAGGAAGATAATTATTATGGTCGCTTTCGGAGCAGCGGCCATCCTCTTGCTTGTCGGCGCTTTTTTCATGGTTAAAAGATTTATTCTTCCCAGGAACGAAGCGCCGGCGCTAGAAACGGAAATCGTCGCGACGACGACGGAAATTTCCGGAATACCGGCTGCCTTGCCCGGACTGAACGTTCCAGAAACGGCGACGACCACGGTCGCGACCTCGTCTTTCTCGAATCTGGCCATCGAATATCTCTCTTTTGCTGACTTCTATAAGACTCCGGATAACGCCGTTACCCCTAAGCTGAATGACTATAGGCTGCCGCTCAATATCAAGATCGACGTGATGAATTATTATGACGTCTCCCGAAAATTAAGCTTAGACCCGGCGCTAGAAAAACTTAATACTCAAGGCTTTGCGGTTATTGATAATCCTTCGTCTAAGGACATCGTTGATTTTTACTCCGCCTATTCCTTCCTAGACTCCAAGCAGCTGCCGCTGCTCATCACTTCTGATTTTATGATCTATTATTATCAGAATGTCTTGAAAAAAGCCTTTAAGGACGTAGAAGAGAATGTCTTCTATGATAATCTCTGGGATATAAATAAGGAGTTATACGCCGCCGCCAAGAGCCGTTATGAAGAGCGTTTGGCCGCTATCGGCAATATCAATGATTCCGTCCTCGAAGGGGAGCGCCTAGAGGTCGCTTTCTTTGCTACCGCTCTCGAGCTATTAAAGCCGACAGTTGAGCAGGCCAAGAGCGGCCAGTCTAATCCCGTAGCCGGATCTTTCACTTCAGCCGATACCGATCGCTTCTATTTTGTTACGCCACCCTATCTTAAAGATGATGTCCTGGCAGAAGTTAAGCTGATCCGCGATGCCAAGGTCAAGCTTAAATCCCCAGTCCTGCTTTACGACCGCGATTATACAAGCTTTTCAGTCCCGTTCGACTATAAGGCGAACGCTAAGCTGAATAATTTTTACCTGACGACTGCTTGGCTCAACTCGGTCTTTCCACTCAACTATCGGGGCAAGGATTGCGCTAATTGCTTATTGGATGCGGCCGACTGGCGGGTTAACATGATAGCGGTCAGCTTCATCGCTAAGGATTTTTCTGAACTGCCGGGACTGAAGAATAAATGGGCGCGCATCTATAAGGTCATGTCCTTCTTTAAAGGACTGCGCGAGGATCTTAATTATGTCCATTATCGCGACTCTTTGATTGCCGCTTTCGGCGCCGATTATAAGATCGAGGAACTTTTTGCCGATTCTAATAAGAGCGCGTCCGCCAATCTGGAAAAATTGCGCTCTAAAGTTCTAGCTTATGACTTCGCGGAGATAAACGGCGCCTTGAGCAAGAAGGACGCAAGCTTGAAGCCCAGGCTCGGCCTCAAGCCTCTGGCCGAATCTTATTGGCCGAATAATTATATCTTCTCCCGCCTGACATCACCAGCGGCCGGTTCTTTCAATGCGACTACTACTGCTAGCAATGATATTACGACTTGTTTGGATAATAAAGTCTATAAGCGCTGTAATGGCTTCGCTCTCGATATCGTCAACCTGGCTTATCCAATCGGCAATAATAATTATTTCAATATCAACACTAATTTCTCCGGCTATAGCAAAGCTGCCAGCGGCTTGCAGGCGGAGCTGGTGAAGAGTAATATCTGGCATACTAATAATTATTGGGCGAACTTGAGCGCCATGAAAGCGCTGCTGACGATTAATCGGGAAAACCTGCCGCTTTTCACCCGTTCCTCAGCTTGGCAGGATAAGTCCATCCGGACGGCGGCGAGCGCTTGGATAAACCTGCAATTGCCTATGGATAAGTTTTCTACTGGGGCGAGCGTCAAGAGCGCAGGACTTAATAACGCAGCGCGCTGGAATGAGAATTCTTATGTCGAGCCGAACCTTGATCTTATCAATGAGCTGATAGCTAACATCTCTATGGTTTCCCAGATGTTTTCCGCTCTGCAATTAGATACTGAAGTGCGCGTCGCTTTCCAAGATATCAAGGATTTTGCTAGCAGCCTGGAAGAGATGAGGGCAATTACTCTTAAGGAATTAACTGGTGAAGAGTTGAACGCCGCTGATAATGAAGCGATTGCCGATTTTGCCAAGCAGTTTAAGACGACAGCCGCCTCGGCTAAGGAGAAGCAGTTGTCTATCAAGCTGCCGCAACAAAAAACCGCCTTAAAAGAAGATTTAAGCCGGTTGAAATTATTATTGATTATCCATCAGGAAGGGGAGAATAAGATATTTTCCGTCGGTCCGGTCTGGGATTACCAAGAGAGCCGCTAGCGGCTCCGAGGCTATCTCTTAGCGCTGGTATTTGAAGATATAGACTTCGTTATTTATCGTCCACCACTTATCGGCTGCCAGCTTAGCTTCATTGATGACGCGGCCGCTCTGATACCAATACTTATTTATAGCCAGATAGCCGATATCGACTCCGGCCAGATCCAGGGCATTCAGCATGCTCTCTCGGCCGGGGTTTTTATATACCATTTCTAGATAATATCGGTATAAGGGACTGCCGGTCGGAATCGGATAGAAATAAAGTTCGCCAGCGCTAGTCTGATAATAATGATCAAAGCCGAAAGAGCGCAGAGCAGCAGCCGAGACTTGCTGGTTTGCTAAAGCGATATAAGGCGCGCGCGCTTCCAGGTTGATCGATTTGACAGCAGCAACGTCGTTAGCGCTCGTGCTATAGCCGCGGCTATTGAAATATTTGTCAAAGCGCGGATAGGAGATGTAAAGGCTAGCGCTGAGAACGCCGAGGCCGAAAATTAGCCAGACCAAGCGGATAATTATCCTCTCTTCTAGGATGCGGCTGATCAGCCTGGCTAGAATCAGGGCGATAGCGGGCAAGCAGAATATCATGATCGCGACCGGAATGCGGTTGGCAAAACCGGATTGTTCATAATTGATGATATTATCGAAGATTATCTGCCCGCTCAAGAAATAGGCGAATAGCAGAGCGGAGGAGATAAAAATAAAACTGCGATCAAGCGCGCGCCTCGTCTGCCATAATGCCGCCGCGATAACCAGAATGATGATCAGATGGAAATTATTGGCTATGAGGTAGATAAAATTAGAGATAACATCTTCGCGTCCGGCGCCGTTCAGGGTTCCAATAAGATTCGTGACCGAAGCTAAAAATAATCTGCCGCTGCCGATATTCTTAAAATTAGACCCAGAAGAGATGAAGAGGGCGACCGGGATGGATAGGGCGGTAAATAGCCAGATGGCTGCCTGGATTATTTTTTGCGCGCCCACTTTGATTCGATCCTCATAGCGGTTAAGCGCGACGAGAGCTGTTAGTGCGATGGCGGGCAGACCGGATAGGGGATGGATAGCGGCCGAAGCTAAAGACAATATTAGGACGCGTCCGAGATTATCCTGGCTGGCAGCTGATAAGACGGCTAAAACCAAGAAAAGGTAGCTCAGGTTCTGGGGTGTCGTCGCTATGAAAGGAGAGAAGCCTAAAGCTAGTAGGAATAGGATAGTTAAGAGTGCGGCGGACGAAGACTCCGTCCGTTTTTTTAAGAAGCCGAATAAGGCAGAGGGGAGGAATAGGGCAGCCAGGAAAGGAACGAGAAATCTATTGATTACTTGGATGGTTAAGCCGCTGATTTTGGAGAGAATTATGATCAAGCTATATTCGCCTAGATAATAAGGCGTCTTCGGCAGGATCAGGCCCTTGGCAGCAATGATTTCCATGGTCGCTTGATGGATGAAGGGGTCGAAGCCGTAGCCGATCTTATAGACGATAGCGGCGGCGCTGAAGGATAAGAAGTAATGGATAGAAACTAATGTCAGCTTCAGACCGGATCTAACCTTAGCCCTAGCTAACAGGAGACTCAGGATCAGCGAGCCTAGAGCGTATAGCCAGAAGAAATCATGATTTATGACCTGCCAGGGAGAGATGAGAGCGCGGTCGCTTCTAGCCGCGTAGAATCTATAAAAGGCCGTGATTGTCAGGGCTAGATACCCGATAATCAAGGTTAGGTTTATTTTATTTAATATTAGGTAATTTATTAAAGACTTTGAATTTTTACCAATATCAGTCTCGGCATCAGCCTCCTTTAGAGAAAAGATATTTTTTATCCAAAAAAAGCTAAAAAATGTCAAAACTAAAGTTAAGATAATTCCGAGCGTGGTTAGCGCGTAAAAATAATAAATTAACGCCCCCCAGATGATGACTAGGGAGCTTAAAAGCAAACCTTTGTTCATATGCTTTAATGATAGCAAATTCTTGCTAAAATTGGCAATTTCGGATAACATTAAAAAAGAAATACTTCGCCCGTAGCGCTAAAAAAATGTTTTTCAAAAAGCACCTCAATCTAATAATCGTCGGCTTATTGGCGTTAGCCTTTTTCATGGCGACCGCTAGTTTTAATTATTTGAGCCAGGAGCCGGATTACGTGAAATGGTCATCTCCTGATGAAACCGCTAATTATTTCTTCACTAAGAATTTCGCTTTGACCGGTGAATTGGCAGTTTTTGATCGGGCTAATCTGCGCGGTGACAATATGGTCATCCCGCGCAGCGTCAGGTGCGATAGCGGTTTTATGAAACCGGTGAGCTTCTTGGGCATCACTCTTATCTATGGCACTATTGCCGCCGCGACCGATATCGCCGTCATTCCGTATCTGACTCCGATTTTTGCCGCCCTAGGCATCCTCCTCTTTTATCTGATTATCCGGCGCCTTTTTTCCGAACGCGTCGGTCTGTGGTCGGCTTTCTTATTAGCGTCTTTTCCGGTCTATATCTATTATACGGTTCGGAGCATGTTCCATAATATCTTGTTCGTCGTCCTGCTCTTAGCCGGATTATATTTATTCTTGCTGGCTTTGGGAGAAAAGAGAGAAAAGATAAAGACTGCTTTTCTGACTTGGAAATTGTCATGCCGAACTTGGCTGGAATGCCTAGCCGCGCTCGCTTCCGGCCTCTTCATGGGGTTAGCCGTTATCACGCGCACCTCGGAGGCTCTCTGGCTCCTGCCATCGCTGTTTATCATCTGGATATTTTATGCGCGCCGGTATGGTCTGATGAAGACGGTCTTATCCATCGTCGGCTTTTCTCTGCCATTGCTTTTGGTCGCTTATCTTAATCAGATATTATACGGCTCCTTCTGGTATGGCGGCTATAATGAGATGAATCGGTCCTTAGAGGATATCGCCCGCACCGGCGGCGAGATATTCAGATTCAGCTGGGGTTTAGATAATCTTGTCTATTATCGCGATTATCTCTTGAAGATATTTAAGAATATCTTTTATTTCGGCTTCAATCCGGAGCAATCAAGGTCGATGTTTATCAATTATGTTATCAAGATGTTTCCGGCTTTGTTTTATGCGGGTCTATCCGGAATATTGCTCCTGATAGTCCAGAATTGCCGCCGTTTCCAGAAGAAATATCTGGTCTATGTCTTGGTCTGGCTATCTCTGAGCGCTTTTCTCGTGGTCTATTATGGCAGCTGGAAGTTTAACGATAATCCAGATTTAGCGCACTACACTATCGGCAATTCTTATACCCGCTATTGGCTGCCATTCTATCTAGGTCTAATACCTTTAGCTGCGTTAACTCTTGTGCGCATATCGCGAACTCTGCTGCTGATGAGCGCTAAGACTACGGGGCGCATCAGGCGGATGATCGCCACCGGCCTGCAAGCGGCCGTTATCCTGGTCTTGGCCGCTATTTCTATCATCTTCGTGCTTTACGGTTCAGAAGAAGGCTTGGCTTATCTGTATTATAATAATCAAGCCGAGGAGTTCAATACTAGGCAGGTCTGGGCGCTGACTGATCCGGAAGGAATAGTCATTACCAGGTATTATGATAAGTTTTTTTGGCCGGAACGGCGCGTTATCATGGGCACTCTTCCTGACGACGGCATCCTGAAAGCCGCCGTAAAATTAGTCCATTATTATCCGGTCTATTATTATAATTTTTACCTAAAGCCCGCTGACGTCAATTATCTCAATCAGAATAAATTCTCTCCTTACGGGCTGATGATGAAAGAAGTGAAGAAAGTGAATGCGAAGTTCGGTTTATATAAGTTAGAGTTAGGGACTAGCACTGTCCCGGTAAAGTAAATATGAAACATAATAAGACTTATCACATAATAACCATCGGCTGCCAGATGAACAAAGTCGACAGCGAGCGCCTGGCGGCTTTTTTGGAATCTGAGGGTTATAAATCCAGTCCAGATTTCAAGCGCGCCGGCGTCGTCATCATCAATACTTGCGGCATCCGCCAGATGGCCGAGGATCGCGTCTACGGCCTAGTCAATCAGATCAAGAAATTCAATCCGAATTCGAAAGTAGTCATTGCCGGCTGCCTGAGTAAGCGCACGGATGTGAAGAAGCGCTTAGACGGAAGAGCAGATGTATTCTTGCCTATCAGCGAAATGCTGCGTTTGCCGGAATTATTAGGCGGAGAAGAATTCCAGCCGCTTTTCAGCCTGGATGAAGTGCGTTTGGAGAAAGGAGAAAAATATTTAGATATAAAGCCGAAGCATGAAAGTAAATTCACTGCCTATATACCGATCGGCAACGGCTGTAATAATTTCTGTTCCTATTGCGTCGTGCCCTATGCGCGCGGGCGGGAAGTCTATCGCCGTGCGGCCGATATCTTGAAAGAAGCGCGCGGCCTCATCAAGCAGGGTTATAAGGAGATAGTCCTTATCGCTCAGAACGTCAATAGTTATCATGACGATGAGATGAAATTCCCCGAACTCCTAGAGAAGATCATCAAGATTCCAGGAAAATTCTGGATCCGTTTCTCATCTAGCCACCCGAAAGATATGTCTGACGATCTGATAAGAGTTATTGGATCGTCTCCCAAAGTTTGTCCGCATTTGCATCTAGCGGTCCAATCCGGCGATGATCAGGTCTTAAAGGCGATGAATCGCGGCTATACCGCGAAGCATTATCAGGGTCTCATTAAGAAAGTCCGCGCGGCCAAGCCGGGCATCGCGATTACGACCGACGTCATTGTCGGTTTTGCGGGAGAGACCAAGGCGCAATTCCTAAATACCGTAAAATTATTCAAGGCGGTCAATTTTGATCTGGCCTATATCGCCCAGTATAGCCCGCGCCCGGGCACAGTTTCATATAATAAGATGAAAGATAATGTCAGCCCGGCCGAAAAGAAGCGCCGCGCTGAAGTTATCAACGAAATCTTAAAAGTGACAGCAGCGAAGAATAACCAGTCGCATCTGGGAGAGATAATGGAAGTGCTCGTCGAAGGGAAGAATAAGCGCGGAAAATATTATGGCAAGACCGGCAGCTATCAGACCGTGCTTATCAATGTGGATAAAAAGCAGAAAGATAGCTTGATTGGAAATTTTGTCGGAGTGAAGATCGATAAGGCGCTAGCTTTTGGATTAGAAGGAAATTTGGTTCTTGATACTTTAAAAAAGCGGAAAGACAAAATAAAAAAGGCTAGTTTAGTCTAGCCTTTTCGCTGGGGTCCTCTGTCCCTTTTTAGCTCGTTGTGTTAGGTGATTGGCATCTTTTCGGTTACAGCAGATACTAACATAGCACTAGCAGACATATGGCCGTTAGCATTGCTTAGATTTGTTACGTTGCCTTGTCCGGGCGGTTTCTGCATCAGAAGTTTTTTCATGGCGTCTCGATTTTAGTGGGACATTTGTTGAAAAGAACTAAAAGTGTAAATCTAAAACTTGTATAGTAATTATAGCATAATATTCCCATATGGCAATAAAAATTATCCATAATCATAAACCTCGGGTTTTGGCAATTTTGGGCACTACTTCGGCCGGAAAGACCGGCTTGGCGGTAAAATTAGCCGCTAGGTTAGACGGTGAAATAGTTAGCGCTGATAGCCGCCAGGTCTATAGGGGTTTAGATATTGGCACTGGTAAAGACCTGGCTGAGTATAAGGTCGGGCGCAAGATTATTCCGTATCACCTGATCGATGTCGTTTCGCCTAAGATCCAATTTGATCTGGCTAAGTTTCAGAAACTGGCATACAAAGCTATTGATGATATCCTGCGCCGTGGCAAGCTGCCGATAGTCGTCGGCGGCAGCGGCCTGTATCTGCAGGCGCTCATAGATAATTATGACTTGTCGCACGTCCAGGCAAAATCAGAGAACCGGGACAAATGGGAGAAGATGGGCGCTGATAAGCTGTTCGCGCTAGTTGCTAAGAAGAAGCCGGATTTCGCGGCCCATCTTAATAATAGCGACAAGAATAATCCGCGGCGCCTAGCGCGCTATTTAGAGATAATCGAAGCGGAGGGAATAGAAAAAATCGGCAAGCGGGAGAGCCACTATGATTTTTTGATTTTGGGTCTTAATTGGCCGGACAAGATTTTGCGTGAGCGCATCGTTCAGCGCTTATTGGATCGTTTAGAGAAAGAAGGCTTAGTCGCGGAAGTCAAACGTTTGAATGATGAAGGCGTCTCTTGGGAGCGCTTGCAGGCCTTCGGCTTAGAGTATAGATTTGTTTCCCGCCATCTCTTAGGTGAGCTGTCATATCAGGAAATGGTAGAAAAATTAAGTACGGCCTTGTATCGCTTTGCTAAGCGCCAGAAGACCTGGTTCAGGCGCTGGGAAAAGCAAGGCACGAAAATAAATTGGATAAAAGATATAGCCGGAGCGGAGAAAAAGATTGGGAAGTGGAAGCCAGTAAAAAAAGACCCGTCTTAAAACGGGTCTTTTTTATTTGATTATTCTTATCTACTCAACATTTTTTCTAATATCTCTTTCGCCATTGTCGGGTTCGCCTTGCCGCCGGTTTCGGCCATAAGTTTTCCGAGCAAGAATTGGATGACGTTGGTCTTGCCGTTCTTATATTGCGCGACTTGATCAGGATTGGCAGCCAAGACCTTATCGGCCGCTTTCTCTAATTCAGCGCTATCATCCAGCTGTTCTAGCCCGGCATCGCGCATGATATCGGTCGGATCGCCGCCATTTTGATACATTTTTTCTAAAATGGTTTGCCCAACGGTAGAATTTATTTTTCCTTGATAGATCAGGCAGGTCAGTTCGGCGAAGTTCTCCGCTGTCAGTCTTAGGTCGCCAATTTTTCTATTATCAGCGTTCAGATGCTTCAAGAGCGGGCCGCTGATAAGATTGGCCGCGGCTTTGGCTAAGCGCCTTTCCTGGCGCGCCTCACTGTCGCCATTCGCTTCTATCCAGGCATCAAGCTCGGAAATGACATTCTCGGTCCAATCGGCCAGATCCTTGTCTGCGGTTAAAACTTCGGCTATCTCAGGCGTGAATTTATATTCGAAGATGAAGCGTTGTCTCTTGGCAAGCGGCATTTCCGGCAATTCGACGGATAATCGCTCCAACCAGTCTTCGCCGATCTTTAGCGGAGGGATATCTGGTTCAGGGAAATAGCGGTAATCAGCCGCGCTTTCTTTGACGCGCTGGCTGACAGTTGCAGCCTTGTTTTCGTCCCAGCCGCGGGTCTCGGCGCTGATCTTCTCGCCTTTTTCTAAAGCTTCGGTCTGGCGCTTGATTTCGAAATTGATCGCTTTCTCGACGGCGCGGAAAGAATTTATATTCTTCACTTCTACTTTCGGGTTGAGCTCGTAGCGTCCGCCGAATAAGCCTTTCTTTTTCGGCAATATCTTTCCATCTTTATATTCCCAGGTTCCAGCTTTCTGGACGCTGACATTCGCCTCACAGCGCATCTCGCCTTTTTCCATGTCGGCGCCGCTGACTCCTAAATAGCGCAGCGTCTGCTGGTAGGCTTGGCAGAATTTCTTAGCTTGCTCAGCGCTCTTGATAACCGGCTCGGTTACGAGCTCCATCAGAGGCGTGCCGGCGCGATTGAAATCCAATAAGGTATAATCCGACTCTTTCTTGTGGGATGATTTTCCCGTATCTTCTTCAAGATGGATGCGGGTGATGAGGATCTTGTCGCCATCTATCTCCAGATATCCTTCGGAAGAGAGAGGCTGGTCGTATTGGGATATCTGATATCCTTTCGGGAGATCAGGATAGAAATAATTTTTACGGTCGAACTTGGAGGAGCGGCCGATCTTGCCGTGGAGAGCCAGGCCGGTGAGGATAGTCCAGTCGATGGCTTGCTTATTAGGAACAGGCAGAGTGCCAGGATGGCCGAGGCAGATCGGGCAGACGTTCGTATTTGGCGCTTTGCCGTTAGCATCGTTATCGCAAGAGCAGAACATCTTGCTCTTAGTCTTCAGTTCGGCATGGATTTCCAGGCCGATGATAGCGTCGTATTTCATATTTTTCGCTTATTAGAACTGTCCTGAACTGCCGAAGCCGTTGGCTTGGCGCTCGGTCTCATCGACGATCTTTTCTTCGCTTATCTCTAAATCTAGGATAGGCTGGATAAGTATCTGGGCGATTTTTTGGCCGGGAACGATATTGAGCATCTCTTCGCTGAGATTCTTGACGATGATCTTGATCTCGCCGCGGTAATTAGAATCGATAACGCCGCCCATAGTCTTGATGCCGCGGAAAGCGACGCCGCTCTTATCCCAGATCAGGCCGGCGTAGCCGGCAGGAATTATCATCCTCACTCCGCTCACTACCAGGTCTTGGCCGTAAGGAGGAATGGAGTAGAAATCATTAGCGTATAGATCATAGCCAGCGTCGCCAGGATGCGCTTTTTGTGGCAGCTTGGCCTGCGGATTTATCTTTTCGATTATAAGCTTGATCGGAGTCTTGCTTTCTGGATTGATATTTTTTTCTTCCGCCGGTTGCTTGGCAGAAGCTTCATGTTTTTCAAAAATTATCTCCCGATTGTTGACGATCTGACGGTTGGAGCCGATAATATTGCTGATCGCCTGGAAATCATTATTCTTCTTATTATCGCCGGCGATAATCTTCTTGACCGAGGGCCAGACTAGCGTACTGATATCTTCTCGGCTCAGAATCTCGCTATTGCGCGTGCAGCTGATGAGTTTGAAATCCGGAAAGCTATTAGCGATTTCCAGATAGATGCGTTCTGCTTTCTTCAAGTGATCCAGATTGTCTTCATGGATATCATTCTTTTTTCCGGCCCAGTCTTCACGGGCGCGCGCTTTAGCCAGTTTTTGGGATATCTCTGATTCGACATGCAAGATAATCGACAAGTCGGGGCGAGGAATCTCAAAAATCTTATATTCCAAGTCATATAGCCAATTGAAGAACACCTTCCGTTCTAATGGATTCTCGATCTTGCAGCCCTGATGGCCCATGTTAGCGCTAGTGTAGCGGTTAGCGAGGACAATCTTGCCCTCTTTGAGCCATTCCCGGATCTTGAAGCTGGCGTCATAACGGTCGACGGCGTAGAAGATCGAGGCTTTGTAAGAATTGACCTCGTCCGCCTGTCCGTATTTCCCGGAGAGATACTCTTCTACCAGTCCAGCCGACTTGGTATTGTATTGAGGAAAATCAGCGATAGCCACGACATAACCCTCCGCTTCTAGGCGGGTTTTAAGCAATTCCAGCTGCGTGGTTTTTCCGCTGCCGTCGGTGCCGTCGATGACGATGAATTTTCCTGAAATCTCTTGCATAGCTTATAGATTAGGCTGATTTTTTGATGGTGTCGATGATCTTATCTATCTGAGCGTATAATTCTTCTTTAGTGCCATTATTGTCTATCTGATATTTAGCTGTCGCCATGACCGTCGGAATTTCTTGTTCAGCCTCGCGGCTGTTGTCAGCTATGAATTCTTCGAAGGTCTTGGTGGCGTCGTCTTCGTTCTCGCGGCGCTTAGTCAGGCGCTCGTAGCGGGTGGGCAGGTCGACGTTCAGACTGATAAGATAGAATCCCGGGACATCCTTCAGGGAAGATATGTCTGGCAGGCGGCGGATGCCTTCGACGATTATTATTTCATGATCATCATTCTTGACGTCTTCAGCGATGACGCGGGCGAGCGTATCGCTGCCGAAGCGGGTTCTCAGGTCTAATGACAGGTTCTGCATGTTCTCTCTGGTGATCGGTAAGTACAGGCGGTTTAAGATATCGCGGAGCATCGTGGAATAGCGATGGCCGCTAGCGCCATATTTTTCCATGACATAAGTCTTACAGGTATCTTTGCCGCTGACCATGAGGCCGCTGAAACCGAGGATGATTTTTGACATAGTTTAGTAGATGACCCGATAATGCAGCATCAGGGTATCGTCGTTTAGGTTTTTAATTTCTAATAATTTTAAATTAGCGTCTAAATCACGGTTGAACAAGGAAAGCCCGGAGCCGAATATCTTTGGTTCAACTGTCAGGATAATTTCGGAAATCAGCTTTTTTTCTAAGAAAAGTGAATTAAGGAATGAGCCGCCGCCCAGGAGGGCTGATTTATAGCCGAGAGCTTCTAATTCTTCCAGAACTTTTTCTGGCTCCCCTTTGACCCATTTCACCCCCTCAATCGGTTCATGTTCCATTTCGGAAAAGACGACATTCAGGCGATTTTTCAGGGGGGCGGGGAAGGTCTTGAAGGTGTTTTCGCCCATCATGATTACGCCGTGAGCTTTAGAAATCTCCACGAAGAGCTTTTTATCTTCGCGGCTGGTCCAATCGGCGAACTGCGTCTTGTCTTTGGCAATCTTGCCGTCAACGGTCATCGCCATCATCATGGTGACTGGGATCATGTCTTTGTGAGTTAGTGATTAAATCGCTATCGGCGCTTTTATGCCTGGCTCCGGATCATAGCCTTCCAGGGTAAAATCTTCATACTTGAAGCCGAAGATATCTTTAACTTGCGGGTTGATGATCATTTTCGGCAAAGCTTTTGGAGTACGGGCAAGCTGAGTCTGAACCTGTTCGAAATGGTTATTATAGATATGGAGATCGCCGAAGGTATGGACGAATTCCCCGAGCTTGAGGTCGCAGACCTGAGCAATCATCATGGTTAGGAGCGCGTAGGAAGCGATATTGAAAGGAACGCCTAGGAATAGGTCGGCGCTACGCTGGTATAATTGGCAGGATAATCTATTATCATGAGAAACATAGAATTGGAACATGGTGTGGCATGGCGGCGGTGCGGTTTTTTTGCCGCTGATGAGATTGCGCAGGTCGCCGACGTTCCAGCCGCTGATGATAATGCGGCGCGAGGTCGGATTATGCTTCAAAGTTTCAACTGTTTCAGCGATCTGATTTATTTTAGTGCCGTCTTTTGCTTCCCAGGCAGTCCATTGCTTGCCGTATATCGGTCCGAGGTCGCCGTTCTCGTCGGCCCATTCATCCCAGATGGTCACGCCGTTGTCATTCAGGTATTTTATATTAGTATCCCCTTTCAAGAACCATAGCAATTCATAGATGATAGATTTCAGATGGACCTTCTTGGTCGTGAGTAAAGGGAAGCCTTCGTTCAGGTCATAGTGAACCTGGCGGCCGAAGACGCTTCTTGTCCCGGTTCCGGTTCGGTCGTCTTTGCTTTTTCCGTTTTCCCAGACATCTTTTAAGAGATCAAGATACTTTTTCATATTTTTTTTTATGATTATTGATCTTCGTATTTAGTCATCTCGTCATGCACTAAAGAGTATTCGACTCCCGTTTCTTTAAAGATCTCTTTAGTCCTTTGTCCAGCGTGATAATCTTTGGCGCAGACAACGCGCTTGATTCCGGAATTGATCAGCATCTTGGCGCAGGTATAGCAGGGAGTCATCTGGCAGTATAAAGTTCCGCCCTCTAAGCTGATTCCCATTCTGGCGGCCTCGCAGATCGCGTTTTGTTCGGCATGAGTAGTGCGGATGCAATGACGGCTTTGAGTAGCGTCTTCGTTAATTACCGTATGCATTTCGTGGCCGACTTCATCGCAGGTAGCCGCGCCAGCCGGAGCGCCATTATAGCCGGTGACGACTATGCGTTTATTGCGTGTGACGACACAGCCGCCGCGAAAGCGATCGCAATTGCCGCGCGTGCCAACCATCTCCACGATTTTCATGAAATATTCATCCCATGAAGGGCGTCGGTAAACCTCTTTTTTAACCTCATTTTCCCCGGCCATAAGATTAAAGTTTAATTGTTTAAAAGCACTATTATTTTAACCTATTATTTAAATAAAATAAATCTTGACAGATGTGTTTTTCTATTTCCGCACGGGCTTTTAAAAACCATAAAAAGAGGTTAAACTATAGGTATATTCTAAGCGTTTTCATATTGACTATAAACTGTAGATATGTTAGAAAAATATAGTAAAAATTTGGCTGATAATAAAGAAATTTATTTAAGAATCAAGGTTCTGGCTGGAGCTGGAAAAACCGGCTTTGTGGAAGAAATGGCCGATGGGACGCTAAAAATTGCAGTAGCGGCCGCGCCAGAGAAAGGAAAAGCCAATTTAGAACTTATAAAGTATTTAGCCAAGGAGCTGGGAGCTGCTAAGAGTAATATTAAAATCATCAGCGGCGCCGGTGAAAGGCTGAAGCTTATCAAAGCTATCCGTTAATAAGATTATCGGTCATATGGATCTATCAATAATCATCGTTTCCTGGAACGTCAAAGACAAATTAAAAGAGAATCTGGCCGCCTTATATAAATCGGAAGGCGATTTTAAATTTGAAGTCTTTGTCGTCGATAATAATTCC
Source organism: uncultured bacterium (assembly GCA_942492765.1). Classification (GTDB taxonomy): domain Bacteria; phylum Patescibacteriota; class Patescibacteriia; order Patescibacteriales; family UBA12465; genus UBA12465. Next base: position 800,311 of record OW818634.1, read on the forward strand.
GGCGACGGCAGCGCGGCTATGGTCGCGGCCGAATTTCCGAATGTTCGGTTGATAGCTAATTCAGAAAATTTAGGCTTTGCTAAGGCGAATAATCAGGCCATTAATCTGGCGAGCGGAAGATATGTCCTTCTTTTGAATCCAGATATGCGCGTTCGCCTGGATACTTTGAAGAATATCTTAGTTTGGGCGGGAAATAATAGCCAAGCGACTGTCTGCGGCTGCAAGCTGGTTGATGAAAAGGGAAATATTATTCCGCAAGTTCGCCGCTTTCCAAAGCTCTGGGATCAGTTAATGATCGTTTTGAAAGTGCCACATATTTTTTCAAGTGTCGTGAATGGATATTTAGAATCCGGATTCGATTATAGTCGGGCTGCCAAAGTCGATTCTATCCGGGGCGCTTTTTTCTTGATCAATCGCGAGCAATATAAAAAAATCAGTGGCCTGGATAAGCCGTTTCTAGATGAGCGTTATTTTATCTGGTTCGAGGAAGTTGATTTCTGCCGCGAAGTCTATAAGTTGGGCGGCGAAGTCTGGTATACGCCGGCGGCAGAATGCCTAGATTATGTCGGCGCGAGTTTTAGTCAGGTGAAATTAGGCCAGAAGCAAAAATATGTGAGCGAATCAATGCTGAAATATTTTAAGAAATGGGAGAAAAGGTGGAAACACGCAGTTTTAAAAATAGCTTGGAAAATAATGGAAGCTCCGATCGCGCTCATGAGGATTTTTGTAAAATAAAAATCAATATGTCGAAAAAAGTTGGAATCATCTTGATAAATTATAAAGATTACGCGGAGCGCTTCTTGAAGGCCTGCCGCGATTCTTTGCGTCGGCAGGATTATCCCGTGGAGCTGATGAATATCTATATAGTAGATAACGCCTCGACCGCGGAAACGCTAGAATATTTGCAAACGAATTATCCGGAAGCGCATATCTTGACCCGCCCGGACGGGAATTATTCAGCCGCCAATAATCTTGGTTTTAATCAGGCGGTAAAAGACGGCTGTGAATATCTGGTCACGGCTAATATGGATACGGAGATGGCGTCGCGCTGGCTTTCTGAATTAGTCAAAGCTCTTGATGAACATCCGAAGGCCGGTATCGCACAATCTAAGATATTATTATTTCCACGCACTGACGAAGAACGGAAAAATCCCCGCCTCAATAGCGTCGGTAATATTATCCATTTCCTCGGCTTCGGCTTTACCTCTGGTTATGGTGAGCCTGATAGAGAGATAAGCGGCTACCCCGAAATAAAAGGCTACGCCAGCGGCTGCTCTTTCATTATTAGATCGGAAGTTTTTAGGAAGATAGGCGGATATAATGAGGAATTCTACATGTATCATGACGACGTGGAAGTGAGCTTGAAAGCTAGGTTGGCTGGGTATAAGATAATCTTAGCGCCGCAATCAGTCATCTTTCATAAATATGAATTCTCGCGAAGCGTTCGCATGCTCTATTATATGGAACGCAACCGCTACCTGACCCTCATGATCTATTATCCAGCTCGAATTTTTTGGCTCATCGCGCTGCCGCTCGTCTTCATGGATATCGCGATGATCTTCTACTCTATCGCCAGCGGCTGGTTCAAGGAAGAATTGAAAATCTGGGGATACTTCGGACGGCTCTCCACTTATTTCAAGATCCGCGCTGCCAAGAAAGAGATCAAGAAATTCAGCGTCGTCGATTTTTCCGAGATAGCGCGCGATTTCGCCGGGAAAATTGAGTTTCAGGAGATAGCTAATCCGCTTCTGAAATATATCGCTAACCCGCTGATGAATCTATATTGGAGTTTGGTGAGAAAAATTATTTAATCGAGAATAAATAACGTTCAATATGGATCTATCAATAATTATCGTCAACTATCAGAGCAAAGCCAAGCTGATCAATTGCTTGGAGTCTATCGATCGTGCGGACACGAATGGATTGAAATATGAGATCATCATCGTTGATAATGCTTCTGGCGATGACCTGAATGATATCAATATCCGCTGGCCGGAGGCGAAATTTATCATCAGCTCTAAGAATCTCGGCATGGGCGGCGGCAATAACCTCGGCATCGAAGCCGCCAGCGCGCCGCGAGTCCTCGTCCTTAATCCCGATACCGTCATCCAGGGCCGGGCTTTGTCTATCCTGTCGGATTACTTGCAGAATAATCCGAGCGTCGGCCTAGTCGGTCCGAAATTATTATATCCAGACGGATCCCTGCAATCTTCTTGTTCGCGTTTTCCGCGTTTTTTCATGCCTTTCTTGCGCCGGACTTCCTTGGGGCGCTATTTTAAGAAAGAGCGCGATCTTTTTACCATGAATGATTTTGATCATAACTCTATCGCGCCGGTCGATTGGCTCATGGGCTCTTGCATCATGTTTCAGAAAGAACAGCTTCTCTCTGACGGCCAGAGATTTAAGCCGCGCTTTGATGAGCGTTATTTCATGTATTTTGAAGATACTGACCTGGCTCGCCAATTCTGGTTTAGGGGCTTGAAAGTGGTATATGATCCGGAGGCGGTCGTCATCCACGACCATCAGCGCGAGAGCGCTAAGTACCCCTGGTATTTAGCTTTATTCCTAGATAAGATGGCTTGGAGGCATATCGACTCCTGGTTGAAATATTTCTTGAAATGGGGCTTCCGGCCCGGAATCAAGAAAGCTGTTTAAGTTTAGTGAGGACTTGAATCGTGACGCCAAACTGGTAATATATAAGCAGAATAATAAATCATCAATAATATGAAAAAAGTCAGAAAAGCCATATTTCCGGTAGCCGGTTTCGGAACGCGTTTCCTGCCGGCGACTAAGGCTCAGCCCAAAGAGATGCTCATGGTCGTCGATAAGCCGGTTATTCAATATCTGGTTGAAGAAGCGGTCAAGGCCGGCATTGAAGAGATCATTTTCGTGACTGGCCGCGGCAAGCGGGCAATCGAGGATCATTTCGATTATTCTTTCGAATTGGAAAAGACACTGGTAGAGAAGAATAAACTCGATCTCTTGAAGAAGGTCAAGGAAATAGAAAATCTGGCGAAGTTCTCTTATGTGCGCCAGCCGATCCCGTTAGGCGACGGCCACGCGATCTTATGCGCCGCCCATTTAGTCGAAGAAGATGAGCCGGTGCTCGTTATCTTCGGCGATACCATGTATGATGCCCCGACTTCTCATATCAAGCAGGTGACTGACGTTTACGAAAAATATGGCGATCCGGTCGTCGGCCTGTCAGAAGTCGATAAGAATGAGGTCAACAAGTTCGGCGTTATCGGCGGCACTGATCTAGGAGATGGTAATTATGAGATCAAAGAATTCGTGGAGAAGCCGAAAGTCGGAGAAGCTCCGTCTAACCTAGCGGCTGTCGGCATTTATGTGATAACTCCGGAAGTCTTGAAAGTCTTGGGAGGCATGAAATCAGGCAAATCTGGCGAGATCCGTTTGGCCGATGCTTTCGATCTGATGCTGGAGGATGGACGTCCGCTTTACGGCAAGAAGATCGAAGGAGAATGGATCGATACCGGCAATAAATTCAATTTCTTGAAAGCTTCTATCAAGTTCGGCTTGAAAGACGAAGAGATCGGAAAGGATTTGCAGAAGCTGATCAATGAACTAGCGGATTAAAGAAAATTATTTCTTCAATAAAAAAAGAACCGGAGACCGGTTCTTTTTAATTCATCAGCCTATGATTTATTGCAGCACCATTTTATATATGCCAGATTCTTGTCCCCGTTTCGCCCAGAAGTAGATGAGATTATTCTTTTCATCTATCGAAGCTCCGCTGATCTTGTCTGCCTGGAAGATCTTAGTGGCGGCATTCATTTTCATATCCAGCGCGTTCAGGCTGTTCGCGGTCGAGAAGATTAGGTAGCCGCCGTCTTTATTCCATATTAATCTCGTGATTTCTTCGCCGACGCGCGTTAGGAGATCCGAGCTTCCGGTCTTGCGGCTGAAACGGTAGATTTCCCAGGTATTGTTATATAACAAGGTATCGGAATCGATCCATTGCCAACTGATGACATTGTTTATCGTCTGGGTCCCGCTTTGGATATTATTAGGGTTGATGATATAAAGAGTCCTATTCTGATTGTCATATAAATCCAAGGAAGCGGCGTTATCATGATGGAATTCATAGCGTCCTACTGTCGGAAGATTAAGCGTCTGTTCGATTTTTTGGGAAGAAAGGGAATATCTATTGATAGAAATTTTTCCAGAAGCGGAAGTGACGAAGAAGATATTATCTCCGCGCGGTTCATAGGTGTCATAAGTTTCGCCGCGCGTCACGAGCGTGCTTGTCTTGTCGGAAATCTTCAGATAGCTGAGAGAATTATCGTTGCGATAATATAAGCGATTTTGGCCCTCATCCAGATACCAGCTATCCGCTCCCGATCCGATCAGGCGTCCATAAGCGGCGTCGTCAGTCGGATCAGCTCCATAGATGTTCCCAGAGGCTAACAGCTTGTCGGCGTTGTTGAGCCAGACAGCGTCGATGCCTTCATCGGGGATGCTTCTCTCAGTACCATTCTTAAGGGCAATGACCTTGCTGAGAACCGGGATATAGAGATATTTCCGGCTGGCGCTGAGTTTCGCCTCTACCTCGCCGCTAGCCGCGAGCAGCAAGGGGGTATCATTGCGGAAAAGGTTGATATCTTCAGCGAAAGTCGTCTGCCCGGAAGAGACATAAATTTTTTTCTGGAAAGGCCAATAGCCCTCGCGTTCCAAGCGCAAGGTGTATTCGCCGGGCAGGACGTTCTTTACTTTGGCGGAGGTTGTCAGATATTCCTTATTGAAAGGATTAAGGGAAAGATTAGACTGGGGCTTGTCATCGAGATAGACGACGGCGCCTCTCGGGACCGTATCGACAGCGATCATGCCGGTCTTGATGAGCAGGCGATTGAATTTCAGAGGCCAGCTCAGATTGAATTTATAGCCGGAAGCATATAGGGATATCAGGATAGTGCCGGTCACAAAAAAGAAGATGAAAAGATAAAAGATGTAGTCTCGGGTCTTTTTAGTCATAGAGCGGGATTATTATTCGACGCGCTGGATATCGGCGCCTAATTTTCTAAGCCTCTCATCCAGCTTCTCGTAGCCGCGATCGATCTGGTAGATATTATCTATCTCAGTCGTCCCTTCGGCGATGAGCGCGGCAATGACAAGCGCGATGCCAGCGCGGATATCCGGGCTGATCAAGCGCTTGCCGTAAAGCTTGGTCGGACCGCTAACGACGACGCGGTGCGGATCACACATAACAATATTGGCGCCCATCTGCGACAGCATATCGGTCCAGATGAGGCGGCGGTCATAGATATTTTCCTGGATAAGAGAGTTTCCATGCGCCTGGGTCATAAGCACGACATAAGGAGATTGCAGGTCTGTCGAGAAGCCGGGGTATTCATGAGTCTTCATGTCATAAGCGCGGATGTCCGAAGATTTTTTAATCTTTATCCAATCGGCGCCCTTTTCGTAATTGACTCCGATCTTGTCGAAGATGGTCAGGAGGTTGAGCAGGTGTTCCGGATTGCATTTCTTGATGAGTATCTCTGAATTGGTCGCGGCGGCCATCAAGGCGAAAGAGCCAGCCTCGATACGGTCGGGGATTATTTCGCAATCGCCGGCATTTAATTTCTCGACCCCCTCGATAGTGATAGTGGGAGTGCCGGCGCCGATGATTTTTGCTCCTTGCGCGTTAAGATAATCAGCGAGCGCTTCGACCTCCGGTTCCATGGCGCAGTTTCTAAGAATAGTCTTGCCTTTGGCAAGGCAGGCGGTGGACATCAAACTCTGAGTACCGGTTACAGTCGCAGTCGTGAAGAAGAAATCGCAGCCAGTTAAGTGTTTGCCTCTGATTTCGTAGTAATTGTCCTTTACTTCGACTTTCGCTCCGAGAGCGGTAAAGCCTTCGAGAAATAGATCGATTGGGCGTCCGGCAGCTCCGATGACGCAGCCTCCCGGGTGAGGGAATCTAACTTCGCCGAAGCGGGCCAATAAAGGTCCGACGAACATGACCGAAGTCCGGAATTTATCGGCGATCTTCTTGTCTAGTTCCATCTTAGTGATATTGCTGGCGTCGATTATGATATTCTCGCCGTTATCTTCTATCTTAGCGCCTAAATCGGCTAATAATTCTAAGGATTTTTCAACGCCATCGATTCTCGGCACGTTATGGAGATTGATAGCGCTAGCTGATAATAAGGATATGGGCAGCATTATTTGGGCATTATTTTTGGCTCCGCCAGTAATGATTTCGCCGCTTAATTTGTTTCCGCCGGTAATAATGAATTTTGGCATATTTGTAAAGCCTGTTTATTAGTTAATCTTAGCTTCACTATAACCCATTTGTTGACATTTTTCAAATATTTGCTATCATTAAGTTAGTTCAGAGATACATCTGATTTTTTATTAAAAAAATTCGCTAATATGTCAAAAATTGCAGTCATCAAGACCGGAGGCAAACAGTACAAAGTCAAGGAGGGGGATACTATTAAGGTAGAAAAACTGGAAGCTGAAAACGGCCAGAAAATTAAATTCGATACCCTTTTGATCGCCGATGGCGATAAATTAGAGTTGGGCCAGCCGTCTTTGGGCGAGAAGGTCGAAGCCGAGGTAATGGAAACCGCTAAGGGCAAGAAAGTAACCGTCGTCAAATACAAGAACAAGACTAGATATAAGAAGACTGTCGGCCATCGTCAGCAGTTCACTGCCGTCAAGGTCTTGAAGATTGCTTAATCTGTCAGCGCAAAAATTTCTTAAAATAAAAAACCGCTTTTAATCAAAGCGGTTTTTTTGTGATCATTCTTTTTTGTTTCTGCCACCAGGTTCGTCTTTTGTTTTTCCTGGCTAACCTCTTTTTGCGGCGGCGGCCTACTCTTTCCTTTCTATTGGCTTTTATTCTTTTCATCATTCTTAGGAATATCAGACCCCTTTTACGAGGCAGAAGTTTTATCAGAAGCAAAATTCTTGGAAATAATTTTCTGGTGTTCTCTTTATTGAATTTTAATGTCCTGACAAACCCTACAATCAGGTTGACATGGCCGTTGACTCGCTTGTTAAAGAGCCCGATGAGCCACATTATTCCTAGCGCCAGAGCCGCTAGGACGACTACTGCAGCTATTGATAATGTTACCATCTTCTTTCCTTTCTTATTTTTATTTGTTTATTTCATTGCGATATTTCAGGGCGTTGCTGAGAGTCAGTTCATCGGCGTACTCTAAATCGGAGCCGGCCGGCAAGCCTTTAGCCAGGCGAGTTATCTTCAGGCGGTCTTTCAAAATCTTGGTCAGATACATGGAAGTTGTTTCTCCCTCCATCGTGAAGTTAAGGGCTAAAATGATTTCTTTAACGTTTCCAGATTTTATCTTTTTTAGTAGTTTTTCAATATTCAGATCTTCCGGCCCGACGCCGCTGATCGTATTTATCAAGCCGCCGAGGATGAAGTAGCGGCCGTCGTATTGCTTAGTCGCCTCAATAGCGATCAAATCTTGGATATTCTCGATTATGCAGAGGATGTCTTGGCGCCGCGATGCATCGGAGCAGATCGGGCAGGGGTCGCTTTCACAGATGCTCTGGCATTCGCGGCAGACCGTAATTTTATCCTGGAGTCCGGAGATAGCCGCTCCAAAACTCTCTAATTTTTCCGGTGCCTGCCTCAATAGATAAAAAGCATAGCGTTCCGCCGTTTTCGGGCCGACGCTAGGCAAGCCGGATAGCTTATCTATTAAGTTTTGGAGAGCGGCTGGATATTTCATTAGTTTAATCCTGGAATTCCGCCCATGTCCTGAAGCTTTTTGGCCATCAGTCTCTGGGCGCGTTTCAAGGCATCGTTAAAGCAGGATTTGATAGTCTCTTCTTGGACGTTTTTGGTCAGTTCGCCGTTAAGCTTTATCTCGAGCACTTCCATATTACCATTGAGGACGATCTTGACGCCGTTCTTTTCTTCGGTCACGGTTTCCTGGGCTAGAGCGCTCTGCATGGTCTTAGCCTGGCTGCGTAAGTCTTTGAACTGTTTCAATTTGCTGAACATATTTATTGTTGCTTAGTTAATGATTAATAATTTTAGCACGATATTTCTTAAAATTCCACTGGCGCGGAGTTGGTCGGCATCTTGGCGAGGTTCTTGAAGTTGACGGTGTTCTCATCGAAGAATAAGTCGACTTTTCCGGTCGGGCCGTTTCTATGCTTGGCGATATGGATTTCCGCCTTATAACGTTCGTCTTGGGGCAGGTCGTTAGTGTTATATCCGCGATCAGCCGCTTTGCGGTAAATGAACATAACGACGTCGGCGTCCTGCTCGATAGAACCGGAATCGCGCAGATGGGAAAGTTTCGGGATAGCTGGGTGAGTCATTTCCACGGCGCGGGATAACTGGGCTAGAGCTAAGATAGGGACATTTAGTTCGCGAGCGATGGCTTTGAGGCCGCGGCTGATTTCGGCAATCTCTTGGACGCGGTTGTCGCCGTATTTTCCTCGACCCTCCATCAGCTGCAGATAGTCGATGATGATGAGACCTAAGCCTTTTTCCATTTGCAAGCGACGAGCTTTGGCTCTGATTTCCATGATCGACAGGGTTCCGGAGTCGTCGATGTATATCGGCGCTTCAGCCAGTTTGCCCATACCATCGTTAAGTTTCATGAAATCGTCATCGGAAAGGTTACCAGTGCGCATCTTCCACAAGCTGATATTAGATTGGGCGCAGAGCATGCGGTCGACTAATTGCTCCTTGCTCATTTCCAGCGAGAAGATGCCGACGCCTTCTTTGCTCTTAATCGCCGCTTGGCGGGCGATATCGAGCGCGAAGGAAGTCTTGCCGACAGAAGGGCGGGCGGCGAGAATAATCAGGTCTGATTTCTGCAGTCCGGCTAAGAGGTTATCAAGATCAGCAAAACCGGTCGAGAGGCCGCGGAGCTTACCGCCATATTTATGGAGTTCGTCGATGCGGTCGAAGGCAGCGCTTAAGAGATTATCGATCGGCATGAAAGCGTTTTTCAGGTATTTGCGGGAGACGCCGAAGACTTTCTTTTCGGTCTCGTCGAGGATCTCGTCTATCTCCCTTTCTTCGTTGAAGCTCATCGACGATATTTCGGCCGCGGCTTGCTGCAAGCGGCGCAGGGTCGCCTTGCGCTGGATGATGTTAGCGTAATTGACGATATTTCCGGAAGTCGCGACGGTGTTCGAGAGCTGGGCTAGATAAGAGCGTCCGCCGATCGTGGTCATTTTCTTCTTGTCCTCTAAGCGGTTAGAAAGGGTAATGATATCTATCGGTTCCTGAGCAGCATAAAGCTCCTTGATCGCATCATAGATTATTCTGTGCGCATCCTTATAGAAATCTTGCGGCATGATCGTGTCCGCGACTTTTATGATCGCGTCCTTATCGATCAAGAGGGAACCGAGCAAAGATTCTTCGGCTTCAAGGCTATGCGGCGGCACTTTGCCGATTAAGTTTTCTTCATTAGTAGCCATAATATTTTAGCCTATTAGATAATGATAGCTAAGTTTTCTTCACCCTTATCTTAGCTTATGCTCATCATTTTTTCAATGACTTTTTATTAACCTTTTATCAACGCCTTATTAACCCGGCCCGATTGACAAAGCTCGCTTTTTCTTATGAATTTTCGGTGATTTTTTAAAAAACCGCTCGCGCGGTTAAAGCGTAAGCGGTTTTTATCTGGAGCCGACTGTCGGGCTCGGACCGACGACCTGCTGTTTACAAGACAGCTGCTCTACCAGCTGAGCTAAGTCGGCGCAACTGACATAATCAATATAAAAGATTTTTCTAATTTTAGCAAGCCTTTGATCTTATTCAGCTTGGTAATAAAAAACAGGCGTTAACCTGTCTTTTATGTGCGCCCAGCTGGATTCGAACCAGCGACCATCAGCTTAAAAGGCTGTTGCTCTACCAACTGAGCTATAGGCGCTCGTTATAATAAAATGGCCATATAAATGAGCCAGTTTTATTACAAATCTGATAATAACAAAAGATTCATCGTTTGACAAGAGCGCGAGAAGAGTGGGTATTAGAATTTGAATAATTCATTAATAGTCGTTCTCAATGCGACAGCCACATCATGCGCCAGTTTTAATGACGGATTATATTTTCCAGCCTCCAAGAATAGGATAGTCTCCCGCCTGACGCCGACTTTCTGCGCTAGATCTTCCTGGGTCAGGTTATAGAGCGCGCGCAATTCTTTTATCTTATTAGTCATAGCTTTCGGATTAGCGGCAGGTTTCAAGAGGCATGGCCGCGCTCGGATTACCGTGCCGAGTCCAATTTCCGTCAGCGCAGATCCACTCGTCTTCGGGCGTGAACATTCGCAGGCTGGCGATAGCTAGAATAAAAGCGACTATCAGAGCGAGTAGAAAAAAGGGAAGATAATGCTTGAATCTTTTAGCGAAACCGTTTTTAGAAGCGGCGTCGCGTGTTTTAAGAAAATTGAAGACGACGGAATTAAGCAGCATCAGGCCGCAAGTAAGGTAGGCGAGGAGCATGGCGACGTTGGCGAATTCTGGCTGCTTAGCCTGGAGAGCCATCAAGATGAACATGCCCGCGACCATGATGACGGCGAAGATAGAAATGCTGTAGCGCGCGGCAGTTCCAGCCATATTATAGTCGCGTTCGTCTGCCAGCACTTCTTTGACTTTCTGCCGGCCGAGTCTGATTAAAATCATGCCAGCCGCTATTGCGATGATTGGCGCGATATAATTTTTCATGCTGATAGAGATAGAGATAGCGCTCGCCAGCATGATGACGATAGCGATCTTGTAGCCCTGGAATTGTTTGGCGGTCATAAGATTTTTATTCGGATTTTTGAGGTCCGAATTTGATGTTAGAATTATATAACTCTATGTTATATTATTCTAACATTATTGTCAAGAGAGAAAGAGGCAATACGGAGCCCGCAATCATTTTATGGGGATATGAAAAAATCTGCTTAAATAAAAACCCTCATTAATAATTTAATGAGGGTGGTAAAAATAAGATTGCGAATTAACCGCTGCAGCTAAAGCCTTGAGTCTCGCATTCGACGATAGTAACAGTCGCCGCGCTACAGCCAGTGCCGCCGCTGATACCCACTAATTGCCAAGAATAGACGCCGGGGACTAACTCGATGTCCTTGTGTTCTCCTGGATCGAGAGTTCCATAATTGACGCCGTTGATCATAATTCTTTGGACGGTGCTATGGCTTTTGTTGGTAAGAGAAAGTGTCCCATGTCCATCGCATTCTTCTATCGGTTCGCAAGATGAGCCGATAAATAGCGGTATAATCAGTAGGGCTGTCAAAATTAAAATGCTTTTAATTTTTTTCATTTTGGCCTCCGTTTTAAGTTGGTAATTTACTGTCTAGAATATATAATATTTTTGATAATATGTCAATTTTGGTAAAGTTGGAGTATGGCCCTTGTTTTGCTATAATTTTAGAAGCATATAATTAAATAACACTAATTAATATGGAAAACTCAGAGAGTAAGAAGAGTTTGACAGTTTTGAGTAGTAAATTTTATAGACGCTGGATGTTTGTGCTAGGTATTATAGCGACTATTGCCTATCGTGCCATCGTTGTCTTAAATGGCTATAACCAGATTTACGTTCAAATTACTTGGTATATAGGTACTATCGGGTTTGTCTGGTATTTTGCTCATAGATTTAACGTCGAAAATCGCCGCGATAGGCTGATTACGGGTATGGGCTTAGCAGAGAAGATAAAAGACAATAAATCTTTAAATAATCAAGAGAGGGAATCTTTGGTGTATATTTTAAAAGGCCTTCAAACCAGCTTGTCGAAATGGAACTATATTGCTATTTTCTTTTTTTCGGCCATCGCTTTAATTTACGGCTTCTTTCGGGATGTCTGGCCTTTAATTAATAATTTCTAGGTGAGCTCCGCGCTTATTTCCATAATACTATGCTCTCCTCGTTTGCCCATATTAATAAAAATAGACCCAACATTCGTTGAGTCTATTTTTATCTTCGTAGCCCCTAGGGGAATCGAACCCCTATTACCAGGATGAGAACCTGGCGTCCTAACCGTTAGACGAAAGGGCCTTATAGCCGTTGATGAACTCGTCGGCGTTCATTATCCTTTTTCCAGCTAGCTGTAATTTTAATACAACTAAAGCATTTTGTCTACACTGGAGCAGCAGGCGTTCGTCGTCGAGGAATAATTGGCCCGGCTCGGCCTTATTTATTCCCGCCACCTCATGTTCGACCGCTATAATCTTGAGAGTTTCACCGTTTATTCCCGTGTAAGTTCCGGGCCAAGGATTATAAGCGCGGATCATCCTCTCTATTTCAACTGCGCTCTTATTGAAATCGATGCGCCCGTCTTCTTTTTTCAAAGTCTTGATATAACTGGCTTGCGTTTCATCTTGAGCTTGCGGCTTGATCTTGCCGTCAACGAAATCAAGCAAGGTCGGCACGAGCTGGCTAGCGCCTAATTCTGCCAGCTGGTCATGAACATCCTCTAGGGTTTCTGAACCGCTTAATTCCATTTTAGCTTGCCGTAATATCGGCCCAGTGTCAAGACCGGCCTCCATTATCATTATTGTCACTCCGGTTTCCTCGTCGCCGTTTAAGATTGGCGCGTTCAAGCAGGCTGCCCCGCGATATTTAGGCAAGAGGGAAGCATGGACATTAACGCAGCCGAAAGTCGGAATATCCAGAATCTCCTGCGGAATTATTTTTCCATAAGCGATGACGACTATCAGGTCTGGCTTCAAGCTTCTTATCGTCTCTGCCTCCGGGCGGATCTTTTCCGGCTGGAAGATTTTGATATTATTCTTCAGGGCTAATTCCTTGACCGGCGGCGGAGTCAGGAGCTGCTTGCGCCCGACCGGCTTATCCGGTTGAGTAAAGACACCGACGATTTCGAATTCGGGCGCGGCGATCAAACGGCTCAACCCGGGGCAGGCGAACTCGGGCGTGCCCATGAAGATGGCGCGGATATTTTTATTTTTCGGGCTGATGGACATAAGGAGAAAATTAATGATATATTAAGATTATATGTTTTCTAATCTTATCGAATGGATATTGAATATTACTCAGGGCCTCGGTTATTTCGGGGTCGTGATTTTAATGGCGATTGAAAGCTCTTTCCTGCCGTTGCCCTCTGAAATCATCATCCCGCCGGCCGCTTATCTGGCTAGCCAAGGCAAGATGAATCTGATGCTTATAATTGTCGCCGGAACCTTGGGCAGTATGATCGGGGCGGCTGTCAATTATTTTCTGTCCTTATACTTGGGGCGTCTAGTCGTCTATAAATTGGCCGGCACGCGCGCCGCTAGATTCGTTCTTATTACTCCGGAAAAGATTGCGCGGGTAGAGGCCTATTTCCTCTCTAATTCTAAATCAGCTACTTTTTTCGGGCGCCTCATCCCGGTCGTTCGCCATCTGATATCTATCCCGGCCGGTTTTTGCCGCATGCCTTTCGGATCCTTTATGCTTTATACTGCCCTCGGCGCTTTCATCTGGGTCAGTATCTTGTCGGCTCTCGGCTATCTCGTCGGCGCGAACCAGGCGCTGCTCCTGAAATACTATAAGGAAATATATTGGACCTTGCTCGCTCTCGGCATCGTTTGGATAGCTTGGAAATTCCGGAAATGGCGGAGCCAGAAAAACAACAGAACGCCAGCCAGTCTTATCTAGAGCGGCTTATTTGACGAGCTTATCGATGAAGAGGACTCCGTCCAGATGATCAAGCTCGTGTTGGATAATGCGCGACATAATCTTGTCAGCGCTTATTTTTTTAGCCCGGCCTTTTTCGTCTAAGTAAGCGCAATTGACTTTCTTGTGGCGTTCGACGCGTCCGTAGATAATTTCGCCTTTCTTATCGAGCACTGATAAGCAGCCCTCTTCTTCGATTTCTTTTGCCCACGATCTCTTAGTGATTTTGGGGTTGATCATGAAGAAGACCTTGTCGTTATGATGAATCACGACGGCGCGGATATTATGCCCGATCTGCGGCGCGGCTAAGCCGGCGCCGTCTTTTTTTATCATCGTCTCTTTCATGTCAGCTAAAAGTTCCCGAAAATCAGGATGTTCTATCTTTTTCGGGTCGACCTTATCGGAGATCCGGCGCAGGATCGGATTCGGGTTGATGAGTATTGGTAGTTGCTTAGGCATATGATTATTTTTGGTCGATTATCTTAAAAAAATATTTCCAGCGCGCCCCAGTCTTGCATAGTTCTTTCGTGTCGTTGAGTGCGATCTCTATCTGGTTGGCTGGCTTTTCTTTGCAGACCTTGAAAACCGCTCCGCGCTTGAAGCCGGGGATGCCGAGATCTCTGATTATTCGCAAAGCTAAATCCTGCCAGGGATAGGCCGGCGGCTTGACGGTCTTGCGATTCTTTAAGATGTCTGCGAGGGCGTCCATAGTTTAAAATTCATAGCGAGATAACCGATGCCGAAATCCGTCTGGTAAGACAGGACTTCCGGCTGCCATTTAGAGCCGTTCACGACTCCGAGCAGGATGAGGAGCGGGCGCAAGCCGCATTCGCCGGCGTCGCTTATCAGCTTAGCGTCCATCTTTAGGATATTTTCTGAAGCACTTTCCGGATCACTCAGGTATTCTATCAGCTTATTGTCGAATTTGGCGCCCTTAGGAGAATAGCCTCCTGGAGATTTCTTCTTTAATCGATGTGATAAGTCGCCAGAAGCGATCAGGGCGATATTTTTATCGTTAGCCATGAGCACGGCTCGCAACTTTTCGCCGAAACGCCATTGATCTTCCAGACTGAGGCTGCCGTTCGGAGAGATGACGATTATCTTGGCCGATCCGCAAGCATCCTTAAGAAGGTATAGGGGGATGGCGCTGCCATGGTCCAAGATAGTCTCCGAAACTAATTGCAGGGAAAACTCGGGGCGGAGAGCGTTAGTGATCTGATCGGCCAAGAAGGCGTCTCCGGTAAGCACAGTCTTGGGAGGAATGAAACCGAAGTCCTTGAGGTTTATTTCCATTTCCGGAGCGACGTTAAGAACGAAAGAATCGGCTTGCGGCGCGCTATGCGGGCTGACTATTATGATAGTATCGACCGGGTTGGCCTTCAGGGCATTTCTTATCTCCTCATAAGCCGCCACGGTTTTAGCCAGAAAATTATAATTAGCCCGGCCGATTTCCGGGATTAATAAGGGAGAATGGGGAAGCAGAGCGACAGTTGTCAGAGCCATAAATTTAGGATTTTAGGTATTTTTAGTATAGTATTATTTAGCTTTTTAGGGAAGTTGACTTTTTTCTTAATTTGTTGCAAGATATTGTTATTAAATTGTGTTGATTTTGATATAGTACGTTTAAAGAAAGGAGGAATGATGGAAAATAATCAAAGACAGGATTTTTGGGCAGGCATGCCCATAAATATATTGGAGAATCATCAAGTAATTGATAGGGCTGTAGTCCTTGATATCAAGGACAAAAGAATTACGATTAAAAGCTTGCAGCTCTTTCCCAAAGAAACGTCTCAATTCGTCCAGGTTGGCGAAGAGGACGGGAAAATATCTTGGGCTCTGATAGGCGAAGGAGCGTTTGGCGAGCCTTGTTTCAGCGAACGGGCGCCATTTTATACGATGGTCAAAGCACGCGTCTAAATTCCATGCTCATTAAAAAAAAGCCCAGCTTACGTTGGGCTTTTTATTATTCCTCGCCAATCTTTTATTATTGAATGCTTTCACCCATGTCGTAATTATATAAGAATTTTGAGGAGACGGTCAGGACGTTGAGCGGGTTATAGCCTAAAGTAGAGAAGGCGGCGTCGGTCGCAAAGGGGCGCTTCTTGCCGTTAGAGATCAGATAGATCGTCGGGAAAGTATCGGTTCGGACGAGCGTACCCTCGTCGAGCAGTATCGGAGTCGTCGTGGCATAAACCTTCAATTCCTTGGTAGTCTTCTTCACGATTTTTTTGCCCGTGAATTTTATATCGAGCAAGACCTTGTCGACTAGAGCGCGCGTGCCATTCTCGACATAGAATATTTCGGCAGTCTTAGAGTCTTGAAAGAGAACTCCGGTTATGTAGGTCGAAGTGGCAGTGATAGTCTTGCCAGCTACGTAGCCCGCCAAATCTTCGATAGTGGCCTCTTCGATCTCTTCCGGATTGAAGCCGATCTTTTTGAAGACCGCGGTCGAAGCGATTAGGCGTTTTTCTTTGTCGACGAGCAGATATATCTTTTTATCCGGCGTCCGGACGATAGAGTAATTCGCGAATTTTATCTCGCTGCCGAGCGGATAATTATCTAGGTCGGCGGTCGTGACGTTAACTATCTGTTCCGGCCGGAAGCGGGAGGCGAAAGATGACCAATTAGCGAAAGGACGCTTGGTGCCGCCAGAAATCAGCCAGACCTTAGGATCGCCTTCGGCTTTGATGATCGAACCGTCCGGATATAGGCGCGAGACTTTCGGGAAATAAGTATTCCAGAGCTTATAGGTATTATAATTGCCGTTGAAGACGTGCGGCGTGTAATTATATAAAGCGGCAGTCGCTAGATTTTCCGGAGTGACGCTAACGTGGTCCGGAGAAGCCATGATTGTGTTATAATCTCCATCGTTTATGGCTTTAGCTACCGGTTTTAAGATGCCGTATTTATCTTTAGCGATATAGGTCTGGCCGACTTTAAAGCTATAACGTTCCGGCTCTTTCAGGTAGGCTAAGAATTGCAGAGAGGCGCTATTAACCTGTTTGCCAAAGCCCTTATAATAAGGATTGCAGACCCAACTGTCGGGGCAGCCGTATCCGGTCGCCCAATCAAGATGAGATTGAGCCGGGGAGCTATCAGTGACTAGGCTCGCTTCTTTCTGAAGCAGAACGAGCAGGAATTTAGGATTAACGGTCGTTATCTGGCGGCATTTCGCTTTTTTTTCCGCTTCGGTCGGCGTATCGCTTAAAGTCACGCCTTCGCAATCGTAATTATTATGAGTCGCGTCATATATTATCTGGGCCGCGCTCCTGGTATCGCCGTGCGTGTTCAGGGTACTGTAATTAGCGAGGTAGCTGCCCTTATTATTAAGGAAGTTCTGGATCTCCGGCAGGCCCATAGAATTACAATTGAGCATTTCGCCATCTTCCAGGATGCGGTTCGGGTTGAAAGTCGCGTCGATATCGCTTTGCGCTTTGGCTAATAACGGCAAAAGACAGAAGATGAGCGCGCTTAAGCCAATCAAGTTGGCTTTGATAGGTTTGGTATTTTTCATATTTTAAAATTATACTATAATTTTTGATTTTCTCCAAAATGTAGGTCGCTCAATCGTTAATATTACAAAAAATCCCGCTAGTGCGGGATTTTTTAGAAGCAGTGAAGCTGTCTTATCCATTAACCTTGAGAAGTATATTTTCTTTCTCGCCCAGGTCGATCTTAACCTTGTCGCCATCCTTGATCTTGCCTTCAATTATTTCCATAGCGAGCTCGTCGAGGATCATAGTCTGGATGATGCGCTTGAGCGGCCGGGCGCCATAAGTGATATCATAGCCTTTTTCGGCCAGCATCTTCTTGACCTTCGGGCCGACTTTGACGCTGATATTCTTATTGCTTAAGCGCTTTTCAACCTTAGCCAGCTCTAATTCGACGATCTTCTCCAGCGCTTCCGGAGTCAGGCTTTCGAAGAGGACGATCTCGTCAATGCGGTTTAAGAATTCCAGCTTGAAATGATTCTTCAGGATCTTATCGATCTTCTCCTTCATTTCAGCAGTGCGGAGTTTCTTCTCCTGTTTCTTGTCGCCGTTATCGCTGAAGCCGATAGAGTATTGCTTGATGATTTCATTACCGAGATTGGAAGTCATGATGATGATAGTGTTCTTGAAATTGACGACGCGGCCCTTAGAATCAGTCAGGCGGCCGTCGTCTAATATCTGCAAGAGCATATTGAACATATCCGGATGCGCTTTCTCGATCTCGTCGAAGAGGACGACGCTGTAAGGATGGCGGCGAACCTTGTCGGTCAGCTGTCCGCCCTCGTCGTGGCCGATATAGCCGGGAGGCGAACCGATCAGCTTGGCGACGCTGTGCTTTTCCATGTATTCGCTCATGTCTAAGCGGATCAAAGCTTTCTCGTCATCGAACATGAAGCGGGCCAGGGTTTTCGCGAGCTCGGTCTTGCCGACGCCGGTCGGGCCGACGAAGAGGAAAGAGCCGATCGGCTTCTTCTCTTCATTGATGCCGGCGCGGCTGCGGCGCAGGGCGCTGGCGATCGCTTTGATCGCTTCTTCTTGGCCGACGACCTCATGATTCAATTCGGTTTCCGCAGAACTTAATTTTTGGATGTCGTCCTGAAGCATGCGGTTGACCGGGATGCCGGTCCAGCGAGCGACGACTTTGGCGACATCTTCTTCGTCGACCTCCTCCTTCAATATGCGCTGGCCTTTCTTCTGGATCTTGACCAGCTCTTCTTGGAATTTTTTAGATTTATTCTCCAATTCCGGAATCAGGCCGTATTTTATCTTGGCGACCTCGGTCAGGTCGGCGCCTTGGCGTTGCGCAATCTCCGCCTTGATCTTCAGGTCCTCGATCTCTTTCTTGGAAGTGCGGATATGGGAGATGATATTCTTTTCATTATTCCAATGCAGTTCTAGCTGGTCGGCTTTTTCTTTCAGTTTCGCCAGTTCGACATTAAGCGTTCGGATCTTCGAAGATTTCTTGTCAGTCGTCATTAGGCCCGCTTTGTTCAATTCTAACTGGTTTATCTTTCTCTTTAATTGATCAAGCTCATCCGGCATGGAGTCTATTTCCATGCGGAGCGATGAGGTCGCTTCGTCGATCAGATCGACAGCTTTATCAGGCAAGGCGCGGTCGCTGATATAGCGGTTAGATAATTTAGCGGCGGCGATGAGGGCGTTGTCAGTGATACGGACGCCGTGATGGACTTCATATTTTTCTTTCAGGCCGCGCAGCATGCTGATCGTGTCTTCGACGCTCGGCTCGTTGACCATGATCGGCTGGAAGCGGCGTTCTAGAGCCGCGTCCTTCTCGATATATTTCTGGTATTCCTTGGTTGTGGTCGCGCCGATAGTGCGGAGTTCGCCGCGGGCAAGCGCCGGCTTCAGCATGTTCGAAGCGTCCATTGAACCCTCGGAAGCGCCGGCGCCGATGAGGGTATGGAGCTCATCAATAAAGAGGATGATGCGGCCGCTCTGAGATTTTACTTCCTTTAAGACGGCCTTGAGGCGGTCTTCGAATTCGCCGCGGAATTTTGCGCCCGCGACTAATGATCCTAGGTCTAAGGTGACGATTTCTTTATTTTTTAAGTTTTCCGGAACATCGCCGGCGACGATGCGCTGGGCCAACCCTTCGACGATAGCAGTCTTGCCCGTGCCGGCCTCGCCGATGAGCACTGGATTATTCTTAGTGCGGCGCAGGAGCACTTGCATGATGCGGCGTATTTCCTGATCGCGGCCAACGACCGGATCAAGCTTTTCTTGGCGCGCCAGTTCTGTCAGGTTAGTCGTATATTTTTCTAAGACCTTATATTTATTTTCTGGAGACGGATCAGTGATGGTCGTGCCGCCGCGCAATTCCTTCAAGACATTCTTGACGTTCTCATAATCGACTTTGAAATTGAGCAAAACGCTTTGCGCCGGAGAGGGAACGCCGATAAGAGCGGAGAAGATATGTTCGGTCGAGATATAGTCATCATTCATGCCGTCGGCTTCTTTTTGGGCGCGCTCTAATATCAAGGCAGTTTCGGCCGTGCCGGAGACAGCTTGAACCGGACCGTTATTCGGATTGATCTTGACGCGCGGCAATCGCTTGATTTCCTTGATCGTATATTCCTCGATTATTTCCGGGTCGATCTTCATTTTTTCTAAGATCGGCTTAACCAGGCCCTCGCTCTGCTGCAAGAGAGCTAATAATATATGCAGGGCCTCAATATTCGCTTGGCCGTAAGTGGAGGCGATGATCTGGGAATTGATGATCGCTTCTTGGGATTTTTCTGTTAATTTATTGAACATATATAGTATTTATATAAAAGCTTTATTTTAGCACTCTCATTATTAGAGTGCTAATTCTATGATAATATAAGGAAGACAGCTTGTCAATTATCAAAAAAATTATTGTCAATCAAATCTGAAACATGCTATTATATTAGAGTAAAAAAGGACTATGTTAAATCATAATTTTCTCACTTATACCGGCAAGATTATCCTTCAGATTGCGGGAGAAATCTTATATTTCCCGGTCTGGTGGTATAGCGTCGGCTTTATCCGGACAGTCAAAAGCGTCTTCCGTTTCTGGCGGGCGCGCGAGGAATCCTTAGGATTCAGCGTCTGGCTGAAGAATATCTTCGTGCCCATGTACGGCCAGCGCGATATGGCCAGCCGCATCATCAGTTTTGTCATGCGCTTCATCCAAATCATCTTCCGCGGCATTGTCTTATTGATATGGCTCGGCATCATCTTGGCGATTCTTATTATCTGGCTGGTTTTCCCGATCCTGCTATTCTTAGGATTAGTCTTTCAATTGGCGAATTAAAAATATGGAACCAGAAAAAATAATCTTTACCGAAGAGCAGAATAACGGAGGCCGCGGCGCTTGGTTCTTAGGGCGTTTCTTATTCTGGGGAACTGCGCCTCGCCGTTCGGTCATCAGTCTAGAGAGGACGAGAGAGAAGATCGATAGCCTGCTGATCTTCTTCGCCTGGCTGATACTGTTCGCGGGCTGGGTCGCTTTCGGTTTCTGGATCTTCAATAATCAAGCGGCTCTTTTAGCTAAGCCGATCAGCTTGCTTTTTTTCTGGAGGAAATTCGATCCGCTCATCTTCGTCTTCCTGATTTCCCTCTGGTTCGACTTGTTTCTGATTTATCGCCATAGCCAAGATAAGGCGGCGCTAAGCAAGATCGACTATCGCCTGTTCGATGAGAAGAAAAAGAGCGGCCGCGCCGCTAAGAAATATAATGTCGCCGCCGCTTATGCGCGCGCGAGTCTCAGGGCGGTCGAAGACGCTTATCTCTTAGCCGTGAAGCTGAACCAGAGCCAGGTCGAGATCATCCATCTCTTCCGCGTCATTCTGAAATCCAAGGATATCCAGAATCTTTTCATTCGCCTTAATGTCGACGCGAAAAAATTAGTGGAGCTCGTCGATCGCCATCTAGTCAAGCCGCAAGACGATAAGTCAGGGCGGACGATCTTGTCGCCGGCCCTGCAAGAGGCGCTTGTGGCGGCTTTCGTCGATGCTTATAGCTTGAAGCAGGCGAGCGTCGACTTATTGAACATTATCCAATTCTGTTATGAGCGCGATCCGATTCTAGCCGAGATACTTTATGAATTAGAAATTGATAAGGATAAGATTATAAATACTGTCGCCTGGTTCCGAGTGAATCATCGCCTCTTAGAAAATTATCGCAATTATCGCCGCTTGGCCGGTTTCAAGCCGGGCAGCAATATGAATCGCGCTTACACGGCAATCGCGACTCCGACCCTTGATCATTTTTCTCATGACCTGACTATTCGCGCTAAATCCGGAAGCCTGGATATCTGCGTCGGCCGCGACCAGGAAATCAATAGCATCTTTGAAGCTTTTACGGGCGGGCATAACGGCGTCCTCTTGGTCGGCCCAGTCGGCGTCGGCAAGAGCACTATCATCGGCGGACTCGCGCAGCTGATGGTCGCCGAAGACGTGCCCGAATTCCTTAAGGATAAGCGTTTGGTCGAGCTTGATATTTCACGCTTGATCGCCGGCGCTGATGCCGCGACGGCGGAAGAGCGCTTATTGACGAGTCTAAATGAGATCAGCCGCTCCGAGAATATCATTCTTTATCTAGATAATATCGAAAATATCATCGGCATCACCGCGGGCAGCCAAGAGAGCTTGGACTTGTCTGAAGTATTAGCGGAAGCGATCAGCCGCAAGAACCTGTACTGCTTAGCGTCGGCTACGACCGAGAATTATTCTAAGCATATCGAGAGCAAGTCGATCGGCAATGTCATGACGACTATCGGCATCAAGGAGCCCGAGACCAATATGGCCATCCAGATGCTAGAAAGCAAGGTCGGCTTTTTGGAAGCTAAATATAATGTCTATATCGTCTATAGCGCTATCGAGCAGGCGGTCATCATGTCTATGCGCTATCTGCATGATAAGTTCCTGCCGCTCAAGGCGATTGATCTGCTTGAAAAAGCGGCAATAGCCTGCGCTAAGAGGACTGCGAACGATCCAGGAGCATCTTCTTTCTGCGGCCGTGAAGACGTGGCTATAGCTATCAGCGAATTGACCGGCATTCCGGCTAATAAAGTGACGGTTTCGGAAAGCCAGAAATTATTGAATCTGGAGAAAGAAATCCATCAGCGCTTAGTCGATCAAGTCGAAGCGGTCGAGGCCGTCGCCGCCAGCTTGCGCCGCGCGCGCGCCGAGATGAAAGACAGCAAGCGTCCGATCGCTAGCTTTCTTTTCCTCGGTCCGACCGGCGTCGGTAAGACCGAGCTCGCGAAATCAGTCAGCCAGGTGTATTTCGGCGACGAGGATTATCTCATCCGCCTGGATATGAGCGAATATCAGACAGCTGATAGCGTCCGCAAGATGATCGGCGATGTCGACGGCACTCTCGGTTACCTGACCGAAGCGGTGCGCAAGAAGCCTTTTGCCTTAGTCCTGCTGGATGAAGTTGAGAAAGCCAATCCGGACATCTTGAATCTCTTATTGCAAGTGCTCGATGACGGCCGCCTGACCGACGGGCAAGGGCGGACCATCAGCTTCTCCGAATCCATCATCATCGCTACTTCTAATATTGGCGCGGTCTTCATTCAGGATCAGATCAAGGCTAAGACCCCGATCAACATCATCAAGCAGGATCTCATCGATAATCAGCTGAATAAATACATGCGGCCGGAACTGATCAATCGCTTTGACGGCATCATCGTCTTCAAGCCTCTGAGCGAGGATGATACTATCTCGATCGCGACTCTCATGCTCAAGAAGATCAAGAAGAATCTGGCGCTCAAGGGCATAGACCTGAAAGCGGACAAGGACGGCGTGGCCGTCTTAGCGCACGAAGGCTATGATCCGAAATTCGGCGCCCGTCCGCTGCGCCGCTTGCTTCAGGACAAGATTGAGGATAATATCGCCAATAAGATCTTAGCTGGAGAATTGAAGCGCCGCGATACCATCATCATCAATAGCCGCGCCGAGATCGAAATCGAGAAGGCTAAGGAATTATAAGTTATGTTCTATTCTTTTATCTTCATCTCAGCCCTCCTCCTGACGGCCATCTTAACGCTCCTGGTTAAGAGGGTCGCTTTTCGTTTTGACGTAGTGGATAGGCCGGACCAAGGCGCGGCGGCCAGCCGGAAGATCCATACGCGGCCGATCCCTCTCTTAGGCGGAATAGCCATCTTTGCCACCTATTTTGCGATTCTCTTTTTTAATCAGAGTTATTTCTTGTCGGGAAATCTCAAGTCATCTCATCTTATCGGCTTTTTTGTCGGCGCTCTGCTCATCATGATCGGCGGCGCGCTGGACGATAAGTATAATCTTAAGCCTTGGCAGCAGATAATCTTTCCTCTTCTGGCGATCGCAGCGGTCATTATCGGCGGCGTCGAGATAACTAAGATTACTAACCCTTTCGGAGATTATTTTGATCTAAGCGTCATTACCGTCATCTCGCCGCTTTTAATCGGCCTCTGGCTCCTAGGCATGATGTATACGACTAAATTATTGGACGGCGTTGACGGCCTAGTGACCGGAGTAAGCGGCATCGGCGGCCTGGTTATTTTCTTATTTACGATCACGACTCGCTATTATCAGCCGGATATTGCTTTTGCCGCTATTCTTCTAGCCGGAGCTTGCACTGGCTTCCTGATTTTCAATTGGCACCCGGCTAAGATATTCTTAGGAGAAGGCGGGTCTTTGCTTTTGGGTTATATCTTGGGAGTGCTGGCGATAATTTCTGGTGGCAAGATCGCTATTGCGTTGTTAATCATGGGCATTCCTATACTCGACGTCGCTTGGACGATCGCGCGCCGCCTTATCCAAGGCAAGAATCCTTTCAGATTTTCCGACCAGAAACATCTGCATCACCGGCTGCTCGCCTTAGGCATCGGCCAGCGCCGGACCGTCCTGGTCTTCTATTTCTTATCGCTCGTTTTCGGATTGAGCGGCTTATTCCTGCAGAGCCGCGGCAAATTCTGGGCGCTCATCGCTCTCTTAGCCGTCATGATGGCTATCATCATCGGTTTCTGGCTCTTAGATCGGCAGAGAAAAATATGAAAAAGTTGCTTTTACAAATCTGTTGCGCGCCTTGCGGCACCTATATCAGCCGGGAGCGCTTGGCGTCGCATTACGATCTGACTTGGTATTTCTGCAATCCCAATCTCGTTTCTCGGGAAGAATATGAAAAGCGCTTAGAGATGGTCAAGCTGATGGCGGAGAAATATGATTGGCCGCTCATCGTCGAACCTTATGAGCATGCGGAATGGCAGGATATGGCTTGCGCTCGCGCTAGCGATCCCGAAAGAGGGGAAAGGTGCCGCCTCTGTTACCGCGATCGCCTGGTCCGCACGGCGTCTTTAGCGCAGAAGCTGGGCTTTGATATCTTCGGCACGACTCTCCTAGTTAGCCCGTATAAGGACGCGGCCGCCATCATCGCGATCGGCAAAGAGCTTGAGGAGGTGAGCGAAGTCTCTTTCTTGGATATGGATTTCCAGGCTGATGACGGTTATCGCCGCAGCCAGGAATTAGCCAAGGAGCTCGGGCTCTATCGGCAGAAATTCTGCGGCTGCGAGTATTCTTTAAATCAGAAAGTATAATTATGAACAGAAGTTATAATAGAGAGTTTAGGATTATTCAATCATTTTTTTCGCTCGCTGGCATATTTTCTCTGGCAGCTTTTTTATTTTTGGCGCCCATCGTCCGCGCGGCTGATATCAGCCCTAGCCTTTCGGTCACTTCAGAATCAAAATCGGATTTCGACGGCGACGGCTATAGCGATGCGGCTGAGATCAAGAGCGGCTATTCTCCTTTCAACCCCGAGAAGGTGAAGATAGTGAAGAGCGATATGGATTTCGACGGCCTGAGCGATTATTGGGAGCTGAAGTTCAAGACCGATCCCTTTATCGCTGATTCCGACGGCGATGGCTATAAGGATGGAGCGGAAATAGATTTCGGTTATGATCCAATAGCTAGCTCGAGCGTTAAGCTAGCCCAGAAGATCGAAATAGACTTGGCCGCGCAAAGATTGACTTATCTCGTCGGCGGCCAGCCTTGGAAAGAATTCATTATCTCCAGCGGCAAGCCGAGCATGGCGACGCCGAAAGGGAATTATAAGATCATCAATAAGATTTCTAAAGCTTGGTCAAATACTTATAAGCTCTGGATGCCTTATTGGCTGGGATTAGGCAGCGGCCAATTCGGCATCCATGAATTGCCGATCTGGCCGAGCGGTTATCGCGAAGGCGCGGATCATCTAGGCAAGCCGGTTTCGCACGGCTGTATCCGGCTTGGCATCGGTCCGGCTAAGTATATATATGAAAGGGTGAGCCAGGGGACCGAGGTTGTCATAAAATAGCCAGCCGATAAGCCTATCGGCTTTTGTTTTTCTAGCGTCTAAATGATATAATTACTTTAGCCTAGTTAACGCTAATTTTTTTGTCTTATGTCAAAGAAAAATTTTTTATTATCCCTGGCGCTCTTGTTCCTGGCTTTTACCCTGAGCGCTTGCACTCTGCCTTGGCAGAAGAAGGCCGCGCCCGAAACCGACGCGACGGTCAATGAGACCGAAACATCAACGACTACGGAAGCGATCGTTTCAACCGGCACGAGCAAGCTCAAGAAATTTAATAATTACGACGAGCTGGCGGAATTTTTAGCCGCTAACGATAATCCGACCGCTGTCGCTGCCAAGATATCTTCCGGAATCTTCCGATCGGAGATGATGGCTGTCAGCGCTCCGACCGCCTCGCCGTCAGCCGCTGGCAGCGCACATTCCAGCGATAGCTCGCAGCCTAATAATGCTCTAGATTATTCTGCGACGAATAACCAGGTCGCCGGAGTCGATGAAGCCGATATTATCAAGACGGATGGGCGCTATATTTATGCTCTCGTCCGGAATGAATTATCAGTCATCAGCGCTACGCCCGCTGCCGAAGCTAAAGTCGTCAGTAAAATCGTCTTCAAATCTCGGCCGCAAGATATATTTATAAATGGGAATTTTCTCGCCGTCTTCGGTAATGATAACCTTATCTATTCCCAGAGCGTCTATCAGGACTTCCGCCGCCAGAATTCTTATACCTTCTTCAAGGTTTTTGACCTGACTGATCCGGCCAATCCGAAGCAGGTCCGCGACTTGGATTTCGAGGGTTCTTATCGCGACGCCCGCTTGATCGGCGATTACGTTTATTTTTTGACCGATACTTATAATAATTATATCGCCGGCGAACCGCTCGTGCCGCGGGTTCTCGACAACGGCTTAGTCCTGCCGTCAAAATGCGAAGCGAGCGAAAAATGCTTCGCGCCCGATGTCTATTATTTCGACATTGATTATGATTCGTATAATTTTTCCAATATCACCGCGATCAATATAAAAAATGGCGCTGAGGCTATCAGCGGCCAGTCTTATCTCCTAAACAGTGGCCAGAATATCTATGTTTCCCAGAACAATATTTACGTCACTTATACTCAATATATAAATGAGTATGACCTGGAACAGGAAGCGAGGAGAGAATTGATTTATCCGCGCTTGAGCGCGGAGACCAAGGATAAGATCGATAAGATCGAGGCGACTCCGAGTTTCATTCTCAATAATCAGGAGAAGCGATCCAAAACAGCGCAGTATATCGACCGTTATTTTAATTCCTTAAGCTCTACTGATCAGGCAGCGCTTAGCTCCGATATCGACGCGAAGCTGGCGGAAAAGATCAGCGCGAAAGCCAAGGACATGGAGAAGACCGTCATCCATAAGATTGGCATCAGCGGCAACCAGATTTCTTATCGCGCCATGGGCGAAGTGAGCGGGCAGGTCTTGAATCAATTTTCTATGGATGAATCCGGAGATTATTTCCGGATAGCGACGACCCGCAGCCAATATTCTTCCCGCCTCAGCGAATCCTCCTCGGATTCTTATAGCAGCGTCTATGTGCTCGATGCTAATCTGGCCATGGTTGGCAAGCTAGAGAACCTAGCGACGACCGAAAAGATTTACGCCGCCCGCTTTATCGGCAATCGCGTTTATCTCGTGACTTTCAAGCAAACCGACCCCTTATTTGTCATCAGCCTGAGCGACCCGGCCAAGCCGGCCGTTCTCGGCGCCATCAAGGTTCCGGGTTTTTCTAATTATCTCCATCCGGTCGACGCGGACGGGACTAAGCTTATCGGCCTCGGCCGTGATGCCGATGTCGCCGCTAATGGCAGCGTGACCGTCAAGGGTTTGAAATTATCCTTATTCGATTTCAGCGACTTATCTAAGCCGAAAGAACTGGATAGCTATATCCTGGGCGGAGCTGGCAGCGATTCTATCGCTCTCTATGACCATAAGGCCTTCCTGTACTCAGCCGCTAAGAATCTCCTAGTCATTCCGGCCGCTCTGCGCGATTCTAATAATCGCTTGAACTTCGCGGGTTCGCTCGTCTTCACGCTTCAAGACAACGCCTTTACTCTGAAAGGGAAGATAGACCATTCGGCCGGCGGGCACTACGGCACGTCAGATTATTGGGACGGCTTCAGTTATTATGATAATACGGCCAAGCGCAGTCTTTATATCAATGACAGCCTATATACTTTTTCTAATAAATTCTTAAAGATTAATAATTTAACCGACCTGGCAGAGCTTAAGAGCTTGGAATTGACGTCGGGCGGAGATGATTATATCATTACCCCGATGCCAGCGGCTCAAGGTTCCGCGCCTAGTGGCAGCTCCGCTTCTAGCAGCGGCTCTGCGGAAGCGCCTTCGACCCCGGAAGCATCGGTAGAGACTCCGGCTACAGACGCTTCGCTTCCGGCAGAAACTCCAGTATCGGCAGAAACCCCGGCTGCCGCGACTTCATCCGCAGCCATTAACTAAAATTAATTAGCTTTTCCGTTATGACCTATAAAAGATTGACTCCGCTTGTCATCCCCCTGGTAATCTGGATTTTCGG
Source organism: uncultured bacterium (assembly GCA_942492765.1). Taxonomy (GTDB): domain Bacteria; phylum Patescibacteriota; class Patescibacteriia; order Patescibacteriales; family UBA12465; genus UBA12465. The sequence continues at coordinate 828,320 of OW818634.1, forward strand.
CCAGCTATATCTGCATTGGTCTGGTTTGTTTTACTCGGCTTTAGCTAGCGGCGCTCTGCTGATAGTGTTAAGCGTCAAGTATCTGGCGGGCCGGGAAAAGCAGGATTGGCCGCTTCTCGCGATCGCGCCGCTCCTGTTCTTTCTGAATTTTTCCGTCTATGCTTCGATTATCATCGGCAGCTTCTGGGTCCAAGCTATCCTAGTCCTAGTCGCTTGGTTCTTATTCGTCTATTTCAAGAATCTGTATTATTATTTCGCCCATAAGGAATCAGAATCTATTTTCGAAGACAAGCTGGATAACCTCTTGATCGTCAGCGGCTTCTTATCCATTTTTTCCGTTACGACCGTCCTGTTCAGCCTGCCTATCTTCATCAATTGGCCGACTTGGGCGACTATACTTATCCTGGCGGCGGAAATCTGTCTCTTATTCCTCCAGTTTATGCCGCTCAAGAAGATGAAGCCGGAACAAGCCAAGGTCCTGATACTGGTCAGCATAGTCGGGTTGGTTGAATTAGCCTGGGGATTGTCTCTCCTACCGTTGAAATTCCATCTGCTCGGATTATTCCTGGCTATCAGCTATTATTTAGCTCTGACTATTATCCGCGCGCATCTGCGCGGCACCTTGAATCGCCGAGTTTTGAAGCTGCCTATCATCCTCAGCGCGCTCGCGTTCATAATATTATTCTTAACAGCCCGCTGGCTTTAATTTTTAAAAATATGTCCAACGAATCGAAGATTGAAAAATCCAAAAACGGTCAGGCTAAATCATCTCTGCCCGGAGCCAGGTTCTGGCTCCTAGTCTCGATCGCTCTCATCTGCGGCTTAGCGGCCGGAGTTTTGGGAGAATCCCTGGCTAAGATATATATCTTTAAGGATTTCGGCGCTTCGACTTTTTCGGGAGAATTGAACCTTTCCGGACTGAATGCGGCTAATTCAGGATTAGTCATCCGCGACGCTAAGAAAGTGGTCGTCAATCAGGACGTAAAGATCGCGGAAACCGTCGCCGGCGTCCGGCCGGTCCTAGCCAGCGTCTTCAAGGAGATCCCCGCGACTTCTTCAGCCTCGGAATATTATAATCTGGAAGATCCTCTATTCGTCGGTTTGATCGTCACGGCCGACGGCTGGGTAGCGGCTATGGCGCCCAACGAGCTGAAGAATGATTTTAAATTCAAGAATTACGTCGTGATTACCGGCGACCGCCAGATTTATAAGATCGATAAGTTAGCGGCGCTCAAGAATCTGCCGGGCGATCCTTTGATCTTTCATCTCGCCGGCGCCAATAATCTTTCCGTCAAGAAGAATGCGGCTCGCGCTGAATTGACTTTGGGCGAGAGCCTGCTCGTCATCAATGACTTGACGTCTGTTCGGCCGGTGACCCTGGTGGCCTTATCAAGGACTTCTGTCGTCGCTAGCAGCGATCTAGCCGGAGCTCGCCTTAAGCTCAGCAGCGAAGGCGATGAGAGCCTGAAGAATTCTTTCGTCTTTGATCTGTCTGGAAACTTAGTCGCTCTCGTCGCCGGCGATGAAGCGGTCGTGCCAGCCTTCTCTTTCAATTCCGCTTGGTCCAGCCTTTCCCAGAAGAACCAGATTCTATCTCCTTACTTAGGAGTTAACTATTTAGACCTAGCTAGAATAAAGACAAGCATCGTCTCTTTAGATAAGGGCGCTTGGCTTTATCCAGCCTCTGCCAATCAGCCGGCGGTCATCAAGAATAGCCCGGCCGAAGCTGCCGGACTCAAAGCCGGAGATGTGATCACCTGGGTTAATAATATCGAGATAGATGCGAATAACGATTTAGCCGACTTATTAGCTAATTATAAGGCCGGCGATAAGATCACGCTGACTTATGTCCGCGCCGGAGCAGAAAAGGAAGTCGAGATCAAGTTAGGCGAGAAAAAATAATATGAAGATAAATTCGCTTAAGAAATTAAAAGCCTTATCAGGAAAGACGGTTTTCTTGCGGGTAGATTTCAACGTGCCCCTGAAAGACGGAAAGATAAAAGAAGATTATCGCATCAAGGCTGGGCTCGAGACGATCGAATTCTTGCTGAGCCGCGGCGCGCGCCTCGTGATCGCTTCGCATCTAGGCGAACCTAAAGGCTATGAAGCCGCGTCTTCGCTAAGACCAGTGGCGGCACGCTTAAAGACTCTCTTGAAGCGTCCGGTCAGATTTATGGGAGAGACTGTCGGCTCGAAAGTTTCGGCCGCAGCCAAGGAATTGAAAAAAGGCGAAGCGATCATGTTGGAGAACTTGCGCTTCAATGAAGGCGAATATAAGAATGACGCTAAGTTCGCGGCTAGCTTAGCCGCTTTGGCTGACATATATGTCAATGATGCTTTCGCCGTCTGCCATCGCGACCAAACTTCTGTTTCCGCTATCAAGAAATATCTGCCGTCTTATGCCGGGTTATTGTTAGAGAAAGAGCTGACAGCGCTCAATAAGATATTGAAGCCGAAGAAGCCGCTAGTCGTCATTATGGGCGGAGCGAAGATAGGCACGAAAGCGCCGCTCATCTCTAAATTATATCCGGCGGCCAGCCATATCCTCATCGGCGGCGCCTTAGCTAATAATTTTTTTAAATTTCAGGGGCTCGAGATCGGCCGTTCGCTGGTCGATGCTGATAGCGAGAAATATATCAAGAAATTTTTTAAAGGCAAGAAATTGATGCCTAAGATAATCTTGCCCCAAGATCTAGTCGTGAAGTCTAAGGACGGCCAAGCTAGGGTCATCGCCTCGACGGCAGTCAGGGCGAGCGATACCATCCTTGATGTCGGTCCGGCATCTATCAGTAATTTTGCTTCTTATATAAAGAAAGCCAATACTTTAGCCTGGAACGGCCCGTTAGGAAAATTTGAAGAAGCGAGCTTTAAGCACGGAACTCTAGCGATCGCGATGTTGTTCGCGGCCCGTTCTTCCGGCTTGGCCTATGGAGTGGCTGGCGGCGGAGAAACGGTCGAGGCGCTTAATCTCGCTCAGGTCGCTGCATATGTTGATTGGGTATCGACAGCCGGCGGCGCTATGCTGACTTATCTCGGCGGCGGGAAGATGCCGGGACTCAAGAAAATAATTCAAGCTTAATCTTAAATTTATGGCAACCATCAAGAGCATTTCAGCTCGAGAAATCTTGGATGCGCGCGGCGTGCCGACGCTAGAAGCGAAGGTTACTCTGAGCAATGGGCTGAGCGGAGTGGCTAGCGTTCCTAGCGGCTCGGCTGAGGGTCAATACGAAGCCTTAGATCTACGTGACGGGGACATGAAGCGCTATAAAGGCAAGGGAGTCTTAAAAGCCGTCAGTAAGATTAAGGAAATAATCGCTCCGGCCCTTATCGGTAAAAAGATAACCGAGCAAGAAAAGATAGATAAGATAATCATCGAACTTGACGGAACCACTAATAAGAAGAATTTGGGGGCAAATTCTACCCTGGTAGTTTCTATGGCCTGCGCTCGCGCGGCAGCTCTCGACAGCAAACAAGAGCTATTCGTCTATCTCAGACAAGCTTTTTCTTTTTCGGAGCCGAAGATTCCGATACCGCTTTTCAATATTTTCAATGGCGGCAAGAATGCTGACACTAATCTTGATTTTCAAGAATTCTTGATTATTCCCAAAATGAATAACATCTCGGAGATTATCAGGCAGGGCGCAGAAATATGTTATGAGTTAGGAAATGTCTTGCGCGAATCCGGCTATAGCGCCAATACTGGCTCGTTGGGCGGATATGCCCCAGAATTAGACTCCACTATCGAAGCCCTAGAAATGATCATGGCGGCGACAGTCAGGGCTGGCTATAAGCCAGGAGAAGACACCCATCTCGGCATCGATGTCGGTTCATCGCTCCTGTATGATAAGGAAAAGAATAGGTATATCTTTCCGCTCGAGCAATCTTATTTCAGTTCCAGTAACCTGCTCGGCCTATATGATAGCTGGCTGAAGAAATATCCTATAATATATCTCGAAGACGGATTAGCCGATGACGATTGGGCGTCTTGGCGGGAATTGACTACGGAATTAGGCAAAAAGATTATCATCGCTGGCGATGAGCTATTTGCGACCAATATCAATCGTTTGCGCCAGGCTTTAGAAGAAAAAGTCGCTAATACTATCGTGATAAAACCAAGCCAGACTGGTACCTTGACTGAAACAGTCGAATGTGTAAAACTTGCTCAGAAGCACGGCTATCGGGTAGTTATCTCACATCGCAGCGGAGAGACTACTGACGATTTTATAACCGATTTAGCCGTCGCTTGCGGCGCCGACTATCTAAAGGCCGGCTCGTTGAATCGCGGCGAACGCCTATCTAAATATAATCGTTTGCTAGCGATAGCTGATATCATTGAACAAGTATGGTAGTACTCGTGATCCTAGACGGCTGGGGCGTAGCTCCGGCTAGCGACGCTAACGCGATAACGGCCGCCAAGACCCCGACTTTTTTAAATCTGATAAAAGAATATCCGGTCGCACTTCTTGAGGCTGGAGACAAGAGCCTGAATGCCCGTTATCTGACTTTGGGCAGCGGCCGAGAATTAGACGATGAGAATGTCGAAGCGAGGGCTAATCTTTCCGCGGTCATCGCTGCTGCCGGCTTGGCGCAAGTTAAAGTCGCGGAAACCGAAAGGTTCGCCGCCTTGACCCATTTTTTCAACGGCCATCATGAAGATAAATTCGCTCGGGAAGATTGGAAGATAATCTCTTCCAAGACCGGATCGAAGACCATCAAACCCTGTCTGACTCTGAAGCGGACCGCTAAAGAGATAATCAGCCTGATTAATGCCGATGCAGCGCCTGATTTCTTAGCCGCAGCCATACCCTGTTTAGACCTGACGGCCGCGAGCGGAGATTTTTTAGAAAATAAGAAAGCGGTCGAGACCGTCGATAAGATACTTAAAGACATATTTTCCGCCGTGAATACGAAAGATGGCATCCTGATAATTACGGCGGCGGGCGGCAACGTTGAAAAATTAAAAGACATGGCGACTGATCTTCCAGATACGGAGCGGACCGATAATCCGGTTCCTCTCGTCATCGTCGGTTCAGCCTTCAAAGGCAAGACCATCGGTTTGGCTGATCCGCTTAATAACGATCTGAGCTCTCTGACTCCGGCTGGAACTCTGGCGGATGTAGCGCCGACCATACTCAGGATAATGAAATTGGATATCCCGGCAGACATGACAGGGAAGAGCCTGATCGAATAATCTTATAATCAACAGATTAAAATAATAGTAGTAACTTAAAAATAGGAGGATTAATCATGATCAATTTGGATATCGATTTGCGCCGAGCTTTATTGCGGGCCATCGAAACTATAGATGATGATGACCAGCTGTTCTTGCAGATATTGCAGACAGTCGAAGGCCAGCATGTCTTTGGAAAAGACCAGGTGAAAGAATTTATCGACAGGGTCTTTACTGACCCAGTTTGCTTGAAAAAGGCCTGGGATACGCCAGGATTCCCATTCGTGGGGCTGAGTGATATCTATAAAAGGATAACCGGAGCAGAGCATCCCGTCTTCGTAGAATTATTCAGCCATTCATTTATCGCCGGAACTTACAAGGTCGAGGAAGAAACGCTGGGCAGCTGTGGCCATTTCTCATTGCTTGAGGTCAGGTATTATGGCATCGCGCCAAAAAAAGATAATCCCATCTTGTTCAAAGTAAATAAAGGTGGAAATACTTACGTCGCCTCGCGCCCTCAATCTTAGAAAAGCAATCTTTTAAGCCAAACAAAAACCGGAAAAAAATCCGGTTTTTTTATTTGTCTTTTAAATTATGTCGTTGCTTATCGGATGATCAAGAAGCCGATGACGCTGGTCAGGAAGCCGACCGCGCCGCCAATCAGAACCTGAAGAGGGGTGTGTCCGATATGCTCCAAGAGCTTTGGATAATTATTGTCTAGGAATTCGTCTTCTTTCAGATCTTTGACTAGGACGTTCAAGGTCTTGCCGTGCTGACCAAGATAATTTCTCAGGCCGATAGCGTCGGTGATGACGATGGCCATAAAGACGAAAGCGACGGCGAATTCCGGCGTCGAGAGGCCGCGCGCTAGCGCCAGAATAGTGACGAGCGAGACGACAACCGCAGTATGTCCGGACGGCATGTCGGAATAAGCAAAGATATCGCGCCAGGTTAGTTTTTTCTTAAAGGATTTGAGCAGGACTTTTGTGCCTTGGGCGAGAGCGAACGCGATGACCGGACAGGCGATATAGATGTACATATTTTTAGATATCTAAATTTTCTACTTTCTTAGCATGCGTCTGGATGAAGTTCTTACGCGGGGCGACATTGTCGCCCATGAGCATATCGAAAATCTGGTCAGCCTTGGCCGCGTCTTCGACTGTCACTTGCTTGACGATGCGGTTAGCCGGGTCCATGGTCGTTTCCCAAAGCTGTTCCGGATTCATTTCACCCAAACCTTTATAGCGCTGGATATGAATCTTGGTGGATTTTTTAGCATCGGCGATGTCGGCGGCTTTTTTCTTTTTGTCGTTGCTTTCCAGTTCGGCGCTTTCGACGGAAATATCTTCGCCTTCGTCGGTCTCTTCGCTGACCTCTGCTTCTTCCAGGGTCCCGCCCATCTCAAGAATTATCTTTTCCTTCTCTTCATCGGAATAAGCATAGCGGACAGTCGCGCCTTTCTTAAGCTGGTAGAGAGGCGGCTGAGCGATGTAGATATGGCCGCCGGTGATGAGAGGAGTGAAATGGCGGAAGAATAAGGTCAGGAGCAGCGTGCGGATATGGGCGCCGTCGACGTCGGCATCAGTCATGATGATGATGCGATGATAGCGGAGCTTATCCAGATCGATCTGGTCATCGATATTGGTGCCCATGGCGATGACGAGATTCTTGATTTCCTGATTAGCCAGCATCTTGTCGAGGCGGGCGCGCTCGACATTCAAGATCTTGCCGCGCAAGGGGAGTATGGCCTGGAATTTCCGATTGCGGCCCTGCTTAGCGCTGCCGCCGGCGGAGTCGCCCTCGACGATATATAGTTCACATTCTTCAGGATGGCGGCTAGAGCAGTCAGCAAGCTTGCCGGGGAGAGTCATGCCCTCGAGCGCGCCTTTACGCAGGATCGAGGCGCGAGCGGTGCGGGCGGCTAGGCGGGCTTGAGCGGATAATAAGCATTTGCCGACAATCGCCTCGGCCTCTTTCGGATGTTCTTCTAAGAAGACGTTGAACGCTTCGCCAAAGATAGTTTCGACATATCCTTTCATTTCGGCGTTGCCGAGCTTGCCCTTTGTCTGGCCCTCGAATTGCGGTTCTGGCAATTTGACGCTGATGATCGCGGTTAAACCCTCACGGACGTCTTCGCCGGAAAGGTTTTCCTGTTTTTCTTTGAGGATATTCTTGCTGCGAGCGTAATTATTCAAGGTTCTGGTCAGAGCCGTCCGGAAGCCGACGGCATGGGTGCCGCCTTCAGGGTTATGGATATTATTGGCGAAAGTCAGGACGTTCTCGTTATACTCGTCGTTATATTGTAGAGCAATTTCGACTTTGCAGTCGCTGACATCCTTATCAATATAGAAGACAGTGTCATTCTTGACGGTCTTATTGCGATGCAATGACTTAACGTAAGACTTGATGCCGCCTTCAAAATGGAATTTATATTTTTTAGGACGATGACCTTCGCGTTGGTCCAGGACGTTGATAGTTATTCCTTTGGTCAAATAGGCCTGCTGTCTTAAGCGGTCGAGAATCTTGCCCCAATTATAATCCAGTTCGGTAAATATCGTCGCATCCGCCTTAAAAGTAATCTTCGTGCCGGTGTTCTTAGCCGGACCGACGGGCTTGGCCGCTTTTTGCGGGACGCCCTTCTTATATTCCTGTTCCCAGGTTTTGCCGTCGCGGCGCACTTCCGCTTTTAAGTATTCGCTCAAAGCATTAACGACAGAGACGCCGACGCCATGTAAGCCGCCGGAAACTTTATAGCCGCCGCCGCCGAATTTTCCGCCGGCATGCAGCTTGGTCAGGACGGTTTCCAGAGCGGAAACGCCGGTGACTTTATGCTTATCAACCGGAATACCGCGGCCGTTGTCGTCTACTTCTACCAGCCTGTCCGGCAATAAAGAGACGGTTATTTCATTGGCATATCCGGCCATGGCTTCATCGATACAATTATCGACCACTTCCCAGATTAAATGATGCAATCCGGCGGCGGAAGTCGATCCGATATACATGCCCGGGCGCTTGCGCACCGGGTCTAAACCTTCGAGGACGGTGATCTGTTCGGCACCGTAATTACTGGCTTTAGCTTGATCTTTAGGCATATTATAAACAAGATTTAAAACAAAAAATTCCCGATATTCAGGGGTATTTTTAGCTGAATTTTTAATAAATTATCTTAGTATATTTTAGCAAAAAAAATAGGTTTTGGCAAATGTTTTTAACCCCGCTTTTTAAAACTAAAAAATCGTGTTATCATGATTATATAAAGTTAAAAAACCCTTAAATTATGTCTAAAATCCTAGTAACCGGCGGCGCCGGTTTTATCGGTTCCACGCTGGCAGATCGCCTCATTTCCGAAGGCCATGAAGTCGTCGTTATTGATGATCTTTCGTCCGGCTTGAAGGCCTATCTTAATCCGGCCGCCAAGTTCTATCACCTCGATATCGCTTCGCCTGAGGTGGCAGAAATGTTCAAGGTCGAGCGCTTCGATATCGTCTATCATCTGGCCGCTCAGATGGAGGTCATCAAATCCATGCTCGATCCGAAGCATGATAATGCCGTCAATCTTCAGGGAGGTTTCAATATCTTAGAGAATGCCCGCCTGAACGGAGTCAAGAAGATGATTTTTTCTTCGACCGGCGGAGCCGTCTATGGCGATGCGGCAGAAATTCCGACGACAGAATCATATCCGACCTACCCGATCTCTTTCTATGGCATCCATAAGCTCGCCTTTGAAAAATATCTGAATTGCTATTATCAGGTCTACGGCTTAGATTATACTATTCTGCGTTTCGCTAACGTCTACGGCCCGCGCCAATTTAAGGGCGGAGAAGCCGGAGTCATCGCGATCTTCATTGATAACGCTGTTAAGGATCTGGAAAGCCGGCAGAACGGCGACGGCACGCAGACTCGCGACTTCGTCTATGTCGATGATGTCGCTGCGGCTCTGTCGCGCGCTAAAGAAATTTCTTATCAGGGCGAGATAAATATCGGCTCAGGCATTGAGACGAATCTTTTAGATATGCGCCGGGATATCAGCAAGGCTTTAGGCAAAGAGATGGCGGTCAAAGTCGGCCCGGCTAAGCCGGGAGAGCAGATGCGCAGCTGCCTGAACGTCGACCTCGCTAAGAAAATCTTAGATTGGGAACCCAAGGTCATGCTAGAAGAAGGCATACGGCGCACGATCGAGTGGGCGAAATCCGTCAATAATAAATAAAGCTATGAAGACTATCATCGCTAATTGGAAAATGCAGCTTTCTTTAAAAGAAAGCTTGGAATTGGCTAAACAGTCAGCCAAGAAGATAAAAGGGAAGAACAGGGTCGTGCTTTGTCCAGATTTTTTAGCCCTGCCTTTCGTTGGTCCGGTCCTGAAAGGAACAGGCCTAGATCTAGGCGCTCAGAATAGCGCGATGGCTGGCCGCGGCGCTTATACCGGCGAGGTTTCTCCTTTGAATCTGAAAGCTTTAGGGGCTAAATATGTGATTCTGGGCCATAGCGAAAGGCGCGAGCACTTGCATGAGAATTCCAGCGTCATTAATTTGAAGATAAAAGCCGCCTTAGAGAGCGGCTTGATTCCGGTTTTATGCGTCGGCGAGAAACTGGTAATCAGGAAGAACGGCGAAACCCAGGAATATCTTAGTCAGGAAATCGTTCATTCCCTGAAAGGCGTGAAAATAAAGAAAGCTTCCGATCTCTTGATCGCTTATGAACCGATCTGGGCGATCAGCACGAACAAGAATGCCCGCCCGATGAGCCCGGCCGAAGCCGATAGTATCCATAAATTCATCGCCGCTAAAGCGTCGAGGATATTGAAGCAGCCGGTCGCTGTCTTATACGGTGGTAGCGTTAATGCCGCCAATGCGGCAGATTATCTCGGCCAGGAGAATATCGCCGGCCTCTTAGTCGGCGGAGCTTCTCTGAAGATTAAAGATTTTAGCTATATATGCTCAATATAATATCCCTCATCACCAGCGGTTTGGCCATAGCGGTCATCCTTTTCATCGTCATCAAGAAGTTTCCGGCTCTGGCTATTCTTGATGCGGAAAATATTCCTGGAGAGAAAGAAGCTAAATTCAAGGAGCAGATCATCAAGGCGCGCGTTGAGCGCGATTTGGCTCGTTGGGGTGGTTTTCTGGGCGGGATTTGGCTGTTCTTGAGTAAGCGCTTATCCGCCTCGCTCAAGTCTCATCAGACCAGCTTGAAGAAGATTAGGACGGGCTACCGGACGAATATCAAGATGCCTTGGCTGGAGAAGCAGAAGAAGATTAAGGAATTAGCGTCAGCTGCTGAGGATTTCCTGAAGAAGGAAGATGAGAAGTCGGCGGAAGAGAAGCTGCTAGAGATTATCAGCCTTGATTCTAAGAATCTCGGCGCTTTTTTCGAGCTGGGAGAATTATATGTCAGCCAGAAGAAATGGTCGGAGGCGAGCCAGACTTTTGACTATGCCTTGAAACTAGCCCGCCAGCTCCAGAATACCGAAGCGGCTGGAGAAATAACCCTGCAGCGGATATATTTCGCTCAGGCCGAAGTCGAAAAAGAGGCCGGAAATCTCGATGCCGCCCTGGAAAATATCCGAGAAGCCTTGGAATTAGAGCCGAATAGCCCCCGCTATCTTGATTTAATTTTATATTTAAGTATAATGAGAAAAGACAAATCTCTAGCGCAGGAATCCTGGGAGAAATTAGCCGCCGTCAATCCGGAAAACCAGAAGCTGGAGAAGTGGAAAGAGAAGATCGAAAATCTATAAGAGCGCCGTTGTAGCTCAGCTGGTAGAGCATCTCCATGGTAAGGAGAAGGTCACCGGTTCAATCCCGGTCAACGGCTCCAGAGTTGAAAAATCTCCTATACTATTAGGGGATTTTTTATATAAAAAAGCCGGAATTATTTTTCCGGCTTTGCTATTTTTTAATCATCATCACCACTGTCATCGCAGATATAGCAATACCCATAACAGGTACAGTGGCCGCAGTTGCAGCGACTTGGGTTGATTGTATAGCAGCTCATGCAGACGTCTTCTCCCTTTGCTTGCGCGGCTTCTGCTAGCTGTTTTTTGATGGCCAGTTCTTCCGCTCTTTTTTTCTCCTCTAGCTTATCTTGCTCTATCTTTTCAAGTTTTTTTCGCTCTTCTTCTGCCGCTATTTTCTTAAATTCTTCCTCTAATCGCATTCCTTCCCATTTTTTTAACATTTTGTAATATTCTGGGTCATAACGGCTACGATCTATCAGCCTGGGTGGAGGCGGCATAATATTTGCTGGCTTTAAAGATCCGGAGCGGTCGAAAAAGATGATCCATATGATTACTAGATAGAAGAGATATATCGGCAGAAGAAGCCACATATTCCATTTATGCTGCGAGATTAAGTGTATCGGAACAAAAATTAGGGCAGTAATCAAAAGAAGTATTAGGTAAGAGAAAAGTTCTCCATTTTTTTTGATATTTTCCTCCTGCGCTGCTTTTAGTTTTTCCTGCTTACCAATTTCTGTCCATAGCTCCGATAGGCTCCATTTATGCAAATGCAGTCTATCTAGATCAACTAAGGAGCCTCTATTAAGATCGTCTCTGTCTTTCATGACTCTTAAGTTTTTAAAATACAATTTTGAAATCTCAAAAGATTATCAACTTTTATTAGTATTGTCAATTATATATAATATTTTGTTTATTATTAGCAGATTATTTGTAAATACTTGATATTTGACCCATCGGATTGACAAAAATCTTAAAAAGTAGTATAATTATTTGAACACAATGAGTAATGGATGCCTAGGCAAAAGTTGCTCTTTTACAACTAAATAACGAAAAAATAAACTAAAAATAAGGAGACTGAATCATGGCATTCAACTTGAAAGATTCTATTATGACTGGAGCGATTGAAGGTTTCGTAGTAAATTTCTTCCACTCCATAGGCGAGAGCGCCAGTGCAACCGCCAAAGAAAAAGGCGGCGAATTTCTTAAAGCTAAGGTATTCGGCATCGGAACAAATGACGAGCATTTATTCCTTTCGGCTTGCGCTTACGCGCTGAACAAAGGCATGGTGACACATGATCAACTGATTTTGATCTGCAAGGTTATCGATAGCTATGCTCCTTCTCAGAGAAGCCGCATCATTGATACCTTGGGCAAGACTGAAGATGAAGTAATCATGGATGACACCGAGAAGACCCACATCAAAGCGAACGTCAAAGGCGCTTTCATGTTAGCCATGTTGGCTAAATTAGACGAACCGGAGATGAAGAAAATTCTAGAAACATCCGGAGCCACAAACAGTTTCGCGGAGAACATCAGCAAACTGACCAAGAATGTAACCGAGAAGATCGAGGGAGGCAAGTTTAACGAAGATTGCAAAGATTTCTTCGCTAAAGAAACTTTTCTAGAGAAACTCGCGAGAGAAGCAAAAGCAAAAGTATAACTTAAAAAATGGAGGATTAAAAAATGCATCTTATTCTGATCTTATTAATCGTTGCCTTATTGGCAGCCCTTTTCTTTTCTAGCGGTTTCCGTAGCTGGCTTTGGCGCCAACTGACCGCTATCTGGACTCTAATCCAGATTTACTTCCCGGTAGTTTCGAGAATAGTCAGGATCTATTATATGATCATTCTCGGCATCGCCGCTTTCGCGTTTCTTCTGATGATGATTTCTTTGCCGTTCCAACTTTCAAGCCTGACAGCCTTTGCTTTCGTACTCGCCATCTCGGCGGTATTGCTAGCTTGGCTGCCAATAGGAATAGTCCTGAGGACTCTCAGAGCGACTTCATCGGTCATTCCAAAAATTCTGAAGACCTTTGTAGCTTATGTAGCTTTCGTCGGTTTTATCGGATTAATGTATCCTGACGCTATCAGTTTCAAGACCATGCTGGGCGCTGCTTTAGTGGGGTTTATCTGCCTCGGAGTAACGGCCAAGATCAATCTTTTGGATAAGATTATCTTTCCATTAGTGATCTTCATGTGCCTGGTAGCAGTCTGGAAATATGTTTCTCCTGACGGTTTCCGCTCGACGGTAAGATATGCTAGCTCTTGGAGCAAGCAGCTGAATACCCACAAAGACAGGGGAAGCATCAGACATGAAACCGACGCCGCCACTACTTACGGGATAATATTGAAGGATGTTGATATCCTTTATACGTTATCAGACGCAGGGTTATCGGATGTTACAGCGGATCTGGCTAAGGGCACTATCGTGAAATTAGCCGATCACAAAGAAGAAGTTAAGATTATCGACGGTCAAGGCTTTGTCCAAATCCAGTTAGCAAAGGCGAATAAGTCTTTCGTCCGCGGCAAGAAATACTGGATCGAAGCTGAATTCGTGCAATTAGCCTCTCCTCGCGATATTACTCCCGAGGAAGATATTTCCCATAATGCTAATAAGGCAGTGACTGTAACGAGCCAAGCTGATACTATCGCGGTTCTATATCCAGGAGCGCGCAAGTTCGACTTAGTAGACGGAAAGTCTACAGGCTGGCTGACGCTTCCTAAATTTGGTAAATTCCGTTATAGCATTTCTTCTCCTAATTACAACTATAAGATTATTTTTTCAGACGGAAAAGAGTATGCAGGAGGACCAAATACGGTTATTCCTTGGCGAGAAAGACCGATCTTTAAGGTTATAGCTCTCGATAATGAGACTATTTCCGTATCGATCATGAAAGTTTGATTTAAAGGGGTGGTATTCGATGAGAATATCATCCCTTTTTTATTTTTTCACGAGATGATATAATACTAACAAGCATAAAATAATTTTTAAGAGTATGAAAAAATTTCTTTTTTCTGGATTATTAATTTTTGTCTTCGTCTTTAGTTTCAACATCGTTTGGGCTCAGACGGGTACTGGCGGTTCAAACACCGGCGGCTCCGGCATCACCTTATCTAACCCCCTTGGCGACGTCACCTCCCCGCAAGCCTTTATCGGCAAGATCATCAATTCCATTCTCGGCGTGGTTGGATCCCTGGCTCTCCTCATGTTCGTCTATGGCGGCCTGACTTGGATGACCTCTTCGGGCAGTCCGGACAAGGTTAAGAAAGGTCGGGATACCTTGCTTTGGGCAGCTATCGGCCTAGTCGTGATCTTTTCCGCTTACGGCTTGACCCGCTTCATTCTCGGTACGGTCGTCACGCAATAGTATTTAAGCTAGCTTCAAGAAAATATCGGACTCCGGCCTGTTTTCAGGCCGGTTTGACAATTACCGATATTTTTTTTAATATAGAAGAGCAATCATCAAGGGTCGATACCAAAGCGGTCAACTGGGGCAGACTGTAAATCTGCTGGCCTTGCGCCTTCGTTGGTTCGAATCCAACTCGGCCCACTCTTTGAGATTTCAGTCATTTTAAAAATCACCTCCGAAACCCGATCATTCGGGATATTAGCAATTATTTTTTGGACATGGCGTTGCTTCGTTAATATCGAAGCCATATCCGAGAGATAGTTATGTCACCTTTTTACGGCTTCGCTAGATTTAACTCGTATTCGGCCATAGTCGACCGGATATCTTGGGGGTGATTTTTAAAATATGTTTCGCTAGTAAGAGCCTGTTCAGGCTCTTTTTTGTTGGGCGGTTTCCTCGGGTTTTTGCGCTGGTGAAGTTGATAAAAAAGACGGATTAGGCTAAAATATTAATGTGCTAGTTATTTTAAAAATCATCCTCAAAACCCGATCATTCGGGATATTAGCAATTATTTTTCGGACATGGCGCTAGCTTCGTTAATATCGAAGTCGTATCCGAGAAATAGTCAGAAGGGGTATCTGTTAAATTTAATTCATATCCGGCCGCAGCCGACCGGTTATCTTGGGGATGATCTTTAAAATATGTTTAGTAAAATTTTGTGTTACTCTAATTTCGAAGCCGCTTATCTGGAGATAATTGAACAGTTTTCTAATGATCGCCGCAACTTCAAGTATCATGGCCTGGATAATATCTTTCTGCGCGATCTTGATCTCAAATCTCGGAAGATAATCAAGTCGGCTCTAGCCGATCTCTCGCAGAAGAAGGAGATTGAGCCGGCTCTCTGCGTTTCCATCCCTAAGCCTAATAAGCCGGGCGAGCATCGGGAAATCTTTATCTACAACCTGAAAGAAAGGATCAAAGCTCAGGCTATCTACCGCATCGTCCTGCCGGAGTTCGAGAAGATCTTTTCCGACAGGCTTTTTTCATATCGGCCAGGCAAGCCGCCTTATCTCGCCGCGCGGATATTCTGCCGCCGCTATCGCCGCTCTTTTAAGAGCGACCAAGCGCTGGTGATAGACTTGAAGAATTATTCCGACAGAATAGATCGAGAGAAGATGTTTGCGCAGCTGCAGGCGATATTTCCCGATAAGAAAGTCTTGGAGCTCTTGCGCCTCTTCATTTTCAACAAGGTCTATCGCGATGGCGTCTGTCTAACGCCTGATAAAGGCTTGGTGCAGGGCGTGCCGCTTATCGCTTTGTTCGCTAATCTTTATCTGACCGACTTGGACTTTAAATATCAGGCTGAAGCCGATTTCTATATCCGCGTCGGCGACGATATTGCCTTATTGGATCCGGATTTAGAAAAGCTCCGGAATATATTGGCGGAGATTTCTGAAGATATTGCCGCGCGCGGACTGGAGATCAACCAGAAGAAATTATTCATCGGTCCGGCTAAGGAGAGGTTCTCCTTCCTCGGCTACGCCTTTAATTCCGGCCTGATCGGCTTGGAACCGGGCTTCATCAGGCGTATCGAGATGGAATGGAAGAGGCTCTTGATCTACCAGCACTCGGCAGAATGGGCTAAGCGGCGGATAATCATGAAGATGATGAGCCGGCCGGAGAAAAGCATCAACGATCAGTTTCAGAAGATCGTTAGGGATAAATGCCAGATCAATGACTCGGATCAGATCAAGAAGGTGTCGGAGAAATTCTTTTCGATCCTGACCAAGTTCTTCTATGAGCATTATTCGCCGCGTAATCGCCGCCGCTTAGAAGGCGACTTGAAAGAGTTCGGCATAGTCTCCCTTTATAATACCTATAAGAATTTTCATTATGATAGACGATAAGAATCAGATAAGCTTATTGAGGAAGGTCCGGATGCGGCGCGTCAAACATCAGACGCAGGAATCCGAGGACCTCAATAAGGATTATATCCGCGCTTTTTTCAATAAGCATAAGCTCCTTATCTTGGGGACTCTCGCTTTATTCCTGACCCAAGGAATCATCGAAACCTTTCTCGTCATCGTCGGCCGAAGCCGGCTGGCTTATGACGGCGGCCGGACGGCGGGAACGCTCTTCTGGCAGCTCTTGATTATTCTGCTCACGTTATTCGTCGTCAATTCCTTTTTCTCTATCAAACAGGAGAAGACGATCGTCGTTATTTTTGTTAACAATCTCCGCCGCCGCATCTTTAGGAATTATCTGGGTAAGGCGCCGGAGAAGATGAGAGCGGAGGGGCAAGCCGATCTCGTCGCTAAGATCTCTTATCATCTGCCGCTCGTCTCGATGGGCGTCTCTAATTCTTTTTTCGGTCTGGCGAGATGGGTTATCTACTTGGCTTCAGCCTCGGTCGTCGCGCTTTTAGCCGGCCTTAACGTATCTCTCATCGCTGCCTTCTTCATTGTATTATCAGTCATCATCGCCTTAGCTTCATATTTCACAGTTAAGCGCTATGTTTCGCAGGAAGTCACCTTCTTCTCGCAGATTATTAAGCACATCAATCTCAGCTTGTCGGAAAAATATTTTTCCAAAGGCTTTAATCTGGAGCCCGTGGTCATGAAGAAGTTCGACCGCCTGGTCGATTTCGATTCTATTTTCAGGATACGCCGCGACCTCTGGATGAAGATGGGCTTCAAGATAGTCTTCGCTATCGTTCTGGTCGTTTCTGTATTGAGTAACGCTTTTTACGGCGGGCTGGCTGAGAAGATAAATCTGATTCGGCCGGAGCTGAAGTTTTTGTATGTCTTCCTTCTGATTTATCTGTCGCGCATCATTACTGAATCCCTGCGTATCGGTCTTTATTTCTTCCCGGCCAAGCTGGGCTTGTCGCTCACTAATGTGCCGCTCGAAAAATACTTGCATCGCAGCAATATCAAGAATATCAAGAGCGAGATTGCTTTCTCTAGCCAGAAGACGAAACTGTTCAGGCAGGGCAGGTATTATCGAAACCTTGAGCTCCGTTTCTTAAGAGGCGGACGTTATCTGTTCTTCGGACCCAATCTCTCGGGTAAGACTGTTTTAGCCAAGTTATTTTTCGGCGGCGAGACTTATAACTCTAAGGCGCTGAAAGTAAAGATAGACGGGCAGAGGTTGGATTTCTATGAGTACCAGAGGAAATTCAATCAGGCTTATTATTTCGATCCTAATTTTAATTCCCAAAAGAGCCTGATTGAGATAATTACCGGCTCAGACAGGGAAGAGACCGCTTTCCCGGAAATCGAAGAAGCCTTGCGGATAATGGCTGCTCAGCCCGCGATCTCCAACTTAGTTTCTCCGAAGAAGAATTTTAATCTGTCGGCTGGCGATATCTGGGATAATCACTTGACCGCCTTTGCCCTGCATGCGGCGCATTGCTTGGTCGTAAAACCCGCGCTTATCATCATCGATAATCTCTGGCTTGATCTGGATTACCCGGGTATCAAGGAGATGTTGAGCACTATCAGTCGGGAATTGCCAGAGTCCATCATCATCGTTTTTGCCCATAAGGATATTGATAATTTAAATTATGATAAACGTTATGACCTGGAAAAAAATCTTAAATTTTAGTGATAGGAATAATCGCGGGCGGAAAGCCCGGTTAATTATTCTGCCGCTCGTGATTTTGGGACTGGTAGCATACGCGGGCATGATGATATTCCGCTTGTATCAGGAGTCAGTCGGCCGCCAGATCGCGCCAGCAGAGATGATCAAGATCAACGAGCCGTTCTCAGGCAGTGCGCATTTTAACGACAAACTCGGCCAGGATGATTTTTCTCAGCTGATCGTTAGCAGCATTGATCAGGCCGAGAAGACCGTTGATATCGCCGTCTATTCCATGGATAGCCAGGACATCCGGGACGCTCTCTATCGCGCGGCCAAGAGAGGCGTCACGGTTAGCGCCATCTTCAGCGATAAGCGCCAAGAGATAATCGTGGCGCTTTTCAAGGATAAGCCGGATAACGTTAAGATCGGCTTCATTCCTTCGGATATTTCCAGCTACATGCATCATAAGTTCATGTTGGTCGACCGCGGTTTGAGCCGCCAGAAATTATTTTTCTCTTCTTATAATTTTACTTATTTCCAAGGCAAATATGACCCGAGCTTCATCCTCGAGACCGGCCGTCCGGAATTAGTAGCCGTCTTTGGCAAAGAATTCGACCGCCTAGTCATCGAGCTCAATGATAAGGTGAAGCAGCCGCCCGTCAATCCTTTTGCCGCCCGGATAGAATATACCGACGGCTTCTTGGAAGTTTGGTTCGCGCCGGGAACGCCTAAACATAATATCAAGAGCCGGATGATCGGCTTGATTCAGAGCTCCACGAACAATATCAAGGTTTTGATCTGGTATCTGACCGATAAAGAGATTGCCGCTGAATTAGCGGAAGCGTCTCGGACCAAGCCGGTCTGTCTAGTGACTGACGATTTTAATTGGCTCGCTCCAGGCTCGGCTTTCCCGATCCTAGAAGCTCAGAGGGCCAGGCAGAAATTAGATAAGCTTGAGCTTATCCAAGACAGCCAGCGGAACGCGGAAGTAGGCCGGCTCATGAACGATACTGGCTTCAATTCTTTCTTGCACCAGCATCTTTTGATAATCGATGATAAAATTGCTTTGTTTGGAACTAATAATTGGAGTTTCGGCGGCTTCTTTACTAACAGCGAATCAATCATGATTACTGACATTAAGAGCCTAGTCGACGCCTTTAGAGGCTCATACCAGGCTAACTATGACGCTAATAAATAATCCTGTATAATATTGCTATATGCCTATAATCAACCCTGACAAGATCGGTGTCGGTATGGTGAAAATTTTCGCCATTGAGTTCGTCGTGCTAGCGATCGTCACCCTTGTCTTGCTCGCCCTATAATATGCCTGAGCTTCCCGAGGTAGAAACTATCCGCCGCGATCTGGCGGCTATCATGCTGGGCTCTAAAATTATTTCCGTGGACATCATGTCTCCGGGGAGCGCTTCGCATTCCGCGGCTTTTTTCAGGAAGGAACTCATCGGCCGGAAGATAATCGAAGTCGGTCGCCGCGGCAAGCTCCTGATGTTCCGCCTTTCGCCGAGCGCCGGCAAGAAGATGGATTATATCATCGTGCACCTGAAGATGACGGGTCAGTTGATATTTTCTGGAAATAAAGAGGAGGTCGCCGGTGGGCATAGCCATAATGCTAAAGCAGAATTGAAGAATTTGCCGAACAAGCACACGCGCGCAGTCTTGAAACTCGCGGACGGCGGAAAATTATTCTTCAACGACATGCGCCGCTTCGGCTATATCAAGTTAGTTTCTAAAAAAGAGCTGGAAGATGTCTTGGCGAGAAGCTATGGCCCAGAACCGCTAACTCCAACCTTTACTTTTCCGGCTTTCTTGTACGCTCTCAGCCGCACGAACGTGAAGATCAAAGCCGCGCTTCTGAATCAGAAGCTGATTGCGGGGCTCGGCAATATTTATGCCGATGAAGTCCTCTGGGAAGCGCGCCTGCGGCCGGACCGCCCGACTCAGAGCCTGAAACCGGCGGAACTGAAGAAGCTCTATAATGCTATCAATCGGATAATAAAGCTAGCTATCAAGAAGCGGGGCACGACTTTCAGCGATTATGTCGACTCCCGCGGCCGCAGCGGCAATTTTTCCAAGTTCTTAAAAGTCTATGGCCGGGGCGGGGAAAAATGCCCGAATTGCCGTAATCCTCTCCAAAAAGCCAAAATCGCCGGACGCGGCACGCATTATTGCGCTATTTGCCAAAAATAAGCTAAATAAGGCGCAAAAATTTGACTTTTAGTCAGTTTTTATATATTGTTTAAACAGTTAATAAATTAATCGCGTCATCAATATGTCACAGGACAACATGATCAAAATGGAGTGTACGGTTTGCAAGACCACTACTCATCATTCTCGCAAGAACAAGAAAGTTATCAAGGAACGCTTGGAACTGTCTAAATATTGCAATAAGTGCAAGAAGAATACGCCTCACAAAGAAACTAAATAAACGCCTTCCGGCTCAGCCGGCAGCTAAATATTATGCCTCAAAAATTAACCAAGCCTTTCATCTTAATTTTAGTGGGTTTAGTTCTCGCCGGCTGTTATCTAGTCTTTAAGCCGTTTTTAACGGAAATAATCGTCGCCGCCATTCTGGCGTCGGTTTTTTATACTCCGTTCATCCGTTTTTCTAATTTCCTCAAAGGCCGCAAGAGCTTAGCGGCTCTTTTGATGTGCTTGTTGCTTCTCGTTATCGTCATCCTGCCGTCAATCAAGCTCATGGTCTATGCCGGCGAGAAATCTGTCGGCGCCTATAGCGCGACTGTGGAATTCTTCGATAACCATACCATCAACGACCTATTCAAGACTGAGTTCTTTAATCGCGGCGTTCTGCGCCGCATCAATGTAGATAATTTTGATTTCCATAGCGAGAACTTCAAGAATGCGCTGCTCACGACTTTCAAAGAATCGAGCAATTGGCTCTTATCCGGCGCGACTTTCGCTGTCAAAGAGACGACGAGCTTTATTGTCTCTCTCGTTCTCATCATCATTACGATGTTCTTCTTCTTCGTCGACGGCGAAAAGATGCTTAATAAGCTCATGTTCTTATCGCCGCTTCAGAATAAGTATGACAAGGAATTATTCCGGAAATTCCGGGTAGTCAGCCGCACGACTTTCGTCTCGACTTTTGTCGTCGCCTTAGCGCAAGGCGCGGTCGGCGCTATCGGCTTCGCGATTGTCGGCTTTCCGGCGTTCTTAGCCGGCGTCTTGGTGGCTGTCCTGTCGCTCTTGCCTTATGTCGGCTCTATGATTTTCTATGTTCCGGTCGGCATCTATTATCTTTTGACTGGCGATATCTGGCAGGGAATCTTTATTCTCCTTTGGGGCATGCTGATCATCGGCACTATCGATAACGTCATCCGCACCTATATGGTTAAGGACGAAGCGGAAATAAATCCGGTCTTCGTCTTCTTCTCTATCCTCGGCGGCATCGTCCTTTTCGGCTTCTGGGGGGTCGTCCTTGGTCCGCTTTTGATCGCGCTGGCGGTTACGGTCTTCCATATCTATGAACTCGAATTCTGCGATTCGCTCGATGGCGAGAATTGCCGCGAATTGAGGAACGAAGTCGAGATAGCGGAGCGCCAGGAAGCGGCCCGCTTAGCAGAGCTAAGCGCCAAGAAGAAGTAAGCTTTTAAAAATTAATATAACATCATATGATCGGACCAAAAACCAAGAAAAACCTGGAGGAGGCGTTCGCTGGCGAATCCATGGCTCGCAATAAATATGATTATTTCGCTTCAGCTTTCCGGAAAGCCGGCTATGTCCAGATAGCTAATATCTTCGAAGAGACCGCGCGCAACGAGAAAGAGCACGCTAAGGTCTGGGCTAAGCAACTGGGACTAATTCCGATGGAGCTTATGGAAGACCTGAAGGCAGCCATCAAGGGCGAGCATTACGAGAATTCGGAAATGTATCCGCGCATGCAGGCGGAAGCGCTCGAAGAGGGGCATGAAAATATCGCTAAGTTATTTAAGGAGATTGGTGAAGTCGAAGAGAAGCACGAAGCGCGCTACCAGAAATTACTCGCGAATATGGAGAAGGGCGAAGTCTTCAAGAAGCCGGAAGTTAAACGCTGGAAATGTGATAATTGCGGCTATATCCATGAAGGGACGGAGGCTCCGGACAAGTGCCCGGCCTGCAGCCATCCGCAAGCTTATTTCGAGGTTTTTGTTGAGACTTACTAAGCAATAAATATATGAGCACACGAGTCGGAAAAACTTATTTCTGCCGTATCTGCGGCAACGAAGTCAAATTCGAGAAGGACGGGAACGGCCAGCTTATCTGCTGCGGGGAAGAGATGCAAATCAAGAAGGATGGGTTTGACGGGGAGGAATAGGGCTAGTCATAAATAAGATAAATCTGATAATAAAGGCCGTTTTTTGCGGTCTTTATTTTTTGTTTAGGTTTTCTTTAAAATTCCATTAGGTGTTATTGCTATAATATAGGTATGGAAAATATCCTTAAGCAAAAAGCGTTGGATTTGAGAAAACAGGGCTATTCTTTTAATGAAATGAGCCGGCTGCTTAATGTTGCTAAAAGTACGGTTTCTCTATGGACTAGATCAGTACCACTGAGCGAGAATGCTAAGCTGAGGATAAGAGATTTAGGCGATAAAGGCAGGTGGAAAGCTAGAGAGACTATCAGGCGCAAACAAGCCTTGATTCTCGATGGCATTAAAAATGATTGCGGCGCGTTGGTTAATAAAAAATACGGGTTAGATGATTATAAGTTATTCTTGGCGCTTTTATATTGGGGAGAAGGGGCTAAGACTGAGCATAGACTTAATTTTATCAATTCTGATCCAGACATGATCAGGATATACCTATGGCTATTAAGAAAGTCTTTTATTATTAAGGAAGAGCACTTGAAAGGCCTGCTTCATCTTCACGAATATCATAATCGGGAGGAAATGGTTGATTTTTGGTCTAAAATAACGGGTATTCCCAAAAATAATTTTTCCATATATAATAAGCCCCATACTGGAATCAATAAGAAGCCCGGTTATAAGGGCTGCTTGTCAATTCGGTATGGAGATAGTAGAATAATAAAAGAGATTTTTATTATCATTGAGAGGTTTAAAAATCTAGCTAATATTGCGGGATTGGTGTAGTGGTAACATATCTCTCTCCAAAAGAGCAGACGGGGGTTCGATTCCCTCATCCCGTGCGGAAAAGCATAAAAGACGCCTTGATTTAAGGCGTCTTTTATCTTAGTATAAAGCTATCATTCTATCATTAATGAATTCTAGATTCTATGGAAAAATCTTATAAATATTTCAGCGCTATCTGCGTCTTCTTCGTCTCTGTGCTCTTGATCTCTAACGTCGCGTCGACGAAGATCGTCGACTTGAAATGGTTTACTTTCGACGGCGGAACCTTATTATTCCCGTTGAGCTATATCTTCGGCGATATCCTGACCGAAGTCTATGGCTATAAGAAATCTAGGCAGGCGATTTGGCTCGGCTTCTTCGCGGCCCTCGTCATGTCTTTAGTCTTCATTATCGTAGGTAAGCTACCGGCCGCTCCGGGCTGGGAGAATCAGGAGGCTTATGACAAGATACTGGGTCTCACGCCGCGCATCGTCGTCGCGAGCTTAGTCGCCTATCTTTGTGGCGAGTTCATGAATTCTTTTATACTCGCCAAGATGAAGATAATGACTAAGGGCAAGTGGCTCTGGACGCGGACAATCGGTTCGACCTTGGTCGGGGAGCTAGTCGACAGCCTGATTTTCGTCCTCGTCGCTTTTGCCGGTTTATTGCCATGGCCTTTGATTATGACCCTCATAGTTTCTAATTACGTCTTTAAGACTTTGGTCGAGATATTGTTTACGCCTTTGACCTATAAGGTTGTCGGCTTCCTGAAAAAGAACGAGCAGGAGGATTATTATGACTATGGGACGAAGTTTGGGGTGTTTGGGAGGGTAGGGAAATTGGATAGATAAAGATAAAGAAAGGATGTGGGAATCCTTTTGAATATTATTTAAGCTAATTCTTTAATTTTTGCTAAATATGTATATTTGTATTAGAATATAGTTATAGCATATTCTAAATATAATGAATAAAATTCAACTTGATAAAATAATTAATATTTTGCCAAAATCAAAAGTAAAGCTCTTGAAAAAAGGGAAAAATTTTCATATTTTATTAACAGGCGACTCTGCGAAAATATTAGAATCATTTCCAGATGGTTCGGTTGATGTTATCTTTACCGACCCCCCATACAATGCCAGATTAAATTATGGTGATACATATAATGATAATTTACCTCGAGCCGAGTATTTTGAACAAACTCTTCTATGGTTCAAGGATTATGCAAGGATACTAAGCGATAAGGGGTGTCTGTATTTGATGAATTATCCAGAAATTAATGCAAGAATTTTGCCTTATTTAGAAGATAAGCTGGGGTTAATTTTTAAAAGATGGATTACGTGGCACTACCCGACAAATATTGGCCACTCTAGGAACAATTTTACTAGAAGTCAGAGATCAATTCTATTTTTATCAAAAACAGATAATCATACATTTAATAGAGATAGAATATTGCAACCATACAAGAACCCTGGGGTTGGAAAAATAAAGAAACTTTTACAAGAGGGAAGTAAGGGTCGTGCAGCATATGATTTTTTGGATTTTATTGATTTGTTAGAAATGAGGACTGTCGAAAATGATTTTAGCCCCCTGGATGTGCATGACGTTGATTTATTGAAAAATGTAAGTAAGGATAGATTAAATGAAAAACATCCATGTCAGCTCCCATTTGAATTGATAAAAAGATTATTATTAGTTAGTAGCAAAGCAGGAGATGTGGTGTTGGACCCATTCGCCGGGACATTTAGCACATCTTCCGTGGCAACAAATTTAGGGCTTAGTTCTGTCGGCATTGAAATAAATCCAGAATACGTTAATTTAGGATTGGAGAGGTTGAAACGACATGTAACACAATAGGTTGGTAGAAACATAAGGTGTTTAAATATGGATAAAAATAAAAAAAAACCTACAACAGATAAAGAACGTCTTCGTCTCCAGAAAAAAATACGACAAGATATTCGATCTATTTTTAACAATGCAGGTTTTACTTTGATTCCTCAGCATGATATCGATATAGAAATACAAGGTAGTAAAAGTGATTTAGATAACATATTTATTTTTGAAAACGTTATAGTCATCGCAGAGGACACAATTACCTCGGCTGATAAGAATGCCCATTTAAGAAAAAAAGCGGAGTTTTTTAAACTTTGTTTAGATAACAAATCTGAATTTATTCAATTTTTAAAAACAATTCCAGCATATAAAACTTGCAAAGCGATGACATGCAGCGATAGTGATATTAAACTATCGTTTTTGTATGTATCATTATTTGAAGTAGACACTCAACATAAAAAAATTTACTCATCTCTTAGTTTTATTGATTCGAAGGCATTAAATTATTTTTTTAGTATTTCGAAAACAATTAAAAAATCTGTTAAATTCGAAATATTTAAATTTCTAGGAATTAATAATGATGAAATTGGAATCCAGGGGAGCAGCACTACTAACAAGCAATATCCCGGTTTAATTTTGCCGCAAACACTGAGTGGTTTTCCGGCTGGGTATCAATTAGTTTCTTTTCTAATTGATCCAGAAACTTTACTTGAGCAAGCCTATGTTTTAAGAAAAGATGGTTGGATGGATAACGATTGTGTTTATCAGAGAATACTCGTTGGCAGCAAAATACTTAATATGAGAAAGTACCTCACAACAGAGGGGCGAGTTTTTGTAAATAATGTAATTATTACACTACCAGACGATGTAAAAGTGACAGATGCAAGCCATAATTCTTTAAATACACCTTTGACCACTAGAATCGTAAAACATCCGGTTTTAATCGAAATTCCACAGAAATCTGGAAATATAGGAATTATTGATGGACAGCACAGAGTTTTTTCTTATCATGAAGGAGGAAGCGATGACCAATATGAAAAAATTATTAGCAAGATGAGGGGTGAACAGCACTTGTTAGTTACAGGAATTATATTTCCTAAAGATATGTTAGAAAATGAACGTATAAGATTTGAGGCAAAATTATTTTTAGAAATTAATGATAAACAAACAAGGACAAATACTGCGCTCCGACAAGTGCTGGGCATGATCATTAATCCATTTGAAGAACTGTCTATCGCAAAGATGGTCGTTAATAGACTGGCCGAACGTGCACCAATGGATGATGTGTTAGAGCAACATTTTTTTGATAAGAGAAAATTAAAAACATCTTCTATCGTTTCCTATGGCATGAAACACTTAATTAAGCTTTCCGGCGACGACTCTTTTTTTTCTGTTTGGAGTAATAAAAAAAAGAATTCTTTGCGGAAAGGTAAAGATAAAGTATTGTTAAAGCAATATATAGATTTTTGTACCAACGAGACTAATGGATTTTTGCAAGCTTTTAAAAAAAATACTCCGTCAGACATGTGGACTACTAATCAAAAGATAAGTAGAGTTTTAACGGCGACTACTATTATAGGTTTAATTTATTGTTTGAGACTCTTAATTAAAAATAAAAAACAGCTTGATTTTAATTATTATGATAAATGTTTTAAAAAATTAAATAAAAAAATTGATTTTACTCCTAAAAAATTTAAATTTAAATCTAGTCACTGGAAGGATCTCGGAGACGAAATATATAATATTTGTTTTATCTGAGAAGATTTTTTTTGGTTACCGTAAAGATATCTTCTGTAAATTATAATTTACACCTAATATGGACAACTCAGCGCGGGCTGGGTTTTTATTTTTGACTTTTTTGTAATATTATGAGATTATGAAGAAAAGATAAAAAGATTATGAAGAAAAGATAAATTTAATATTATGTTAAAAACAGCGCAAGAAGTCTTTAACCTGCTCAAGAAGCAACATATTGAGAAGTACAATGGGAATATATCTCTAAATTTAATGAATATTTCTGTCGCGCTTACCGATAAAAGTGCCGTGGGTTATATTTTTCAGGAGTGGCTCGCCTCTTGGTTATCTAAAAATAAAATTAATTTTGAAGTAAATTTAAATACTCAAGAATTTCCCGATTTTTATCTTAACCCCGGTCGTCATAATCGGAATTTGTTAGAAGTAAAGACATTCGATATTGAGGCGAGCGCTAATTTTGATATAGCTAATTTTGATGCTTATTGTAGATCTTTAGAAACAAAAGCTTATAGACTTGACGCTGATTATTTAATTTTCGGGTATTCTTTTGTCGATGGGCTTTTAACAATTAAAGAGGTTTGGTTGAAAAAAATTTGGGAAATTACAAGCCCAAGTGCTCGTTTTTCTGTAAAGACACAAGTGAAGCAGGATATTATATATAATATAAGACCGTGCACTTGGTGGTCTGATAAAGCCGAATATAAGGCCTTCGAGACAAAAGGAGATTTTGTAAAAGCATTGTATAAAACTTTAATAGAATATAGAGGCAACAAAAAAATAGCTGATCATTGGATCAAAAGTGTAGAGGCTGGTTATATTAGAGGTGGCGGAAGAAAATTTTTATAGTAAGCTCTGTATTATTTTCTCTGAAACTGCTTGGACTACGGGGACAACTATTGAATTACCTAATAAATCATACGCCTTGCTGTCTTGGAGTGTAATGTTATAATTTTCTGGAAATCCAAATAGTCTTAAACCCTCTCTTATGGTTAATTTTCTGAGCCCCCCATTATCAATCACCGCAATCTTATTCATGTCGGTTGCAACGAGAGTCGGGCTATATTTATTTGAATCCAGAATTTTGCTAATTTCAAAACTTAATTTTCCCGTTATTATATTGTAACCTTTCTCGTTAGAATTGTCATGTTGTCGAACATGTTTTAGGTTTCCTCTGTTATCTTTTATTTCAAACAAATCTTTAGGATATTCTAATTTTAGATATCCTTTTTTTATTAAATCATCTAGTATCTTTTTTAGTTCCTTCTTTGAATTTATTTTGTTATGGTAGAAAGAATAGATATCATCTAGAGTGAGAGGCATTCCATCCATCCATTTTATATTTTTTTCTTCAGCCCATTTTTTTTTCCTGCGTTCTTTAAATATTGTATTTAGTAAATCACGTTGCACGAAACTTACTTTTCCTTTTAGATTAAAGTCCCAACTGTGTATATTATTTGTGCCGCCACGCTTATCTTTGATAGCCTTTCCTTCTAATTCGTCTGTATTGAAATGAGAAAATAATTTCTTTGTAAAGTCGTTAATTAAGTGGGGTTTATTTATTTCTAATATGTCAGATAATTTTTTATTTATTTTTTTAAAATTATTAATTTCTATTTTTTTCTTTAACGAACCTGCAATGTAAATTCTTTTTCTTTCTTGCGGCACTCCAAAGTCAACTGCATTTAAAACTTGCCAGCTTACTTTGTATCCCAAACTTTCTAATGTGTTTACGATTACTTTAAAAGTTCTTCCCGTCTTGTCGTTGTAATTTTCTTTGTCATGATTAACAAGTCCCTCCACGTTTTCTAATAGAAAAATGGAAGGTTTCTTTTCTTTTAAAATTCTCTCTATTTCAAAAAATAAAGTACCTCTTGTATCCATAAAACCCTCTCTTTTTCCGGAATAACTAAATGGTTGGCACGGAAAACCGGCTAGTAGGCAGTCAAAATTTGGTATCTCACTAGTTTTTATTTGGGTGATATCTCCTTTTATGTTATGATCTTTGAAGTATTTTGAATAAACTTCCGTCGCATAGTTTTTTATTTCTGAAGTAAAAACACACTCAGACGTAAAGCCCATCGCGTGGGCCGCTTTTTCAAAACCTATTCTTGTTCCTCCTAATCCAGCAAATAAATCGATGAATTTTAGGTGTTTTTTTCTCATATTATCATTTTATCTTCTTATTTTTATATAACACTTTACACTACTATACAGTATTATTAGTAAAAATGAAATAAGTAAATTTAATTAAAATAATTTATTCCCCCTCATTGTTCAACTCCAACCACAACTCCTCCTTATCCTTTATTCGCCTTTTCAGATCCTCTAATTCTTCGACTTTCTCCGGCTTATAGTCATGATAATGCTCTAAGAAATAAGCCATCAGCTCTTCTTTATACGCCTGCATCTTTTCCAGTTCCCATTCGAGGGACTGGATTTTTTTTATTCGCGCCTTATTCTCCAGATATTTTTCCCGGCTCTCGGCCTTGTCTTTGACCGGTTCTGGTTCTTCCTGGGATTTCTGCCATAAGTCTTTTTCGAGTTTGGCGACATAATCGCCGTAATCTTCGTGGCGGCGCTTAGCTTTCTCGTCCTTGATCTCGACTATTCCGGTCGCGACCAGGCTTGAGAAAGTCCGGTCATGGCTCGCGAATAAAACTGTGCCGGCGAATTTCTGCAAGGCATTGGCTAAAGCTTCCGTCGTTTCGAAATCGAGGTGGCAGGTCGGTTCGTCTAGAATCAGGGTATCCGGCTTCGATAATAATAATCCGGCGAGTAGTAAGCGCGCTCGTTCGCCGCCTGATAAGACGCCGATCGGCTTCTTCAGCTCTTCGTCCTTGAATAAGAAATCTCCGGCCATCTTCAGGACGGTCTCGGTTTTAAGCTCGCTCGCGGCGCAGCGCCTTAAGAAATCTCCGGCCTGCTCCTTGCCGTTCATACTGTCGATCTCTTCCTGGCCATGATAAGCGAGGCGGCTATTGGCTGCGAACTTATAAGCCCCCCTTAAAGGCGCGATGCGGCCGGCTAAAGTCTTGATGAGCGTTGTCTTGCCTTGGCCGTTAAGGCCTAAGATAGCAAGTTTTTCGCCGGCGCGGCAATCAAAGTCAATTTCTGAGGCGATGACTTTTTTAGAAATCCCGTCTTTTTCCAAATAGCCGATATCGAGATCATTTATCTTAAGCGCGAAATTACTGCGTTTGGGCACGGGCGGAATCGTGATACGGGTGATGCCGGCCTGATGCTCGACCGTGATGCGTTTTTCTTCCAGCTTAGTGATCTTGCGGGCCATGGCTTGGGCCTGTTTCGCTTTCGAGGCCTTATAGCGGAAGCGGTCGATGAATTCCTGCCAATGCTCCTGCTGCCGCTCCAGGCTCGCGTTGGCTTTTAAGAGGGAACTGAGCTTCTGCTCCTTGAAGGCGAGATAGGCTTCGATATTTCCGGGATAATGATAGCAGCCGGTCTTCGAGATTTCAATCGTTTCGTTACAGGTGCGTTTCAAGAATTCGCGGTCATGAGAGATTATGAGGAAGCTGCCGCGATAAGCGCGCAGATAATCTTCCAGTAAGATCAGGGTATTAAGGTCGAGATAATTGCTCGGTTCGTCGAGGAGGAAGAGATTCGGATCTTTGAGCAACATGCCCGTGAGGCGCAGGCGCATGCGCCAGCCGCCGGACAAGCTCGAGGCGAGTTGACCCAGCTTTTCATTATCGAGCTCGAATTTGCTAGCCACTTGCCGGGCGCGCCATTCTGGCTGGTCGCTCTGGCGGATAAGATAGGCGAGGGCGCTTTCATCAGGCTGCCAGTCGTCATTCTGTTTCAGATAGCCGATGCCGGCGTTTTCGTGGATGATGATATCGCCACTGTCGGCCCTTTCTTCGCCCGTGACTATCCGGAACATGGTCGATTTGCCGGCGCCGTTACGGCCGATGACGCCAATCTTCTGCTTTTCCGAGACGGCAAAAGACAGGCCGGAAAAGATCTTCTGGCCGCCGTATTCTTTGCTGAGTTCGCTGACTTGGAGCAGTATGGACATGTTTTTAGTTTAAAGGATAAGGCCGGGAATATCAATATTCTTAGGGCTGGTCGATAAAAACGGGGAAATAGGCTATAATAAGGGTAAAGATAAGGTAATTAATCAAGCTAAAACCATATGTCTTTCGAACTGAGAACCAATAACCAAGAGGTCTCTGCCCGCCGAGAAAAGATCGAGCAAGAGATTGAAGCTTTCCGCGCGAAGATCGCCGAGAAGTTTTCCGGCGAAAGCTTAGCTAAGATAGCTGAGGCGCTCGATTTCATGCTCAAGATCCATCTGCCTCAGAAAGACCGGGTCGACGGCCAGCCATTCGCCAGCCACCCGCTCGCTGTCGCCGAGAAAGTCATGGAACTGAGCGATAATCCGGAACTGGTCGCCGCTGCCCTGATTCATGACGGCGTCGAAGATCAGCCTGACCGGATCTTTGTCGAGCGGCTTAACCGGAAATATCCGGATCGCGATTTCATCCACCTCGATATCGATGACCGGATCAAGGAGAAGCATCGGGATGTCTTCAAGCGTTGGAGCTTCCGGGAGATTAAGGACCGCTTCGGCGATAAGATCGAGCATTACGTCGATCATATGACTAATCATGATTTTAATTCCTTGGCCGAAGATTACGGCCTGACGGGCGAGAAGAAGCAGGACTTTATTAATCGGATGTATGCCGAGCATGTCGAAGAGATCATGAGCGACCCGGAATTATTTACCCTCAAGCTCGCCGACCTGTCCGTCAATATTGATCTGCATTCGCTTGATCCTAAGAGCGAGAAATATCAGAAGCTGAAGCGGAAATATAAGTCAGTCATCGAAGCGGTTCTCGAAAAGCTCAAGAGCCTCGAACCGGGCCATCCGATTTTCGAGAAGAAAGACGCCGTCGCCGCCGAACTCGCGGCCATCTATCAAGAGCAATATGAATAATCTGGAAATATCTGATCAATCGCTTTATATCCTAGTTTCGCTCTTAGCGATCAATCTGCTCGCGTTCCTGATCATGCTGGCTGACAAAGTCAGTTCGGCGAATTCTGACGCAAGGCGGATCTCCGAGGGTAAGATGTTCTTTTTGGCAGCCATTGGTGGCAGCTTGGGCGTTTATTTAGGCATGTTCGCTTTTCGTCATAAGACCCAGAAATGGTATTTTCTCATCGGCATTCCGCTGCTCATGATTCAGAACGCGTCTCTCGCTTATCTGATTTATCTTTTCTTGGTCGGTTCGGCTTGAGGCTTTAAGCCCTGTAGCCTTTTCATTTACAGGGAATCGAGATAATGGTAAAATTATTATCATAATTATATGAAAGCTGAAAAAATTTCAAAATCCGTGGTCGACAAGACCCCGAAGAACTTAGCGGCCTGCGCTTGCGCGCATTGCCCTAGTTATAACGATTGCTCCCGAGGAAAAGAGGAGCTTTTATTTTGTTCGGATGCGATCGGCAAGAGCACTTGCGCTTATAAGATGAACGGCTGCCTCTGCGGCCCCTGTCCAGTGCATCAGGAATACGCCTTGAAATCTGGTTATTATTGCATCAACGGCTAATATGAAAACAATAGATAAGGACACCGCTCGCTTTGAAGCGATCCGGAAGAGTACGATCGCAGAAGCTAAGCGCCTCTTGAAAACTAAGAAAACTATCAAGGCCTTAGGCATTTCCGGTTCTAATCGGGACGAGTTCGATATGGCCGGCGAGAATAGTAACTCTGAGTTCTTATTGAAAGCCTGTCTGGCGGAATTGAAGCGCTTAGGCGCGGTTACGGAATTATTGCCGTTGCGCAAATATGATATCAAGCCTTGCAAGGCCTGTTATTCGACCGCGAATAACCAGTGCCATTTTCCTTGTTCTTGTTATCAGAAGGGAACGCCTCTGGCTGATGATATGAGCAAGCTCATCTACGATAAAGTATTAGCAGCCGACATCATTATCTTCGCTACTCCGGTCAATAATTTCAAAATATCCTCTCTCATGGCTTTATTCATAGATCGCTGCATCTCTCTGGACGGGAGCTTAGCGCCGGCTGATCCCAAAGCTAAGAAGAATAAAGAATTAAATAAGAAGCACGCGCAGTTTGTTAGCGACCATTCTGATCCAAAGATTTTTGGCAGCGGCTTCCTGCGCCGCTTCGTCGGCAAGACCGCCGGCATCATCGTGACCGGCCACGAAGCTGGCGCCAGCCTGACCATTTCTTCGCTATTTATGACTTTGAATAATTTCGGCATGGTCTTTCCGGCTTGGAGCACGATGTATGCTATGAATACCATTCTTGATCTGACTGGCGACGATAAGAAGAAGGTCACGGCTCAGCCGTATGTCGTTGACGCCAAGGACATCGCGAATAATACCTTTATCATGGCTAAGAAATTGAAAGAGCTGTCGAAGGATAAATGGCGCAATGATCCATCGAGAAATTAATAAATTTATTTAGTTCATTCTAACTAACCAAACAATATGAAAAAAATCTTCAGCTTAGCGGCCCTGACCGCCATCGTTCTTGTCAGCGGCGGCTGCAGTCTGACTAAGACCGCTCCAGTCGATCAGTCCGCTCCAGTCGATCAGACTGTCCCGGTCGATCAGCCGGCGGCTGTCGATTCTGCGCCAGCGGATAATTCCGCTGCCGCGTCCGCGCCGGTTTCTTTGCCTGTTGAAGTGCCTCTCGCGGCTAGTGTCGATATCAGCAGTTTTTCTTTTTCGCCCAGCCTCTTGAATATCAAGCCGGGAACGACGGTTACCTGGACGAATAGTGATGCGGTTCCGCATACCGTTAAATTTGCGGATTTCCTCTCCGATGCCATGGAAGAAGGCCAGAGCTTCTCTTATACTTTCAATGATTCCGGCATCTTCGAATATAGCTGCTCTATTCATTCGTCGATGACCGGCAAGATAATCGTCCAATAATATGATCCATAAATTCGCTTTGATCCTAGTTTGGGGCCGGCCGCTGTTCGCCTATTTCGGCCTATTGACCTTCTTGCTGATCTTGTCGGCTGCGACTGTCGGCCGCTTGAATTTCAAAGGTAACTCGACTATCCCTTTCAAGTGGCATCCGCGCCTGGCCATAACTGCCATAATTATCGGCTCTATCCACATGTTTTTGGCGCTTTCTGTCTTTTTCGGCTACTAAGTCGGGAATCTTCTGTTTTTCCCGGAGATAAGCTATAATGATAATAGGTTATATTTAATCATTTTTTAGATAAAAAACTATGAGAATTTTAATCATTGATGACGACATCAGCGCCGCTACTACCCTCAAGGCCCTCTTGATGAGCCAGGAAAATTTTGATATCGATGTAGTCTATGCCGGCCGCGAAGGCTTAAATAAGATGATTGCCGAGCCGTCTTACGATCTGCTCATCCTCGATATCATGATGCCTGATTTTAGCGGCATCGAGGTCTGTCGCGCTATGGCCGCTAATGAGAAGTTGAAGCAGATTCCGGTCATGCTCGCTTCCGCTCTGCCGATCACTTCTAAAGAGCTGGGCGACCTGATGGCTGAATTCAAGGCCTTGAATGTCGTCAAAGGCGTTTTAGAAAAGCCTTTCGTCGTTGAAGACCTGCTTACCGAAATCCATCGCATCGTCGATAAGAAATAATGCGGACTATGAAGATCCTTATCGTAGACAACGACGTCAGTACAGTCACTACTCTCAAAGCCTTGCTCTTGAGCCAGGCCTCTTTTGAGATTGATACGGCTTTCGGCGGACAGGAAGGGCTTGATAAGATGACGGCTCATCCTGATTATGACCTAGTGCTTTTAGATATTATGATGCCGACTGTCAGTGGCATGGACGTCTGTCAGGCCATGATGAAAAATTATCGTTTGCGGGAGATCCCGGTGCTCCTCATGTCTTCGGCTCTGCCTATCCCTCCGGGAGAATTCCACCAGTCGCTCGAAAGATTCAGCGCCCTGAGCGTTGTCAAAGGCGTGATTGAAAAGCCTTTCGTCATCGGCGATTTGTTAG
Source organism: uncultured bacterium (assembly GCA_942492765.1). GTDB lineage: Bacteria > Patescibacteriota > Patescibacteriia > Patescibacteriales > UBA12465 > UBA12465. Next base: position 862,811 of record OW818634.1, read on the forward strand.
CGGAGATAAATAAGACTGCTCGCCGCCCTCTATAATATGATTTACGACGTAGCGGTAATCGGCGGCGGCGCTTCCGGACTGATGGCTGCCGGCCGAGCCGGCGAACAGGGAGCCAAGGTTGTCCTGCTCGAGAAGAACGGGTCTGTCGGTCTCAAGCTGCTTATGACCGGCGGTACGCGTTGCAATCTGACTAATAATATTGCGGATTCTAAGATATTGGCGACTAATTTCGGCTCAGCGGGCCGTTTTTTAATTTCCGCTTTTTCCCGTTTCGGTCCGAAGGAAGTGATCGCTTTTTTCAATGGCCGCGGCGTAGCCACGAAGATTGAGAATAATAATCGTGTCTTTCCGGTGAGCGATAACGGCCGGGAAGTCTTGAAAGTTTTAGTCGATTACGCGCAGGCGGCCGGCGTCATGATTATGACTAACGCGGTCGTCAAGAACATAATTCTCGAAAAAGGGAAGATAGCCGAGCTTGTCTTATCCGACGGGAAGAAGATAAAAGCTATAAATTATATCATCGCGACTGGCGGGCGCTCGTATCCCGTCACTGGCTCGAGCGGCGACGCTTATGACTGGCTGCGCCGTTTGGGGCATAATATAATAACGCCGTCTCCGGCTCTAGTTTCGATCCTAGTCGAGAATGATTTTATCGCTGCGCTCGAAGGACTGAGCCGAGAAGAAGTGAGGCTGACCTTATGGCAAGACAAGAAAAAGATCGCGAGCGAGAACGGCGATATCCTTTTTATGGCCGCTGGTCTTAGCGGCCCGGCCGCTTTGAATCTTAGCCGTTTCATCAGGCTGCCTTTGAGCGATAATCTGAGCTTGTCAATAGATTTTTTTCCTGAATTCAAGATCGAAAGCCTAGATGAAGAGCTAAGGAAGATATTTTCCGGCAGCAATAAGGCGGTCAGGAATAGCTTGGCCGGAATCATCCCGCCCAAGCTTATTCCCGTGATCGGCTCGTTAGCGCCGCTAGATATGGATAAGCTGGCTAATTCCGTCTCTAAGATAGAGCGCCAGCAGCTCGGCGGCTTGCTGAAGGATTTTCGTCTCGGCCTCAGAGGCCTAGGCGGATATGACAAGGCTATGATCACTGCGGGCGGCTTAGATCTGAAAGAAGTCGATCCCAAGACGCTGCGGTCGAAAATCATCCCTAATCTTTTCGTGGCCGGAGAAGTGCTTGATATCGCCGGACCGACCGGCGGTTTTAATCTCCAGGCTTGCTGGAGTACGGGCCGCATCGCCGGTGAAGCAGCGGCCCGGGTTAAAGCGGATTGAAGAAATCGCCTCCAGCCGGCGTATTAGCTTGACCGACAATATAATAATAACCCTAGCATGATCGATACTACTGGCGCGCAAAATTTAAGCGATGCGGAGCTTGTCAGTCTGACCCTGGAGAATCAGGATAATTTTTTATATCTAGTTGATCGGTATAAGGGCAAGCTGATGAATTATATCCGGCGCCTGACTAATATCAATGACGATGACGCTGAAGATATTCTTCAAGATGTCTTTATCAAGGTTTATCTGAATCTGAACGGCTTTGATACGGATTTGAAATTTTCTTCTTGGATATATCGGATCACGCATAATCAAGTCATCAGCCAGCACCGCAAGCTCAAGGCGCGGCCCGAGGGTTATGCCGTCAATATAGAAGATAAAGCTGCTTTAAGCTTGGCCGCGGATATTGATATAGAAGCCGGCGCCGACCTGAATATCATGAAGCATAATATCGCTAAGGTGCTCGGCGGCTTGGATCAGAAATATCGCGATATCCTGATCTTGAAGTTCTTGGAAGAGAAGAATTATCAGGAAATTTCCGATATTATCCGGAAACCGGCCGGCACGGTCGCCTCGATGATCAATAAGGCTAAGAGCGAGTTTAAGAAAGAGCTCGTTAAGCAGAACATCATCTTATAAACATATGAACCATAATGAATTCGACCAGAAATTGGTAGAAAAGATAAAAGAAGAGAAGATGGCGCCTAAGCCGCGCTGGCATTTTTTATTGAAGAACCAGGTAGTCTGGGTAGCTGGGACGCTGGCGCTTCTGATCGGAGCGGTGGCAGTTTCGGTCATGATCTATCTCTTGAAGAATAACGGTTGGGAATTGCAGGCGCAGACTAATAAGAGCATCCTGGAATTTTTCCTGCTGACTATGCCTTATTTCTGGATAATTTTTCTAGGGACATTCGTCTTCATTCTCTATTATAATGTTAAGCATACTGCCAAGGGTTATCGTTATCCGGTCTGGATAATCGCTGTTTCTGGCGTCTTAGCTAGTTTCCTCTTAGGCAGCATCCTCTCCTTGTTTGGAGTGGGGCGGGCGATTGATAACGTCCTAGGGGAACGCGCCCCTTTATATGAGAAGGTTATCAATCGCCAGTTATCGTTTTGGTTTAATCCCGCTGAAGGGCGCCTAGCCGGGGTAATCGCCAGCGAAGTCGCGGACGGAAATTTTTATCTGGTCGATCCGGCCGGAGAAGCTTGGCAGATCACGAGCCAGAATCTGCGCGACGATGCGCCGATGGCTGATTTCCTGAAAGTCGGAGAACCGGTTAACCTGATCGGCAAAATCACGGAGGAAAATAGATTCCGCGCGGATTTCATCAGGCCGCTCGTTCCTGGACGCCGCTTTTTCGATCGTCCTAATATTCAAGAGCATCGCGGCCGCTGTCTGAAGGATAATTGCCTGAGACCGCTGCCGCCGCGGCCGATGCCGGAGAAGATGATGAGGCTAGACATTATTCAAGAGCAGCCGGTCCGATAGGCTTTTACTAAAAATTTCCGCCAGCTGGCGGATTTTTTTGTAGCCTTTCAGCGATCGCCTTGACTCGAAGAAATATTTTGGCATCGGCGTATTATCAAGTACGAAGGAAAACGAGGGCCCTCCTTTCCGCCAAAAGATTAATCATTAATCGACTTATTAACTAACTTATAAAAATATGAAACTGAATAACTTAACCAAAGGCGTCATCGCTTTTTCTACCCTCTCGATATTAGCGAGCGGAGCTTTGATGGCTAGCGCCGCGACTGATACGGCCGCTGCTAGTACGGCTAATGCGGTTGGAAACGGCCGTGGCCGCGGATTAGCGAAAGAAGCTCGAATTAGGCCGGAGAATATGACTGAGGCCCAGAAGGCAGCGGTTGAGGCTCGCCGGACGGAAATGGAAACAAAAATGACTGCAGTTAAAGCAGCTTTGACCGCCTCTGATTATAACGCTTGGGTGGCAGCGGAAAAAGCGATCAATGAAGATTGCCCGATGCTGACTAAGGTAACTGCTGATAATTTCAGTAAGTATGCTGAGGCTATGAAGCTTCGCTTCCAGGCCGACACGATCATGAAGGACCTGGGAATCGATGGTCCGGGCATGGGTCTTGGTCTGGGCATGGGAATGGGCAGAGGTAATGGCCAAGCTCAGAAATAATAGCGGCTTAGGTTAATTAACATAAATTTTTTATGAAGAAGATGAAGGGTGTCTTGTTAGTTTCCATTTTTCTTCTGCTCCCGTTAGTATTCTTGACCGGATGCAGCAAAATCTCGCTGACCGGTTCGGCTACTGGCGTTCCAGCTGGTAATCAGATGGGAACTCCTCCTGAAGGCGGTATTCCTCCTGAAGGCGGAGCCGCGCCCATTGACGGAGACATGCCTCCTGCAGGCGCTCCGAATGGCGCTCCAGCCAATTAAAGGCGAATAAGAAAACAACCCGTTTCCGGCGGGTTGTTTTTGCGTAATCAGCGAAGAATTTTCTTTTGTCGGCGTATTATTATTTATAGGCTTCAATGCTTGCCTATTATTGACATATTTTTAAAAAAATTATGAAAAAAATTTTTCTCATCCCCGTTTCTTTTTTAGCCCTGCTTTTAGTACTGACTGGCTGTACTAAAGCTTCTCCGGCAACGGATAAGCAAGCTGAGCAGGATATTAATAAGCCTAGCCGAATGCGCCAGCCTGACTTCGGCCAGCCTGAGCGTACGCCTGATGTCCGAGGCATAGTCAAGAGCGTCGTCGGCAATGAAGTGACTATTCTAAAGATTGATCGTCAGCTGGGAAATCGCAATGCTAGCTCGACGACAGAGCAGGCTAATAATGGTTCGGCGACTAAGACTTCTGCCGTGAGTTTGACCGGGATTGCCGGCGGAGCCGGAGGAGGAGTTGGCGGTGGCCGGATGATGGGCGCCGGCGGACCAGGCGGTCCGGGAGAACAGACTTCTGAGACTAGGGCGCAGATGCTCGCGAAGCTTAAAGAAATGAGCACCGGCGAAGAGAAGATAATTATTCCAGTGGGTATCAGGATGCTGAAGATGGATACCAGTAATGATGCTAGAACCATGGTCGAAGCGACGCTCGCTGATATCACGGCTGATAAGAATGTCGTCATCTGGATAAGCGCCCCGGCCGTGGCCGCTGAATCTGTCGCCGCTAGCAGCACTCCGGTCGCTACTCCTAGCAAGATAGCGGAATTCGTTCTCATTAATTAACCAAATCTATGGCTCAATCTATTCTCGAAGAAAGCAAGAAGGCTAAGCAAGGCATCTTTCATTTCGTCTTTAAGAAAAAATTTCTCATAATCTGCGGCGCTATCTTAATTATCGCCGGCGGATCGTATTATCTTTTCTTTTTTAATAAGCAGCAGTCAGCTGTCGCTGTCCAGCAGAAGCAGGTAACCGTCAAGAAAGCTGATTTGAAGATTTCCGTCAGTTCTAGCGGCAAGGTTGTCGCCAAAGACGGCGTAAAATTATCCTTTCCGGTCAGCGGCAATCTGGAGGTGAGTAATGTCTATGTCAAAGAAGGCGATAAGATCAAGAAAGGAGACAAGATCGCTTCCGTCAAGACAGAAACTTTGGAATTCGAATTGCGCAACGCTTATGCCAGCTACCAGTCAGCTTTAGCTAATTATAATGCTAAGGCCGATCCGGCCGCCAGTACGGTCAGCAAATCAAAAGCGTCCGTAGATCAAGCCCAAGTTTCCTTGGACCAGGCGAAGATTAGCTTGGAGCAGACTAAGATGACCACGGCGCAGAGCGTCGCCAATGCCGAGATGAGTGTCCAGACCGCGGCCAGTAACCTGAAGATGAATACTGATGTTAATGATAGCGAAATCGTGCGCAGCGCTTATTCCAGCCTCATCGCTTCCGTCAAATCGATCAATATTTCCTTGCAGAAGATATTGCGTGATTCTGATAGCGTGCTCGGCGTGGATGATTCTATGATTAACGCTGATTTTAAATCCGTCTTAGGAGCCAGGGATTCGACTTCTTATGGCACGGCGAAAAATAGTTATAGTGCGGCTAAACAGGCGCGGACAGAATTGGATCTGCTTGCTAATTCCTTGTTTCTTTCAGATACGGCGGCTATAGACCGGGCGGCTGATAAGGCTGAAGACGTGCTAATAGTTTTCCAGAACCATTTATATGACATGCAGGCTCTCTTGGAAGCGACCATCACTTCCGTCACTCTTTCGCAGTCTGAGCTGGATGGATTCAAATCGACAGTCAGCTCTGACCGGACGAACGTCAATTCCTCTATTTCCAGCCTGGATAATTCCGTCCTTAGCGTCACTAACGCTAAGAGCAGCCTGGATCAATACGAATTAGCTTATGATAAGGCAGTCAATGATCTGGCCGTGGCCAAGAGCCAGGCCGAGCAGAACGTGAATAATTCGACTATTTCGGTCCATTCGCGCGAAATAGCGCTTGAGCAGGCCAAGAATGATTATAATATCTTAATTACGCCCTCTTCCGCGGACCTAGCTTCGGCTAGATCGCAGCTGACCTCGGCGGCCGTTTCCGTGGATCGAGCGAAATATAATGTCGAGCAAGCGACCCTAGTTTCTCCTATCGACGGCGTAGTCGCGGCTCTTAATTATAAGACCGGAGACATCATCATGAGCGATGCGACCGATAAGACTATGGCTTCAATCATCAATAATGATACTCTGTTCATCGAAGCGAACATCGAGGAGGCTGATATCAGCAAGCTCAAGGTCGGCGAGAAAGCGCAGGTGACTTTTGATGCTGTCGATGGAGTTGTCCTGACTGGCGAGGTGAGCTTCATCTCCCTGACTTCCGATACCAGCGCTAACGGCATCGTTACTTATCTTGTCCGCGTCATCCTAACTAATACCGCGGCCGCGCAGGTAAGGGAAGGCATGACCGCGGCGATCGAATTCGTCACGTCTGAAGCTCCCGGCGTCTTATCCATACCAGTCGCGGCTGTCCATAATATCGGTGGCAAGCCGGCGGTCGAGAAGCGAGACGGAACTGTCGCCAATGTTACGACCGGTTTCACCGACGGCAAGAATGTCGAAGTGATAAGCGGCCTGAGCGAAGGCGAGGTCATTGTTTACTAATAAGAGCAATCATCCGCTATGTCTGGAAATATCGCTATAAAATTAGAGAATGCTCAGAAATCGTATTATCTGGGAAACGGCGAAGAGATCCCTGTCTTGAAGGGTATTAACCTGGAAATCAAGAAGGGTGAGTTCGTCGCGATCATGGGAGAATCCGGCGGCGGCAAGACTACGCTCTTGAATATCATCGGCTGCTTGCACCCGTTGACTAAAGGAAAATATTTTTTAGACGGAGAGAATATTGGAGAAGTGAAAGATGATTTTACGCTCGCTTTCATCCGCAATAAGAAGATGGGCTTCGTCTTCCAGCAGTTCAATCTCTTCTCGCGTTTCTCCGCGCTGAAGAATGTCGCTCTGCCAGCTCTCTATGCCGGCATGCCGGCGGACGAACGCGAGAAAAAAGCGCAAGCCCTCCTTAAGTCAGTCGGCATGGGTGAGCGCGTCAATCATAAGCCGACGGAATTATCCGGCGGCCAGCAGCAGCGCGTCGCTATCTGCCGCGCCTTGATAAACGATCCGGAAATAATCTTGGCGGACGAACCGACCGGCGCTCTGGATTCTAAATCCGGCTTAGAAGTCATGGATATTTTTACGGAATTCAAGAAGCAGGGTCGGACCGTCGTTATGGTCACTCATACTGCCGAGGTCGCGAAGTATGCCGACCGGGTTATCTATTTGCGCGACGGTCAGGTATTGAGTGATAATTATAAGCTGCATAGCGACTATTAATATGAATCTGGAAATTATCAAAATGGCTTTTGAATCATTGCTGGCCAAGAAGACACGGACATTCTTGTCTATGCTCGGCATTATCATCGGCGTGGCTACGGTCATCGCCGTTTTTGCCGTCGGCCAAGGAGCACAGGAATCGGTTAATTCCCAGTTTCAGAATTTGAGCGCCAATTCTATCCTGATCATGCCGAATCGCGGCCGCGGCTTCACCAGCAGTTCGAAATTGAAAACCGCCGACGCCCAATTATTATTAAGCGCCGATCATATCGCTTCTGCTACCGGTGCTATCCAGGGAAACGCGACAGTCTCGTTCGGCTCGACCGATAAGAGTTATAGCGTCGTCGGCGTGGATCAGAACTTTATTTCTATTTCTAATCTCTCTATTGAGCAAGGACGCGGCATCGAGCAGGATGATATCGATAATAAGACGACAGTCGGCGTTATCGGCGCCACGGTCGTTTCCGATCTTTTTTCTGACGGTATCAGCCCCATCGGCCAAGAGATCACAGTCAGCGGTAAGAAGATCGAAATCGTGGGTGTTCTGAAAAAATTAGGTTCGCGCATCGGTATGATTTCTGTCGATTCGGCCGTTATCATTCCGAGCACGACCGCTGAGAAAAGCATCCTGGGCTCGAAAGGGCAAGTGATGATCACGACTGCGGTCGATAACGTCGATAATTCTGGTTTGGCGACTTCGAGCATTACCGCCTTGTTAAGAGAAGAGCATAAGCTGAAGGCTAGCCAGGAAAATGATTTTCAGATCATGGATGCCGGCAGCATGGTCGCGGCCGCGCAAGCTTCGGCCAAGACCATGTCCGCTCTTCTGACCGCGATTGCCGCGATTACCTTATTGGTTTCCGGCATCGGCATCATGAATGTCATGTTCGTGACCGTAGCCGAAAGGACCAAAGAGATCGGCATCGCCAAGGCTATCGGCGGCAAGCGTTCCGATATCTTGAGTCAGTTCTTGTTGGAATCAGTTATCCTCTCGACGGTCGGCGGCGTGATTGGCATGATCATTGGCCAAGGGGCAATTCCGCTCATTTCCTATTTTGATATCATCAGTATGGCCTCTTCTATAAATGGTCCGGTCATCGGCTTTACTTTTTCCGTCCTCGTCGGCGTCTTTTTTGGCTTTTATCCCGCCTTCCAGGCCAGCCGTCTCGATCCGGTTGACGCGCTGAGGAGCGAATAGGCCTGATCATGGCTCGAGCTTATTTTTATAGGGCATAAAACTTCCTGCCTGGGAAGTTTTTTTATTTTCGCGGGGATGATATCATATATCCATAATTAATATTAGGGGATCTATATGACGGACAATGTGATCATAGTTAATCCGGACAAGCTAGGGAAGATAAAAGAGAATATTAAGCAAGCCGGAGCGGAATCTGTCCATATATTATCTGATTTTGACCGTACCCTGACTTATCATTCTCAGGCCGGCCGCAAGAATTCCGCTCTGATTGCTGTCTTGCAGGACGGAGACTACTTGCCTCAGGAATATCGTAATCAGGTAGCCGCTTTATATCAGAAATATTATCCGATTGAATATGATCCCGATATCCCTCTGCCGGAGAAAAAAGCGGCTATGGTCGAATGGTGGAATGAAGCTTTCGGATTATTGATAGCTTTCGGCCTAACCGAAGATATTGTCAGGCGCGCTGTAGCCGATAGCCGGATCAAGCTTAGGGACGGGGTAGAGGCTTGGCTGGATACGATCAAGGCTCTCGGCATTCCTCTGGTCATCTTTTCCGCATCGGCTTTTGGCAAGGAAGCGATCGATGTCTTCTTGGATAATCTTCAGCGCCATCTGCCTGATATTCATATCATGGCCAATTCTTTCATCTGGAACGAGGCCGGGAAGGCGGTCGGCATCCGTGAGCCAATCATCCATTCCTATAATAAAGACGAGACTTTGATTCAGGATTTTCCTTTCTTCCCGGAAATAAAAAATCGCCGCAATGTTATCTTGTTCGGCGATTCTTTAGGCGACGTCGGCATGGCCGAAGGCTTCGAGCACGATAATCTTCTAAAAATCGGCTTCCTGAATGAAGGAGCGGATAATAATCTCCCTAGCTTCAAGCAGGCTTACGATGTCGTCATCATGGGCGACGCTTCTTTCGATTTCGTCAATTATTTATTTTCAGATCTTTTTCCGGCGCATCAGGAGAGTGTTGAGCACGACGCTGACCGAGGATAAGGACATAGCTCCGGCCGCGACGATCGGGCTGAGCAATAATCCATAGGCCGGATAAAAAGCGCCGCCAGCTAAGGGCAGGGCGACGATATTATAGAAGAAGGCCCAGAAGAGATTTTGCTTTATCTTCTTGATAGTGAGACGGGAGATCATGATTGCCTTGATTATTTTGGAGAGATCGCCGTGAAGCACGGTGATGTCAGCCGACTCGATTGCGACGTCTGATCCGGTCGCCATCGCGATGCCGATATCAGAGGCAGTCAGCGCGACCGCATCGTTCACTCCATCTCCGACCATGGCGACCGCTAGGCCGCCTTTTTTTAATTCTTTAACCTTATCAGCTTTCTCTAGCGGAGAAATTTCGGCGATGACTTCATCGATGCCGGCCAGGTCGGCAATATGGCGGGCGGCTTCATAACGGTCGCCGCTCAGCATCACTGTCTTTAGGCCGAGGCGCTTCAATTCTGAAATCGCGGCCGCGGCGCCTGGCTTGATGGTATCGGCGACAGCGATGATGCCTAAGATATTCTTTCCCTCGCTTAGGATCATAGAGGTCTGTCCTTCTTTTTCTAAGGCTGTAATCTTGTCCATCGGCAGGTCAGCGCCTAATGCCCGCAGCATCTTCACGTTGCCGAGATGATATTTCTGGCCGTCGATCAGGCCGCTGACGCCCTGGCCGCTGATAGCGGAGAATTCAGACGTCTCTAATAAAGGAATATTCTCTTGTCTAGCATGAGCTATGACTGCCTGCGCGAGCGGATGTTCGGAATTATTCTCTAGGGAAGCGGCGAGCGCGATAATCTTGGCAGGGGAGTTATTCTGATTAAGAGTGATGATTTCTGTGACTGCCGGCTGTCCGCTAGTGATAGTGCCGGTCTTATCAAGCGCGATGATTTTGACGCGGCCTAATCTTTCTAGGGCATCAGCATTCTTGATGAGCAGTCCGTTCTTGCTGGCTAGACCGAGGCCGACGATTATTCCGGTCGGCGTCGCGAGACCGAGGGCGCAAGGGCAGGCGATAGCAAGGACGCTGATGAAAGCGGTGAGACCTAAGCTGACTGATTCGGCCCAGCCCAAGTAGCGCGGTCCGATTATTAGCCAGGCGCCCAAGGTCAGGACAGATAAAGCAAGGACTATCGGCACGAAGATGCCGGAAACTTCGTCAGCTAATTTTTGGATAGGCGCTTTGGAATTCTGGGCATCAGAGATCGCCTTGATTATATTAGCGATGACCGTGTCGGCTCCGACTTTATTTATTTTGACTTTCAGGACGCCTTGCTTGTTCAAGGTCGAACCGATGACTTCATCGCCGTTACTCTTATCTACAGGCAAGGATTCTCCGGTGATGAGCGCTTCGTCTACGGCTGACAGGCCGCTGACGACGATGCCGTCAGCCGGAATCTTCATGCCCGGTTTGACGATGACGATATCCCCGACCCTTAATTCGCTGATCGGAGTTTCTTTCTCTTGCCCGTCGATTTCCACTAGCGCCGTTTTGCTCTGCAGGCTCATCAGCTTCTCGATCGTGTCATTAGTCCTGAGCTTGGCTTTGTTCTCTAGATATTTTCCTAAGTAGACGAGCGTAATGACGACGATAGTGACATCGAAGAAATAATTTTCGCCTAATCCGAGCGCCTGTCTCAGAGCTGGGAAAAGATATATCAGGGTCGAATAGAAATACGCGGTGCCGGTGCCGATCCCGATGAGGGTATCCATATTAGCGCGGCCGTAGCGGAAGAAGCGGCCGGCGCCTTTTAAGAAATCGCGGCCGAGCCAGAAGATGATGACGGTCGCAGTAATGAAGACGAGCGGCATGAATATCGTTCCCGGAATCAGTTCAGCTGGCGTAAATTTGAAATAACTGGCGGCGAGCGACCAGAAGACCGCTATCAGGATTAAGCTCATGAGCGGCAAGGCGATCTTTAATTTATTCTTTTGGCTCTCTAGCTCCGCCAGCTTAGCGGCTCTCATCGTCCGCAGATCGCCTCCGGCCGCCAGGCCGTGGTCCATATGATCATGATCCATGTTCATATGATCCATGTCCGCTTGGCCCGCGGGTTTTGCAGAAGATAAGCTATCTGGAAATTTTAAGCCATAGCCTAATTTTTCCAGATTCTTATTGGCCGAAGCCGGAGAGAAAGACTCGGCCTCGAATTCCAAGTTAGCCTCTTCGGTCAACGGGTTGACTTGGATGTTTTTTACTCCAGGCTCTTTCTTGAGCTCTTTCTCAACGATCTTGGCGCAGGAGGCGCAATGCAGGCCGCTGACGCCGATGCGAATTTTGTTTTCCATATGTTTGGCTTATTATTTTAAGCTTTATTTATTTTTCAACGACCTGGAAGCTGCCGGTGTACATGCCCATAGAGCAGGAGAAGGGGATAGATCCGGTTTTAGTGGGCGTGAATTCAATGATATTCTCGCCGCGCTCCAATTGTTTTTGGATCCTGAGAGACGGGACGATCAAGGCGCTGGCGCAGGAATATGGCGCTTCGGCCGTAATTATCCAGCGGACCGGCTTGTCTTTGATGATCGTGAACTTATTCGGTAAATAGCCGCGGTTATTTTCCGTCATCCTGATGATTTGGATATCGTTATTTTCCCGATCAGTATTAGCGGCGGAATTATTTTTTTCTGCTTGTTCTTTTTTGACGCCTGTTTCTGCTGTGCCGGAAATCCTGAATAGCTTATAGCCGTTATTGAGATTGAATAGGCCGAAGATGACGATGATAATGCCAGCGGCTTTGAAGAAAGAAACATTTTTTCGGCCGCTTAATAACGAAGCTAGGCCGCCTATGCCCAGGAGTCCGGGCGCGGTGCCGAGCGCGAATAACCCCATGACGAGGCCGCCTTTCAGGAAACTTCCAGAATTCAGAGCATATAATTGCATCGCCTGCGTGAAGCCGCAGGGCATGAAGAAGGTTAGGGCGCCGAGGGCGAGCGGGTTATCTATCTTTAAGATTCTGCCCCAGCTCTTAGGCAAGGAAAAATCTAGGCGATTGATGAAAGGGAATATATCTAGCAGCTTTAATCCGAGAATCAGGATTATCAGGCCGACAAAGATGGTGATCAGACTGTTGGCGAGGGCAGAGAGCTTGAAGACGCCGCCGATGACGCCCAATATTCCTCCGAGCGCGAAGAAGCCGAGAACACGGCCGGCGTTGAATAATAGATGGGGCCGGAATTTCTGGCGCGCGCTAGCTTCAGGATGGCTTTTGGCATAATTAGCCGCCAGGCCCATGACTAAGCCGCCGACCAGCGCTAGACAGGTTGAAGCGCCGGCAATCAAGCCGACGATGACAGCCAGAGGCCAAGAAAAATCTCGGTTAAGCCAGCTGCTCGGATCTAGATTTATCTGGTTGAAGACCCAAAAGATGATCAGGACGGAACTGACGAGCGTCACGCCTTGGCTGAAGCTGGCGCCGCGCTTGCGAGTATCATCAGGAAGCTTCTTTTCGCCCAATCCATAGCCGGCCTCTTTCAAGCGATGCTCAATCTCTTTCAGGCTCGGCTCTTCGCCTTCATAAGATATTTCCGCTTCTTCCGCGCTGAGATCGACAGAGACATCTTTGACGCCCCTGATTTCCTTAAGAGCGTCTTCAGTCAGGATGACGCAGGCCTTGCAGTGCAGCCCGGAGACTGGCACGCTTATCTTCTTGAGCATATGTTTATGATTATTTGTTAAGCCGATTATTTATTCGCTAGCTTGTTGACTTTCAAGATCTCGTCGACCATGCGCTGTTTCAGCTTCTCGTTCTTAGAGGCCATGGCGTTCTTGAAGCAGCTATTGAGATGGCCGTCTAAAAGCATCTGGTGCGCAGACTTGAGCAGGCCGATGACGGCCAGATTCTGCTGCATGATATCGATGCAATAATCGCCTTTCTCAGTCATAGTAATCAGCTTCTCGGTTAAGCTCTTCGCCTTCTTGAAATTTATTAGAATCTTCTTTCTGTCTTGAGACATATTTTTTTTGAGGGTTAGATGATTTATTTCTTTAGATACCTATACCTGGGGTGTAGGTATCTTAATCATAGCTTTTTATCTTTTCAGGGTCAAGCCTGGCTGCCGCCGCGGCGGAAAAGGATTTGCTTTTCGGCTATTTTCTTGGTATAATGAGGATTGCTTGATTTATGCGAGCATTGTTTGATTTATTTAATTTTGGCTCGTAATCTGCCTATTATGACATTATATTTATATATCTTCGGCAGCGTTCTGCTGGTTTCTTTCCTGTCTCTCTTCGGAGTCTTTTTTTTGTCGTTCTCGCCGCGTTTCATGGAGAAGCTGACCTTATTCCTCGTCAGCCTTTCAGCCGGAACCTTGCTGGGCGACAGCTTCTTGCATCTTTTGCCCGAAGCGGCGGCTGATAATGGCGCCAGCTTACGGATGTGGCTCTGGCTGATAATCGGATTAGTCTCTTTCTTCGTGCTCGAGAAGATAGTTCATTGGCGGCATTGCCATATCCAGACCTGTCCGACGCATCCGCATCACCTAGGCATCATGAATCTTGTCGGCGATTGCCTGCATAATTTTTTTGACGGCGTCATCATCGCCGGCTCGTTCTTGGTCAGCCTGCCTCTGGGCCTGACTACCCTGATAGCGGTCATCGCTCATGAGATACCGCAGGAGATCGGTGATTTCGGAGTTTTGCTCTATGCGGGCTATTCGCGTCGCCGCGCCTTGTTCCTTAATTTCGTCACGGCGCTCACTGCCGTTTTTGGAGCGGTCATCGCGATAGTTCTTGGCGCGCGCATCAATAATTTTTCTGATCTGATAATCCCGTTCACGGCCGGCGGCTTCATCTATATCGCGACCGCCGATTTGATTCCGGAATTGAAGAAAGAAACGGCCGCCCGTAAGTCCTTATATCAATTGATCAGCATCATCGTCGGTATCGGCATCATGCTGGCCTTGAAAGTCATCTTCGAATAAATAATAAGAATCTTAAATATGAAAAAAAAGCAAATATCAGTGATCGCTCTATTAATCTCCTTATCCCTCGCTCTTAGCGCTTGCGGCTCTAAGGTAGAAGCGCCGATATCAGAACCGACGCCAGTTGCCGTCAAAGGCCAGACCGTCGGCAACAGCCTGAGCGTCAGGCAGGGATTGTCTTATCCGGGAATGGTCGTAGCTGATAGCGAGGCCACGATAGTCGCCAAGGCTAGCGGCAATTTGACTGGAGCCAAATTCAAGGTCGGCGATACCGTCAGCCTCGGCCAGGAGCTTGCGAAGATTGACGATGTTAATTCTCCTGCTTTCAATGCTTCTAATTTTAATACTAACCAGATCAAGCAGGCGAAGAATGCGGCGGCGAGCGCTGAAGCTGCCTATAGCTTAGCCAAAGACAGCTACAATAGCTTATTAGTTTCTTCGGTCAAGGATTTGCGCAGCGCCGAGATCGCCCGTGATCAGGCGGCTAAAGGCCAGAGCAATCTTGATATTACGACGGAAGAAAGTTTGAAGAGCGCGGAGCTCGCTTATGAAACGGCTAAGATAGCGACCGAGCAAGCTAGTTCGACTTTAGTTAATAGAGAAAAATTAGCCGTTCAGAGCGCTAAAGACACTCTGACAAACGCTGATCTGACAGCTAGTTCAGTCGTCTCGACCGCCGGCGCCATTATCACTAATATCAATAACATCACGGCGTTCGATATCAACAATACCGTCTCCATCGATTATCGTTCCAATCTCGGCGCCCTTGATTCCAGCACTTACGATGTCGCTAAACAGGCTTATCAAGCCGCGAAGGACGCTTACGCCGCCTATCAGAAGAAGAAGCCGGCTAGCGTTTCCGAAGATGTCGATAACGTCATTATCGTCGCCGACGCAGTCAAGTCCTTGGTCGATGTTACCAAAGGCTTATTGGATAAGAGCATCTCTTCTTCCGCTTTGCCCGCTAGTTCCGTTTCCGGAGTTTCTTTGTCCGGATTGCAGTCGGCTGTTTCCGGTTATCAATCCCAGATCAACGCCGCCGCCGCTCAGATAAATGGGATGAAGCAGGCGCTAGTGAACGTCAATTTGAATAATACGACTTTGCTTGATAGCTTGCGCCAAGCCTATCAACTCGCCTCCCAGCAAGAAGCGATTGCCAAGCAGAATTTATCTAATTTGAAATCTGGCAATACTAGCCAGCAGAATCAGGCCGGGTATGTCGCTAACTTGGCGCAGAATCAGTATGATAACGCGAAAGTGAAGATCGAATCTCAGATCAACGCCGCTAAGACTCAAGTCGAGACGGCAGAATTGCAATATAATAACGCGCTAGTCGCTCTGCAGAGCCTTTATGACGCCCACTCCGTTATCGCTCCGATAAACGGCACAGTCACTAAAGTCTTTGTCGCTGATGGCCAAGCAGTCGCTCAAGGCCAAGCGGTCGCGACTATTTCTCAAACGCAGAATATCAAGGTCCAATTCTTTATCGAAGCTGATAACTTGAAAGATATCATTTTGGGATTGCCAGTAGCAGTCGTCGATGATAATAATGTCTCACATCCAGGGCTCGTGGCCGCAGTTTCGCCGCAAGCGGATCTTATCACTCGCCGGTTCTTGGTCGAGGTGAAATTAGAAGATTCGACCGGATTATTCCTGGGTACGGTCGTGACGGTTAAGCTTGAATTGGTCAAGACGGCGACGACGGCCGGCTCTATCATCCTGCCTTTAGCCGCTATCACTGTCGGACAGAACGGAAATTATATCTTTATTGCGGAAGACGGGAGGGCGAAGAAGGCTAGCGTCGATATCCAAGAAGTCTTGGGAGAGTCGGCGCGCATCAAAGTCGACCTGCCAGCGGAGACGATGATAATTACGGAAGGCAACCGTCTTTTAGAAGAAGGACAGAGCATAGTTTTCAATCAATAAGCCAAGCAATCAATAAGCTCGTATGGATATAAATATCAATCATAAGAATGATGGACTGAAAATGGGCGTCGCCGTCGATATTGATGAGCGCGCCGCCGCGGAATATTCCGGAGTCAAGACTTCGGATCATCTTTATCTGGAGAAATTGGAATTCAATCCGGAGCTGCGCAAGAGCTGGTTGAATTTTTTCATCGTCAATTTCCGCGTCGTCATCCTGCTCATCATGCTCCTGACTGGGCTGGGCATCTATGCTTTCAGCGTCTTGCCGCGCGAATCGAATCCAGAAGTGAAAATTCCGATCGCTGTCGTAATGACGATGTATCCTGGAGCTTCTCCGGCTGATATTGAGGAGCTAGTCTCTAAGAAGATCGAGACGGGAATCGCTGGAGTGAAGAATGTCGATAAGATAACTTCTCAGTCATCCAACTCCATCTCCATGATCACGGTCGAATTCGATGCCAAGGCCGATCTCAATGATTCTATCAGAAGCCTGCGCGATGCGGTCTCGAATGCCAAGTCGAAATTGCCGGCCGATGCCAATGATCCGATCGTGAAAGAGATATCCATGGATGATTCGCCGATAATGGTTATGTCCTTATCCGGGCCTTATGACGGCTTTGTCCTGCGCGAAGCTGGCGATACGATCAAGGATGAACTGGAAAAGATTCCGGGCGTACGCGAAGTGAGTATTTCCGGCGGCGACGAGCGGGAATTCACTGTCGAATATGATCCGCAGAAATTGGCTTTATATAACCTCTCCGCTATCCAGGCTAACGCCAAGATCCAGGGCGCTAACCTAGCTATTCCGGCCGGAACCTTTGAGGGCCAGGAATATTCTTATCCGGTGCGCGCTGACGGCCGCTTCTTTACCGCGTCTGTTCTGGCTGATACCCCGATCATCCATACTGATTCCGGCGCCATCATCTATCTTAAGGATATCGCGACCGTCAAAGACGCTTCGATCAAGAAGACCGTTTTCTCTCGCTTGTCGACCGGCGGCCAGAATGCTTCCAGCAACGTGACTCTGCAGATCATCAAGAAGACCGGCGGCAATGTCATCGAGACAGCCGGCAAAGTCAGGGAGACTTTTGATGCTGAGCTTAAGAAGATGCCGAGCGGCTTGCATTATGACGTGACTGTCGATATGTCCGAGGAAATCAACACCAGCTTCAATCAATTGACGCATGATTTCTTATTGACGATTATTCTCGTCTTCTTGATCCTGTTCCTGATTGTCGGCTTCAAGGAGGCGCTCGTCGCCGGCTTAGCCGTGCCGCTAGTATTTTTCGCGACCTTCGGCGTTATGCTCTGGACCGGCATCAGCCTTAATTTCTTATCCCTGTTCTCGCTTATCCTCGCGCTCGGCTTATTAGTCGATGACGCGATCGTGGTCGTTTCCGCGACCAAGCAATATTTGCGCACCGGAAAATTTACGCCGGAAGAGGCGGTCTTGTTAGTCCTGAATGATTTCAAGGTCGTGCTGTTAACGACGACCTTGACGACGGTCTGGGCTTTCTTGCCGCTCCTCATGTCCACCGGCATCATGGGAGAATTCATAAAATCAATTCCGATCACGGTCTCGGTCACTCTGATTTCTTCGCTTGTCATCGCCCTCATCATCAATCATCCGCTCGCGGCCGTCCTTGAGCGCATCCGCCTGACGCGGAAATTATTCTCTTTCTTTTTTGCCGGCATCCTGATCCTAGCCATAGTCTTAGCGGTTTCAGCTGGCTTAGTCGGAATATTATTAGCCTTGATCCTTTTAGGCGTAGACGTCGCGTTGGCTTCCTGGTACATGAAGAAAGGGAAGGCCATGCTTATCGTCAATAGCGAATTGGTAGCGCGCGAATGGGCGAGCGATGAGCTTATCAAGCAGAAGCTGCGCGAACAAGGCAGCCATGATAATGATAATTTTGGCAACCGCTTGATGCACGGAATCATCCGTTTCGACGTCTTTCTCCCTATCTATGAAAAATATCTGCGCCGCCTGATAACGACTAAGAAAGCGCGCTTCAAGACTTTGGCTTTTGTCGCCGGGCTGTTTATAGTCGCTGTCGCTTTGCCGGTGACCGGAATAGTTCAGAGCGAATTTTTTCCAGCCTCGGATTCGACCCAGATAAATATTAGCCTAGAAGGTCCGATCGGACTCAATTTGGAAGAGACTGATAAGATCGCCCGCCGCGTCGAAGAGCGTTTATATAAATATCCGGAAATCGAGAACTTCACGACTATCGTCGGCCAGGGCGGATCTTCCGATAGCCTAGTCGCCGGAGGCAATTCTTCCCACTTAGCTTCTTTCACTTTAAAACTGACGCCGACCGATGATCGCGATATCAAAGCCTATGAATTAGCTGATAAGATCAATGCTGATATCGCTGATATCAAGGAAGCGGTCATCAAGGCCGCTGCTCCTTCCGGCGGACCGCCTTCCGGCGCCGCCTTCCAGGCGAATATCGCTGGCGACGATCTCCAGGAGCTTGATAGAGTAGCTAAAGAATTGGAAATTCCTTTGAAGTCCCTGCCTGATGTCTCGAAGACTAATATTTCTCTGAAGGACTCCCCGGCTGATTATACTTTTACTCTTTCGCCGGCCCGCTTAGAGCTTTATGACCTTAGCGCCGCTTATGTCGGCTCGGCTTTGCGCTTGGCTATCACCGGCACCGAAGTGACGACCGTCATCACTGGCGGCAAGGAGATCAAGGTGCTAGCCCGCTTCGCGCCTGATCGGATTCCTGACTTGGAAGCGATTCAGAACTTACAGATCTTAAATGCCAAGAATCAGCCCGTTTTCTTGAAAGACGTGGCGACTATCGAGCTGAAGCCGTCAGTCGCTACTATCACTCGCATCAATCAGCGCCGAACCGTTCTCTTGACCGCGACCCTGAAAGGCGGCGCTAATTCGACGCTGGTCGTTTCTGAATTCCAGAAGAAGATAAAGGATTATAAGTTTCCGTCCGGCTATGAGATCACTTACGGCGGCGAGAGCGAACAGAATACCGAATCGGTCATGTCAATCCTGCGCGCGATGGTCGTCGCCTTCTTGCTTATCATTTCGACGCTCATCATCCAGTTCAATTCCTTCAAGAAAGCTGGCATCGTGCTAGTGACTATCCCGCTCGCCCTCATCGGCGTTTTCTTCGGCCTAGCCATTTCTCGCTTGAACCTGTCTTTCCCGGGTCTTATCGGCATCCTGGCTCTCTGCGGCATCGTCGTCAAGAATGCGATTATCCTGATGGATAAGATAAATCTCAATCTTAATAGCGGCATCGAGTTCAACGACGCGATCGTCGACGCTGGCAAGTCGCGCTTAGAAGCGATTTTCATCACTTCGATCTGCACGATTCTCGGTATCTTGCCCATTACTCTTTCTAATGAGATGTGGCGCGCTCTCGGCGGCGCCGTCATCTTCGGCCTGATGCTCTCATCTTTCCTGACGCTTTTCATCGTTCCGGTCCTATTCAAGTCCTTCATCAAGCCGAAGAGGCATTTCTAGCCCTGATATTCCCGGCTATCAAGCAGATAGGAAAAATAAAAAAGCCCTGTTTTTTTCAGGGCTTTTGTTTCGTAAGTTCTCTCAAGGCACGAATCTGAAGGCAAAGAAATAGAAGATCAATTCGAGCAAGGTCATGACCATCAAGATGATTAGAGCGGTGATGGCGGGCCACCCGAAGAGAGTCGGGAAAGGCCAAGAGAAGATCGCGAATAGATTAAAGATATATCCGGTGAGCAGAGCTATGGCGACGATGACGTTCGCCGCCAGAACATATTCGAAGACCTCGAAGTCCCTCTTACTGAATATCAGGATAGCACCGATAATCAGATAGGCAGCCAAGCCGGAAAAGAACCAGATTATGATCTTATCGCGACTGTTAATATTCATGGTATCGTCCAGCCAGAAGGCAATGAAAAAAAGAGCGGACAATCCTAGAGCTGTCTCGAAGATTAATCTTGATAGCGAAACCGGCTGTTGCATCGATATCGGATCAAGCTTGTGCTTTAGATTGATAACTGGTCTCATGTTTAGTGGTTTTTAATTTGGGTTCGGATTTATTCGTAATCTTCTGTTGGTAAGATATCCTCTTTGATGGCGGCGAATCCTATTGTTAGAATAATAAAGACTACGGCTCCGATTATCGACGGCCATCCGAGGATGGTTTGGATAGGCAGGGGCAGAAGAGAGAAGAATTCGAACCAGTGGAACAGATAAAAGAAAAAGTTGATAATCAGCCCGATAATCGACACGGAAATGAAAGTGATATTAATGAACCACAATCCATTCAGCCAGTATCTTACCGGACCCTTGATATTCTCGTCATTTGCTTCGAAAGTGATTCCGCCGCCGCCGATGATATAGATCAGGACGCCGGTGAAATACCAGATTTTCGCATTCCAGGCTATCGAATAATCGCTGCCGGTTAGGATATCAGCCATCCAGAGAAGGATAGTGATCGCAAAGAGAATCCAGAATATTTTTTTTATTATTCTTCTGGTCTCGTCAGAAAAGACTTGATTTTTTGCCATGGCTTAAGATTTTTTTTGGGGTTTATACTTGATTTTGTTAACGTGCAATTATCAAGAGATTATGGCATTATGCGCTTATTTTGTCAATCTTCAATTTTTACCCCGAAAGAGCTAGAATAGAGATACTATTATGATAAAAGATATTCCTTTGGCGACCTATTTCCGCCCTAAGACCCTGGTGGAATTCGTCGGTCAAGAAAAAATCATTAACGAGAAGAGCTGGCTCTATCAGGCGATCAAGAATGATAAGGTCCCGTCTCTTATTTTTTGGGGTCCTCCCGGGAGCGGTAAGACGACCCTGGCTTTTATAATCGCCAAGGAGACCAAGGCGGAATTCATAGAATTATCCGCGACTTCGAGTGGCGTCAAGGATCTGAAGGCGATCGTCGAGCGGGCCAAGGAAAGCAAGCGTTTGCAGATTAAGACCATCCTCTTTATTGATGAAATCCATCGCTGGAATAAGGCGCAGCAGGATGCTCTCCTGCCGCAAGTCGAGAACGGCACGATTGTGCTCATCGGCGCGACGACGGAAAATCCCAGCTTCGCCGTCAACGGCGCTTTGCTCTCGCGCTCTAAGGTCATAATTCTTGAAGCCCTAGCTGCCGATAATCTGGCTCTGATCATCACTCGCACCGCCAAAGAATTGAAAGCTAAGATAAATGCCGAGAGCGCGGCTCTCATCGCTAAATTCGCCAACGGCGACGCGCGCAAGGCCTTGAATATCCTGGAGAGCGCGATCGAGGCGGACGCGAAAATTACTCCGGCCCTAATTAAGGAAATAATCAATAAGCCGAACCTGCTTTATGACAAGAGCGGGGAAGAACATTATAATCTGATTTCCGCGCTGCATAAATCCATGCGGGGCGGCCACGCCGACGCCGCCTTGTATTATATGGTGCGCATGATCGAAGCGGGGGAAGACCCTCTCTATATCGCGCGCCGCTTGATCCGTTTCGCTTCCGAAGATGTCGGCCTGGCGAATAATAGCGCGCTCATGCTCGCGACCGCGACCTATGAAGCCTGCCATAAGACCGGTCTGCCCGAATGCGGCGTGAATCTGGCGCATTGCGTCATCTATCTGGCTAAATCGCCCAAGAGCATCGCCGCTTATATGGGCTTCAATCGCGCTTTTCAGGAAGTGCGCGAATCAGGTAATCTGTCCGTGCCGCTGCATCTGCGCAACGCGCCGACCAAGCTCATGAAAGATATCGGCTATGGTAAGGATTATAAATATACGCCGCTTGAAGACGATTCTAATCAGGAATATCTCCCTGAAAAGATAAAAGGAAAAAAGTTCATATTCTAAGCAATATGAACTTTTTTTTAAAGAATGGTATTCGTTTTAGCGTGCGTTCAGCTTATTGAGGGAGAGCTTATAGCCGCGGCCGGTGAAAGTATGGATGAGGTTGCGGCGCCGTCCGCTATTCAATTTTCGGCGCAAGCTGGCGATATGCGTCTCGACAGAATTAGAGAAAGGATCGGCATTATAGTCCCAGACATGCTCGAGAATCTGGTTGCGCGAAACGATATTATTGCGGTTGATCATCAGATATTCGAGCAAGGCAAACTCGCGGCGCGTCAGGTATATTTCCTGGCTGCCGCGGCGGATTATCTTAGTCTGCGTATTCAGGGTCAGATTATCGACCTTGTATAAGCCGCTTTCGGCTTTAGCCGGCCGCTTCAAGATAGCGCGGACATGGAGCAGAAGCTCTTCAAACAGGAAAGGCTTAGTCAGATAATCATCAGCGCCGAGACGGAACAGCTCGTCCTTGTCTTTGAGCTCTGATTTGATCGTCAGCATCAGGACCGGGACATGCTTGTTCTCTTGGCGTATCTCTTGCAATACCTCTGAACCGTTTAATTTCGGCAGCATGTAATCAAGAATAATCAGGTCGTAGGTCCCAGTCCGTCCCAAGAAAGCGCCGCGTTCGCCGTCGAGCGCGCTTTCGACGACATACATATTCGCTTCTAACCCGTCTTTTAGGAACTGGACGATGGCCGGCTCATCGTCGATGATAAGGATCTTCATAGGTTTTTATTAGTTAATAATGCCTTCATTATAAAAGGGCCGGGCTTAAGGATATCTAAATTTTTAGTAAAGAGCGATTAAATATCTTTTTGGGCTAACCTTTAATATGCTCGGGTTGCCTGGTCGGGTTTATAAGTGTTATAATAATACAAAATGCTTTTTGTAAGTGTTTTGTTTAGGTTTATACTATGAAAAAAATATTTTGGAATTTGGGATCTATAATTTTAGGGTTATTAATTTTTATATGGTCCGCCGTTGCTGTTCAAGCGGCTACGGAAGGGGACTATAATTATACCGTTGTCGGCGGCACTACCTCTCGGATTGATAGCTATATCGGCGCGGGCGGGGACATCACTATTCCCAGCACCTTGGGCGGGCTGCCCGTGACTAATATCGGAGAGAATGCGTTTATCAGTCAGTCCAGCCTAACCAGCGTGATTATTCCTACTAGCGTGACTACTATAGGTAATGCCGCTTTTAAAAATTGTACTGGCTTATCTAGTATAATTATTCCTGATTCCGTGACCAGCTTGGGCGACTATGTTTTTCAGAATTGTTCTAGCTTAGTTAGCGCCACTATCGGCGCCAACGTTCCGACCTTAGCCGCTGGCGTATTTGTTAATTGTACGTCTTTGGCAAGCATAACTATTCCGGCCAGCGTCACTAGCATCGGTTCCGCGCCCTTCCAAGGCTGCTCCGCCCTGACTGAGATTATCGTGAGTGTCGGCAATACCGCTTATTCCAGCGAGAACGGAGTGCTCTTCAACTTAGATAAGACCTCTCTTATAAGATATCCGAGCGGCAAATCAGGAGCTTATGTGATTCCCGCTAGTGTCGTTACTATTGAGGCCTCTGCCTTCTATAGCGCTGTTGATTTAACTGGAGTCACGATTCCCGTCGGTGTCACTAGTATCGGAAATTCCGCTTTTTATGGCTGTGTTGCTTTATCAGCAGTAACGATTCCGACGACAGTCACCAGTCTCGGCAGCTATGCTTTCCAGAGCTGTTCTAGTTTATCCAGTATAGCTATCCCTAATAGCGTCACCACTATTGGCAACAACGTATTTCAAGATTGTTCTAACTTAGCCAGCGCGACCATCGGGAGCGGCATTACTGGTATTCCGGTCAGCATGTTCTTGAATTGTTACAGCCTGACTAGCATAACGATTCCCAGCGGCGTTACCAGCATCGGCGTCAGCGCGTTCCAGGGTTGCAGCGGCTTGACTAGCGTGACCATCGGCAGCAGCGTGGCTACTATCGGCAATAATGCTTTCTATAATTGCTCTAACTTAACTAGCGTGACTATTCCAGCTAGCGTCACCAGTATCGGCAATACGGCGTTCAGGAGTAATACGCGTTCGGTCGCCGCCTATTTTTTGGGCAATGCTCCGACTATGGGCACGACGGTTTTTCTCAGCAACGCTGCCGGCTTCAAGATATATTACATCAGCGGCGCGACCGGTTTCACTAATCCTTGGTATACCTATACGACCGTCGCGGCGGCCAGCCTCGATGCCGCTAAGGTCGCCGTTGATAAGAGCGTTCTCGTCGACAATTCTATCAGAGGGACAAATACTAATCTGGCCAACGTAAAATTTCCGTTGACAGACCCCTTGCCATCGCTCGGGACGATTAACGGCTCGACTATCACTTGGGTTTCCAATACTCCGGCAGTGGTTTCTCATGATGGCCAGACTGTAGTCAGGCCGGCCTATGGTGAAAGTAATGCAACTGTCACCATGACTGCGACTATCACTCATGGCGCTGCCTCTGATACCAAGGCTTTTGTTTTGACAGTGTTAGCGGAAACTCTGGATTTTTCTTATACTATCGCTGACGGTGCGGCGCAAATCACAGGTTACATAGGAACAGGCGGTGCGGCTACTATCCCGGCCACCCTAGAAGGAGTTCCGGTAACCAGTATCGCTAGCTATGCCTTATCCGGAGTTGATACAATAACTAGCATAATTATCCCTGATAGCGTCACCAGTATCGGCGAATATGCTTTTCAGAGCTCCGGATTGACCGATGTAACTTTTGGCAGCGGTGTGACCGAAATCGGCATCGGCGTATTCTCTAGCTGTGCGTCTTTAGCCAGCATAACTATTCCGGCCGGCGTGACCAGTATCGGCGATTACGCTTTTCAGAGTTCCGGACTGACCAGCATAGTTATTCCCGACGGTGTCGTTTCTGTCGGCGCTTCCGCTTTTCAGGGCTGTTCCGGATTAGCCAGCGTAACTATCGGTAGCGGCATAACGGATATCAGCGCCAGCATGTTTGCCGACTGTTCATCCCTAACAAGTATAACTATCCCCTCCACCATTACTAGCCTTGGTAATTATGCTTTTCAGAATTCCGGATTAACTAGCGTCAGTATCCCTGACAGCGTTTCTGCTATCGGCTCCTTTGTCTTTAATGGTTGTTCTGGGCTCACTGCCATTACGGTCGGCGCCGGTAATGCCAATTATTCCACTCAAAACGGAGTGCTGTTTAATAAGAATAAGACAACTCTTATCGTTTTTCCTGGCGGCAAGTCTGGAACCTATACGATTCTCGCCAGCGTGACCAGCATTGAGGCTTATGCTTTTGCCGGTTGCGCATTTTTAACTAGCGTGTCTATTGCTAATAGTGTGACGACCATCGGCGATTATGCCTTTCAGGGGGCTGGATTAAGCAGTGTGACTTTCGGGACCGGCTTAGGTTCAATTAGCCCGGGGATGTTTTCCAATTGTGCGTCTTTAACTAGCATCACTATCCCGGCTAGCGTGACCAGCATCAATGATTATGCCTTTCAGAACTCCGGCCTGACTAGCATCATTATTCCTAATACTGTCAGCTCTCTCGGTTATTATGTGTTTGATGGCTGTTCTAATTTATCTAGTGTCACTATCGGTAGCGGCTTGCAGTATATTTATGATAATGTTTTTTCTAATACTGTTTCCTTGGCTAGCATAACTATCCCAGACAACATAATCAGTATCGGTTATCATACCTTTGAAAATTCCGGTCTGACTAGTATAACCATTCCTGGCAGTGTCGATAATATTGGAGAAGGCGCTTTCTATAACGCCGCTTCCTTGGCCGGAGCTTATTTTCTAGGCGATGCCGTCTCAGTCGGGGTTAGTGTATTTGATGGTTGCGCTGCAGAATTCACAATACATCATTTTAGCGGCCAGGCCGGCTTTGCAGATGCCTGGAATACATATACTACTGATACGGTGATGTCGGATGCGACTATAGTTACCGCCGATAAGAGCAGTCTAGTCTCTGGCTCTATTCAAGGAACTAATTCCAGCCTCTCTAATATAACAGTCGCCCTGACGAACCCTTTACCGGCCTCTGGCGCGAACGGCTCGACTATCACTTGGGTTTCCGATACTCCCGGGGTCGTTTCTCACGACGGCCAGACTGTGAACAGACCCGCTTATGGAGCAAGTAATGCGACTGTCACTATGACTGCGACTATCACTCATGGCGCCGCCTCTGACACTAAGGCCTTTACGTTAACAGTCATCGCTCTGCCTAATCCTGATATCGCTTTTGTCGCTGCCGATAAGAGTAGTTTAGTGGCTAGCTCGATCCAGGGCGCTAACGCCGATCTTGCTAACGTCGTGGTTGCTTTGACCGACCCCCTGCCATCCCTGGGCGCCAATGGCTCAGCCATTACCTGGGTTTCTAATAGCCCGGCAGTCGTATCTCACGACGGTCAGACAGTCACGCGTCCGGCTTATGGGTCTAGCAGCGCGACCGTCATCATGACCGCGACGATTGCGAAGGGAGCTATCACTGATACAAAAGCCTTTACGTTAACAATCATCGCTCTGCCTAATCCTGATATCGCTTTTGTCGCTGCCGATAAGAGCAGTCTAGTCTCTGGCTCTATTCAAGGAACTAATTCCGGCCTCTCTAATATAACAGTCGCCCTGACGAACCCCTTACCGGCCTCTGGCGCGAACGGCTCGACTATCACTTGGGTTTCCGATACTCCCGGGGTCGTTTCTCACGACGGCCAGACAGTCACGCGTCCGACCCATGTAGCCGGGAACGCGTCCGTCATCATGACCGCGACGATTGCGAAGGGGGCTATCACTGATACAAAAGCTTTTACGCTAACAGTTATCGCGATGCCGGCCGAAGATAGTAATTCCGGCAACGATAATAATAGCAATGCTAATTCCGGCGGAGCGCCGATTTCATTGCCTGCTGTCGGACATGGCGCTAATACTGTCATTGTCAGCATGAATCAGTCCGGCAATATCGGCGCCGTTACTTCCCAGGGAACGAATCTCCTTACTTATATCAACGCCAACGCTAGCTTCAATATCCCCAGTATTGTTTCTGGCGGCTCGGAGACACATACTCTTTTTGTTAATGACCTTGATCTTTTCAATAATAATATCCAATTAACCATCCAGTCCGCTCCTCAGACTGTTAATCTCCAGCTAGGACAAGCCGCTCAGCTAGATCTCGATGGCGATAAGATTAAAGATATCGAGATTAAGTTCGCTGACCTTTGGGTGAACAGAGTCGAACTTACTGTCCGCGCCCTCTTGGGCATCGAGGAAGCGCAGGCTGAAGCGACCACGACCTCGACTCCTGTCGTTCAGATGGTTAAATACCTTTTCAAGCGCAATCTTTCTAGCGGTATGATCGGTCCAGATGTTAAAGAGCTTCAGAAATATCTTAATGCCAATGGCTTCATAGTCGCCAAGGTCGGTGCCGGCTCTCCGAGGAAAGAGACTGCCTACTTCGGCGCTGCTACCAGAGCGGCTCTCATTAGATTTCAGAAGGCTAACAAGATAACTCCAGCTGTCGGCTACTTCGGTCCGATAACGCGAAAGGCGCTAGGCTTAAAATAAGGGGTATTGACAACTTTCTTTTCCACAGATAAGAGTTAATTTTAGTTTAAAAATACCTATTTCATGCTATAATATCTATAGGTATTTTATTTTATATATTTTTTAAAAAATTATTTAATTAATAACTTCATCAAACTTATGAAGAGAGTCCTGAAAAACTCATTGGTAGCCGCCTTAGGGCTATTGATGTTCGTCCTGACTGCTGCAACTGTCAAGGCAGCAACCGAAGGTGATTTCGAGTATACGACTTTAAGCGATCAGACCGCTCAAGTTACCGGCTATATCGGTTCTGATTCAGCTATTACTATCCCGGCCACATTAGGAGGCCTCCCCGTGAGCAGTATTGGCAATAGTGCATTTGCTAATCGCACTGGCTTGACTAGCGTGGTTATTCCCGAGGGTATTAAGACTATCGGTGACGACGCCTTTAAAGGCTGCACGGGCTTATCTAGTATCGCGCTGCCTAGCACTTTGACCGGCATCGGCTACTCTCCTTTTCAAGGCTCTGGTATAACTCAGATTACCGTAGATAGCAATAATTCGAGCTATTCTAGTGAGAATGGCGTTTTGTTCAATAAAGACAAGACCGTCCTCGTCACTTATCCCGGTGGAATCTCGGGAGCTTATACCGTTCCTAATAGCGTAACTCAAATTAGAAATAACGCTTTTGCGTATTGTACTGGCCTGACCAGCTTGAATCTCGGCGCTGGCGTAGCGAGCATCGGTGAAAGCGCTTTTAAGGGCTGCACCGGACTGGCGAGCATTACTTTTGGCCAGAGCGTCTCCACTATCGGAAACAAC
Organism: uncultured bacterium; assembly: GCA_942492765.1. Taxonomy (GTDB): domain Bacteria; phylum Patescibacteriota; class Patescibacteriia; order Patescibacteriales; family UBA12465; genus UBA12465. Next base: position 891,158 of record OW818634.1, read on the forward strand.
GCTTTTTACGGCTGCACTGGTTTGGCTGAAATTATCGTAGACAGCAATAATTCAACTTATGCCGGCGAGGATGGGGTTCTGTATAATAAAAGCAAGACCGCTATTTTAATATTTCCGAGCGGCAAGTCCGGTTCTTATGTAATACCAAATACCGTCACTAGCATCGGCGAAAGCGCTTTTAAGGGCTATACAGGATTGACTAGCGTCACTATCGGTAATGGCGTGACCAGTATCGGCGATTACGCTTTTTACGGTTGCACCGGCTTGACTAGTATAACTATCCCTAACGGCGTGGTTACTATCGGGCAGTATGCTTTCCATGGCATCAATATTACCAGCCTAGATATTCCAGACAGCGTTACTAGTATTGGCAATTATGCGTTCGCTAATTGCGCGCAGTTAGCCAGCTTGACTCTCGGCAGCGGCTTGACTAGTATCGGCGCCGCCGCCTTTCGTGGCTGTACTGTTTTAGCTAGCGTAGTTATTCCTAACAGCGTCACTAGCATCGGCGAAAGCGCCTTTAAAAAATGCTCTAATTTGGCGAGTGTAACTTTGGGTACCGGCATAACTAATATCAGTAGCGCCACATTCTATGAATGTCCGAGATTAACAAGCGTGACTATCCCGAGCAATGTTACTAATATTGAGGTAGCTGCTTTTCAGAATTGTCGGACCTTGGCTGCGGCTAATTTTTCTGGCAACGCCCCTACGATGGGCGCCGGTGTCTTTCAAGGCGCCGCTGGTAACTTTAAGGTATATTACTTTAGCGATAAGACCGGTTTTACCAACCCTTGGTATACATATACGACCGTATCAGTGCCAGCTCCGGCGGCCGCCGCTCCCGCAGCAACTTCAGCGGCCCCAGTGGCTGCTACCGCCGCTGTCTCCTCTCTAGATACTAGCAGTAGCGTCCTGTCTGTTTCTAGTCCGAGCGTTGTCGCCTCCAGCACGAACGAGATATTGACGGCTTCCAGTACGAGTGCCATCCTAACTGCTTCTAGCACAGATCTCAAGGTTTCTGTTCTTAAAGTATCGGCCGCTACCACAACTCCGGTTGTAGCAGAAAGTGTAACCTCATCTGCTCCTGGAGCCGCTAACGGATCTTCGTCGGGCTCAGGAATAAAGACAGCCGCTAATACCGCAGTGGCCGTCAGCCCCGAAGTAAAGGCCGTCTTAGTACGTAATTTGACCGTGGGCACGACCGGATCAGACGTTAAGGAATTACAAAAATTCTTAAACTCTACTGGCTTCGCAGTTGCTGCGACCGGTTCAGGGGCGACTGGGCAAGAAACTACCTACTTCGGATCTTTAACTCGGAAAGCTCTCATTAAGTTTCAGGCCGCTAATAATCTTCCGGCTACAGGCTATTTCGGCCCGATGACAAAGAAAGTAATTAATTCAAACTAAAGCCAGTCATGTATCAAAAACTATCCAACCAAGAACCTAAGGGAACGTCCGACTGGCTGCCGGAAGAGTTTCTGATACGGAAATATATCTTTGACGCTTGGCGCCGCGTCTGTTTGCGCTACGGCTTCGAGGAGTACCTGACGCCATTAGTCGAAAGCGCGGAAATCTATCGCGCGAAATCAGGCGAGGATATCGGCGGGAAAGAGCTGGTGACCTTCCAGGACTTAGGCGGTCGGGAATTATCTATCCGTCCGGAGATGACGCCGTCGGTTACCCGCATGGTGACCAAAGTTTACGCGTCTAGCCCTAAACCTTTGAAATATTTTTCGATTGCGAACTTCATGCGCAACGAGAAGCCGCAGCGCGGACGCAACCGTGAGTTCTGGCAATTGAATTGCGACGTCTTCGGCAGCGATGTGCTTTCCGCCGATATCGAGATTGTGCAATTAGCCCTGGATATAATGTTAGAGTTCGATCCGCCCCAAGACTCTTTTGTCTTATCTCTTAATAACCGGAAGTTAATCGATGCGGTCCTCGATCTGAGCGGCGCTAATCAGTTATCAGCCGCCGACAAGACCGCTGTCGTCCGCACTTTAGATAAATGGGATAAGCTGGATAGGGCGGCAATCAAGGAACGCTTAGAAAAGGCTGGATTAGATAAGAAAGCGCAACTAGTCATTGAGAAGTTTATGGCTAGCCGAACGCTGGAAGAGCTGAGCAGTAATCTGCCGGGCGTCAGCGATAATATCGGCTTCAAGGAATTGGCTGAGACCATGCGGACTTTAGATGAATCTGGCTATGGCGAATTGATCGCCTTTAATCCGGCGGTCATCCGCGGCTTTGATTATTATGACGGTTTGGTATTTGAAGTTTTTGATAAGAACCCGGAAAATAATCGCGCTATGTTCGGCGGCGGCCGCTATAATGGTCTAGCGGATATTTTCGGTGAGAAGAACTTTCCGGCCGTCGGCTTTGCTCCAGGCGATGAGACGACCCGGCTGTTCTTGGAAAGCTGGCAATTGACCGAGGGTATCAGAGCCTCAGCTCCGGATAAGTATTATCTGCCCTTGCTCAAATCGTCCTTGGCGCCTGAAACTAATCGCTTAGCTAAAGAGCTGCGCGGCCAAGGCAAGAACGTGCTTGTCGGTCTGGAAGAGCAGAAAGTCGGCAAGGCTCTGGAATTCGCCAATAAGAAGGGCATCTCTCGAGTCGCTATCATGGGAGAAGACGAGGCTGCGCGGGGAATGTATAAGATCAAGGATATGGCTGATGGAACAGAGAAAGAGTTTTCTCTTTAGCAGCGCGCTTGATAAATGATAATTTCTTGAATTTAAAAAAAACAGCTGCCTGACAGGCGGCTGTTATTTTTTATTCGCCTCTTTGACCGGGGCGAAGCTGAAGCGGTGCAAGGGGCAGGGGCCGTGCTGCTTCAATAGATTCATGTGGTCTTTAGTGCCGTAGCCCTTATGCTTGGCGAATTGATATTGCGGATATTCTTTGTCGATTTCCGTCATCATCCAGTCGCGGCTGACTTTCGCGATGATTGAAGCGGCGGCGATCGTCCAGACAGTCGCGTCTCCGCGGACGATAGCGCTTTGTGGCGTCTTCAGTTTTGGAATCTTGAAGCTGCCGTCAGTGATGATATAGTCGGGTTCGAGCGGTAATTTCTTAATAGCGCGGCGCATAGCTAGGAAAGACGCTTGGAGGATATTGATCTTATCGATCGTGCCGCTATTGACGACGCCGATCTCGACAGCCAAGGCTTTCTCCTTGATGACATGGAAAAGGTATTCGCGCTTCTTAGCAGTCAGCTTCTTCGAGTCGGCGATCAGCTCTAAGTCAGAGCTGTCAATCTGGAAATCAGGGCCGATGACGACGCAGGCAGCTACGACCGGTCCGGCCAAAGGGCCGCGGCCAGCCTCATCCACGCCGCCGATGAGCCGGAAGCCTTTATCGAAATATGATTTTTCAGTGCTGAGGTCGAGCATATTTTTATGGGTTCATTATAACATAAAAAAACCGGGAAACAAGCGCTGGTAGCGGCTGTTTTCCCGGTTAAGGCAGAAATAGGTTAGAGGCTCAGTTCGGAAACGACTATATTCCTTATGGCCTGCCAATCTCCTTTGACAGTGATCTTAGATTTATCCTTGCAGACCTTATAGTCGGCATCTCTGAGAGCTTCGGCGACCGCTTCAATCTTGTCCTTAAGGTCTTTGACCATCATTATTTCGGTCAGGTGATTTCCTTTGATATCCAAATATTGGATCATCGCGGGATTGAATTCGGATAATAGTTCTCCGAAAATCTTCTTACGATCGAAGATCCGCTTGTGCTGGATGATCAGACCGCAAGCCGGTGTTAATCTTAGGACGCGTTCATCTAGATTATCGACCATGCTCTTATTCTCCTCCTTGATCTTTTGATGCATCTTCATTATCTTATCGATCCTTTCGCTGACGGAATCCGATAGCAGTTCGCTGAGCAGGTGTATCCTGGTATCAGCTGTCAGGTCATAGCTATTGTTGTATTGGGCCATGACTTCGGCGGCATAAGCGGCCTTCTGGAAACGGAGCGCCATAGCATTAGGGAAGGTCTTCTTATGGTTAGATAAAGCGTCCATAGTGATGAGCCAATCTTGCCTGATGTCGTTTATCCTGAAGACGTCTATCAAGAATTGAGTCAGGCACGGCTTGTTGCCGAAAGTGACGCTCAGATTCGGGCATTGCATGGCGGCGTCAGATAGGGCATGGTCAAGATTGGAGCAATTATTTACCCAGAAATAGATCTTTTCCCGGTGGGCATTCAGGAAGCTAGCGAGACGGGAGCTTCCGCAATTCTGCGGGCCGATGCCGAGAAGATAAATCTTCTTTATCTTCGAGCATATTTTTAGCTCGTCTATCTTATCGTTGCCCATGAAGATGACGGAAACATCCGTCCGATCGATGACGTTTATCATAAGAGCAGCCGCGATAATGCTGTCATTCATGTTCGGCAGGATGATCAGGATCTTATTGTCCGGATCGCGCAAATCTTGTTCACTTATTTTCATTATTTTTGGGGTTTTTGATGTTAAGTTACGATACAATTCTAGTAATATTAGAACTTTTATAAGAAAATGTCAAGGCTAGTTTACAAACTTAAAACTCTATGGCAAGCTATATAGGTAAATATTTTGCCC